>NZ_AP019309.1:2400000-3000000 GCF_003925875.1 Intestinibaculum porci | reverse complement strand
CGGTAGTTGAGTCATGATTGCTTATGGCATTAAGATATTCAATCTTGTCTTTCAGTCTGTTAATTTCATCATTAAGATTTCTAATCATTTCATCTTTTTCAAGACAAAGCTGCTTTAATTTTGCGATTCTGTTATCCCTGTATTCAAGCTTCTGTTTTTTGGATTTCAGTTCTTCATTACAATCGTAAAGTCTTGTTTTAAGGTCACCAATCTTTTTGCATGCTTTATCATATTTTACTGATAGTGTTCCTAAAGAATCCATTGATTTACTCCTTGTTAATCATCATTATTAAGAATTGATTCAATTCTATTGATCTTGCTGGTAAGCTTTCTATTAGCCGCCTTAAGCTGTTTGATCTCATCATCTCTGCTTGCAATAATTTTTTGCATATCCTCAACCATCTTTTTATAGGTTCTTCTGCCGCTTGCTTTTTCTTCATTTTCAGCTGTATTTTTATCAGGATTAGGCTTTCTCCCTCGCTTTTTGCTTGAAGGAATAATTTCTCCAGTTTCCTCGTCTACAACGCCAAGGTATTTGCGTTTTGCTCTAGGCTGTTTGAGCTCAGGATTCCAAACTGAAACAGATTCATAAGCATATTTCTTGCCAGTTTTCTTGTTTGTCACATAAACAATTGCCATCTTTTCTCACCCCCTTGTTACTATATACAGTATATCATATAACTAGCTTAAAATAAATAGTAATTTACATATAATTTAAATTTATTAGAGACTATGTTTGCTGAAATTATCAAGAAAAAGAGAATACTTTTTTGGTTGTCAGGAATAAGACACTTGAATTGTTAATACATGACTATAAATCACTTTAAAAGTTATAATAAAAGGGTATCCCATATATGGATATACCCCTAAATAAAGACATTATTCAATTTTTAATCTTTCAGCACTGTGAATAGTAACTAAAATTCCTCCTTCGATATCAAAAGTATAGCATGAAGAAAACGCTATCACAATTCCGAAAACATAATTATTTCATTTCCTTACAGCTTTGGTTTATCCTTTGTAAAAAAACGGTTAATCTTCCGTAAGTATTTTGTATATCATAATGATGAAAACAGCCTCTGATCCTTTTAAATGCACTAAATATGCTCTATTTATCATAAAAAATGAAATCTTACATAAGATTAACATGCTATGGGAGCTGTCTTAAGAAAGCTTTTGATAAGATGTAGGCGTACTAAGAAGGGAATGATAATGAATGAATAGTACGAAGAAAAAGATTATGGCTTTCTCATTAGTGACTGCGATTTGCGGCAGCGCGATGTCATTAAGTTTTGCCTCGCCTGCACCTGATGGGAAGACGGATGCATCGGCTTTTGCGAAAACAACCAATACGGATGCGGCATGGACAAGTTTTCAGAAGAAATGGAGTTCGATCAAAAGTGACTGGACGCAGATTTCACTGGCCCCAGGCAAAACACCATCCACCCTGAATTTTGCCTGGTATACCAAGACAGGGTTTAAGCCTTACCTAAAAATTGGTGTTGGCGAAGCGATGGCCAATGCGAAAACCTATAAGGCTGCGCAGACGGAGGTCAAAGACGAAACAGATCAGGATGGTCAGACATATAATGCCAATAAAGTAACGGCCCATGGTCTAAAAGAAGGAACAACTTACTACTATACGTATCAGAAAGATGAGAATACCTGGTCAGAACCAGAAAAATATACGCCCGCAAATTCTCAGTCTTATAGCTTTGTTTATGTGGGTGATCCACAGATCGGTTCTTCAAATGAATTAAAAGGATCTGATTCAAAAGCATTCTATGACGCGCAGTCAAATGCCGTGATGAATGATGCCTATAACTGGAATTATACATTAAATCAGGCGAATAAAATGACAGACGGTCAGGCGGCTTTCATTTTATCTTCTGGTGACCAGATTCAGACGACCAAGAAGAAAGCTCCTGGCAAAAAAGCATCCATCAGTGAAATTGAATATACTGGTTTCTTAAGTGCTGATTGGCTTAAGAATATTCCTTTAGCTTCAACCGTAGGGAATCATGATGCTGATAACCCTAACTATACTTATCACTTTAATCCCGCTAATATGAGTACGTTGGGGACAAATAATGTGACGGGTGGAGACTATTACTTCACTTATGGTGATGTTCTTTATTTAGATCTGAATGCTCAGAACTCTAATGTGGCAGAGCATGAAACGTTTATCAAACAGGCGATTGCGAAGAATCCTTCCGCTAAATGGAAAATTGCTATCGTTCATCAGGATATCTACGGTTCAGCGGAACATTCTAATGAACCTGATATCACTAACTTAAGATATCAGCTCGTTCCTTATTTTGAAGAAAATGGTATTGATCTGGTATTAAGCGGTCATGACCATGCTTACTCACGTACCAAGATCTTAAAAGGTGGTCACTCTTCTGATGATTATGATCAGGACGACTTCAAAGATGAATTAGAAAAGGATCTTGATGCCGGTGATCAGCCAGCTACCCGTACAGTGGCTCCAGAAAATATCAAAGAAGACAGTACAGATCCTAAAGATCAGGCCTACTTAACTTACTTAAAGAGTGTCTTTGATGAAGATGCTATTCAGAATATTGATGCGAAAAGCGATACTGTGATCAATCCAGATGGGATTATGTACGTCACTGCTGGTTCATCATCAGGATCTAAATACTATGATTTAGTGCCAAGACAGCAGTCTTACATCGCCAACAGATGGCAGGAAGATGTGCCAACGTATTCAGTCATCAGCGTGAATGATGATGCTTTAACAATCAATACATACCGCAGTGATACCAATGAAAAGATCGATACATCGTTCACCATTTCCAAAGGTAAAGAAGACGTAGCACAGTTACAATCAACTATTGATAATGCGTCAAAAGAATTAACGGGTGATTATACGAAAGATTCTCTCGCACAATTACAGACGGCAATCGATCAGGCTAAGACGTTAGACACAAAGAAAAACTTAACAAAGACAGACTTTGCGAATGCCATTAAATCCGTTACAGATGCGAAAAATGCCTTAGTGAAAAATGTGCATGAAGCTCCTAAAACAGAGACATCTAAAGCTGAAACACCAAAGACAGAAACTCCAAAAACAGAGATAGAGTCTACAACAGCTCAGGCTTCAGCACAAACGACTCCAGCAGCTCAAAGCACAGCTCCAGCGACAGCACCTGCAGCTTCCGCAAAGGATAGTGCAAAAGTCAAATTATCAAAGGTCAAAGTATCTAAGATCAAAGCGAAAGTCTATACAGGAAAAGCTTTAAAACCAGCTGTTAAGCTGACTTATAAGAAAAAAGTATTGAAGCTGAATAAAGATTATAAAGTCACATATAAAAATAATAAGAATGTCGGTACGGCAACGATCACCATCAAAGGGATTGGCAAGTACACAGGCACGAAAAAAGTGACTTTCAAGATTACCCCTGCAAAAGCTGTTGTTTCTAAGGCAAGTAAGACAAAGACAGGTCTGGTGCTCAAGCTAAAAGCATTAAAACAGGTATCTGGTTATGTGATTACCTATTCTAGTGACAAAGCTATGAAAAAGAGTAAAAGTGTAACTACTAAGAAGACAAGTCTGACGATCAAGGCATCTGCGAAGACAACATACGTGAAGGTCAAAGCTTATAAACTTGTGAATGGGAAAAAGGTTTATGGGTCATCTTCAAGTGTGAAAGGTTATTAATGAAAGCACGTGTATTGAAGATAGGATGTCTCGCAATCGCGAGCATCCTTTTCATTATTTTAGCTTTTTCTTTTTCCCATGTGTCTATTACACCACTGATGAATAATCGTGGCCGCACCTATGAAAAAGCTGAAGTTGTGAAAGTGAACGCGCCTACGAGAGGTTATATTCGCGCCCGCGTGATTGCTGGAAAACATCTTGGACAGACCTTAACCGCTCGCAGTGTGGATTCCTATTTGTATGGCGCAAAGTGTCAGGTAGGCATGAAAGTGATCCTGATTGTCACCGCCTCATCGACAAATATTGAAGCTTCTGTCTATAGTGAAAACAGAGCGCCAGCCCTTTATGGTATGATTGCCTTATTTATTGGCATTGTGATTCTGATTGGCGGAAAGAAGGGATTCATTTCGATTGTGGCCCTGGTCTATACGTTGCTTTGTATTATCTTTATCTTTTTACCGATGATTTATGTGGGAGTTTCCCCAATTCTTGCCAGTATTCTGATTGTCGCAATGACAACCTTTGTGACGATGATTCTCATTGATGGTGTCAGTGCGAAGTCGCTATCCGCTATTGTTGGTACCATTCTCGGTGTTATTATGGCAGCACTCTATGCCTTGCTTTTCTCTTTAGTGACCCATATCAGTGGTTATAATGTCAGTGATATTGAAAATTTGATTTACGTAGGAGAAATGACGCATATCCAAATAGGACAGTTGCTTTTTGCTGGAATATTGATTGCGGCCTTAGGGGCCGTAATGGATGTAGGGATGTCTATTGCCTCATTCTTAGATGAACTCAAACATAAGTCCCCGGAGATTACACAAAAAGAATTATTCAAAAGCGGTATGCATGTCGGAAAAGATATGATGGGCACAATGACCAATACTTTGATCTTAGCATTTGTCGGTGGTTCTATTAATACATTAGTCTTTATGTATGCTTATCATTACCCTTATTTACAATTAATTAATATGTATTCCCTCGGTATTGAAATTATGCAGGGGTTATCCTCTAGTTTAGGGGTTATTTTGGCCGTTCCGGCAACATCCCTTGTTGCATCATTCCTTTTAACACATAAATACCAGTTGTCCATATCTTGCAATAGAAAGAGATAATATAGATAATCATAAATATTGACCGAGGCTTATTGATCAAAAAGGTATTTGAGTATACGTAAAAATAGGACTCACGTCCTATTTACATGTTATAGGCTAAGCCTTTAAATTCTTCAGGGTGGATTCCGTGGATACGATCATAGGCAAAGCAAAGAGTAGAAATATAGCCTTGATATTTATCATTGAATCTTTTGCGATGGTTATAAACTAAATCAATGTTCTCTTTTGTTTTGGTGAAGGTTAATAAGTAATCGGTGAGAAGCGTAATATTATTCAGGGTGATAACACGTCCGATATAAATCTCTTTAGAGGCATCAAACATGCCTAAGCGAGCATCCGTCAGATAGAAATGCTGGTGAGAAAGTAAATTCATACATTGCACCTTGCCGGTCGCATTATTACGACTGATAATCGTAAAAGGAATCAGGCGGCTGCGTAATAAGGCTTTAAGCACTTTTTGGACTTGCACATCCTCACTGCTTTTTAGCAGTGTTTCGCCAAAGCCAGGATGATCTTTGACCATGGTTTGAAAGGTCATATCATAATAGAAGAGATTATCCATGTGATGATGACGATCAAGGGTGAGACCCTTGATTTCTTTGATTTGTAAATCATTAAAGAGTTCATTGATATTGATATTCTGTGCGTCAATCTGATGATGACAATCATCGAGAACTTCTTTTAAAAGTGCTTCTGTTTTCATGTACTGTTGGTAGTGTTCTGACTGTTCAAGTATTCTCTGTCTCATTTCTGCATAAAGAACATCCATAATTTCATACCTCCACATTTTGAAATTCCTTAACTGCCTTAATCATAGCACGATTTTTTGAGATGTTAAGGGAATAAATAGAAAAAATAAAGAAACTTTGAAATTAAACGTTTACATTTTGATGTATTCTTAATCTATCTATTTCTTTTTAATGAAATTTTCATAATTCGATAAAATGACATTTATAATTTCTAAGCTTTTTTATTGCTTTCTGGAAGGAGTTGTCTATAATGAAGACGGAATTAAGGAGGCCATTTCGATGGGAGAATTTGTATTCATTGATCCATATCAGACATTTTCAGAAAAGGACTTATCTTACAAAGTAGAAAAGGCAAAAGAGCAGACTGAAAAAGAAGACAAAAAAGATAATAATGATCATAAGTCTGCAAAGCAGTAGGGGAATCCTCTACTGCTTTTTTACTATTTGACATTGCCGCTGCTGACATCATTGACGTGATCATCAAGCGGCAGCCAGTCTAAGACTTTTTGAATGTAAGTATTCCAGAAGTCCCATTCATGAGCCCCAGGTCCTTCGCTATATGTGATATCGGCGTGGTGCTCTTTTAAGAACTGGTAAAATTCACGATTCGCCGGCAATAAGGCATCTTCTGTGCCAACACAGAGATAGAAGTGCGGTAAATGGTCCTGGTGTTTTAAAACCAGGGCATGATAATCTTGATCACTGCCAATAATATGAGAGACATCTTCAAAGATGGTATCATAGTAGGCTTTCACATTGGGCGAGTGAATCAGCGGTTTGATGACATTAGCCCAGTTATCAATCAATAAAGCACTAGATAACCCAGCCACATAACCAAAGGTTTCATGATATTTGATGCCGTTGACAATAGCTCCGTAACCACCCATTGATAAACCAGCAATAAAGGTATCTTCTTTCTGATGAGAAAGAGGGAAGCTTTGTCTGGTCATTTCAACCAGTTCTTTTCCAACAAACTCTCCATAAAACTTTTGCGTGATCTTATTGTCAACATAAAACATGTTTTCACCGCTAGGCATAACAACACAGAGATTATGATCATTAGCCCATCTTTTAATATTAGTGTTGTACATCCAGTCATTATGATCACCAAAGATCCCATGTAAGAGATACAGTGTCTTAAATGGTGTCTTGTAGTGATATGTCTTGGTATCCATATCCAAGTGGTCGATTGGTAAAATCACATTCACATCGACCGTACGCATCAGACTCTTAGAAAAATAATTCATTTGTATAACAGCCATAATATTGCTCCTTTCCTGACCTGATATAGTCAATTATAAGAGATCGGTGAGGGAAAGTACATTGTCCCTTAGCAGGAATACGCACATTTCATGTGCGTAACAGTTTTCTTTAGCAGGGTTATCCACCATCATGGTGACTATCCGGATAATAAAATAGATTTATCCACAATGATGGTGGAAAACATTTTGTAATGAATAGTTATCCACTAAAATGGTGGAAAAGAAAAAAGCTCCCGCAGGAGCTTTGCGTTATAAGGCTTTTAACCCATATTTATCAGTTAATGTCTTATAATCTTTAGACGCTATGAACTTCTTTAAAGCTTTATTCATAATACCAATCATCTTCGTGTTACCCTGTTTAGCCACGATGTAGTTCTTTTCATCAAGTAATGACTGACTTAAGATCTTGAAGTTCTGGGCTTTTGCATATTTCTTAGCGACAGCTAAGTCACAGATAATGGCATCAAACTGTTTAGCTTTTAAAGCTGGGAAGTTTTCCTGGGCATTAGAGACAGAAGAAACAGTCGCACCTTTGACTTTCTTCGCAGCGACTTCTCCAGTCGAACCAGACTGCGCAGCTAACTTCTTACCTTCTAAATCTTTAATAGATTTAATCTTAGAGTCTTTGTTAATGACGGCGACCTGAGCCGTAGCGGTATAAGGGACAGACCATGAAACTTTTCTCTTTTTGTTGTAACTGAAACCAGAAATACCGACATCAGCCTGACCAGCCTGTAACTGGTTAATGATGTTATCAAATGACATCTGGTTATACTTGAATTTATATTTCGTAGTAGCGGTATTTAAGTATGATGGGAACAGTTTAACCATATCCGCATCAAAACCAACGATATTACCTTTTTTATCAAGTGATTCATAAGGTGCGTAGTCTGGTGCGATCGCAACGGTAATTGTGGTCGTTTTAGCGGAAGCTTTTGACTTATTACCAGAAGATGATCCACAGCCAGCCATTGATAAAGCTAAGGCACCTACAATACCAGATTTTACAATTCTATTCATTAAAATTCCCCCTTAAAAGTAAATCTACTTAGATTGTACTCTTTTCTATAAATTTATCAATAATAAATTATCATGGTGATAAATACTTAAGATATATATTAGAGGATAATATTCATCTATTACTATAAATACTTTGACAATGGCGATGAATATAAGGTGATTGATATGTATATTGCATATAATATGAGAAATAAGAAAAATTCTATAGCTAGGATTTTCATCTCAATGATGGTTATTTATGATAAAATGTAACCGATAACAGTTATGGGTGAATGATTATGGAACAGGAACAAATTTTAAATAAGGCGTTGCCATATGTGGCTGATGACCGTATGAATCATATGAGTTTTGAATTATTGTTTGGAAACTATAACATCAGTGAAAAAAATGAAATCATTCAGATTCTCGCTGATCATCAAATTTACATAACCAAACAAATGACCGCTGCTCAGAATACAAGTTTTGAGAAAACAGTCATGGCATTAGTACAGCCATTCTTATATAAGAATAAGTTAACGGATCAGAATTATCTCAAGATCTTTGGTCATATTACAGGCAATAAACAGGCTGAAGTTTTAAGTATCATCGGTAAAAATGGCATTATCATTGAGTGTATTGGAGATCAATATGAATCCCTTAAAACATATTTTACATCAATAAAAGAAGAACTTTTACATGCCCACGTGGCAGTGGCATATTATGAATCAAAGATTGATCACTATTATCGGGTGAGTCACAATAAGGTAGAAATGTATGAAATCTTACAGCTTCTTCGTAAGGATAAACGTCTCAGTCATGAAGACATGAAACATATTCGCAACTTTGTCATTAATCATCATATTGTTGATCAGTATGATGCACAGTTAAAAAGTGATGAAGCAATCAGTTTAAAAGAATATTTAAAGAACTATTACACCCTCACAAATAGTACCCTTTCACTTAAGGGACTATTAAAGAAAATATCACGTTATCTCAAAAGTGCCATTGAAAAGGATGTTATTCTTATTTATGCGCATGATCATGGTATTATTAAGGATGATATCAAATGGTTACGCCATGATAAGGCTAATGGTGATAACTACTATATTGCCGTAAGGATTAATCAATTAAGAAATGCCGTTAAACGTAATCAGCCCATGCCTACACAAGACGAATATTTTGATCGGCTTTTAGCTGATGATCATATCAGTGACGATGCTATTGATATGATTATGGCTTATGTGAAAGAATACCAGCTTTTAAAAGATGATCTATCAGACATGCGTCATCAAGTTGTAGATACATACAGTCAAGTTAAGGAAGCTTATAAGATCTCACAGCTCATTTATAAAGATGCAATTCCTGCCTCTCAGCGTTCTCTATCTGGTTTATTGAAGATGCTTGATGAAACATCACTTAATCAATATTATCGTGGTAATATTATCTTTAGTGCGAATCAGATTCATATGATTGAACCATTATATTTCCCAGAACATTGTAAAAACGAAGATATTTATACGATTGCCAAACAGGTTCAGGCATATGCTGATAAGCAGAAGATTAACTTAGAAGATGTCGTTAGAAAAGATCTTAGAAATAATGCCCGGTTAAGCGAAGTTGTGATTCGAGCAATTATTAAAAATCTAAAAAGTCGCCATTTAATCGAAGATGTAACTGAGAATGGTCAAACGGATTTAGATGAAGAGAAACTTGAAGATTTCCTGCTTGACGATTTTACAGATTTATTGAATCAGAATGAAGAAAATGATTCAATGTCCATTATTTTTGCCAATCCCAACATCACAGAATCGAACGAAGTCTTATGTATAGAGATTCAAAAAGGCAATAAACAGGCGGAAGCGGATTTATGTGAGAAAAACAAAGCTCTTGTATATTCGTGTGCTTTAAAGTATCAGTATTTCCTCAACAATAACTTAGAAATTGCTGATTTGTTTATTGTCGGAGTTGAAGGAATGCTTAAAGCTGCTTATAAGTTTGACATCACGAAAGGGTGTCGATTTACTACATATGCCACCTGGTGGATCAGACAATCGATGTTGCGGATGATCTGTGATGAAGGCTTTTTAATTCGTATTCCCGTGCATACGATGGAAAAAATAGTCAAAATGATCACACTTGAAAGAAATGTGGAAGTAGCGGGGATGAACGAAAAAGAAGCACGACAATACATTTGTCAGGAAATGGGAATCGACAATGAAAAACTGGATGAGCTCCTTGATTTACGTACAAACGTTTTACACATAAATTCGACTGATGCTTTTATTTCTGATAATCAGCAGATTTTATTAGGAGATACGTTAGCGGATGAAAAGAATGATATCGAAAAACAAATTTATAATAATCAGTTAACGGAAGCTCTTGATCAGTTGATTGGCACCTTGACCGAAAGAGAGGCTCAGATTATTATTTGTCGTTATGGTCTTCGTGGACATAAAGTAGAAACCCTTGAAGAAATTGGTGAAAGATATCATGTGACGAGAGAAAGAATTCGTCAAATTGAAATGAAGGCATTGGGTAAATTAAGCACGATCAAGGCGAAAAGGCAACTCATCGATTTTTATGAAGACTTTAAAGGGTAAAAGCGTAGTCCCCTCTGGACGAATAAAAAAACTCTGCGATATAGGCAGAGTCTTCTCTATATAAATAATGTCAGGCGGGAGGGAAGATATATGTATTTCATTTGGGGATGGAGTCACATATAGAGGGATGTTCCCTCCCGTAAGACAAAATTTATAAGCATTCTAATAAGATGTTATACAGTTCATCACGAGAGAACTGTTTGGCACATCCAGGCATGATATTACATGTATCAGCGACTTTTCTTAAGATTGATTTATCGGTAATATGCATATCTTTAAAAGTTGTTGGTAAACCCATTTCTTTGATGAAATGAGCGAGGCAGTCAATAGATTTTTCGGCGATCTCTAAGTCATCACCTTTTAAATCCCATACGACTTTACCAAACTTCACAAAGGCAGAAATGTTGTAAAGATAGAGATGTTCATAAAAATGAGGCGTGATGACAGCTAAACCATAACCATGGTTACAGTTTGTATAAGCACCTAATTGATGTTCAATCTGATGGATCTGGAAATCAGTGATTTTCCCAATTTTGAGAATACCATTTTCTGCCATCGCTGAATCCCACATGAGTTCACTGCGGATTTCTTTATTCATTGGATCTTCTTTCATTTTTAACATGTTTGTGACTGTGTTTTTCATAATTGCCAGGGCAATATCATCAGAGACATTCTTATGCTTGCCAAAGTAAGTTTCCATCGCATGAGAGAAGGTATCAAAAGCGCCAGAGATGACCTGAGGCATCGGAACGCTCATCGTATAATTGACATTAAGTAAGGCAAATTTAGCATAACTGCCCATTAATGGCCCTTTAATATGTTTGTCTTCATTGGTAATAATAGCGATATTGTTCATCTCCGAGCCAGTGCCAGAAACGGTTAAGATCGCGCCAAAGGGAATACCACTGGTGGTATATTCTTTACGTTCCTGCATCGCCCAGATATCTTCATCTGTTTTGGCTTGAAGGGAGACAATCTTGACGCAGTCGAAGACACTGCCGCCGCCGACCGCTAAGATAAAATCAATTTTATGCTGACGACAAAGCTTAGCGCCTTCCTGCACTTTCGCATAAGTGGGGTTAGGCATAATGCCGGAAAACTCTACGACGTTTTTATCTAAGCGCGTAAGCATCGCCATGAGTTCATCATAGATGCCATTTTTCTTAATTGATCCGCCGCCATAGGCCAAAAGGATATTCTCACCAGCTTTGGCGAGTTCTTCTTCAATGACATTGCTGTCTTCATTGAAGTAAACGGTCATGGGCATACGATAGGTAAAGTTATTCATTAGGCTGCCTCCTCAAAACATTCGTCTAAAACTTTTAAGCAGAAATCAATCTCTTCTTTTGAAACGTTTAGAGGAGCGATAAAGCGGATGACATTATGTTTTCCGCAGTCTAATAAGAGGACACCTTTCGCTAAGGCTTTCGTGCGAATTGCTTTGACTTTAGCGGGATCAGATAACTGCATCCCGATCATGAGGCCGAGGCCACGGACGTCGGTGATGAGCGGATATTTCTTTTGTAAATCATAGAGTGCTTCTTTGAAATATGATCCCATCTTCTGACAGTTCTCTAACAAATGTTCATCTTCGATCACTTTTAAAGTTTCCAGAGCCGCCGCGCAGGCTAATGGGTTACCGCCAAAGGTACCGCCATGGGCGCCGGGCTGCCATTTTTCCATAATCTCTTTTTTACCGATAATGGCGGATAAAGGAATCCCGCCGCCTAAGGCTTTGGCGCTGGTAAACAGATCTGGCTTGACACCAAACTGTTCATGGGCATAAAGCGTGCCGGTGCGCCCCATCCCGCACTGCACTTCATCAAAGATCAGCAAAATGCCATGTTCATCACAAATCTGACGTAAGGTTTTGAGGAAGTTTTTTGGCGGGACAATATAACCGCCTTCACCCTGAACTGGCTCTAAGATCATACAGGCCACCTGCGATGGATCAATTAAGGTCGCGAAGAGTTCATGTAATTCATCAACGGTCTTCTGAATCGCTGCATCATCATCGGCAGGCGTTAAAGCATGGGGATAATCGACAAAATAAACCGCTGGCATTAAGGGTTCATAATGTTTACGATAAGCGGCTGAAGAGCCTGTAATTGACATGGCGCCATAAGTGCGGCCATGGAAGGCATTGTGAAAGGCAATGACGCCCGGGCGGCCAGTGACATATTTGGCACATTTCATCGCCCCTTCATTAGCTTCGGCGCCAGAGTTCGAGAAGTAAACCATCGTATCACCGCCAGTGAGCTCTACTAACTTTTCGCCTAGTTCCACATAAGATTCATTGTAGACAACGTTATGTCCAACATGAATCATCGTTTCTAACTGCTTTTCAATGGCTTTGACCACGCGTGGATGGCGACCGCCTAAGTTATTGACGGCCACGCCGGAAGCGAAGTCTAAGATCTTACGGCCATCTTCAGTATAAAGATAGCTGCCTTCACTTTTCACAACACCTAATGTTGTAGCTCTGGCTGCAACGGGTGAAAACACTTTTTTTGCACGTTCATACATAGTACTCATATTTTTATTTCCCCCTAACAATTTCCTGGATGCGATCTGGCTCATTACGCAGATAGTAAGCTGCGTTTTTACCAGCGATCGTAAATAATCTTTGAATGGATGCGGTGGAATAAAAAGCCGCATGTGGTGTTAAAATAACGTTATCGCGATGTAATAAAGGATGATTGTGAAGATCTGGATTTTCCTCACTTAAGACATCTAAGCCGGCTCCCGCGATTGTATGCTCATCTAAGGCTTTGACTAAAGCCGCTTCATCAACTAAGCCGCCTCTTGCCACATTGATAAAGAAAGATGTCGATGGCATCGCTTGAAAGAAAGCGTCATTAAAGTAATGGGAGTTCGTCTTGGTTAAGGGCATATGGCTGATAATAAAATCAGCCTGTGCGCCCGTTTCTTTAGAGACAATGGGATAAGTTGCTTTTTGCACGAAAGGATCGACAATGGAAACCTTCATGCCTAAGGCATGACAAAGAGAGGCGGTGATTTTACCGATATGACCGAAGCCGTAAATTGTGACACTGGAGCGATCAAGGGTTTTCATGGGAAATTCCTGATACTGCCAGTGCTCATGATCAACATCATTTTTATAGAAAGGCAAGCGCCGATTCAAACTCATTAATAAGGAAAGGGCATGCTCGCTGACTTCGCGGCTGCAGTATTCTTTGATGTGCATCAGGGTGATCTGATGTCTCGCTAACGCTTCTAGATCACAATTTGAATATCCGGATGCAGAAATACTAATGGCCTTTAAATGGGGGGCTTTGCGAAGGAAGCTTTCATCAATTTTGAGATAAGCGGTTATAAGTACATCGGTGTTATGTAGGAAGTCGAGAAACTGCTCATCTTCATATGCACACAAAGAGACATCGGCCTCGCAAAGCCCCGTAATAGCTTGTTGACTTAATTCATATTCTTGCGTGAAAGTATTACGATAATCACTGATCAGGACTTTCATAACCTTCACCTACAATTTCTTTAATGGCATATAACACCTTTAACATCACATCAAAGCTGCCAATCGTGATACGTAAGTAATTATTAATTCGTGGGGTATCATAATGCCGGACTAAAATATGTCTTTTCTTTAATTCTTTGAAGAGATACGTTGCAGAGAAATGGGGATGGGTAATAAATGTAAAGTTGGTTGTTGTATTGATAACATCAAAACCTAACTTCTTTAAATCTTTTTCAAAAGCATCCCGCACATCACAGACCTGATGGATACATTTCTGCCAGTAGTCGACATCACGGGCCGCCGCTGCCCCCGCTTCAATAGCTAAAGAAGACATATTGAAGGGGTTAAAGGCAAATTTGATCTTGTTCATATCGGTGATCATATCTTCATTGGCAATCGCAAAACCAATTCTTGCCCCGGCCATATTCCGGGACTTAGAGAAGGTCTGCACAACTAATAAGTTGTCATACTTTCTGACTAAGGGAATACATGATTCGTTGCCGTAATCGACATAAGCTTCATCGATGATGACCATTCGTTCCGGATTCTTTTTAACGATCCGTTCAATCTCTGAAACGCTGATGGCGATGCCGGTAGGATTGTTGGGATTGGCTAAAATCACATCGCCATCATAGTCGACATAATCATCGACATTGATGGTAAAGTCGTCATTCAGCGGGAACTGGGTAAAGTCTAAGTTATAAGTCGTCGCATACGTGCGATAGAAATCATAAGTGATATCAGGGAAGGCAATCTTCATGCCTTTTCTAAAGAAACTCATCATACAGAAAGCTAAGACTTCATCCGCGCCATTACCGACGAAGACGTTCTTTTCGTCAAAGCCATAGACTTCGCCGATCGCCTGTCTCAATTTGTGACAGTGGGGATCAGAGTAGAAACCCATGCCTTCATATTCCGCTTCATTAAGAATTTTCAAAACGGCTGGGGAAGGGGGCAAAGCGGATTCGTTGGCATTGAGTTTGATCCATTTGCCTTCCGGCTGTTCGCCAGGAAGATAGGGTTCCATATTGGCATAATCATCTAGTAAAAAATAACTCATATTATTTCCTTCTTTCTAGCGGAAAGCTCATGCAATGTGGTCCGCCGCCGGCTTTTAAGATTTCCGTAATCTCTAATTCAATGACCTGCATGCCCATTTCAGTTAACTGTTTATTCACCTTTTTATTAGAGGCTAAGGAGAGAACGCGGTGATCCCCAATAGCCTGGAGATTGCAGCCATGATGGAAGATATCTTCTTCTTCCACGGTCACAAAGCGGATGCCTAAATCTTGCATTCGGGCTATAAATTCTTTAGGCAAGCCATCGACATAGGCCACGGCAATGGTGGGATCGACTAAGTTAAAACACATATCCAAATGCAAATAACGAGGATCGGCTTTGACCGGAATTAACGCATAACCTAAGGGATTGAGAATGGCTTTTAATTCTTCAAAGCCTTCTTCATTGGTGCGATCAAGCATGCCAATAGCAATCGTATGATCATTGATAAACATGAAGTCGCCGCCTTCGAAGAAGCCATGTTTGACTTCGCCTAAACAAGGAATGCCTAAATCCGCCATTTTCTTTTTATAATCTTCATGTTCTTTATAACGGATCGGTAATTTGAACCGGCCCATCACGTAACCTTCCCGGACACAGCCGCCAAAGTCTCGCGAGAAAACAGAGTTTGGACGCTTTGGATCACTATCTAAGTATTCCACTTTAACGCCGGCTTTGGCATAAGCATCGGTGAAGAGCTGGTGCTCTTTTTTCATCTTTTCCAGATCGAGATCTAAATCCCATCTTTTGGCGATTTCATTAATTCGCGCAGCTTTTAAGTAATCTGGCTTAGAAACCAGCACTCTTGTTAAAACATCAGTACCATTGGTGACATACATAATCAATACCCCCTCTAAAGTAATGTATGAACTGCTTCTAAAATGAGTTGTGGTAAAACTTCAAAACTGTAAGGCTTATAGACGCGTTCCATCCATTTATGAGCATCTTTGCCATAAACGCCAAAGTCTAAAGCCGGAATATTTAAGGCTTTCATTGTCGTCGTATCAAGGTTGTAGAGATATTTCATCGCTGGGAAGTTCTCCTGCAAAGCGGTAATAGATTCATTGGAATCATCAATCTTGATATAAGAGCTATCCGATAAGGAAGGGAAGAACTGGAGAACTTTATAATCCAGATGCACTTTTTCACCAAAGTTTTTGACCATCTGGGTCAATTTATCTTTTAATGCTTTTTCCTGCCCATCTTCATCTTTTAAAGTATTGTGAGGACAATACGGCGCCGCAAAGTATAAGACAATCACCGGATCATTAATGGCTAATTCATTAAGCATACTCTTGACCATTGAGATGGGAATCTCTCGCTGATCTTCGCCGCGCTCATTAAGAATCGCCGCAATCTTTTCTAACTCGCTGTAATGATCGTGATCAAACGTCTCCAAATACTTTTCTTTTAACTGGGCAAAGGTATAAACCTTTGGATGAAAGGTATAAGGGGTGTAGCTGGTATGAGTGAGTCGGCAGAACTTCTGATACTGCGTATTTAAGTAATCAAGTTCTTCATCGAGAATCTCCTGAGCCACTTTGGTAAACTTCGGAATGGTCTCGGTAATTTCTTCATTATGAACCAGATAATTGAAATAGACAAAGCTATCAAAAGCTGTCTGCACATTATAGCTATCCTTGAGATCTTTCATCTTCAGCACCATCGGCGGCAGGGTATATTCATCGTTATAAACATCTAAGAAATCGGTATTTAAGGTGATGCGATCAACTAACTTCGCCGCAATGCGGGAGGCATCGAAGCCTTCAAAAGGCTGACCGACATGGGTTTCCTTTCCCTGAATATAGAAACAGGGTAAAAGTTTTCCGACGGTTCCCATGTAGACGTAATGATGTGGATCATCAGGATAAAGCGGACAGGTATAGTCATTATTGATCGCTGCGACATACTCTAAATGATAAGTTTCTTTTAAAGACATGAGAATCGGTGTTTCTTCAATAATACCTTGATGGCGATTTTCTTCGACGGGATTAATAGAAAGAAGAATATTTCCACTCAGCTCAGAGACATTTTCTGCTAAGTGCTTTAATAAAACGAGGAAGACCGCGTCGCCGCTTTTCATATCTAAAGCCCCGCGGCCAAATAAGTAATCCCCCGAATCCAAATCTGCCTGCATTTCTTTTGGTAAAGTCATCTGATGCAAGGCTTTTTCTAAGGCGTCAGGATCAAAGGCATAAGGCTTAAGGCTCTTATAATCATCCACGCCGACGGTATCCATATGCCCATGCCAGATCAGGGTATGGGGATTGTCATCCTTTTCTCCCAGCAAAAGGGCCATAACATTGCGTCTTTGCAGGGCATCATCTTTTAACGGCTGGATGATGATCCGATCGGGATGTTTTCTAAAATAAGGGATCTTCTGTAAATAACTTTCGATATAATCGGCGATGGCTTTTTCGCCGCCATCTGAGCCATTAACCGAACAAATAGAAACGAGCTTTTTGGTTAATGTTTCGATTTCTTCTTTCATATCTTAGTCCTCCTCCAATAAACGTTTTTCTACGTTACAAATATGTCTGTCCATCGCTTCTTGCGCTTTTTCAGCGTCATGAGCGGCGAGGGCATCAAGTAAAGCCTGGTGCTCTTTCATCGCCTCCAGGGCGTTAGGTTTGAGTGATCCTGAGAGGATCAGAAAGCGTTTCTGAAGCAGTTCAATCTGCGCTAAGTAATCATCAAAATACTGATTGTTTTTACTGTGAATAATGGCACTGTGAAACTTCTCTTCATATTTTAAGAAGTTCTCAAAGTCACTCTTTTCTAAAGCCTGAGTCTGTTTATCATAATACTTTTGTAATTTCTGCAGATCACGTTCCGTAATGGATTTTGCCCACTCTTTCGCACAGTAAGATTCCATCACGCGACGCAGTTCTAAAGCCTGGGAAATATCCTCTGGAGTGATATTAGAAACAGTAAAATTATGGGAGTGATCTTTTTCGATCAAATGATCGTAGTGGAGCTGTCTTAAAGCTTCACGAACAGGCGTGCGCGAGATCGCTAAGGCTTTGGAAAGATCTTCTTCTTTTAAGCAGGCCCCGGGACGGAACTCGCCGGAGATAATCGCATTTTTGATAGATTGATAAGCTAATGTTGATAGTGATTCTTTGCGTCCAATCGTCTGCATGATCATCCCTCCCTCGTATATGTATACAATTATCAATGCATGACTTTACTTAAGAATAATTTGGCTCGATCACTAGCTGGGTGATCGAAGAACGCTTCGGCGGTATTTTCTTCCACGATGGATCCGTTTTCCAAGAAAATAACGCGATCGGCAACGGTGCGGGCAAAGCCCATTTCATGGGTGACGATGATCATTGTCATGCCTTCTTTGCCTAAATCCTGCATAACCTCTAAAACTTCTTCCACCATTTCGGGATCTAAGGCACTCGTTGGTTCATCGAATAACATGATTTCTGGATTCATGCATAAGCTGCGGGCAATGGCTACACGCTGTTTCTGACCACCAGAGAGTTTGTTAGGATACTGTGAAGCTTTATCATCAAGGCCGACCCGTTTTAAATATTTCATCGCGATTTCGCTCGCCGTAACTTCACTGCGCTTGAGAACACGAATCTGCGCTAAGGTGAGATTTTCTAACACAGTCTTATTTGGAAATAAGTTGAAGTGCTGGAAGACGAAGCCCATTTTCATACGCTGGGCTGCGTATTTTTTGTTTTTCGGATCATAGAGCTGATCCTCGATATAGATTTTGCCTTCTTCAGGCTTTTCTAAGCCGTTAATAGCGCGAATCAGGGTCGATTTCCCCGATCCGGAAGGTCCGATCAAAACGACGATTTCGCCTTTATGTAATTCTAAAGAGACGTCGTTTAAAGCCTTTAAGGGGCCAAAATATTTGGAAATATGATCAACTTTGATCATTGTTTTTGCATTAGTCACTGGCAGATAACCTCTTTTCTAATTTTCTTGATAAGTAAGAAATCGTTAAAGTCATGACAAGATAGAAGGGAATGACTAAAGTATAAGCTGACATGTAGTCATAGTAGGTATTCCCGATATTCTTGCTGGCCTGGAATAATTCGACGGCACCAATCGTCGCTAATAAGGATGTATCCTTAATCAAAACGACGAATTCATTGACTAACGTGGGGATAATCAGTTTCACAGCCTGAGGCAGGATAATAAAACGTAAGGTATCCGCTTTGGATAACCCTAAGGTGGAGCAGGCTTCCCATTGTCCTTTCGCCACCCCATTAATGCCGGAACGGATAAATTCTGCCTGGTAAGCAGCGGTGTTCATACTCATCGCAATCACCCCGATCAGATACTGGTTCGGGCGAATGACGCTGCCGGTGATCTGACCGATAATTAAAGGGATGACAGTAAAAATATAAGAAATTTGCACTAACATTGGCGTCCCGCGAATGACTTCAATATAGAAGGTTGAAATAGCATTGAGCACTTTCTTACTAGACATGCGCATCGCCTGTAACAGCACCGCTAAGACAAAGCCGATCGCTAAGGAGATCGCGGCTAAGCCTAGCGAGATGAGTGCAAACTGAAAATAGTAAAGCAGATTAGATGGTGTAAATATTTGTCCTAATGCTGGAAACATAGAATACCCCCTCGGATTGTTATTTCTCTAGCGGCTTAAGACCATATTTGTCGGTTAAACGTTTATAATCTTTCGAAGCTAGGAATTTCTTTAAAGCTTTGTTCATTAAGTTGATCATCTTGGTATTGCCTTGCTTGGCCACGATATAGTTCTTTTCATCTTTTAAAGACTGTGGCATGATATCAAAGCCTTGAGCTTTCGCATATTTTTTTGCGACGGCTAATTCGACGATGACGGCATCAAACTGTTTGGCTTTTAAAGCCGGGAAGTTTTCCTGGGCATTAGAAACGGAAGAAACAGTGGCTCCTTTGACTTTCTTGGCCGCTTCTTCACCTGTAGAACCGGTCTGGGCCGCTAACTTTTTCCCTTCGAGATCTTTTAAGGTTTTTATGCCAGATCCTTTATTCACAACAGCCATCTGCGCCGTCGCTGCATAAGGCGTTGACCAAGATACTTTACGTTTCTTGTTATAACTGAAACCAGAAATCCCGACGTCAGCCTGATTAGCCTGGAGCTGGGTGATGATGTTATCGAAAGACATCTGATTGTATTTAAATTTATAGGTTGTAGTCGAAGTATTTAAGTAAGATGGGAAAAGCTTAATCATATCGGCATCAAAGCCAACAATTTTCCCTTGCTTATTAAGTGATTCATAAGGTGCATAATCTGGCGCGATGGCCACGTTGATGGTGACGGTCTTTTTACCACTCGAAGCACTAGTTCCGCATCCGGCCATGGTGCAAGCAAGTGCGCCGGCAATACTCAACTTTAGAAAACGATTCATTGAAATTCCCCCTTTGTTTATTTCTATGCCTTGTATTCTACTCTTATTATTTCTAAATTCAATAATAAATTATCATCATAATAAGATAATATTAAACATAAATGTGAAAAAGCACCTTTTCATCGCTGCTTTTTATATTTGTAAAAGTGATAAAAAATTATTGAATTAACTAAAATACTGTATACAAGATACGTATTTTCCTTAAAAGTGATTCCTTATAAAGTCGTGATTTTTAAGAAAGCGTTGACACAAATAAGTGGTCACCTTATACTGAAAGAGAAAACAGGGGAGCTGGCAAACCGGCTGAGAGTGAACTGTGCGTTCAGACCCATAACCTGATTTGGATAATGCCAACGGAGGGATATACGCGTTTTAGCACGGATAGACGTCTTTTGGTGTCTATCCGTTTTCATTTGGAGGAAAGAAAATGATTGAAGAATGTTTGAAAAACGTACGCGAAAATCATCCCTTAATTCACAACATCACCAACTATGTCACGGTGAATGATGTGGCTAATGTCGAATTAGCCTGCGGTGCGAGTCCGATTATGGCTGATGAAGTCTTAGAAGTCGAAGAGATTACAAGTATCTGCCAGGGCCTCAATATTAATATTGGCACCCTCAATACCAGAACGATTGAAGCGATGAAAGTCGCCGGTAAGAAAGCTGCCTTTCTGCACCATGCTTTGTTGCTGGATCCGGTTGGGGCCGGTGCCAGTCATTTGCGCACCGATACGGCGCTTTCATTATTAGCGGAAACGCATTTTGATGTCATTCGCGGGAATGTCTCAGAATTAAAAGCTTTAGCTTTGCAAAGCGCGGATACCCATGGAGTTGATGCCAGCGCCGCGGATGTTGTGACAGCGGATAATCTGGATCAAATGATCACTTTTGTGAAAGATTATGCGCATGAGAGAAACTGTATTGTTGCCATGACGGGAGCCATCGATTTGGTCGCTGATGATCAGCAGTGTTATGTTATTACCAATGGCACTAAGGCGATGTCAGGGATTACTGGCACTGGCTGCATGTTATCTGGGTTAATGTGTGCCTATTTAGCCGCTAATAAAGAGCATCCTTTAGAAGCCTGCGCAGCGGCGACGATGGTGATGGGCTTAGCTGGGGAAATTGGTCTGTCACATTTGGCCTCTTATGAAGGTAACAGTTCTTATCGTGACCATATCATTGATGCGATATCCCTAATGGATGAAAAAACTTTAAAGGCAGGTGCCCGCTATGAAATCCGCTAGTTTACAGGTTTATGCCGTCACCACGCGCTGCTATTTACAAGGCAAGTCTTTATATGAAGCGGTCAAAGAAGCGATTGCGGGCGGGGCCACGTTTATTCAGTTAAGAGAAAAAGATGGGCCAACGATTTCAAAGGCGGCGTTATTAGAGGAAATTGCTCACATTAAAACCTTATGTCATAAACATGATGTTCCTTTTGTCATTGATGATGATGTGGCTTTAGCGATGGAAACGGACGTAGATGGGGTGCATGTGGGGCAGGAAGATATGAACTGCCAGGATGTACGTAAACTGATCGGTCCCCATAAAATCTTAGGTGTTTCTGCGCAAACGGTTGAGCAGGCGATTGCGGCCGAAAAGCAAGGCGCCGATTATTTAGGGGTGGGGGCGGTGTTTCCTACCAATTCCAAAGACGATGCGCAGGATGTCTCTAGACAGATGCTGATTGATATTTGTGAGGCTGTTTCTATTCCGGTCATTGCCATTGGTGGCATTACCCATGACAATGTGCGTGCTTTAAAAGGGACCGGCATTGTCGGCGTAGCGGTGATTTCTGAAATATTTAAAGCTTCAGATATTACGAAAGCCACGCAGACATTATCACAGGCCGTCCATAAGATGCTTAGTGATGTGCCGACGGCCTTAACGATTGCTGGCAGTGATGCCAGCGGCGGTGCAGGCATTCAGGCGGACCTTAAAACGATGATTACCAATCATGTCTATGGCATGTCGGCGATCACCGCGTTAACGGCGCAAAATACGTTAGGCGTCAAAAGTGTGATGAACGTGACACCTGACTTCTTACGTGATGAACTTGATGCCATCTTTACTGATATTTACCCGGAAGCGGTGAAAATTGGGATGGTTTCCGAAAGTGCCTTGATTCATGTCATTAAAGAGTGTTTAATCCATTATCAGGCCAAACATATTGTCCTTGATCCGGTGATGGTCGCCACCAGCGGCGCTAAACTGATCAGCGATGACGCGATGAACGTTTTACAGGAAGAACTGATTCCTTTAGCTGAGGTCATTACCCCGAATATTCCCGAAGCGGAAATTCTCAGTGGCTTATCGATTTCAAATGCCCAGGAGATGGAAGCGGCTGCGCAGGCTATTTATGAGCGTTATCACACGGCTGTTTTACTTAAAGGCGGTCATGCCATTAATGATGCCAATGATCTGCTTTATGATGGTGATATTGTCTGGTTTAAAGGCCAGCGCATAGATAATCCCAATACCCATGGCACCGGCTGCACGCTCTCTAGTGCCATCGCTGCGCATTTGGCTAAAGGAGAAACCCTCACAAGTGCTATTGCCAAGGCCAAACAGTATTTAAGTGATGCCTTAGCGGCGCAGCTTGATTTAGGTCATGGCAGCGGTCCGTTAAATCATGATTTCAAGGAGATGCCTTATGACAAATAAAGTAACATTACGTGATCAGGGTCTGGTCTGGTTTGGCGCTGGCGTTTCCATCGCCGAGATCTTAACGGGAACTTACTTAGCCCCGTTAGGCCTCATCAAAGGATTATTAGCGATTATCTTAGGTCATCTGATTGGTGGCATTCTCTTTTACTTAGCGGCTTTAATCAGCGCTCGCCGCCAAAAGAGTGCGATGGAAAGTGTCAAGGATACCTTTGGCAAGCAAGGCGGCAAGCTTTTTGCTTTTCTTAATGTCTTACAGCTATTTGGCTGGACGGCGATTATGATTTATGATGGCGCCTTAAGTGCCACAGCAATCTTCCATACATCGCCGCGCATCTGGGCGATTGTCATCGGCGCACTCGTGGTTGTCTGGATTGCTTTAGATGTTTCTTCCATCGAGAAAGTGAATATGATCGCGATGCTTGGCTTATTTGTTTTGAGTATTGTTTTGTGTGTCGTCATCATCTCGCATCATACGATGCATTCTCTTCATGGGACCATTGCCTTTGGCGCAGCGTTAGAGTTATCCGCTTCCATGCCTTTATCCTGGCTGCCGGTAGTAGGCGATTATATGGTGGATTGTGAGCAACCGCAAAAGTCAGCACTGGTGAGCACTATAGTCTATAGTTTAGCAAGCTGTTGGATGTTTGGGATCGGCATGGCCGCGGCACGAATGAGTGGCACTGGGGATATTGCGACGATTATGGTTAAAGCGGGCTTAGGCATCGCTGGATTACTCATTATTGTTTTTTCTACAGTCACGACCACGTTTTTAGATGCTTTATCGGGCGGGATTTCCACCCAGTCTTTAGATGATCGCGGGGATGGCAAGAAAGCCGCTATTGTCATCAGCATTTTGGGGACCGTTGGCGCCTGTCTTTATCCGATGGATAATATCACCAATTTCCTGTATCTGATTGGTTCGGTTTTTGCGCCGATGATTGCGGTGATGATGACCGATACCTTCATATTGTCAAAGGAGACGAAAAAAGACTTTGACATTGTGAATCTGATCGTCTGGCTGATTGGCTTTGCTTTATATCGATTATTTATGCGCTTTAACTGGATCGTCGGCTATACCCTGCCGGATATTATCATCACGATGCTTATCAGTTTGATCATGCATAAAATGATAAAAAAACGATGAGAGAGATCTCATCGTTAACCCCAGACTTCCTGGGCGATTTCTTTGACGAGGCGGATCTTTTTCCATTGATCGGCCTCGGTTATTTTATTGCCTTCTTCAGTTGAAGAGAAACCGCACTGCGTGGATAAGCATAACTGTTTAAGTGGGACATAATGGCTGGCTTCATGAATACGTTTTATAATATCTTCTTTCTTTTCTAAAGCCGCAAATTTAGAAGTCACTAACCCTAACACAACATATTGATCTTTAATGTACCGCAGAGGGGTAAAGTCACCAGCGCGATCACTGTCATATTCTAAGAAGAAGCCATCAACTTTGCAGTGGGTAAACAAAATGGGGGCCACTTTTTCATAGCCGCCGCTAGAAAACCAGGTGCTGCGGAAGTTACCACGGCAGATATGCATCGTGATCGTTAAGTCAGCCGGTTTAGCGTCAATGATTTGATTGATCACCTGCACATACGCTTGGCCGACTTGATCGACATCGATACCTTGTGAAAGATACTGGGCACGTTTGTTTTCATCACAGAATTCTCCCCATGAGGTATCATCTAACTGAATATAACGGCAGCCTTCATTATAGAAAGCGTGAATGGCATCAATATATGTCTGGGCAATATCATGAAATAAGACATCTTCATGATCTTTATAACGATCGATAGGGGTATAAGTGCTATGGGAGCGAACGCAGGCAATCAGGTGTAACATTGATGGGGAAGGGATGGTTAATTTCGTATCTGTTTCTCCAGCAATGCTTTTTAAATAGCGGTAATGATCTAAGAAAGGATGATCCTTAGGGAAACGCACTTGATTTGTAAAGGTTAATGTGGCCCCATGTGGTTTATCGCCTTTGAATTCTACGGACCAGTGATCCGCTTCAACGTGTTTCACACCCTCTAAAGCTTCTAAGAAATCCATATGCCAGAAACTGCGGCGGAATTCACCATCCGTGACAGCTAATAAGCCATTATCTTTTTCTTTCTGGACAAGCTCAGCGATGCAGGCATCTTCTACTTGTTTTAAATCTGAAGCCGTAATGAAACCGGCTTTATAATCACTTCTTGCTTTTTGTAAACGGGCTGGTCTTAAGAAACTGCCCACAATATCATATCTATATGGTCTCATGTTTATATCCTCTTTTCTTTGCAGGCTTATCTTAACACGACTTAACGATATAGTATAATATCTAATTTCTATGATTTGCTATAGATGAAAACTATAAAAGTCCCTCGTGAGGGACTTTCTTAATGGATCAGACCAAGGATGATGATCAGTAAGATAATGACTGGTAAGATCCAGGTCATATAGAAACGCATGCCATCAATGATTTTGAGGCCTTTGCCGGTGTTGGCTTCTTTCTTAAAGTGCTCCCAGCCCCAGCCATAACGGCGGGTGCAGAAGAGAACGAAGATGAATGAGCCGCCCGGTAAAATAATATTTGAGACCAGGAAGTCTTCTAAATCCATAAAGTTCGTTCCAGCGCCTAAGGGGTGAATGCCGCTTAAGACATTAAAACCTAAGGCACATGGCAGCGATAATAAGAAGACGAGCACGACATTGATAAGAGCTGCTTGCTTTCTTGAAACAGAAAATAAATCCATCGTGCAGGCCATAATATTTTCAAAGACCGCTAAGACAGTGGAAAACGCCGCAAAGGACATGAAGACAAAGAATAACGATCCCCATAACCGGCCCAAAGGCATATGATTGAAAATATTAGGTAAGGTAATAAAGATGAGTGAAGGGCCGCTATTAGGTTTGACATGATAAGCAAAGCAGGCAGGGAAAATAATGAGTCCTGAAACGATCGCCACAAAGGTATCTAAGAAAGCAACGTTGATGGATTCAGATAATAATGCGTGCTTCTTATCAATATAAGAACCAAAGATGGCCATCCCGCCCATCCCAACGGATAAGGTGAAGAACGCCTGATTCATGGCGGCGACGATAACGTTTAATAAGCCAATCTTTTCAATTCGTTTGACGCTCGGGAATAAGTAGAACTTCGTTCCTTCCGCTGCGCCCGGTAAAAAGAGACTGTTCACCGCTAGTACGACCATGATGATTAACAAGGCGATCATCATCACTTTGGTGATTTTCTCTAAGCCGTTTTGTAAGCCTTGGGCATTGATCAAGAACCCTAAAACGACCACGATGCCCATCGCAATGACTAACTGCGCGGGATTTTTTAACATCTGATTAAAGATATTTTGCACCTGAGTAGGTGGTTTATGGGCGAAGGTGCCAGTGGCACTCATCGCAAAATAAGAAAGCATCCAGCCGGCAACGGTCGTATAAAACATCATTAATAAATAATTGCCGATCATCGCGATCGGGCCATGCAGATGCCAATGTGAGCCCTTTGGGGCTAAGGCATCATAAAGTTTGACGGGACTTTTACGGCTAGCGCGGCCCATCGCAAATTCCATCGTCATGACCGGAACGCCTAAGATCAGTAAGAAAAATAAATAGATCAAGACAAAAAGGCCGCCGCCATTTTGACCAACTAACCAGGGAAACTTCCAGACATTGCCAATGCCGATGGCACAGCCGGCGCTCAGTAAGATAAAGCCGAGACGGCTTTTCAGTTTTTCTCTTTCCATTGAAAAATTCCTTTCGTTAAATCAATCCTAAAATGAGGATGATGAGAATAATGACAGGAAGAATCCATGTCATGTAAAAACGCATCCCATCAACGATCTTTAAGCCTTTTCCCATGTTCGCTTCGGCTTTAAAATTGTCCCAGCTCCAGCCATAGCGCTGTGTGCAGAAGAGGACAAAAATCAGGGAACCGCCTGGTAAAAGCAGGTTCGAGACAATGAAGTCTTCTAAATCTAAGAACGTTGTACCGGCGCCTAAGGGCTGAATTCCGCTTAAGACATTAAAGCCGAGGGCGCAAGGCAAAGATAAGATTAACACGGCAATGGCATTGATGAAGGCGGCTTTCTTTCTTGAGACATGGAGTAAATCCATCGTGCAGGCCATAATGTTTTCAAAGACCGCTAAAACGGTGGAAAACGCCGCAAAGCTCATAAAGATAAAGAATAGTGAGCCCCATAAACGACCAAAGTGCATATGATTGAAAATATTTGGCAACGTAATAAAGATCAATGAAGGACCGCTATCTGGTTTCACGCCATAGGCAAAGCAGGCCGGAAAAATAATCAGCCCGGAAACGATCGCTACGAAGGTATCCAAGCAGGCGACATTGATGGATTCGGATAATAAACTGTGATTTTTATCAATGTAGGAACCAAAGATGGCCATCGCGCCAATCCCCAACGATAAAGTGAAGAAAGCCTGATTCATGGCTGCCACCACCACGTTCATAAAACCAATTTTTTCCACTTTCCTGAGACTTGGCAACAGGTAAAAGCTGATGCCTTTGTCAGCTCCTGGTAAAAAGACACTGTTAATAGCGAGGATGAGCATGATCGCTAATAAGGCGAGCATCATAAATTTGGTGATTTTCTCTAAGCCATTTTGTAGCCCTTGGGCATTGATGAAGAAGCCGACGATGACGACAAAGCCCATCGCTAAGACTAGCTTTTCAGGACTTGCCAGCATTTGGGTAAACAGTCCCTTTACTTGACTGGGATTTTTCCCCATGAAGCTGCCATGGGCACTCATGAGAAAATATTGTAACATCCAGCCCGCTACGGTCGTATAAAACATCATGAGTAAATAGTTACCGGCTAAGGCAATGGGACCATGGAGGTGCCAGTGACTGCCTTTTGGCTCTAACTGATCATACAGTTTGACCGGACTTTTGCGGCTAGCGCGGCCCATCGCAAATTCCATCGTCATGACGGGAATCCCTAGAATGATCAAAAAGAATAAATAAAGCAAGACGAATATACCGCCGCCATTTTGACCAACTAACCAAGGAAATTTCCACACATTACCGATGCCGATGGCACAGCCAGCACTCAGTAAGATAAAGCCTAAACGGCTTTTTAATTTTTCTCTTTCCATATAAATAATTCCTTTCCTCTAGGCATTGTATCGAATGATCCTGTAAAAGTGAATATATTTATGAAAATTAACACGATATTTAAAGGAAAATAATAAAAATGACAGAAAAATATTGTACGTTTTGTCGATATTACTCAAAATGTGAAAAGAATATGATTAAGTTTACGAAAAAATATCGTTTTATGCGGTTACATTTGTTATAATGATTTTAATAACAATAGATTGTGAATTCATTAATAAGTCTGTAGAGCTCATTGGGAGGGAGTAATCATGGATGGAAAGGTAAACGATTTGCATAGACAGTTGTATGATGAATTGCCAGTGGGTGTGATTTTGGTAAGTCATGATGAAGAAGAGCGTATTCTCTATCACAATAAAGCGATGCTGGAGGAGCTGCAGTGCGCTAGTGACGAAGATTTTCACCGCTGTACAAGTGACTGTTTTGCCGGATTATATCATGATGAAGGATCAGCCAGTGTCCAGGATCTGGTGTATTCTTCAGCGCATTTAAATAATGATCAGGTATTTTGTTCTTTTGTGACGCGAACAGCTTTAGGGCATTTACGGCGTTTGGAATGTGTAACGCGCAAGGGTGATGAAGTGGGGCGTGACTGCTGGCTGATTGTCATTGTCAATGCCAGTGACCGTAATGAACAGCTAGGGTTAAGTCAAAAGATTACGAAAGTGCAGAGTGCGGACATCTTCTTCACAAAAGCGTTAGAGATCGCTAAAGAAGATAAAGCGAAAGGTGAATTTGGGGTTCATGTTCCCATTTATTTTAATTTAACGAATTTTAAACGTTACAATGAACTCTTTGGCTACGAGAAAGGCAATCGCCTGCTCGATGAAATCGCCTATATTATTATTGAAGAGCTGCCGGAAGCCTATGTCACCCATATGGCCGCTGACAACTTTTTAGCCTTGGCGAAAAAAGATGATTTGACAGCCCGCCTGGAACAGGTCTGTCATCGTGTTAACAATTTTATCCATGAAAATGATATCACGTTAAAAGTCGGGATTCGTTATTTTCATAAAGATGCTTCATTAAATGAACTGAAAGCATCGTTTGATGATGCCGGCATTGCCTGCGCGACGATCAAGCATGATCCGCGGCAGATGTGGGCTGTCTATAATGAGGAAATGAAAAAGCAGGCCTTATTACGGCGTTATGTTATCACGCATTTTGAAGAAGCGTTAAGAAATCATCAGATTGACGTTTATTATCAGCCGGTCATGCGCACGCTCTCGCATAAAGTCTGCGGCCTGGAAGCTTTGGCGCGCTGGCAGGATGATACTTATGGTTTGATTATGCCGGATGACTTCGTGCCTATTTTAGAAGACGTGCACTTAATTGATCGCTTAGATCGCTATATCGTCAAAGCCGTGATCGAAGATCTGCAAAAGCAGATGAAAGAGGGCCCAATTGTACCTGTTTCGATCAACTTCTCACATTATGATTTCGATATTCTTGACATGGTGCACTTACTTGATGAATATGCCTCACAGTATCATATTCCCCGAGATTATTTACGGGTGGAAATCAGTGAAAAGGGGTTAGGAAAAGATAATCGTCAAACCCGTGAGACGATTGAACAGTTACGGGCGAAAAGTTATCATGTCTCCATTGATAATTTTGGTAAAGGCTTTGCCTCATTAGAATTACTGAAACGCTATAAATTTGATGAAATCAAGCTGGATATGGAGTTTATGTCTCGCTTTGATGAAGAAACAAAAAATATTCTTTCATCATTAGTCAGCCTCGCTAAAAAGATGAAAATTCATATTGTGGCTGAAGGCGTCGAAACGCAGCCGCAACATGATTTTTTAGTGAATATCGGCTGTGAAAAGATCCAGGGTTACTATTACTGTGAGCCATTGCGTTTTGATGATTTAAAAGCCTATGGCCAAGCCCATCACCTAGAGTATGAAACGGCTCTGGATGCCCAGATTTATGATCAGGCGGGGCTTATTTCCATGACCGAAATGGCGACGGCCATTTATTATTCGGATGGTCAAAAAGCTTATCTTTTAGCGATGAATGATTTCTATCGCGCAGCCCTTGACGTAGCGCAGTGGGATCAGCTCAAAGATCCGCATTATGTCATTGATTATCAGCACTTTTTGCCGGGCCATGGGTTTCCGGACTTCATCCGGGAAGCAGGATTGAGCAGTGAAATGATGGATTTGACCTTCTTAAAAAATAATGTGTTTTATCTCTTACAGGTCAAACGCATCGCGGGCCCATTAGATCATCAGATCTTTATGACCCATCTTTATGGCATTGAAGATCGCGGCGATGTGTTTAGCGCCCACCATGAACTGATGAATTATATGATGAGCAAATCCCCAATGTCATTCAGTTAAGCATTTTTTGAGCCAGTTCACTCAATTCTACTTGAGTGGCCTGGCTTTTTTATTTTTAAAATAATGCAAAAAAGACTTGACAAGCAAAATTCCGGAATAAATTCATAATCCGAAGGAAATTGTAGGAGGATTTTTACTTATGATTTCTAAACAAGATAAAGAACGAAATTTTGATTATGAAACGGAGGCTTGTGCTTTTAATACTACCCCCGAAGGGGTGAATTTGGCATTGGAAAAATCGATTAAGATGGTTACAGACAATATTGCATGTTATGTTATTGATCCTGTATCTGATATGACAAGAAGCCGTAAAGTTCCAGCTGATATGATTATTAGATTTCTCATTCACAAGGAAGGAAAATCCATCAGATCTGAGATTTGTGAGCAGATGCCTGAAGGTATGGAGTTTCAAGCTTCAGCTTTCTGCATGCAGAGATATAAAATAAAGCCTAATGCATTTAACAGAGTAATGACGCTTTTCAATCAGACTATCAAACCTAAGAACACATTTAATGGCTACTATATCATTGCCTGCGATGGCTCCGACTTGAACATTCCTTTTATGAAGGATCATCCTGAGTTAATCGTTAAAAGCAAAAAAGGAAGGGATTTTTGTCAGATCCACCTCAATGCTCTTTATGACTGCCTTAATGGAGTCTATTGGGACGCAGAAATGACAACACCTAACAAAAAAAGAGAACCTGGTGCTTTGATTACTATGACTGAAAGAAAGTATTACCCAGAAAAATCAATTATTGTATGTGATAGAGGATATGTTTCATACAAACTGATGGCTGATTTTATTGAGAAAGGACAAAAATTTGTGATTAGGTCTAAGGATATTAATATCCGTAGTTCAATCCTAAAAAGATTTGATTTGCCAGATGAGGAATTAGACCAGGAAGTCAGCGTTACACTGACAAGAAGCAATAAACGTTATAATAGCGATCGAAAAAAATATGCATTGGTCAATTCAAATATCGATTTCCCACAAATTGATACATGGAGTAATGATGATTACGTAATAAGCTACAGAGTTGTCCGCATAAAGCTTGATGATGAAAACTTTGTAACTCTTGTCACTAATTTAAGCAAGGAAGAAATACCGTTTGAGTATATGAAAGAGCTCTACCATTTAAGATGGTCTCAAGAACAATCATTTTTTAATTTGAAATATAGAATAGGTTTAAAATATTTCAATTCAAAGAAAGTTGATGGCATACTGCAAGAAGTATATTCGAAACTTATCATGTTTAACGTAACAAGTGTTATTACGAATAGTGTTGATATTCCTGATATGAAAGCTGAAGAGTATGAGAAAAACAAAAAAAGAGTTGCACACAAAACGAAGGCAAACTTTGCCGTCGCAATCACCAATGTACATCTCTTTCTTAAGGGAACTATTTCTGAAAAAGGACTCATAAATAGAATCAAGAAATTTGTAATCCCAATCAGACCTGGAAGATCATTCACTCGAAAAATAAGACCCCAGTCACTAGCTCCTCTGAACACTAGGGTATCATAATTTTTCAAAATCTCAAGAATAATTAGGAAATTAATAAATATAGGGATATTATGCCAAATTACATCAATTTACTTAGGATAAAGCTAAATGAGCAAAATCAAAAAAACAGACCATGAGAATTGGATCATGTTTCGCATTCTCACAGTCTGAAACTTTGGTTAACTGAATAGCCGGTCTCAGCTTTTTCAGATCATTCGTCGCAATTTCAGCTTAATTGAATGACATTGGCAAATCCCTGCGTCTTTTTGTCGGAGTGTTTTTCTTAGACTATAAACGTGATCGTTTTGTGACCGTCCGTTCTCATTTCCATCAGGATATTAAAATAGAAGAAAGCAATGCTTCAATTGACGATACCTTGGAAAGAATTGCGGCGCAGTATGTTTATAAAGATGATCGGCGACGCTTCCTCAGATTTATGCAGAAAGAGCATATTATCAGGGAGACAAAAGCCTCAGCGACCGAAGAAGTCATTATGTATTTCCGTCTTTGTGCATCTGATGGCAGCTATAAATGGTATGGTATTTTCTTACAGTATGATGAAAGTCATGACACGACGAATGTGTATGTGGTTCTCGATACCTGGCGCCGTCAGGTCAGCTTTGCGGAAGTGGAACAGTATTATAATGAAACATACCATCTTAAAAAGCTCGATGATTATGAAGATATCAAACTGAATAAAGGGGAGATGTTCGATGATCTGATCGAATCGATTCGTTTACCAGTTTACTGGAAGAATGAACGCCTAGAATATGAAGGGGCGAACTATGAGTTCCTGAAACTGCATGGCTTAAACGATGCGCAGCTGATGCTTGGTCAAACCGATGCCCAGCTGGGCTGGCGCATTGATGAAACGCATTCCGCGGCGATCGAACATACAATTATTGAAGAAGGCCGCGTTTTCTACGATCTTCATAGCACGATTAATGCCAATGGTTATCCCGCTAGCATCACCGAGGCAAAGTTCCCTTATTATTCCCATGGCCAGATCAAAGGTCTGATCGGTATTTACAGTGATGATGACGATATTAATCATGTTCGCAAGGATATTGAAATGACCAAAGTTGTTGATCCGGAAACTAAGTTCCTGACATATCGGGCTTTCTTAGGCACATTAGAGAAGTTTGATTACAGCTATCGCCGTTATGGTGAAGATTATCTGGTAGTGATTTTAGAAGTCAATGACTTTGTCCGCTATGCCCAAAACTATGGGGAAGAAATCAGAGCCAAGCTGCTCGCGCGAATCGTCACGATCGTCTCACAGATTTTCTATCCGAAGGCTTACTACGGCCGGATTGGTGAAGGGCGCTTTATGGTTGCCAGCAAACAGACGGATATTGGCGCGATGCGCAAGCTCATGTTAAAGGTGATGAAAGATGTTCATGATATTCATGAAATCGATGGCTGCCTCGTGGATATGAACGCCGATTTTTCTTACTGCAAAGGTTCAGAAAGCGAAGATCTCGATCACTTATTAAGAATGTTAAATGAACGGTTAAGTCACGCGCAGCGCCAGCATACCGGCGATGCCATTTTCCAGGGCAATGCCGTGCTTATTACCTTAGAACAGTTTGATGATGCCCAGGATCGCGTTATTATCATGAATCAGGAAAAATGTGAAATTGCCTATATGAATAAAGCGTTCTTAAGTGATAGTCATTTACCATTGAATTATGATTATCGCCATCAGACCTGTTATTCACTGCTGCATGGGCGCACATCGCCATGCGAAAACTGCGATATGGTCCGGCTTTCCGTGCAGGCTTTCTCGACGAGAAAATATCGTAATTTGAATACGGGGATTGATTATGTCAGTCATAGCACCCTGATCCCATGGATGGGCGAACACTATCGCTTTACGGTTGCTATTAACTTAAGCGAATATATGGAAGATAATCAGGCCAATAAGGATCTGTTATATTATGAAATCAATGCCAATGATGCCATTCGTTTAGCGATTGAAGAAACGGATCCAGAAATCGGCATTCAGAAGATGATTGATCGTATTGCCCGCAACTTAGAGGCAGAGCGCTTCTTCATCTTTGAAGAAAATGATGATGATACGGTTAGCTGCAGCTATGAGTGGGAGCGTGATGAAGGCGTGGCCCTCAAGCCGACCCTCCAGCGTATCCCAAAAGCGCGCCTGCAGCACCTCTATGAGCAGTTTGAACGCAATGAAGTCGTTCTCGTACCTAATGGTGAGAAATACCTGCTGGATCATCCAGGCGTCAACTACCTTATTGACGGGATTAAGAGTGCCGTCTCGGGGTACTTACGTAACTCGGAACGCAGTTATGGCTTTACCGAAGTCATTAACCCAAGTCCCAAAACATTCAAAAGCGCCACAGAATTATTAACGACGCTGACCTGGTTTTTGGCTCTGATGTTAAGAAACAGGGATAACTTAAAAGAGATGCAGCGACTGACAAATGAAGATCAGTTAACCGGCGTGCTCAATCGCCGTGGCTTTGAAAAAGCCATTGTGGACATTCCGGAAGGAACAACGATTTTGGCGATCTTTGCAGATATCAATGGGTTAAAACGAATGAACGATACCTATGGTCATAAGGAAGGTGATGCGCTGATTAAACGCGCCACCCAAGTAATGAGTGATATCTTTGGCAAAGATCATGTATTCCGTATGGGCGGCGACGAATTCCTTATTTATAAGGAAATTACAAGTGAAGAGGAAGCAGATCACTATCTCTCGCTGCTGAAAGCCTCAAGTGCTTATCATCAGGTGTCTTTAGCGATCGGCTCTACGATTACGACGGCACCGGTAGAAGATATTAATGCCTTTATAAAGGTGATTGATGCGAAGATGTATGAAGACAAAGGCCGTCATTATCATCGCCGTTCAACCGACCGTCAAAAAGCTTAGCGAATTCGCTAAGCTTTTTTAATGCGTCGACAGCTTTTGCGTTTCACTAAAGTGAAAGGCACAATTGTGCGCGTGGTAAACATGGTAGGTGTTTCAATATGTTTGATCAGCTGGGAGACAGCTTCCATGCCTAACTGATTGGCATTGATATCGAAAGATGTCAGTTCGGGATGCATCAGCCGGGCAAAGATGGAATTATTAAAAGAAATCAGTGAAATGTCCTCAGGACATTTCAGCCCCGCTTCTTCAATCAGGCGGACCATAATGACCGCATAAATATCATCACAGACGACAAAAGCCGTCGGATGATCCTCACGCTTTAATAATTCCAGAATGGCTGTTGGATTATAAGAGTAGCTCGATGAAATATTTAAGATATAATCCATGCGAATAGGAAAGCGCTTCTCGGTAATACACTGTAAGTAACCAATTTGGCGATCTAACGAGAACTGGCCTTTTCGCTCGGTGCCGATATAGCCGATTTTCGTATGACCTAACTCTGTTAGATATTTCACCGCTTCATAGCCGGCCTGGACGTTATCAGTATCAACCGATAATGTCGTGGTCGATTTATCCATCGGTTTGCCCACTATAATAAAGGGAATTTCCTTTTCTGTTAAATGGGCGATGACGCGCTCATCGATATTAGAATAGAGAAAGATATAGCCATCCGCCTGGGCGGTGATAATGCCTTCAGTCATTTCACTATAATCAGCACCAGTAATGATTTCTAAGCGGTAATGGGATTTATTGCAGATATAAGAGATGCCGCGGATAATCTCTAAATAGATGGGGTTTTCATAGGCATCGACAACGCTGCGCTGAAAGACGACACCGATTGTTCTTACCACTTTATTCATCTTATCGCTGTGGTAGCCGAGTTCTTTCATTACCTGGCGGACGCGCGCTTTGGTTTCCTCGGAAATGGAATAATGATTATTGATTGTGCGTGAAACCGTCGAGGGGGAAACCCCGGCTGCTTTCGCAACATCTTTAATAGTGACAGCCATAATAACCTCCTTTTTGTTGGTATTATCATTATAAATTAGGTTTTTTGCTTACGCAATATTATTTGCGCAAAAGTTGCGCTACAAGTTGCGCAATCGTTGCGCAAATGATGTGAAAAAGTACTCTTTTCACGTTGTAAATGCTTCCAGGAAAATTATAATAGGACTTGTAAGTAAAAGGAGTTGCAACCCAATACAAATACTTATGGAGGATAAAAAGGAAATGAAAAACGGAGAAATGATTAAAGCTCCTATCAAAGGGAAAGTCATTGCCATTGAAGAAGTTCCTGATCCCGTCTTCGCACAGAAGATGATGGGTGATGGATGTGCAATCGTACCTGAAGATGGAAAGATTTACGCACCATTCGACGCGACTATTGAAATGATCGCACCTACTAAGCACGCTGTTGGATTGAAATCAAAAGATGGTTTGGAAGTATTAATTCATTATGGTCTGGAAACTGTAGAATTAAAAGGGGAAGGCTTTACATTCCATGTCAAAGAAGGCCAGGAAGTGAAAGCTGGGGATCTCCTCTATGAAGCAGACTTTGATGTCTTCACTGAAAAGAAAATCAATTTAATTACACCTGTAGTGATTACTTCACAGCTTGAAGGCAAACAGGTAAAAGTGAAAAAAGGTAAACATGAAGTGGGCGAACCAATGATGGAAATCGTCCCAGAAAAGAAAAAGAAGTTCAACTTTAACTTCGATATCTTACAGAAGTTAGGGAAATGTTTAATGACCGTAATCGCTGTTATGCCAGCGGCTGGGTTAATGATTTCCCTTGGTAAGTTAGTCCAGATGATGGGCGCTGATATGTCTGTCGTGATGACAATCGGTACGACAATGGAAAATATCGGCTGGGCCATTATCAACAACTTACATATCTTATTCGCCGTTGCCATCGGCGGCAGCTGGGCTAAAGAACGTGCCGGCGGGGCATTCGCGGCGGTTATTGCCTTTATCTTAATCAACCAGATTACTGGTTCCGTATTCGGTGTCACAGCAGATATGGTCGCTAAAGGCACTGGTTACACGCATACTTTATTTGGTACACGTATTCCAATTAATGGTTACTTCACGACTGTTTTAGGCGCATCTGCCTTAAACATGGGTGTCTTTGTCGGGATCATCGCTGGTTTCGTCGGCGGGGTTGTGTACAACAAATACTATAACTTCAGAAAATTACCTGATGCCTTAGCATTCTTCAACGGGAAACGTTTCGTTCCATTAATGGTTATTGCTTACTCAGTTGTGATCGCGTTAGTGATGTCAATTGTATGGCCAGTTGTTCAGTCTGGTATCAATGCCTTCGGGGTATGGATCGCTAACTCAAGTTCAACTTCACCATTATTAGCACCATTTATTTATGGTACTCTCGAACGTTTATTATTACCATTTGGTTTACATCATATGATCACAATCCCAATGAACTACACTTCATTTGGTGGTACTTACACGATCTTAACAGGTGCTCAGGCTGGTCACAAAGTATTCGGACAGGATCCACTTTGGTTAGCATGGGTTACTGACTTAGTCAACTTAAAAGATGCTGGCAAGATGGCTCAGTATCATCACTTATTAACAACTGTTACACCTGCTCGTTTCAAAGTTGGTCAGATGATCGGTGCAACAGGTATGTTAGGCGGTATCTCTTTAGCAATGTATCGTAACGTTGACGCTGATAAGAGAGAAAAATACAAATCAATGTTCTTATCAACTTATTTAGCAACATTCTTAACTGGGGTTACAGAACCAATCGAATTCATGTTCATGTTCTGTGCTTTACCACTTTATATCGTATACGCTGTTTTACAGGGTTGTGCTTTCGCTTTATCAGGAATTATTCACTTAAGAGTACACTCATTTGGTAATATCGAATTCTTAACCCGTTTACCAATGTCTCTGAATGCTGGTCTGGGCGGCGATGTTATTAACTTCGTCTTAGCTTGTATCGCTTTCGCATTCATTGGTTACTTCGTCGCAAACTTCATGATTAAGAAATTCCATTTCGCTACACCTGGTCGTTTAGGCAACTATGAAGGTGTCGCTGATGATGATGAAGAAGGCGGAGGCCATGAAGGCTCTGCTCAGGTTGAAGCGATCATCTCTTTACTTGGCGGTCGTGACAATATCGTTGATGTTGATGCATGTATGACAAGACTGAGAGTCACTGTCAAAGATGTCAATAAAGTTGCTGAATATGACGGATGGAAGAAAGAAGGTGCCCTTGGTCTCGTCAAGAAAGATAATGGTGTTCAGGCGATTTATGGTCCTAAAGCCGATGTCCTGAAATCAGATATCAATGACGCACTCCATGGATAATTTATGAAGCTGCTGACCCTCAATACGCATTCTTTAAGTGAAAAGAATGAATCAGAAAAATTACAGACGATTGCCAATTTCATCCTTAAGAATGATATTGATGTCATCGCACTTCAGGAAGTCAATCAGACAATGGACAAGAAAGCCGTCGCCGCGCCGACTACTTATGTCGGCAGCGACACTTTAAAAGAGGACAATTTTGCCCTCTTCTTGTCACATTTACTAGGAAATACTTACCAGTGGAACTGGATCGGTGTCAAAGTCGGTTACGATCGCTTTGATGAAGGCGTGGCCATTTTTACTAAACATCGTATTTTGGAAAGTGAAAATACCCGCTTAACCCATACCGATGACTATTCTTACTGGAAAAAGCGTAATGCTTTAGGTGTGCATATCGATAATGGCAAACAGGACTTCTGGGTTTACACCGCGCATTTAGGCTGGTGGAACGATGATGAAGAACCCTTTATCGATCAGTGGCAGGTTTTAAATAAGCAGGCGCAAAAATCATCCCTGGTTTATTTAGCAGGGGATTTCAATGCACCTGATGAATTAAAGGATCAAAGCTATGACAAAGTGCGTGCTGATGGCTGGTATGATACCCGCGATTTAAGTGCTTTTGTCAGGGGACGCTATAGTGCCGAAGGAAAGATTGACGGCTGGGAGAAAAGTATGCAGATGCGCATCGATTATATCTTTATCAATCGCGCTGAAAAAGTGAAAACACATAAAGTTGTTTTTGATGGACATGAAGAGGATGTCGTGTCCGATCACTATGGAATTTATATGGAGGACGAACAATGAGAACAAGTGGAATTTTGCTGCCAATTACATCACTGCCAAGTCATTATGGCATCGGCTGCTTTGATCAAGAAGCGTACCGCTTTGTCGACAAATTAGCGGCTGCTAAACAGACTTACTGGCAGATTCTGCCATTGGGCATTACTGGTTATGGAGATTCTCCTTATCAGTCATTCTCAACTTTCGCTGGTAACCCTTATTTCATTTCTTTAGATGCCTTAGTCGAGAAAGGCTGGTTAGCACCAGAAGATCTGCCAGCGGCTGATGTACATGCTGATTATGTTGATTATGAATACATCTACAATCATCGTTATAAACTGTTAGAAAAAGCTTATCAGGCTTCGCATATTGCTGATGATGAAGCGTTCTTAGCTTACTGCAAAGATAATGCCTGGTGGTTAGATGACTATGCATTATTTATGGCGATCAAAGCGCAGTATGATGATGAAAGCTGGTTATACTGGCCAAATGAATTACGTTTAAGAAACAGCGATGCCTTAAACACTAAACGTGAAGAATTAGCGGATACGATTTGTTATCACAAATTCCTTCAGTACATGTTCTGGAGTCAGTGGTATGCCTTAAAAGATTACGCTAATAAACAGGGCGTTAAGATCATCGGTGACATTCCTATTTATGTTGCTTTCGATTCTTCTGACGTTTGGGGGAATCCGGCATTATTCCAGCTTGATGAAGACGTGAAACCAACGGCTGTCGCGGGGGTACCGCCTGATGGCTTTAGTGCGACCGGTCAGTTATGGGGGAATCCATTATATCGCTGGGATGAACATAAAGCGACTCATTATCAATGGTGGATTGCCCGCATTGCTTACTGCCAGAAAGCCTATGACGTCATTCGTATCGATCATTTCCGCGGCTTCGATGAATACTTCTCGATTCCATTTGGTGATGAAACAGCCGTTAATGGTCATTGGGAAAAAGGGCCTGGCTATGACTTATTCAAAGCCATTGAAGAAGCTTTAGGCAAACTCGATGTCATCGCCGAAGACTTAGGTTATTTAACCGATACTGTCAAACAGTTAGTCGCTGACTGCGGTTATCCAGGAATGAAATTATTACAGTTCGCCTTTGACTCTCGTGATTCATCAGGAGCCAATGCTTACTTACCACACAACTATACTGAAAACAGTGTCGTCTATACCGGCACGCATGATAATGAAACGATGATGGGCTGGTTTGAATCAATTAAACCAGAAGAAAAACAAGCCCTCAAAGATTATTTACATACCGATGAAGATGATGATGCCACATTATTAGATATGTGTATCGAACTGATCTTCTCTTCGGTTTCAAAAATGTGCATTGTCCCAATGCAGGATTATCTGAAATTAGATAACTCCGCCCGCATGAATCAGCCTAATACTTTAGGTAATAACTGGATGTGGCGCATGGGGAAAGATGATTTCAGTGACGAACTGATTAATCATATTCGTGCTTTAACGGAAAAATATCATCGTATTTAAGGAGACTTTACATGTCAATTGAAAAGCAATTAGAAAAATACGCTTCTTCCCTTTATGGAAAGACGTTAAAAGAATTAACAGACGCTCAGGTTTATACTGTCTTACTGTCATTAGTGAAAGAATTAGCTGATGAAAAACCAGAAATCACAGGGAAAAAGAAAGTTTACTATTTCTCTGCTGAATTCTTAATTGGTAAATTAATGAGTAATAACTTAATCAACTTAGGTATTCGTAAAGAAGTGAAAGATGTCTTAGATAAAAACGGATTCTCTTTAGCGGAAATTGAAGAAATCGAAAACGAACCTTCTTTAGGAAATGGTGGTTTAGGCCGTCTGGCAGCCTGCTTCTTAGATTCAATTGCCACTTTAAATTTACCAGGTGATGGGGTTGGCTTAAACTATCACTTAGGTTTATTCAAACAGGAATTCAAAGACAACAAGCAGTTTGAAACACCAAACCCATGGATTGATGAACATTCATGGTTAAATAAGACGAATAAGTCTTATGTTGTAGACTACAAAGACTTCAGCTTAAAATCTGAATTATATGATATTGATGTTTTAGGATACCATGGCAATAAAAATAAATTGCACTTATTTGACATTGCGACAGTTGATCCAACAATCGTTCATGATGGGATCGCTTTTGATAAAGAAAATATCTTAAAGAATTTAACATTATTCTTATATCCTGATGACTCTGATGAAGACGGCAAGAAATTACGTTTATACCAGCAGTACTTCATGGTATCCAATGGGGCTCAGATGATCTTAGAAGACATCAAAGCACGCAAGATTCCGCTTGATCATTTAGATGAATATGTCACGATTCAGATCAATGATACCCATCCATCATTAGTCATCCCAGAACTCATTCGCTTATTAATGGCTGAAGGCATGTTACAGAAAGAGGCAATCGCTGTTGTCTCAAGAACATGTGCTTACACGAACCATACCATCTTAGCGGAAGCCTTGGAAAAATGGCCAATGCATTACTTAGAAGAAATCGTGCCACATTTAATTCCAATTATTGAAGCCTTAGACGCTGTGGCATTCGAACGCAGCGAAAATCCTAAGACAGCCATCATCGATGACAATAACTTAGTCCATATGGCTTCTATGGATATCCACTTTGGTTATTCAATCAATGGGGTGGCTGCCATCCATACGGATATCTTAAAACATACGGAATTAAAAGACTTCTATGATTTATATCCAAAGAAGTTTAACAACAAAACCAATGGTATTACCTTCAGAAGATGGTTATTATCATGCAACGAAGAATTAACAGCATTCATCGATTCTTTAATTGGTGAAGGCTATAAAGAAAACGCTGATGAATTAGAAAAACTGTTAGACTTCGTGAATGATGAAAAAGTTTTAAATTCATTATTAGCGATCAAGAAACAGAAGAAAGAAGACTTAGTTTCTTATATCCAGAGCAAGGAAGGCATTACTCTGGATGAAAATGCAATCTTTGATGTACAGATCAAACGTCTGCATGAATACAAACGTCAGCAGATGAATGTTTTATACATCATCCATCAGTATTTAGAAATCAAGAAGGGCAACTATCCAGCACATCCGATTACTTGTATCTTTGGGGCGAAAGCTGCGCCTGCATACATCTTAGCGAAGGATATTATCCATACTATTCTCTGCTTATCACAGCTCATTAACAATGATCCGGAAGTTTCAAAATACTTACGTGTCGTTATGGTGGAAAACTACAATGTCACTTACGCTGAAAAACTGATTCCGGCATCAGATTTCTCTGAACAGATCTCTTTAGCTTCTAAAGAAGCTTCTGGAACTGGTAATATGAAGATGATGCTCAATGGCGCTGTTACGATCGGTACTGACGATGGAGCCAACGTTGAAATTCATGAATTAGTCGGCAATGATAACATCTATATCTTTGGCGCTGATTCTGATACGGTCATCGCCCATTATGAAAAAGGTGATTATCATCCAAGAGACATCTTAGAAAATGATCCCGCTGTAAAAGAATTAGTGGAATTCATTATTAGTGAAGACATGTTAAAGATTGGCGATCGCGAAGCGCTCTATCGTTTACACAATGACTTATGGGATAAAGACTGGTTTATGGCATTATTAGATGTCAAAGACTATATCGCTACAAAAGAAAAAGCAATTGCAGATTTCAGTGATCGTCAGGCATGGGCGAAAAAGATGCTTGTCAATATTGCGAAAGCTGGCTACTTCTCAAGTGACCGTACAATTAAGCAGTACAATGATGACATCTGGAAACTGAAATAATCTCAAGGTGGAGTTTTTCTCCGCCTTTTTGCTTGCAATCATAAACGTGAGGTGTACGATATTATCCGAGGCGATTTTAATGAACAAACCAAGAATTGGCATAGCGGCCAATTTATTAACCAATACAGAAAATATGTTTCCGGGAATTCTGCGGAGTTATGTTAATCAGGATTATATAACAGCGATTGAAAAAGCAGGTGGTATTCCTATTTTACTTCCGGTAATGCAAAACTTAGAGGATGTTTCCTCACAATTAATAGGCTTAGACCGGTTGATTTTATCTGGCGGAGAAGATATCGATCCTGCTCTTTATGGGGAAGATATCCATCCTTCCTGTGGCCCTTTGATGCCATCTGTCGATCGTTATGATCTTGCGCTTATTCATGCGGCGGATCAATTAGGTCTGCCGGTAATGGGCATCTGTAAAGGCATGCAAGCAATGAATGTGGCTTTTGGCGGCACCCTTTATCAAAGTATTGCAGATGAGTGGCCTGGGGCCATTCAACATACTCCTGCTATGCCGCGCTATGAACCTAGCCATAAGATTGAAATTGAAGACTCCTTTTTAAAAATCATTTTAGGGGTAGAGACACGCGTTAATTCTTTTCATCATCAGGCGATCAAAGACTTAGGAAAAGATCTCAAAGTAACTGCCTATGCCCCTGATGGGATCATTGAAGGGATTGAAAAAACGGTGGGTACATTTATGTTTGGGGTGCAGTTTCATCCCGAGATGATGGCGGCCTTTGACAATCCTCAAATGATTCATATATTTAAAGCGTTCTTCAATAAGATCTGATATTAGCTATCAGTAATATGAAAAAGATATGATATAATGTAGTAAAATCACAAAATAGAAAATCATAAATTGAATAAATTCAAAAAATACAATCAATGTGAAAGTTCGTGTTTTAAATAATAAAGTTTGTGATATAATCTACTCGATGGAGGTGTATGAAAATGCCAAGAAAGAAAACAACTAAGGCAAGTACAAGAAAGAGTACTACAAATAAAACAACAACTGCAAAAGCAAAAGAAACTGCTGCGTTAAAAGTAGAATCTGAAAAAGCAGTCACAAAAACTGCGACTACATCGAAAGTTGAAACTCCTAAAAAGGAAGTTAAAGATACAAAAACAACAACAAAAACAACAAAGACTGAAGTGAAAGCTGAAAAACCAGCTGCTAAGGCAACTGTGAAGAAAGCGGAAGCGAAGGAAGAAAAACCAGCTGCGAAGACAACTGTGAAAAAAGCAGAAGTGAAAGCTGAAAAACCAGCTGCGAAAACAACTGCGAAAAAGGCAGAAGTGAAAGAAGAAAAACCTGCTGCGAAGACAACTGCGAAAAAGGCAGAAGTGAAAGAAGAAAAATCAGCTGCGAAAACAACTGCGAAAAAGGCAGAAGTGAAGGAAGAAAAACCAGCTGCGAAGACAACTGCGAAAAAGGCAGAAGTGAAGGAAGAAAAACCAGCTGCGAAAACAAATGCGAAAAAGGCCGAAGTGAAGGAAGAAAAACCAGCTGCGAAAACAACTGCGAAAAAAGCCGAAGCGAAAGAAGAAAAACCAGCCGCTAAGGCCACTAAGAAAACGAAAAAGACAACTGCCAAGAAAGCAGCACCAAAAGCTGCCAAAGCAGAAGTGAAAGAAGAACCAAAAGAAACGGTGAAGGTTGAAGCACCAAAAGCGGAAGCTGAAGCACCTAAGGTTGAAGTGAAGGAAGAACCAAAACCAGCACCACAGCCTGAATTACCACAGCCAAGAAGAAGTGTGGCATTCATTGGTTCAGAATGTTACCCATTTGTGAAAACTGGTGGTTTAGGAGATGTTATGTACGCTTTACCAAAAGCGCTTGCTAAACAGAACTGTGATGTGAAGGTTATCTTACCTCGTTATGCCTGCATTCCACAGGAATATCAGGAAAAGATGGTATTCAAGGGAGCCTTCGATATGGACTTATGTTCTGATGGCCGTTCTTATTATGTCGGGATTATGGAATACGTCTGGGATGGCGTTGTTTATGATTTCATTGATAATATGGAATTCTTCTCTAATGGGAATCCATATACAAATTTAGTTGATGATATTCCTAAGTTCTGTTACTTCGGTAAAGCTGCGTTAGCCGCATTAAACTTCATGGATTGGGAACCTGATGTGATCCATTGCCATGACTGGCAGGCTAGCTTAGTACCGCTTTACTTACGTACAATGTTTAACAATACCCCAATTGCGAATGCGAAAGTCATTATGACAATCCATAACTTACGTTTCCAGGGTGTTTACAACATTGAAACACTGAAATACTGGACAAACTTACCAGATTATGTCTTCAATAAAGACTGCATGACAGAAAACTGGTTAGATGCCAATATGTTAAAAGGTGGATTAACTTACTGTAACGCGATTACAACTGTTTCAAACACTTATGCGGGAGAAATCCAGACACCTGAATATGGTGAAGGCTTAGATGCCCACTTAAGATATCATTCAGGTAAATTAAGAGGAATCGTGAACGGAATCGATTATGATATCTTCAATCCAGCAACTGATCCAATGATTTCAGTGCATTATGATTTATCAAATGTCTTAGAAAACAAACCTAAAAACAAACGTGCGCTGCAGGAAGAATTAGGTTTACAGGTTGATGAAAATAAATTTGTCATCGGGTTAATTTCTCGTTTAACAGATCAGAAGGGCTTAGACTTAGTAAATCAGATCTTACCACAGATTGTTGATGACTTTACTGAAGTTGTCATCTTAGGAACTGGTCAGCCAGAATACGAAGATAGCTTCAGATATTATGAAAATGCTTATAAAGGTCGTGTCTGTGCCAACATCATGTATGATGAAACAAGATCTCATCATATCTATGCCGGCTGTGATGCTTTATTAGTGCCTTCAAGATTTGAACCATGTGGATTAACACAGTTAATCGGTATGCACTATGGTGATATCCCAATTGTTCGTGAAACTGGCGGTTTAAAGGATACGGTAGAACCATATAATGAATATGCCAATACGGGTAACGGCTTTACTTTCGACCGTTATGATGCAGGCTTATTATTAGATGCTATCAACCGTGCTAAAACTTTCTATTTCACAAACAGATGGTGCTTCGATGAAATGGTTCAGAGAAACATGGATAAAGATGTGTCTTGGGAAAATTCTGCAAAACAGTATCGTGACCTCTATGTTGCTTTAACAACTGACTAATCATAAAAACTCCCTTTAAAAAGGGAGCTTTTTTATGGTATAACATTGCATAAAGAGTAATTTTGAGTACAATAAAAGTATGAAAAAGGGAGTAAAGTTATGCAAAGTTACTTTATACAGTATACGATCACGTATTGTGCGACGACTGTTTTGTGCGCATTCTTGATGATCTATATGGCGGTCAAGATGGATCGCGATGTCGGAAATTTCATCGAAATTCGGATTTTTCGTAACATGATTGCGATGGAGCTAATGGTCATTTTTGTCGAGACGATTTGGCGTTTGCTTTTCTTAACAGGATTTCAGTTTGATCAGTATGCTTACTGGTTTCTGAATTATTTAGATATGATAGGCTCGATCGGTGCTCTTTATTATCTGATGCGCTTTGTCGAAGTGAGGCTGAATCCTGCTTTTAAGCATGATAATTATAAACAGAAGCGCTGGAGTCAGGCGCTTGTTATTCCGTGGTTAGTGGGCATTGCCGTTAATATTTTCTCTTATTGGACGCATTGGACTTACTATATCACGCTGGATAGTCTTTATCATCGCGGTCCTTATTATTTTATTCAGGTGCTTTGCTGCTACTTTTATCCAATTATTACCATTGGGATGATTTCCTATTGGGCGATCCATGATCGTGTACGCCGCAAGAAAAGTATGCAGCTGCTGATCTTTTTGCTTTTCCCATTTCTTGGTGGTCTGTTTCAAGTATTTATCAGCATTGCCCCTTTCTCAGTGATGTCAACGATGCTTGGCCTCTTTTATCTCTTTTCATCGATTCAATCTGACCGCATTAATACGGATGCCTTAACCGGACTCAATAATCGTAATCGCTCTCGCGATTACTTAGAAAGTCGTCTGAAAAATGCGGATAATCGGCCGTTTTATCTGGCTATTTGTGATGTTAATGAATTTAAAAAGATCAATGATACTTATGGACATGTGAATGGTGATCATGCCTTAATTGCCATTGCGAATACTTTTAAAGAGTTTGGCAGTACGCATCATGGTTTCTTCGCTTCGCGTTATGGCGGTGATGAATTTTTAATGGCGGTTGATGCCCAAAATGTTACACCGACATCACTAAGAAATACATTTAATGAAGCTTTAGCTGAGCAAATTATTAAAGAAGATCTCGGATTTGATTTAACGGTTTGTTTTGGCTTTGCCTACTGCAATACGGCTCAGGCGCCGCTGATGGATTTAATCAGCAAAGCGGCTCAGGCGCCGCTGATGGATTTAATCAGCAAAGCGGATCAGGCACTTTATGAAGATAAAAAAAGAAAAAAGGATCATAAGAATAAAATGGTACCATAGAAAGGAACATTACATTGACAGTAATGTCACCTAACCTATGGTGCCATTTTTTGTAATGAAGGTAATAATTGTTATGTCTAAAGGAACTGTAATATCTGATGAAGCCATTAAAATACTTTCAGCCAATAAATTCGTCAAACTGGTGAGATCAAATCGTATTTCATTTACCTATGAATTCAGGATCATGATGTGGGAGAGATGGATTAAATATAAAAGCATTTCATCAATTAGAGAGGTCATGAAGGAAAATGGCATTGACTACTCTCTCTTTAACGCACAAATTATTAGTCGTATTCAAAGAAATTTTAAACGCGATGGGAAACCTACTAACGGACGTATGGGTAACTCTGCCAAACGTAATAAAACAGATAAAAACTATGATCAGTTCCTCGTCTCGACCGGAAAATTCATTCGCGCACGTCGTGGCATTTCATTTTCAAAAGACTATACTGAAAAGCTCTATAGCTTATATCCTGATCAGGCAATCGAGGATGTCCTTAAATCAGATGGCTTTGATCCAGAACGAATTGGCTATCAGCGTATTCATGCGCTAAAAAGAGTATTTGACGGGGATATTGAGCCGCATGAAAAGCAAACGTTTGATCAGAATATAATCGAAGAATATACAGACCACCCAATGGTTGAAAGGATAACTGCACATAGAATCAAACTGACGGATGTATTCTACAGCGAGGCATCAATTTTCTCTGATATGCACATTAATGATATTCTCAAAATCTTTGATATTGATTCTGCAATTCTTACTATCTCCACGAAACAGCGCATAAAAAAGCAAATTACTCAATCTGATCATACATGTTCCATTCATTTAGAGGCAGGCTCATCTGATCGACTCAAAGCCATTGCCCTAAATCTTTATGAGGCACTATACAATAAAATGGCTTGTTTTCTGAAGTCTATATCCCAATGCATATGGGATCTTAGCGCCAGCCTAAGAAGAGAAGCCTTCATAATGCTTGACTCGTTAGCGGACAGTCACATTATGCCTTTAAGCCAAATCATTAGTGAAGCAGGCCTGTCAAGATCCACCTTCTACTCTATTTTAAGAAACGATGCCTACGGCAGATATGAAGAGCTAAGGAATCAGAATGAAGAAGAAGAGGTCAGGGCCATTATTGATACAATGAATTACAATGGCTATCCCAAAGGCAAGAGAACTATCCACATGATGATGCCTGAGATTACAGGCAAAAGCTTTTCAATTAAGAAAATAGCACGTCTGATGAGAAAGCATGGACTTAATTCAGGAGTTCGAGCTCCCCGTCAGTCCCTTAAGGCTGCTCGTGAGCATCTTGAAAAATACAAGTGCCCTAATCTTCTTAAACGAAAATTCAGACTGGCCATGCCTTTTACGCACATTCTCACTGATGTTTCCTATCTGTTTTTTGGAGCAAATGGCAGAGGCTATCTTTCAGCAGTCAAAGATGCGGTAACAGGGCGCATATTAGCTGCCGTGGTGAGCGAAAACAATGATTCGGCAATGACTATGGAGACGCTGAAGCAGCTTGAACGCTACACCTTTCGCGATAATGCCATCTTCCATAGCGACCAGGGGGCACTGTATCTCAATGAAGCATTTCAGAAAAAGGTAAAGGAGCTGGGATTCAGAGAATCAATGTCCAGAAGAGGCATCTGTGAAGACAACAGTTCACAGGAAAGCTTTTTTGGCCATTTCAAGGATGAATGTGACTATACCAGCTGCAGTTCCATTGAGGAGCTGAGGGAAATGGTGCTTTCCTATGTGGAATACTACAACAACGAGAGACCACAGTGGACAAGAAATAAAATGACACCCGTGAAATACGAATCGTATCTTGAAGCCATGCCGCCTGAGCAGTTTGATTTATACATGTCCAAGGAAACTGATAAGTATGAAAAAACGAAGGCTCTTGCAACAAAAAGAGCTAAAGCGCGTGCCAACCTGATACTGTCATGATATACTACAGACACCAATAAATACATATCAGGCGGAGGAAAGCATTATGGCAAAAAGAAATAAGCAGATTAACCTGGAAAAAGCTTTAGAAGAGGCTTCTAAAAACCAATACACTGAGAAGGTAACAGATGGCAGAATCTATTACACAAGGGAATTCTATGCCCGCATGAAACAGCTGATGGATGGCGGCATGTCACCAATTAAGGCATACAAGACACTCGGATACGATGTAAACACGTTAGGAGAAGATCGCGCCTACGCAGCTGCCGGTCGCGCTGCCAGCGGACAGGCACGCAAGCCCAAGAAGGTCAGCGGCATGGTTCCGCGTGATCAGGTTGGCAATCTTTCCGATCAGGAAATGGTTGACTATCTTAATTCACGCATTGACTATCTGGAAACAGTTGTTGGAGTCGTAAAAAAAAAGGGCTCAAAACTGCTGGTGAAGGTATCATCATCGAAGAACGAGAAATAGCGGTAGATAAATGTCTTCTCGCAGATACGTATATAAGAGATCATCCTGATGTCAAAATCAGTGAGGCCTGCAAGATATTTGAAATCACTTCAAGAAAATACAGGTGCTGGAAGAAAAAACGTGAAAATCCATCTGCCAGCCAGATTCAAAAGGCTACCGAAGATGAGATGATAAAGGATAAGATGATTGATATCGTCAAAACCTTTGGCTTCGTGCCTGGGCGAAGAACATTCTGTGCTCTTTTTACTCGCATGCATTTTAATATCAATGGTCAGCCGGTTGGTGAAAAAAAAGTAACGCGTCTGATGCAGGAATTGAATTTGTTCCCCAACCTACGCCATAAGGATGCCTACAAGGGACAGGCAACATACAACCATCCTTATTATAACGTTAACGATTACGTAAAAAGATACTTCAGACAAGACCCGCGCAAGGTTATTCTCACTGATATCACTTATATTTCCTATAACGGCAATAAAAACATCTCTTATCTATGCGTATTTAAGGACGCATTTACCAATGAAATTCTTGGATGGCATATTTCTAAAAGAATGGACGTTACCCTCGTTGAAAGAGCTTATTGCATGATGATGGATCTTCATGAAAAGGAAATTGAGAAGGCATGCAAATACATGAAGGAAAATGGAAAAAAGCCTTATGTCTATATTCATTCAGACAACGGCTCTCAATACCTTTCCACCGAATTCAGAGAAATTCTAGAAGATGACGGCTTCATTCAGTCAGTATCCAGACGCGGAAACAGCCTCGATAATGCGCCAATGGAAAGTTTTTTTGGAAGAATGAAATCTATTCTAAATGAATTAGTTGAAAAATGTCCTAACTTTGATACGGTTGAAACCATGATCAAAAACTTTATGGAACAGTATAATACAGTAATACCTCAGTATGATCTGGCAGGACAAACTCCTGAAGAATACTATCGCTATATTACTGAAGGCATTTATCAGACTGATGTTTATTTCGGCGTCTCAGCCAAAGAACTCATCACCCAGGAAGAACTGGAATCCAGACGCGAACAAGCGCGTGCTGAAAGAGCTCGACGCAGAAGCAAGCAAAACGAGTCTGGTGAATCATCTTATGAGTATAAGAGCGAACAGCATCCTTTCAAAGTGGTACAGAAGGATCAGAAGGTTATTCTAGCTCGAATCAATAAGCTACAGAGACTGATTGACGAAAATACGAAAGAAGTAGAAAAACTGGATACGCTATTGGCTGATACGAATACAGCACTCAAGTTCCTAACCAAGGCATCCGATTCAGTGATCAAGTCACTGTACTATCCTAGAAACTGGCAGAATTATCCAGAGCTATCGTATGTGAACAGAACAGGAGCAATCTATTAATAATACATCAAGTCATCCACTTCTTGTTTAAAAAATCACGTAGAGTGGTTCTTTTTGTCGTACAATAAAACTCCTGATATGGATGAATAGAAGCGAAAAAATGAGGGCAAGATTCAATTGAATCTTGCCCTCATCCTTTGTGAGCTGAAAACAAGTCGTCACTGTCAATAAATAGTCCTTGACAATGGTACCAGTTTAGAAATAATTCTCTTATGATCTTTTTTGTATACATTTAATCTTTTAAGGCATCATAGTAGCTGGCAACAACTTTGCTGGAAGCGACTAAGGCATCATGTTCCTCTTTGTTTAATTTGATTTCCACAATTTCTTTAGCTCCAGTTTCGTTAATAATGGTTGGCACAGATAAGAAGACATCATGTAAACCATATTCTCCTTCTAAAAGAATCGATACGGGTAAAATGCGGTTTTCATTAAAGAGAATTGATTTTACGATAGCGGTGACCGAAGCGGCGATGCCATAAGTCGTCGAACCTTTACGATGGAAGATTTCCCAGCCGGCTTTAATGGTCTTTTCTCTTAAGGCATCAAAGGTTTCATGCTGCGCACGCTCGGCATTATCGCTCATGACATCACTTAAAGACTTACCGCCGATTGTTGCGGAATGCCAAGAGACGATTTCACTATCACCATGTTCACCCATGACAAAGGCTGAAACACTTTTTGAGTCTAAATCAAATAAGCGTGAGATTTCTACAGCTAAACGAGCCGTATCGAGGGTTGTGCCGGAACCGATGACCTGATTTTTTGGTAAGCCAGATAATTTCCAGGCATAATATGTCATGACATCGACAGGGTTTGAAATGACGATCATAATCCCATTAAAACCACTGCCCATAACGGATTTGACAATGGATTTCATGACTTTCTTTGATCCTGCTAACATATCCAAACGGTTATTGGCATGAGGATCCATTGGTACAGATGCGGTAATAATGACGATATCCGCATCTTTACACGTATCATAATCAGCCGCATACACTTTAATATTACGGTTCATAAAGTAGATGGAGTGCTGCATATCCAGCGCTTCTCCGACGGCTTTTTCTTTATTGATATCAATGAGGGCAATTTCTTCACATAAGCCCTGATTGATGATTGTATAAGCGGTTGTGGAACCAACATTACCACAGCCAATAATGACAACTTTTGATTTTTTAAATTGCATTGTATTTGACCTCCACGCCTTTTATTGTAGTCGCTTAACAACTGACTTACAAGGATGTTAGCTTCTTTTGCGAGCGTTTTTTCATATATTCAATCCGACCATTTTCTATGTATGTTTGAATATTCCCATGGGGATTTTCTAATAAGTCGATATCAAAGTCTTCATCGATGATAAATAAAGGTTCATTGATACGATATTTTGAGAGTAAGCGGAAATGTTCCAGGGATGGGGAATGGTACCATAAGAAATAAATACCCATAGTGCGATACTCATCTAGTAAATCTTTGGTAAAAGAGGGGACATCGATGCCATAAAGCATGCGCCTTTCTTTTAGAAATGCCATTTTCTCAATATTAGGCTTTGTGAGGGTGTAAATAATATTACGGGTACGTAAAGTAGATTTTATCATTTGTTCATTGACGAGCTGGCCATCAGTAAAGAGGAGAAAAACCGATTGAGGATGGTTATGAGTCAACGTGATGAAATCCTCCTGATGAGCAAGCGGAAGATCTTCAATGAGATAAATATAAATGGCCAATGCTTCGCCTTGACGCACCAAATCATCCATTGTCTCAAGATCACTATAAAGTAAACTCATGACCCAGGGCACCGGGTAATGGTATTGGCGTTTCAGTAAGTTGCGTTTTTGGGAACCGTTAATTCCAGCATTGACTGTGAGATTAGCCATCAGATGTTTAGCGAGTTCAGGATCGACATCTTTGATGATGTGATCAATATAGTAATGATAAGGATCATCTTCCTTTTCAATCGCCTGACGCGCTAACTTACGATGCTCAGGAAAGGTTCCTTGACTCATATAATCAATAAAATCCATGATCAAAGGAAGATTTTTATGAGGATTACGATAAATATAATCAAGAATTTTTTCAAAGCCATATTTCTCAAATTCTCTTTTTAAGTCCATTTTTCATCCTCCTTTTATTTTGATGTCATATTAATATTATCATAGAAACATGTCTGATATGTGAAATATTTAATATTAATCGAAAATTCATCTTTAAAACTTGGCAGAATCGAAAGAATAGGGGAAAGTAAAATAGGAAGGTTTCCAAATTGAAGAAAGTGATAAACAATGGTAAAATACTCCTCAGAAAGAAGGTAATAATTATGGCTTGTACAACAATATTAGTAGGCAAAGATGCCTCATATGATGGTTCGACCATCATTGCCCGTAATGATGATGCCTCAGCCGGTAAATTTGCGGCGAAAAAACTGGCGATCGTTTTGCCAGAAGATCAGCCAAGAGACTATACATCAGTTATTTCTAAATGTCAGGTAAGCTTACCGGACAATCCAATGGCTTATTCGGCGATGCCAAATGCCCTAGATGGCGAAGGCATTTGGGCAGCCTGCGGCGTCAACGAAGAAAACGTGGCGATGACAGCTACCGAAACAATCACCTCAAACGCTTTAGTTTTAGGCGCGGATCCATTAGTGAAAAACGGTTTAGGTGAAGAAGACTTAGTCGTCGTTACGCTGCCTTATATTCATTCAGCTCGTGAAGGCGTAGAGCGGTTAGGCGCTTTATTAGAAGAATATGGCACTTATGAAATGAACGGAATTGCCTTTAGCGATACTAAAGAAATCTGGTGGTTAGAGACGATCGGCGGTCATCATTGGATTGCGAAAAGAGTGAAAGATGATGAATATGTCGTCATGCCAAACCAGCAGGGGATTAAAGATTTCGATTTAAATGATGCTTACAGTGCTAAACGTGATCATATGTGTTCTACTGATTTAATGACATTCATCGAAAAGAATCACCTTGATTTAGCGATGGATGGTCAGTTCAATGCCCGTTTAGCGTTTGGTTCTCATAGTGATTCAGATCATGTTTACAATACGCCAAGAGCCTGGATGATTTTAAAATATTTCAATCCGCGCACCTATACCTGGACTGGTGATGATGCGCAGTTCAAACCAGAAGATGATGATTTGCCATGGTCATTAGTGCCAGAAAGAAAGATCACGATCGAAGATGTGAAACATGCCTTATCATTCCACTATCAGGGCACGCCATATGATGTTTATGGTCATACCGGTGATCCATCAAATCGTGGAAAATATCGTCCAATCGGAATTAACCGTACCGATTTCTTAGGTGTGATCCAGTTAAGAGGATACGCGGAAAAGCGTAAGCAGGCGATTGAATGGTTTACTTATGGCTGTAATGTCTTTAATACTTTAGTACCATTCTTTACCGGTGGAAAAGCGGTTCCGGAATATTATGGTCATACCACTAAACGTGTATCAACGGATAACTTCTATTGGGTTAACCGGATTATTGGTGCTTTAGCGGATGCGCATTTCCAGACCACAGCTATCCATATTGAACGTTATCAAAATAGTGTAGCCTCTAAAGCGCATCACTTGATCAACACGTTTGATAATGATCTTAATGGCAATGTAGATGAAATCAATCAGCAGTTAGCGGATATGTTAAAAGAGGAAACAGATCAGTGTTTAGATCATGTTTTATATGAAGCGTCTAATGGAATGAAGAATGCGTTCTCTCGTTCTGACGCGTAAAAAGGTGCAGCCCGGGCGCTGCACCTTTTCCTGTGCTTCATGAGTTGTTACGTTACTTATTGAGATTCTTGAATTTTGATCATGAAGTCATAAAAGTTCAAAAAGAATACTTACGTTAATTCTTGTACTTCTATTTATAATCATATACAATAAATGTGAAATAACAAGTAGGATTTTTTCCTTATCTTAGTATCAAACACTTGAGTATTGGAGGCGGAAGTAATGAAAAAAGAAGAAGCAAGAGCCAAAGGTCTCTTTGGCAAGTGTCCATATGTGACAGCGCAGCAGTTATTAAAGGGAAAATGGGCAATTCTCATTATGCATGAGTTATCTTTGGGCACGAAACGCTTTAAAGAGCTGCAGCGGAATATTGATATTACCCAGGCAACCTTAACAACGCAGCTGCGTTACATGGAAGAAGAAGGCTTAGTCCATCGTGAAGTCTACCCCGAAGTACCGCCACGCGTAGAATATTCCTTAACACCCATTGGTGAAGAATTTTTACCCGTCCTAAAATCGATTGAAAACTGGGGAAATAAATATATCGATTTTATTAAGCAGGGGTCTTATGGTCACGCATAAGATTTATGGGGATCAGCCTCATGTACCAGTTGTTTTTGTCAACTGTGATCATCATGAAGGAGACGACTTATGGGCTTTATTACCCCATGATCAGCTCATTTTAGTCTGCCTAGAAGGCTTTGACTGGCAGCGTGATTTATCACCTTGGCCTGCTTCTGTTTTTAAACAAAATGATTTTGGCGGTCAGGCCGATGCTTATTTAGCGCAGCTAGAAACCCTGATTCCAACGATTTTACAGGAGCTTGATGCGCCTGGAGAATGTATCTTAGCGGGTTATTCTTTAGCGGGATTATTTGCTCTTTATGCGATGTATCAGACGACGCTGTTTACCCGCATTGTCTCCGCTTCAGGATCTGTCTGGTTCCCTGATTTTGTCGATTATGCCCAAAGTCATCAAGTCAGTCCGGGCATTACCCATATTTATTTATCATTAGGAGATAAAGAGGCGAAGAGTCGTCATCCGTTAATGAAAACAGTGCAGGAGTGCAGTGAAACACTGTATCAGCTTTATCAAAAAGAGCATCAGTGTATCTTTGAAATGAATCCAGGCAATCATTTTAAAGACAGTGAAAAACGTTTAGCTCAGGGTATTATCTGGGCAATGAAGTGAGGTAGAATATGAAATTTGATTTTGAAACTATTATGGATCGTCGCGGTCATGACGCCATTGCTATTGATGCGATCGGTAAAGGCGGAGGCATGGCGCCAGAAGCCCCAAAAGAAGGTTTTGACCCAATTCCGATGTGGGTCGCAGATATGAACTTCCCAACTGTGCCAACAGTGCAGGAAGAAATTATCGAGCGTACTAAGCATCCTGCTTTTGGCTACTTTAGTCCAACCAAAGAATATTATGAATCGATTATTTGCTGGCAGGAAAGACATAACGGCGTCAAAGGGTTAAAGCCTGTTCATATTGGTTATGAAAATGGTGTTTTAGGCGGCGTGGTTTCGGCTTTAAATGTCTTATGTTCTAAAGGGGATCATGTTTTACTCCATTCACCTACATATATTGGCTTTACCCATACCTTAGAAAATAATGGCTATGATATCGTCTCTTCACCTTTATATTTAGATGAAGATAATATCTGGCGCATGAACTATGCGGACATGGAAGAGAAGATTGTGAAAAATCATATTCATTGCGCCATCTTCTGCTCTCCTTTTAATCCTTGCGGTCGAGTATGGGAAAGAGAAGAATTAGAAAAAGCGATGGCGATCTTTGAAAAGCATCAGGTATGGGTGATCTCTGATGAAATCTGGTCAGATCTCACCTTAGACGGCTATCATCATATTCCTCTGCAGTCGGTTTCAAATTATGCCAGAGAACATACAGCGGCTTTCTATGCCCCATCTAAAACCTTTAACTTAGCAGGTTTAGTAGGCTCCTACCATATCATTTATAATGATTGGTTAAGAGAAAGAGTGCTCAAGGAATCCAGCTTATGTCATTATAATGAAATGAATGTCTTATCGATGCATGGACTTATTGGTGCTTATAAAGAAGAAGGTTATCAGTGGCTGGAAGAATTACGTCATGTTTTGACCAAAAATGTGATGTATGCTTACAATCATATTAAAGATAATTATCCAGGTATTGAAGTCGGTGTGCCACAAGGGACCTATATGTTATTTATGCATTGTGAAGACTATTTAAAAGCACATAACATGACGATTCAGGAATTAGAAAAAGCCGGCTGGGATGTTGGTGTCGGCTGGCAGGATGGGGTTATGTTCAAAGATCCTTATGGGATTCGTCTCAATTTAGCATCCCCTTATTCAAGAATTGTCGAAGCGTTTGAACGCTTAGATCGTTATGTTTTTAATCAAGCAAAGCAATAAATGCCTGCATTTCCGGGGAAACCCACTTCTCCTTGTGATAGAGGAGCTGTCGGGTAATCGGAATCGTATAATCAAGCGGCAACTTCGCTAAGGTGCCATCTTTGATATAGGGTTGAATTAAATAATAGGGTAAAAAGGTTATGTTTTGTGTATTTTGAATCATTGAGAGGATCAGATCAGTATTTTCTGATTCAATGATTGGATGCACTTTAAAATGGTACCATAGAAAGGAACATTACATTGACAGTAATGTCACCTAACCTATGGTGCCATTTTTTGTAATGAAGGTAATAATTGTTATGTCTAAAGGAACTGTAATATCTGATGAAGCCATTAAAATACTTTCAGCCAATAAATTCGTCAAACTGGTGAGATCAAATCGTATTTCATTTACCTATGAATTCAGGATCATGATGTGGGAGAGATGGATTAAATATAAAAGCATTTCATCAATTAGAGAGGTCATGAAGGAAAATGGCATTGACTACTCTCTCTTTAACGCACAAATTATTAGTCGTATTCAAAGAAATTTTAAACGCGATGGGAAACCTACTAACGGACGTATGGGTAACTCTGCCAAACGTAATAAAACAGATAAAAACTATGATCAGTTCCTCGTCTCGACCGGAAAATTCATTCGCGCACGTCGTGGCATTTCATTTTCAAAAGACTATACTGAAAAGCTCTATAGCTTATATCCTGATCAGGCAATCGAGGATGTCCTTAAATCAGATGGCTTTGATCCAGAACGAATTGGCTATCAGCGTATTCATGCGCTAAAAAGAGTATTTGACGGGGATATTGAGCCGCATGAAAAGCAAACGTTTGATCAGAATATAATCGAAGAATATACAGACCACCCAATGGTTGAAAGGATAACTGCACATAGAATCAAACTGACGGATGTATTCTACAGCGAGGCATCAATTTTCTCTGATATGCACATTAATGATATTCTCAAAATCTTTGATATTGATTCTGCAATTCTTACTATCTCCACGAAACAGCGCATAAAAAAGCAAATTACTCAATCTGATCATACATGTTCCATTCATTTAGAGGCAGGCTCATCTGATCGACTCAAAGCCATTGCCCTAAATCTTTATGAGGCACTATACAATAAAATGGCTTGTTTTCTGAAGTCTATATCCCAATGCATATGGGATCTTAGCGCCAGCCTAAGAAGAGAAGCCTTCATAATGCTTGACTCGTTAGCGGACAGTCACATTATGCCTTTAAGCCAAATCATTAGTGAAGCAGGCCTGTCAAGATCCACCTTCTACTCTATTTTAAGAAACGATGCCTACGGCAGATATGAAGAGCTAAGGAATCAGAATGAAGAAGAAGAGGTCAGGGCCATTATTGATACAATGAATTACAAAGGCTATCCCAAAGGCAAGAGAACTATCCACATGATGATGCCTGAGATTACAGGCAAAAGCTTTTCAATTAAGAAAATAGCACGTCTGATGAGAAAGCATGGACTTAATTCAGGAGTTCGAGCTCCCCGTCAGTCCCTTAAGGCTGCTCGTGAGCATCTTGAAAAATACAAGTGCCCTAATCTTCTTAAACGAAAATTCAGACTGGCCATGCCTTTTACGCACATTCTCACTGATGTTTCCTATCTGTTTTTTGGAGCAAATGGCAGAGGCTATCTTTCAGCAGTCAAAGATGCGGTAACAGGGCGCATATTAGCTGCCGTGGTGAGCGAAAACAATGATTCGGCAATGACTATGGAGACGCTGAAGCAGCTTGAACGCTACACCTTTCGCGATAATGCCATCTTCCATAGCGACCAGGGGGCACTGTATCTCAATGAAGCATTTCAGAAAAAGGTAAAGGAGCTGGGATTCAGAGAATCAATGTCCAGAAGAGGCATCTGTGAAGACAACAGTTCACAGGAAAGCTTTTTTGGCCATTTCAAGGATGAATGTGACTATACCAGCTGCAGTTCCATTGAGGAGCTGAGGGAAATGGTGCTTTCCTATGTGGAATACTACAACAACGAGAGACCACAGTGGACAAGAAATAAAATGACACCCGTGAAATACGAATCGTATCTTGAAGCCATGCCGCCTGAGCAGTTTGATTTATACATGTCCAAGGAAACTGATAAGTATGAAAAAACGAAGGCTCTTGCAACAAAAAGAGCTAAAGCGCGTGCCAACCTGATACTGTCATGATATACTACAGACACCAATAAATACATATCAGGCGGAGGAAAGCATTATGGCAAAAAGAAATAAGCAGATTAACCTGGAAAAAGCTTTAGAAGAGGCTTCTAAAAACCAATACACTGAGAAGGTAACAGATGGCAGAATCTATTACACAAGGGAATTCTATGCCCGCATGAAACAGCTGATGGATGGCGGCATGTCACCAATTAAGGCATACAAGACACTCGGATACGATGTAAACACGTTAGGAGAAGATCGCGCCTACGCAGCTGCCGGTCGCGCTGCCAGCGGACAGGCACGCAAGCCCAAGAAGGTCAGCGGCATGGTTCCGCGTGATCAGGTTGGCAATCTTTCCGATCAGGAAATGGTTGACTATCTTAATTCACGCATTGACTATCTGGAAACAGTTGTTGGAGTCGTAAAAAAAAAGGGCTCAAAACTGCTGGTGAAGGTATCATCATCGAAGAACGAGAAATAGCGGTAGATAAATGTCTTCTCGCAGATACGTATATAAGAGATCATCCTGATGTCAAAATCAGTGAGGCCTGCAAGATATTTGAAATCACTTCAAGAAAATACAGGTGCTGGAAGAAAAAACGTGAAAATCCATCTGCCAGCCAGATTCAAAAGGCTACCGAAGATGAGATGATAAAGGATAAGATGATTGATATCGTCAAAACCTTTGGCTTCGTGCCTGGGCGAAGAACATTCTGTGCTCTTTTTACTCGCATGCATTTTAATATCAATGGTCAGCCGGTTGGTGAAAAAAAAGTAACGCGTCTGATGCAGGAATTGAATTTGTTCCCCAACCTACGCCATAAGGATGCCTACAAGGGACAGGCAACATACAACCATCCTTATTATAACGTTAACGATTACGTAAAAAGATACTTCAGACAAGACCCGCGCAAGGTTATTCTCACTGATATCACTTATATTTCCTATAACGGCAATAAAAACATCTCTTATCTATGCGTATTTAAGGACGCATTTACCAATGAAATTCTTGGATGGCATATTTCTAAAAGAATGGACGTTACCCTCGTTGAAAGAGCTTATTGCATGATGATGGATCTTCATGAAAAGGAAATTGAGAAGGCATGCAAATACATGAAGGAAAATGGAAAAAAGCCTTATGTCTATATTCATTCAGACAACGGCTCTCAATACCTTTCCACCGAATTCAGAGAAATTCTAGAAGATGACGGCTTCATTCAGTCAGTATCCAGACGCGGAAACAGCCTCGATAATGCGCCAATGGAAAGCTTTTTTGGAAGAATGAAATCTATTCTAAATGAATTAGTTGAAAAATGTCCTAACTTTGATACGGTTGAAACCATGATCAAAAACTTTATGGAACAGTATAATACAGTAATACCTCAGTATGATCTGGCAGGACAGACTCCTGAAGAATACTATCGCTATATTACTGAAGGCATTTATCAGACTGATGTTTATTTCGGCGTCTCAGCCAAAGAACTCATCACCCAGGAAGAACTGGAATCCAGACGCGAACAAGCGCGTGCTGAAAGAGCTCGACGCAGAAGCAAGCAAAACGAGTCTGGTGAATCATCTTATGAGTATAAGAGCGAACAGCATCCTTTCAAAGTGGTACAGAAGGATCAGAAGGTTATTCTAGCTCGAATCAATAAGCTACAGAGACTGATTGACGAAAATACGAAAGAAGTAGAAAAACTGGATACGCTATTGGCTGATACGAATACAGCACTCAAGTTCCTAACCAAGGCATCCGATTCAGTGATCAAGTCACTGTACTATCCTAGAAACTGGCAGAATTATCCAGAGCTATCGTATGTGAACAGAACAGGAGCAATCTATTAATAATACATCAAGTCATCCACTTCTTGTTTAAAAAATCACGTAAAGTGGTTCTTTTTGTCGTACAATAAAACTCCTGATATGGATGAATAGAAGCGAAAAAATGAGGGCAAGATTCAATTGAATCTTGCCCTCATCCTTTGTGAGCTGAAAACAAGTCGTCACTGTCAATAAATAGTCCTTGACAATGGTACCAGTTTACTTCATAGCCTTTTTTCTGTAAATCAAGATCTAATAACGTACGGTATGAGGCATTGCGCTCCGTTAAAATGAGCGGCTCTTTTAATAACCGATCAAGCGAAAGATTTTTCTCCTGTAAAAGCGGATGATGGACATCGCAGACAAAGCAGGCCGCTTCCTCTTTTTCAAAAGCTTTCATTAATTGGATATCTTCAATGGAACGATCGGCCAGATAGGCGATATCTATTTCATTTTGTTTGAGTTTCATCAATAGCCCATCAATTGAAGTGGTGGTGATACTCATTGTCACATGGGGGAACTGTTTATGATAATGAAGCAGTAAGTGACTTAGCGAAGCACAAAGTGAATCAATTGTCCCAAGACGTAAAAAGCCATGCAGTTCATCCGATGAGGCAATACTTTCCTTAGCGATGGCAAGATCTTTGAGAATCTGCATCGCATGCGGATAAAACTGACTGCCCCGCGCCGTTAAAGAAACCTGTTTGCCTAAACGGTCAAAAAGCTGACACTGTAATTCTTTCTCAAGATTTTTAATCTGAATCGTCACCGCTGCCTGACTATAATCTAATTTTGCGGCAGCTTTAGAAAATGACTGACATTTTGCGATCGTCACAAAAGTGATAAGCTGATTGATTTCCATAATTCCTCCTATAAATAATTTTAAATGATTGTATTAAAAACGTTTAATTTACTTAATACTAATAAATCGCTACAATGAGGTCAAGAGAGGATGAAGGAAATGCATAAAGAAGATCAGAAATACCAGGCGTATATCGCTATTTTAAAAGAAGAACTTGTGCCTGCAATGGGCTGCACGGAGCCTATTGCCTTAGCTTATGGCGCTGCGTTAGCACGTGATTTATTAGGGGAGATGCCAAGTAAAGTAGATATCCAGGTCAGTGGTTCCATTATTAAGAATGTGAAAAGCGTCATTGTCCCTAATACAGGACATTTAAAAGGCATCAAAGCAGCCATTGCGGCGGGCTTAGTCGCCGGGGATGCAACGCAGAAATTAGAATGCATTGCCCATGCTTCGCAAAAAGAGCAAGAGATTGCGTCACTCTTAGACACGTTACCAATGACGATTCATCATATCGAAAATGGCCATGTTTTTGAGATCATCATCCGCTGTGAAAAAGACAATCATTATAGTTTAGTCCATATTTGTGATGATCATACCAATGTCATCAGAAAAGAAAAAGATCATCAGGTGCTTTTTACAAAAGAATCTGCAAAACAAGCGCAGAAAACCGATCGCTCTTTACTTGATATGGAAAGTATTTATGATTTTATTAATACCGTTGAGATCGATGAGATTGCGGAAGTTCTGGAAAGGCAGATTGCTTATAATACCGCGATCGCTGAGGAAGGCTTAACGCATGATTACGGCGCCAATATTGGGAAGGTCCTGATGAGTCAGGCAGATGATCTCGTCACGAAAGCAAAAGCCTATGCAGCCGCTGGCAGTGATGCGCGCATGAATGGCTGTGAATTACCGGTTGTCATTAACTCCGGTTCGGGCAATCAGGGCTTAACATGTTCGCTGCCGGTACTTGTTTACGCTAAGGCCTATCGTGTCTCTCATGAAAGACTATTACGCGCTTTAGCCTTAAGCAATCTCGTCGCAATTCATGAAAAAACGGGAATCGGTACATTATCGGCTTACTGCGGCGCCGTCACCGCGGGAGCGGGTGCCGGTGCTGGTATTGCTTATTTGTTAGAGGGTGATTATAAAACGATTACCCATACAATTGTGAACAGTTTAGCGATTGTCTCAGGAATGATCTGCGATGGCGCTAAAGCGAGCTGCGCCGCTAAGATTGCATCGAGCGTGGATGCGGCAATGCTTGGCTATGAAATGTATAAACAGGGTCAGCAGTTTAAAGGCGGTGACGGGATTGTCGTCAAAGGTATTGAAAAGACTTTAGATCATGTCGGCCGCTTAGGACGTGAAGGGATGAAGGAAACCAATAATGAAATCATCGCTATGATGATTGATGAAGAATAATCAGCTTGTGGTATAATAGGACATAGGTGATCACTATGTATAAGCAGTTTATTCAAGATTTAGATCGTTTCTTTCAAAGTCGTAACCAGCATTTTGATGCTTTTTACTTCTACTGGACCTCACTGGCGTATGTGATCTGTTTAGGTAATGAGCTATCGATCGATGTCGCTGGAGCACTGCAAAAGGTGATGATGCAGCGCCACGCTGATGAATACGCGAAGGCTATTATTCAGCCAGTGATGGAAGAGGATGTCTCTTATCAAAACTTTATCAGTTATATGCATTTTGGCAATGATCTCTATGATTTAGGGCCGTTATGGCGAGAGGCTGTGTTACGCAAGGATCAGGATGGTTTAGAAAAACTCTGTCTGCTGTTAAAGACATTTTTGTCCTTACTCGATGAAGATCGTCGCTCTGTCCTTAAAATATTAGAAAAAGAACATGAAAACTTCCGCACAACATTTTATAAGCAGTATCGTCGCAGTAATGAGAAAGCTTATAAAGATTATGTGCGAAAGGTGCGCTATACCATGCACACTTTTATAATTGCCAGTGAACTCATTGAATTGCTAGAATAAAATAAGGCCACCGCAAAGTGGCCTTTCTTTATGGTTTGTGGCTTTCCACAAACCATCTGTTTTTTTCATAGAAAAGATTACGGATGTGGCGGCCGATGCGCACTTGATACATCTTTCCGACGCCGCCTACCTCACTTGCCTTGGCATTGATAATCTTGATGATTTGGTCAATCTTATAGCGGGTTCCATCCTCCCAAATAATATAAATAGGAACCAGTGAGCCATCTTTTCTATTGACGGAGATAACCGTAACATAACGTTTATAAAGCCGTCGTTCAATGAATTCCTGCATCATGATCACCATGATCATTATAAGAGAAAGTTTCAAAGTAATCAATAATAAGAAACTTTATGAAGAATAATTAGTGAATATAGAAGTAATAGTTTAAAAACTTGCCACTTTGTTTATTCTTCAAGGTGATCGCATAGTCCCCGCGATGTCTAAAAGCAATATGTAACTGATGATCTTTTAAATACATCGGTGTCTTAATATTAGAACGATATAATGTTTGGGTCGCTTTCATCTTTAAACTAGCACCATCATAGGCATAACGAATAGTGACTTCCTTAGGGGCTTTGTACTGATAGTATTTAAAAAGTGGATAATTGATCTTTTGCATCCCTAATGTAGCCGGTGCCATGTGACTGACTTTCGTTGTCCGTTTATGATCAACTAAATCAGCATCACTGACTAAAAAGCAAGAAAGTTTATGATCATCTAAGGTGGCGTCTGCATTATAGTAGTAACGTCCTAATTTAATCACGTTCCAGACATGGGGTTCTCCACGGTACGTTCCTTTCACTAAAGGAGCTTTGATATGCATACAATGACACATATCCTTTAACAGTAAGGAAATGCCTTGGCAGTTTGCTTTCTTTTCGCATAAAGCATGATAGGCGGTGGTACGATGAGCGACATGGAAGTAGGTTTCATAATCATAATCAACATGAGTCAGGATGTAACGGTAGATGGTTGAGACCTGAGTAAGAGGATCTTTTTTCTTCAGGTGAAGGGAGGAAATGACCTGAGAAAGTGCCTGCCGATAGGCTTGTGGGTGTGAGTTTGTGAGCTGCTGTGTCCTGGCAGACACAAGAGAGACGCAGAGCATCACAGTTAAGAGTTCCTTCATAACATCACCATCTATACCGTAGCACATTTTTGACCAGGCAGTAAAAAAATCAACCCCTTCATAAAAAATAATAGGGTAATGCTTTGTGATGATATTTTCTCACGTGTAAGGGAATTTATTTTTTATACTTTTTTGATAAAAAAAGACGCTGAAATGTCTTTAACATAGTAGCGGGGATGATAAAGAAATCTCGAAAAGATTCGTCAATTAAGAAGTATTATTACAAATAAGCAATCATAAAAGGCGTCCTGCTATTTATAAAACAGACGCCTTTTTATATGGGATTATTTATGTAATGCGTGGACTTTTGCGGCTACTTTTTGCGAGAGCGCAAATAAACGTTTCTGCTCTTCGACATACTGATCATACATCGTATTGATGGAAGCGACAGCTTCATCACGATCTTCCGTTGGGAAACTTTTTGCTTCTGCATGTGTAGCTTCATCTTCTAATTCTTTCTTAACCTGTGCTAAAGCTTTCATATGACCTTCTGCCTGGTTGGCCTTTGCCTGGATTTTATCCTGCATGTTTTCAATATTGATGGTGATATCATCAATTTCATCATCGCTAGGCAAATACTTAACATCTTTGAAGAAGCGATCATAAGATGCTTTTGCCTTCGCAATAAGTTCTTTATACTGATTTTCCTGTTTTTCGTTCATGGTTATAACCTCTCTTTCTGTTTTTTATTATAAGAGAATGTCTTTTCTCCTTCAATCTTTCCTGCAAACAATGAAAAAAGAAGCAGTAAAACTGCTTCAGGAAACTATTTATTCGTATAGATAGTATCTTCGATATTCTGGATTTCATCATTGATATCGAATGAGTCACGATCAGATGGTTTATACATTAAATCGTGGAAGAATTTTCTTACATTAGTATATGATAAATTTTTTAAAGCTGAGAATTTCATTGGGAATTCCTTCTTTCGTTTTAGATTTTTGTAAACCTCTTTTGTTTACAGGTCCTACTATACCTGCGCAAGATCATATAAACAATACTTTGGATGTGATCATTAACAGGATTAACAAGATGAAAGGGGTTCATAGAGTTTTCTTTGTAAATTGTATTAATGTACCTTTAGAAACATATAAGATTTTTAAGAAGATTGATGGAAAGCTTTATAATATGCCTTTTCATCATGTACAATGGGCTATGAGAGTGAGGGGAAACCCTGACATGTTCATGTGTATAGGATATGAAAAAGAAAGGAGATAGGTCGAGCTTCTCTGCTCGACTGACATTTATGCAAAATTATATTTTTGATTTATATGGCACATTGATTGATATCGAGACTGATGAAGAAAGCGAAAGCTTTTGGCAGGATATGTGTGAATATTATAATGATTTTGGGACCAGCTATAGCCCGATGGAATTAAAAAGACGCTATCATGAATACTGCAATCGGGAAGAAAAGGCTTTGATAGGGGATTATCCAGAAATAAAGCTGGAAAAAGTTTTCTTATCGTTACTTGAAGAAGGCGGCGGCTATAGTCCGATTGATCGTTATGAATGGACACTTCTCTGCGCGCAGTATTTCCGTGCTTTAAGTCGTAAGAAATTAGTGACCTATAAAGATACCATAACATTATTAAAAACCCTGAAGCAGCAGGAGAAGCGCGTCTATCTTTTGTCTAATGCGCAAACTTGCTTTACTTTAGATGAAATGCAGAAATGTAAGATTACCCCTTATTTTAATGGGATCTATATTTCTTCTGATTATGGCGTTAAGAAACCATCTCGTGATTTTATGGAAATCTTACTTAAAAATGAACGCTTAAAAGTTAAAGAAAGTGTCATGATCGGCAACGATTTAACCAGTGATATCTGCGTTGCCAGCAAGGTGGGAATGAAGAGTATCTTTATTAATTCCTATCATCACGATGTTGAAACTTTGCAAAAGGAAGCCACCTGTTTAGGTGATTACCATGATTATGTGCAGGTGGATTCCCTTACCGATGTATTAACAATGGTGAAAGAAAAAAAGAGATAGGCACAGCTCCCATCTCTTCTTTCCTGTCGAAAATATTTTAAGGTAGACGATTATTCGTTTACAGGCGTTACTATAATGAATATTTAATATAATATCAATATGATCTTATATATTTGATAAGAATCAAAAAGATTTTATAGAAAAGAGATGATTATCATGATCCTTGGTTTATTGATTCTGTTGGCGGCCGTTTTTTTGCTTTATCATATCTTGAAGTTTTCCATTAAAATTCTTGTGGCCTTATTAATCCTTTATGCTATTTGCAGCTTCATTCTGCTCATTTAAAAAGATCACCTTGCGGTGATCTTTTAGGCTAGCGAGGATGCGCCAGTTTTGTAATTTAATTTAATACCAGGCTGCTTATTGTAGCAGTATACATTGAATTTGATGCCTTTGCCATGATCTTCAACGCTATAGGCTTCCATATGAACACCGTTTGCTATAAGATTAGAGCCCTTAAAATCAGGGGTTACACGATAAAGCACGTGATGACGCGTTGCTTTAATATAGTTAGCAATTCTGTTTTCAAATGGCAGCATCCCAGTCACGTTCATATAACGGGTACCAGTAATAAGATTACGTCTGTTGGCATTTTCACCACTGATTTCATAAGCGATTAAGTGGCAGCGGTTATACAGATAACCAGCTGAACCATTTCCGACAATTGAATAACGGACTGTATGCCAGCCGGTTGGTTTCACCATACCGATTGAACCGCGTTTTTTTGTTGGTAAAGTACTAGGACTCGCATTCACAAAAGCAGTGCGGCAGCGACCTAACGAATCTAAAGCGGAATAACGTTCAAATGATTTGGTTGTCATCTGGGCTTTCGTGAAGGTTGGCTTATTGCCATTAACTGTGCGATAGGCATTTTTATCAGGTGCTGGGGCAGCCTGATAAGTAACCCTGTAATTCGATTTCTTCGTTGACTTAGTACTTGATTTCTTTGTCGAAGAAAGATTACGGGCACAAACTTTGCAGGCATCCAAGCCTTCAGCTTTCGCTTCAGAAAGCGTCTTGGAATAAATCACGCGTGAACGCGATAATGTTGGACAGGATTTACGTGAATGATATTTTGAACCTGTCCGGGTGGTGTAGACAATGGTTTCCGCATGCGTTACAGGCATGACGCCAAAAGACAATGTGGAAACAGCGATCATCACTGCGATCACCTTTTGAAAGATTTTCTTCATAAATTGTTCTCCTTTTTTCTATCCTATGACTATTGTATCATTTTTCTTTCTTAAGCGAAATGACAATCCATTTTTCATAACGATTTCTCCTATTAAAGTCACATATAAAAGAAATTATGAATAGTAAATTTCTTTTATGACAGAAATTTATAGAAAGTCTTTTTGAAATAGTTTACAATAGTTGTAGTATTGAAAGGAGGCGTGAAAACAATGTTTTATGATTATGATTTTTTAATGACATCCACAATCATTATTATTTTGATGCTTTGTTATTACTTTCGTCGTTATCATTTACCAGTAGATCGTAATCGTAATTTCTTAAAACTTTTAGTTATGGAAGTGATCGTCATGGCGCTAGATATTTTAGCGACCTGGATGGATGATTTCCATCTTGCCTGCAGTATTCAGCTGTTAACGGCCATTAATTTAGCTTTCTTTCTTTGTTTTATTACGCGGGCTTATCAGTTTTATCATTATACGGCCTCCTTTTTACCTGAGCGTAAGAAACGTAATGTCTTTATGGCAGGATTATTGATGGCAGGCTGGCTTTATATTTTACCGACAGTACTCTTTCATCATATTTTCTGGATGGATGCGCAAGGCTATCATTCGGGCCCTTTCTATAACGTTATTTATTTGTATAATGCCATTTATTTTGGCATGTCTCTAGTGTTGTTACTAAGGTATAAGATGCCCAAACGGGAACGGGAAACCTTGATGGCAGCTCAAATGATTTTAATTGTTGGCTCACTGATTCGCTATCTTTTACCGAAAATTCCGATTATGGATTTCTTCTGTACGCTTTCTTTACTGACAATTTATTTAGGCGTGCAGAACCCGGATTTAATGTTGAATGATAAAACGGGTTTATTTAATAGCCTTGGCTTCTATTACTATGCCCGAGAACAGCTTCATCAAGGGAAAAAGATGAAAATGATGATGCTTTCGATCGATCATTATGAGGGGATGAAAGCTATTTATGGTAATCGTAAGATGCGTGAATGTTTGCATATGTTAGGACATGAAATGATTACCCATTTTCGGAAATATGTGCTTGCTTATCAGGGCGGCGGTCGTTTCTTTATCGCCACAACCGGTGAGTTTGATGCCTCAGCATTCATTCACTATTTTGCCAATCGTTTTAGTCAGCCGTTTGTGATGAATAACGGAGAAAATATTTACTTGAATTACTGCATTTCATATTTAGATGATCAGGTACAGTTAGATAGTGCAAAAAATCTGGAATCTGTTATGAACCGTGCTAATGAGCGGGCGGAATTGTCAGGCAGCGGTACTGTTGTAAAGGTCACGAATGAAGATTTTCAGAGACATCGTCATATCTTGGCTGTCGAAGATGCCTTAAATAATGCCATTTACCAAAATCGTATTGATGTCTATTATCAGCCGATTTATCATACGAAGACCCATACGATTACAGGCGCTGAAGCCTTAGCCCGTCTCAATGATCCCAAACTGGGATTTATCTCACCGGAAGAATTTATCAGTGCCGCTGAGCGGATGGGGCTGATTCATAAATTAGGAGCACAAGTTTTAGAAAAAGTCTGCCAGTTTATCGCGACACATGATCTAAAGACGTTAGGTATTCAGTATATTAATGTCAATGTTTCGCCGCTGCAGTGTCTTGATGAACATTTCCCACAGCTCTTTAAAAACATCTTGAATGCTTATCATGTGCCTTCAGCGATGATCCATCTGGAAATCACCGAATCTACACATATTGATATGGGCCTTCTTAAAAACATTATGGGAGAGTTATCCGCGATGGGCGTTGCTTTTAATCTTGATGATTATGGGACCGGCTATTCGAATATTTCTTTGATTTCCCAATATCCGTTTTCTACGATTAAAGTGGATTTGTCATTAACCTGGTCATACTTTAAAGGAGAGAATACCATTCTGCCACATATCGTAAAAATGATCCGTGAAATGGGCAAAAATGTCACTGTTGAAGGCGTAGAAACGGAAAAGATGGCCAAAGAATTAAAACAGATGAATGTCAATGATCTGCAAGGCTATTACTTTGCGAAGCCATTGCCGCCAGAAGCCTTTCTAAGTTATTTAAAAACCTCTTCATGAGGTTTTTTTTCGTCTCAAATATTTGATATGAATATAAGATTTTTGATGTTAAGCGTTTTCTGATATTCTTCTATAATGTAGGTGATGAGAGATGAAAATCCTTTAATTCATTTTATAAGCAGATGCTCCTTAATCGTCCCATAAATAATAGCCTCTCATCGACATGGAAAATGGTTCACTTGATGTTTAATACTTCTAGCATTCAAATCATCCTTAACTCATAAACTATCTAAGCAAAATTCCTAAAGCTGAATCATCTTCCTTTCTCTTGTATATAATAACACGTTTATTATATAAATCCTTTATTGGTTAATTGGGAGTCACTCCCATATCCCCTCTCGTAAAGCTCATATCGCAGGATGAGCTTTTTTCTTTGTGATATAATAAGATTATAGGAGGTGTGACAATGGAAGAAATACAGAAACGGATAAGAAAATTTGTCGATGACCGGGATTGGGATCAGTATCACAGTCCAGATAATTTAGCGAAAAGTATCGCTATTGAAGCAGGGGAACTGCTGGAATGTTTCCAATGGGATCCAGACCATTACGATTTGCAGCATGTCTCTGAAGAGCTGGCTGATGTCATGATTTACTGCTTTCAGATGTGTGATAAGCTAAAGGTTGATCCTCGGGAAATCATTGAAATGAAGATGACGATGAATGAGAAAAAGTATCCGGTGGAGAAAGCCAAAGGCAAAGCAGATAAGTATACTGAGTTGTAACCCTTTTCATTTTTCTTTTAATCGTGTAAAATGGGGATAGAAGGAGGACGTAAATACAATGTCCAGATCAATTGTGAAAAATGTCATTTTAGGTCTTGCAGTGGGCGATGCCCTTGGTGTGCCAGTTGAGTTTAAAAGTCGTGATGATTTAAAGGTTCGACCAATTCAAACGATGAAAGGCAATGGCACCTATCATAAAGAGCGAGGAACCTGGAGTGATGATACTTCTTTAACCCTCGCGGGGTTAGAATCATTAACTTTTGGCCTCGATTTTAATGATGTGATGGAACGCTATAAAAACTGGTATGTGAATGGTGATTATACCCCTGATGGAGAAACATTCGATATTGGAAATACCACCAAAAATGCGATTACCAAATATTTACATCAGGTTCCTCCGCTTCAATGCGGAGACAGTGATGAAATGTCTAACGGCAATGGCTCATTAATGCGCATTTCCCCATTTGTGCTCTATCTTTACTTCCATAATTATCATTTAGATGAATTTGATTACCGTGGGTATGAAATTATTCATAAGGCTTCCAGCTTAACCCATAGCCATCCCCGCTGTCTTTTAGGATGTGGGATCTATGCCAAAGTCCTTACGGCATTATTGAATCCGCTGAGCGGTAATAAAGCTGCCACTGTTCAAAAGGCGATTGATGCAGCATTATACAGCTATGATGAATCCATGTTTTCTTCCGGTATCAAAGCAGAAATTTCCACCTATGAACATCTCGTTGATGTTTTAAATTTCTCTAAGATGAGTGAAGAAACGATCCATTCCACTGGTTATATTGTCGATACTTTAGAAGCGGCGCTCTACTGTTTCTTAAATACCGATTCTTATAAGGATTGCGTCTTAAAGGCTGTTAACTTAGGTTATGATACCGATACGACCGCGAGCGTAGCGGGCTCTTTAGCCGGCGCTTTCTATGGCGTCGAAACGATCCCTCAGGAATGGTTAAATACCCTCGTTAAAAAAGAATATATCATTTCCTTATGCAATGGATTTGAAGAAAGAAATTCTCACTAAAGCGCCATTTGGCGCTTTTTGCATACGAGGGCAAAGTTGATTATAATAGAAGTAGCGAGGAGGACGTTATGAAAGCAGTTGTTTTTGATATGGATGGTGTGATTTTTGATAGTGAACGCTTAGTTATTAAAGTGTGGCAAAAGTTAGGAGAAAAGCATGGCTTTTCCCATGTAGAGGATGTCTGTCATCAGGCTTTAGGCACCAATAAAGAAACATCCAAAAAGATCTTTTTAGAGTATTATGGTGAGGATTTCCCTTATGATACGTATGCAAAAGAATCTTCACAGCTTTATCACGCGACGTATGATGGGCGCCTGCCGCTTAAAAAAGGGGTGAAAGAGTTATTAGCTTATTTAAAAGCGCATCACTATAAAATTGCTTTAGCGTCATCAACGCGCCGTTATACGGTGACATTACAGTTGCGTAATGCAGGCATTATTGAGGATTTTGATGCCATTATCTGCGGTGATATGGTCGAACATTCCAAGCCGCATCCGCAAATTTATCAGACCGCCTGTCAGGCCATTGATATGAAGCCAAGTGAGGCTTATGCCATCGAAGATAGCTATAATGGCATTCGCTCCGCGTATAATGCGGGGATGCATCCGATTATGGTGCCAGATCTGATGCCGTCAACAGCAGAAATGGAGGAAAAAGCGGATGTTATTTTAGTGGATCTGATCCAAGTGATCCCATATTTGGAGGGGCATAATGAAGAATAGACATAAAATTATCAATATTATTTTACTGGCCGCGGTTGTTATCTTTGGCGTATTCATTGCTTTGCGCAATGATGCATCAAAGAGCATCGAAAAAGCAATGAAGAAACATTATTATGTCGGCTATGTGCATCAAAAGGCTGAGTATCTGTATTTTGGCGAAAACAACAAGGTTGGTGTAGGGACGATGGTGAAGGGGTCCTTTGTGATGACCAGTTCCTATCAGTATAAGGTCTCTAAAAAAGGTGATCAGTATATTTTAAGCTTTCATAAACGACAGTTCCATATTCAAAAAAATGATAACAACTTGCCCGAAAGGCTCTTTGGGATGACGAGTAAGACCAATTACACATTAAAAGATTAGGAGAGAAGACAATGGATGATCATGTGATTAAGGATTTAGAATCTTATAAAAATACGTTGAGTGATACCATGCATCAGGAACACATCCATTCTTATATGGTATGGGATGGTCCTTATCCTGAGGACTATTTACGCATAGATGTGATCTATGGGGAACATGTCGCGCCGATTTATCAGCTTTTTGAAGGCCATCGTTCTTCGCATGACTGTATCGTTTCCACGCAAAATAAAGAAGAGGCCTTTGTCTTAGCGAAGGAACGGATGACTCAGCTTTTCCACAAAAGCAATGAATGCAGCGGCAACGGTGATCATGCCTTAATTGATGAAGCGATTGCGATTCTCAATGCCCATGGCTTTGATCCGCGTAATGGGAAACGTTATCAGGTGGTTGTACAGTTTTTACAGCGCGTTAAATATACCCATGAACCGTTATCACCATTAAAGGCTATGATTGAAGAATATGATGCGCCGGATATCGTTCATATTATTGAAAGGCTGATGAAATCAGTATGAAAAAATATTACTGGGGGTTTGTGGCGGCGATGCTGGCAATTTCGCTCTGGGGAGTGATGTCGCGCTTTCAGTCAACCCATTCAACATCGCAAAACCAGCAATTGATTTTGGGAACCTGGCAAAATATCAATAACCAGGAAACCTTGACGTTTACTAAGACTAAGGTGACGATCACGACCGATATGAAAACGACGATGGCCTATCAGTTATCAGGCAATAAACTGACCTTTCGTGGTCATAAGTATACGATTAATCTTCTCAATGAAAAAAGACTGCTGATCACCTATCGTAATGGTACAAAAATGTATTCTGAGGACTATCAAAAAGCTTAGCGCATGGCTAAGCTTTTTGTGATAAATAATGATAGACTGCGCCAATGATATTCGCATCATTGCCATACTGACAGCGGCGAACGACTGGACGCACTTTGGCGATCGCAACTTTCTTCAAAATAGTATCTAAACGTTTATTGATCTGTTCTTCTAAATCATCACGCGCGGAAATACCGCCGCCAATGACGATCATTTCTGGATCATAGGCATACTGTAAGTTATAAATAGCGATCGCTAAGCGATAATAAAAGGCATTGACATATTTAGCGTAAACAGGATTTTCTAAATGATCAAAGATTTCTTTGCCATCTAAAGTGTCTGGTGATACGCCTAATTCCTTCGCTACTTTTTCGCAAACGTGGAGTGTTGAGGTATCAGAAAGAATCGTAAAGTCTTCTCTCTCTAAATCATAGTCGGCGATCATATAGCCAAATTCGCCGCCATGGAGATGCTTCCCTTTATGAATCTGGCGATTCTTAACGACAGCGCCGCCCACCCCCGTGCCGCAGACAATAAAACAGCTGTCCTGGGTTTCTTTAGCGGCGCCTAGCCAGACTTCCGCCAAAGCGGCGCAGTTGGCATCGTTTTCGATTTCGACACGTGTGTGTAAACGATTTTCTAAATCCTTTTTAATATTGGGACCATGAATATAGGGTAAAGCACTAGCTCCATAAATCACACCTTCATCACTAGCGACTGCTCCGGGCATACTTAAAGCGATCCCTGCCACATCATCACAGCTGTGGGCAATGGTAGTAATGGCATCATAGAAAGCTTCTAAATGATCAGGTGTCTTAACTTTTCCTTTGTGAGACAAATGACCCTCTCTATCACAAACGGCATATTTGATGGTTGTACCGCCAACATCAATTCCTAAAATAGACATCATATGACCTCCTCTTATCTTTGCCTTCTATTGTAATCTTCTTTCCAAAGGACATATGAAATTTCCAGAAAGATGAAAATAATGATATTTATAAAAGAAATATTATCTTGTACAAATGACCATTTTTAATGATACAATAAAGGCGAAGAAAACATGGAATTGTCGATGAAATGGGGAATGTACGATGGATGATTTGAAAAACCAATATACCGAATTCCTGGAAAACATGACAAAAGATGTCCTATCAATAAAAAAACTGATGCAGATGATTAAACTGTATGCCCAGCTGCGACAGGGTACACTTTATTACTATCCGCTTTTTAACTGTTTCTTTTACGCTTATGCCGGTCATTACCTGTTAATGGGCGGTAAGGGGGAACTTTTCAATCAGGAACTTTATCGGAAGATCGAAAAGAACGCGATTTCCCTGCCTTTGGTGTCTAAAACGCTCGGCAATGAAGATCTTTATATCGTGGCGCGAGATTTTTGTCGGGATTATATGATTTCATATATTGATGATACCAAGAGTTTAAAGTATAAGAATCATAAGAAACACTTCTATCATAATGTTGAAGATGATCCGAATCTTTTACGGAGCTATCAGGATGGCCGTCAGGATGGCGGAGAAGCGGGGTATATGTTAGCAATCAAGGATATCTATGAATTCTTAGATAACCACGGCGTGCTTGATAGCTTTACTCTCAATCGCTTGCATGAGGAGTTTGTCAGTCAGATCAAAACAATTGATTTTAATGCGGATATGGAGACGCTGTTTTTTGATAGTGAATCTGATTTATCAATCATGTACAATTATTTCGAGCCTTATTTGGAGAAAGATGATTTCGGGAATGAGAAATTGCGTGATGACGCTCCTGATATTGTGAAAAAGACAAAGAAAATTTATGATCAGTTATTAGATTTGAAAGCACGAAAACGAGCTAACTAGTTTTATCATTTGGCTCTCAGGAAATTGATGGGGTAAGTCATAACTAACCAAATTTATTAAGTTAAATTGATAAGACCCCATAATCTCTTGGAGACCTTTAGGGAGATGTATAAACAATATACATCTCCTTTTATTTGTTATGCCTATATATTTTCAGTATGTTTGTTTAAATCCAAAATACAGCTCAGTCATGCTTGCTAATTGAAATATTAAAAGACATACTATTAAATGTCAATAGAAAATATGAAAGGAGTTGATTTTGTTAATTGTATAAATTAATTGAATCTTTGTTTACTCTGATTCTAAAGCCAAGTGAGTTTGTCTTGGATTAGAGGTGAGTACTACAAATATGTAGTATTAAAAATTGCAAAAAGAAAACGTCTTAGTGTGTATAAATGTGAAAGTTGTCACAAGTTATTGAAACATATGTGTTTTATATCAAAAATCTACATACAGTATCACTCTTCTGAGTCATTTCCAGTAAAGGTAAAATCATGTACTACACCATTCTCATCAGAATATTTGTAAATACATCTTCTTGTCTTTTCTGGAATGTCAGTAGTAATACTTTGGAAGAACGTGGCTCGGGTATCTTCCGGAAGCTTCATGAGATCCTCATAAAGCAGTACGAAATCACTATCATGCTTAAGAATAGCGTAAATATAACGTGCCATCTTATTGGCAACAGCTACTATTGCAAGCTTATGGCGCTTCTTATTGCCATTTTTAACCCTTGCAAAAAGGTTGGCAAGGTATGGATTATGCCGTCTGGCATACTCTGATGCCAGGTATATAGCGTGTCTGAGGATAGGCGATCCCATTTTGGAAATCTTCCCATGGGTATCAACTGATGAACCTGATTTCTTATTTCTTGGCGTTAATCCACAGTATGATGCAAAGTTTTCCGCTTTCTTGGAAAGAGCTATGTCATATACCTCACCAAGAATCATAGCTGCGGATTCTTCACCAACACCGATTAATGTCTGAAGACGCTTAAATGCAGGCTGTTCTGAAGCAAGATTAACCATCATTTTCTTGTAGTTTCTCCTTGTCTGAAGCAGATTTCTGATACTGCTGACCATTTCAACGGTGATCAGTTCAGCTTCCTGAGGAACATTAAGAGTAACAATGGTATTTTCACAAAGATCGAACAAATCGTCTATTTTAGCTTCCTTACAGCGATGCTTAGAGGCCTCGTAAGCCACATTAAAGACTTCATTTTTAGAAGATTTAATGATATGATGTGCAGTAGGATATGCCTCTAAGATTGCAAGCGCAGTCGCAGAACGTATTGAGAAAACAGCGGTAAGCTCCGGGAAGAACTTTTCACACTGTGCACTCAGTCGATTGTATTCAGCATTTAGCTGTTTATTCAGCTGCTGATAGCGATGCGTCAGAAGTTTTAGATTCGCATGTCCTTTTTTGTTGTTTTCTTCGTTGTAATTAGGAGCTTTTTCAACATAACGTGCATCATCATCAGTTGCGCACATCTGTGCAATAGTCTTAGCGTCAAGTGGATCGGATTTGGCATATCCGTGTGCATCGCGCCACCTGTCAACGAATTTAGTATCCAGAAACTTAACTGCTTCACTTTCCTGGAGATGATCGCGTATATACATATAGACATTGTCAGAGTACACGCCTGTTACTTCCATTGCGAAAAGAACGCTCAGGCAGTCTTCATCTTTGTAATGTCTAACGGTATCGAGGAACTCATCGACACCTGGCTTGGTGAATTTAAACTTTATCGCCTTTCGAACAAATTTGGATTTAACATTTCTATCTCTGTTACGTTTATAAATGGCAGCGTCTGCTTTGCCTTTAGAAACGTCTAAACCGAGAAATAAATCATATTGTTTTGAAAAGATATTGTTTTTCACGATAAGTACCTCATTTCATAAATTGATAGTAATTTGTTTTGAACTGCACCTCTAAGCCAAGACAAACGCGACCTCGAAAATAAGAAGACAATGCAAACAAAGCTTCAACAAACTCATTAGGGTATAAAGAACTGTTTTGGCTGAGGAATAAGTCTTTCTGAAGCGGACATCCCATAGGGGCCGCAGGAGGAAAGAATACAACCTTAGGTTCAAAACAGAATCTATTATCCTGGATTTGAAGTGTATATTCAAATCTAAAGAATCATCAATTACTAGCGATGATTCATTAATCAAATTACAAACATATTATACGAGAAGGAAATAACGAGTTTCCTTCTTTTTATGCTCTTATTATGCTGTTTTCACTGCATTCAAAGCGATACAGTTATGCACATTTTTAGAACTGTACATCATCATCCTGGATGGCATATTCAAAATCCCTGTCGTTTTCTTCGGAAACCATCTGATCATAATATGATGCTACGCTGTATGGGAGTATCTTGTGCATAAGAGTCATATATATTTCAGGATATACGTATTCAATCTGGCTGATTAAATCTGATACTTTATTCATGTATAATTCTAACAGGTTATCCTCGTCAAAAGGCTTAATGATATCACTGCTCATTGCCTCTCTTATATCCTTCATGAGGCGGGGATCATCAATAAGCATCTGATAAATATTAATGTTTTCATCCGATGACATCAGTTCCTTTATTTTCTTGCTGCTGGAGGTTGCGCTTAGCGCTGTTTTGATTCTGGACAGTGAATTAGCGATATAGGTATAGTATGCTCCCATCGCTTCTGTGCTGCCGTCTTCGTACATTTCCGGATCATAGTCATCATCCTTCTCTGTAAGAGGATCTGAGCTGATTTCATAGTCTTTCATTGCCATAGTTAATTCTCCTTTCCTGTATATGAATTGACTTGTAAAAAATCCTCATTTGCAGCCACTGGACTGCCAAATGAGGAGTAATGAAAGCTTATAAGCCATTCCCAGGCATTATCCAGTGGCTTAGTAATTAATGATGCATCTCTGATGTATATGCGTTATTCAGTTGTCAATGTTTAATGTTGATGATATAAGTGCCGGCACGGCTTTAAAAATGATTCTCATTGCAGAGACGATGCGTTGACATGATCGCTAATGCCGCGGAGTATATACGTGCCGGTAGTGCGGCTGCAGGGTTCATGATGAAGCATCATTACTTGCTTGTTTTTTTAGATTTATTGCTGCGATCATTATCGTCATCAATTCTTCTTTTAGGCGTATAAGGCATGTAGATTGGCGTATCTGTGTTTATCGCAAAGAGGCAGCGGTTTCTGAATCTCTGGAAGTTTCTCACACCGTTTGAAGCCCTCTTTACGTCTTTGATGATTTTATTCCGTGATTCAATTTTCCCGGTCGAAATATGAGTGCCCGTATCGTCAATAATGATGAACGAATTGACGATTGATTTTTTCCATTCGCTGAGGGTGCTGGCATATCCGCATATTTCAGGAACGTTAGACATTCTCAGGTCTCCAATCAGGGAATTGAGCGCTTCTCTGGCTTCATTGTAGCTGATTGTGTGGTAAAACGCTCTAAGCTTGTCGTAGAAGTTTTCCGCTTCAGCCAGATCAGGATTGGTTTCAATCAGAAGGTTATGGATATCATAGAAATTGAGATATCTGCCCAGCTTTTTGTTCATCTTCTTTGCTCTGTTAGGATCCAGGATAGGCAGCTCCTCATCGTCAGCGTGCTTGCCTTTTTTCTTCTTTTTTTTCTTGTTATCTTTGCTTTTATATTCATCAGACTTCATCAGAAGCCAGTTCCACTTGCTGAGAAGATAATGCTGGATGTCATATTTATTCCATTCGTGGTTGAGATACTTGCGGCCGTTAGGGGTAGTGAGATACTTTTCGAGCTTGTCACGCTTATTTTTAGCGGCCTTCATTGTATCAACTCGCAATCCTTTGTAAATTTCTGTAAAAATCTGAATGATGTGAAATTCATCGCAGGCATGGATAGCGTTAGGAAAGCATATCCTGGTGATTTCACGATAGGTTTTCCAGCAGTCAGAGCAGATGATTTCAACTTTTTCACGCTCCTCCCGGGGAATAAGAGTGAAGTATCTGACAAGATCCTCCTTTCTTCTTGTTGGCAGAATGTCGATGATGTCCTGCGTTACAAAGTCCATGATAACGCACGCATACTTTGAATCGCGGCTGTCAACGGCATGAACTTCGTCGATTAGAATATACTTGGGAAGCGGCTTTCTGGGAATCTGAACGTGTCTGTCAAATATGATCATTACCGAAGAGGCAGAAATATTAAACGTTTTGGCGACATCCTCATAGCTCAGCTTAGGATTTCTCAATGCAGTCAGGACATTATACACGGTCAGCACACTGATTGTGGAATGGCCTTCTGAGAAGGGGTTGTCTTCATTAAATGTTTTGCCGCATGCAGTGCATTCATAGCGTCTAACATGGTATTCAATATAGCAGTTGATGTTGTGAAAGATCGAATGGGTGATCTTCTTGGTGTGATAGCCTTTGATTTTTTTGGTGGGCGTGGTGCAGTACGGACATTCGTGCTTTCTTGCGGCTAGCGTAATAAAAACGTAAATGCCGTCTGCCTGATGAATGCATGAAAGATCCTCAACGTCTTCTTTATGCAGGTTGAAAAGCTGGAGAATGAAATCCCCATCTATTAAGCCGTTTTCACCAGGGATTATGTCGGCAAACACTATTTCGTTATCGTTGCTTTTCTTCATTTATGACCTCCTGTAAGCTTACAATATCATAATAGAAGAAAATACTTACTAACTCAAAACATGTCGTGTGAGAGTTTTATTTTTGAAATATACGCATAGAATTATAATGATTCTAATAAGAAATTAAGAGAAAAAACAGATAAATTTGTCAGACGGCAACCACCAGAGTTTCGCACTTATCAATGAAGTGTCCTCTGCAGAAGGCCATACATGCGCTAACGTAATCAGTGATGCGGTGAAGCCTGATGGCATTGGTCAGCCATCGGATATATGCTTCGCTGGAAGGAAGATCATCGGTATCGCCACTGATCACTGCATTCAGATCTTCGGAAGAGATCTGATGATACGGCACCATAAAATCAAAGAGCACAGCGTGTGTCTTGCCGGTTCTTCCAGAGCGGATGCGCATAATTCTGTATTCAACGGGTTCTCCGTCAATGTTCACATATCTTGTGTAGAATCCAAACACAGTGAAGGTGTCGTTATATAGCTTTCCTAAAAGCTTTAGGACATTAAGTCTGGCGATTATTTTCATGTATTCAGATGGAGGAAAAGGTTTGCTTTTTTTAGGTCTTTGTATTATACTCATATTGTTCTTATTGGACAGATGAAAGCTAAGTGGTCAACTTAATGGGCTTTCATCTTTTTTTTGCCTTTCTTAGGAATTTGATAAACTGAGCAATTTGATTTTGCTGTTCTATATCTCAAGTATATCAAATTTCAGGCACCCCAAAAACATAAACCGCAGCTGTAAAAGAAAAAAGTCTTTGAGAACATAACCCCAAAAACTTTTAAAGCTAGCCAAAACCCCAAATTAATATAGAGACTCTATCATTTTGGTTAGCTCATTTTTTTATGGGTGGTGGTAATTTGCCTTGAAAAGTGGTAAAACATAACGAAACGTGGTATCCTTGATAAAACTAGGAGGACGGAAAAATGTCTGTTTTAAAATTACGAGAAGCATGCGCTGATGACGCATCCCGCTTATTAGAAATTTATGCACCTTATATCGAACATACCGCAATTACCTTTGAATATGAGGTTCCTAGTGTCGAAGAATTCAAACAGCGAATCATCAATACCTTAACAATGTATCCTTATATCGTGGCATTACAAAATGATCGCATTGTGGGCTATGCCTATGCGAGCGCTTTTCATGTCCGCAGTGCTTATGCCTATAATGTCGAAATGTCGATTTATGTAGATATCAATGAACGCCATAAACACATTGGCCGCTTCCTTTACGAAGCTTTAGAAGGCTGTCTGCGTAAGCAGGGCTTTCTTAATGTCAATGCCTGTATTGCGGCGCCCCGTGAAAAGGATCCTTACTTAGATGATAACAGCATTCGTTTTCATGAACATTTAGGCTATCAGCTGGTTGGCCGTTTCCATGAGTGCGGTTATAAATTTGGCCGCTGGTATGATATGGTCTGGATGGAAAAAATGTTGGGAGAACATCCGGAACATCCATCTGCCCTGATTCCTTTTAAAGAGCTTAAACATCCTTTTGAATAAGAGAAAAATAGATGGTGAGTAGACAATAAATGTATACCTCACATTATAAACATGATAAAATGATGATAATCAGATTGGAGGTAAAAAGAGATGGCATCAGAACAATTTGAAGAACAAATCCGTGAAAAGATTAAAAAAATCCAGGCTAAGGTGAAGAATATAGAAGAACATAACAAACAGTTAGAAGAATATAATCAGAAACTGAAGTCTTATGAGGATTATCTTGAATCTGAGATTAATAAATTAAAAGAACGAAACGACTTTCTGAAGAAAGAAAATGAAGAATTACGTACGCATCCCGCCGATGATGAAGAGAAAGATCGTTTACAGTATAACAATATTAAATTAGAAAAAGAAAAAGAAGAATTAAAGTATGATCTTCTAAAATACAAAGGTGAAAGCACGAAAGCAAATGATGCTTTAACGGCTTTAAAACAGGACTATGAAAACTTACAAGGGCAGTATGATTCCAAGGCTGATGAAGCTAAAGACCATGCTGAACACTTAGCACGTTTATCAGATCAGTACGATGCTTTAGTGAAAACCCATGATGAATTGTCTTTAAATAACAAAGCGTTAGAAAAGAAGATTGCGGCGTTAGAAGATGAAAAGTCGCAAGCATTAGCAGCGCATGCCAAATTACAAAATGATTTTAATGATACCAATGATCGTTTAACACAGTTAACATCAGCGCATCAGGAATTAAATGAAAAGTATGAACAAGGCACGCATGAGCTCGCTGAATTAAAGAAACAAGTGACGTCTTTATCAGGTGAAAAAGACGCTTTATCAGAAGCGTTTAAAAAGAAAGAAACGGAATTAACCGCAATCTCTGCGATGGCTAAATCTTTACGTGAAAAGAGCCAAAGCATGCAGAGTGACCTGGAAGAAGAAAAGAAAGGCCATGAAGCGACAACACAGGCTTTAGCTGATTTTAAACAAAAGTATGAAACAGCTTCTGATCAGTTAGCAAGCAATCAGGAAGAATATGACCGATTGGATAGTCAGTATCAGTCCTTAGAAGCGCAGTATAAAGATATTACTACAAAGGCAGAAAGCTATGAAAAACAGGTCGCTGATTTAACCGATGATAAAGACAGCTTAACATCCTCTTTATCAGAAATTAAAGGTCAGTTAACGACTGCTTTAGGCAATGTGGCATCCTTAACGAAAGAAAAGGCTTCATTACAGGATGATCTCACTGTTAAAGCAGGGGACTTAGATGAATTAACGAGTAAGTATGATTCCTTAAAGGAAGACTTCAATACTGCTTATGAAAAAGCGCAAAACTATGAAGCTCAGGTTAATGAATTACAAGAAAATAAGACTTCATTACAGTCATCATTAGATGAAGTGAAGAGTCAGTTAACCAATGCCTTAAGTAATGTGGCATCTTTAACGAAAGAAAAGGCTTCATTACAGGATGATCTCACTGTTAAAGCAGGGGACTTAGATGAATTAACGAGTAAGTATGATTCCTTAAAGGATGATTTCAATACAGCTTATGAAAAAGCGCAAAACTATGAAGCTCAGGTTAATGAATTACAAGAAAATAAGACTTCATTACAGTCATCATTAGATGAAGTGAAGAGTCAGTTAACCAATGCCTTAAGTAATGTGGCATCCTTAACGAAAGAAAAGGCTTCATTACAGGATGATCTCACTGTTAAAGCAGGGGACTTAGATGAATTAACGAGTAAGTATGATTCCCTAAAGGAAGACTTTAATACGGTAACTGAAAAAGCCCAAGACTTTGAAAATCAGACCAATGATTTACAGTCATCGTTAGAGGAAGTCAAAGGTCAGTTAACCACGGCTTTAGGCAATGTGGCATCCTTAACGAAAGAAAAGGCTTCATTACAGGATGATCTCACTGTTAAAGCAGGGGACTTAGATGAGTTAACGAGCAAGTATGATTCCTTAAAGGATGATTTCAATACTGCTTATGAAAAAGCTCAGAGTTTTGAAAATCAGACCAATGATTTACAGTCATCATTAGAGGAAGTCAAAGGTCAGTTAACCACTGCTTTAGGCAACGTCGCTTCTTTAACGAAAGAAAAAGCATCATTACAGGATGATTTGACTGTTAAAGCAGGGGACTTAGATGAGTTAACGAGCAAGTATGATTCCTTAAAAGATGATTTCAATACCGCTTATGAAAAAGCGCAGAATTATGAAAAGCAGGTTAATGAATTACAGGAAAATAAGACTTCATTACAGTCATCATTAGATGAAGTGAAGAATCAGTTAACCAATGCCTTAAGTAATGTGGCTTCCTTATCACAGGAAAAGACAACATTGAATGATGATTTAACAGCTAAAAGTGAAGCTTTTGATGAATTAACAGCTAAGTATGATTCATTAAAAGAAGACTTTAATACGGCTTATGAAAAAGCGCAAAACTATGAAAAGCAGGTTAATGAATTACAGGAAAATAAGACTTCATTACAGTCATCATTAGATGAAGTGAAGAATCAGTTAACCAATGCCTTAAGTAATGTGGCATCCTTATCACAGGAAAAGGCAACATTGAATGATGATTTAACAGCTAAAAGTGAAGCTTTTGATGAATTAACAAGCAAGTATTCTTCGTTAGAAGAAGACTTTAATACGGCTTATGAAAAGGCGCAGACATTTGAAGCGAAAGTGACATCTTTAGAACATTTACAAAGTGATTATGACAGCTTAAAAGAAAAAGCTGAAGGGTTAGAAAAAGATGTGGCAGCGTTAAATGAAGAAAAGGTGACTGCGGCGAATAAAGCTACAACTTTACGCGCTAATGCTTTAAATTTAGCGAAAGAATTAGAAGAATTAAAGAAAACCCATGCCTCTTTAAGTGAAAGTCATGATCAGGTAATGGCCCAGAATCAGTCATTAACGGAATCCAATGATGAACTGACGACGAACTATCAGAAAGCCCAGGAAGACTTAAAATATCTGAAATCACAGATTACTTATTTCGAATCTAAACTGAAAGATCAGGAAAACAGCTATACAGCTTTAGAATTAGAGGTTGAAGATCTGAAGACTGATAAGATGGAATTAGCTAATCAGGTGGAAGAAGCAAGCCGGGAAAAAAAAGCGTTAAATAAATCAGTTACCGAAACTAACAGTCAGGTAGATGCTTTAAATAGTGAATTAACAGGTTTAAAGAATGCCAATGATAAGTTAGAAGAAGGCGTCAAAGAATTACGCTTAGATAACTCACGTTTAGAAGAGGAAAATGATACGCTGAAAAATGAAAAGCAGCAGTATTTATCTGATTTAGAAGCACTGCGTAAAGAAGTGTCTGAGTTAAAGAAAGCGCAGGCAGCAGTGGTTGAAGAAAAGAGTGCTTTAGCCTCTGCAATGGCGACGTTAACAGATGAAAAAGAAGCGAGTGAAGCGAAAGCCACAACTTTATCAAATCAGGTTTCTGCGTTAGAAGCGGATCAGGCAAAAATGGCAAAAGAACGTGATGACTTAAGCGCTTCGCAAAAGGATTTAAAAGATCAGTTAGAAAATATTACGGGTCAGCTTAATTCTTTGGAAAACTCTTATACGTCAACTAAGCAGGCTTTAGATGATTTAAGTAAGAATCATGAAGCTTTAACAACTGATCATCAGAAACTGACAGAAGAACATCAGGCTTTAGGCAAAGAAAAAGAAGCCTTAACGTCCCAGTTAACAAAACTAAAAGATACCAATCAGAAGTCTCAGCGAATGAATCTGGAATTAATGAAAGCCCAGAATGATCTGAAGACGAACTGGAACAGCTTAAATGAAAAGTACAATGATTTAAAAGCGTCTATTCCAACGATGCAGGATGAAAATGAACATCTGAAAATGCAGAAGACGGACTTAGAAAATGAATTAAAACAGACCAAAGAAAACGTTAATAAGCTGAAAGAAATTAATGAAGGCTATAAAGCAGCGATCTTAAAGATTCATAAAGGCTTAGACTATGTCGTTGATAAGAATGATGAATATGTGGATGTAGTCAATGATGTTCAGGCAAAGTATAAAGAACTGCATGATGAATACAATAAACTGTATTCTAAGTATTCAGACTTTATGGATGAACAGCTTGATGAAGTCTCACAAAATACATTTGGAAAGATGAATAAAGAGGTATTACATGAAGAAAGCAAGTCAGATGAGTAACTTTGAAGTGCTTGATTACTTCGATTTAATTGATGATGAAACAGAAGAAGATTTAGAAGATTTTGAATACTTAGAATTTGAAGCGGAAGATGGCCGTCTTCAGACTTTGACAATCGATGATTTACGTCAGGCGATTGATGAAGGCAAAGTATTAACCGATTTAATGATTGTTGATTAAGCACCCCCAAAAAGGGTGCTTTTTATAAGGAGGACTATATGAAAAAGGTTTGGCTATTTGATATGGATGGACTATTAGTTGATACGGAAAGATTACATGTGCGTTTCTGGAAAGAAGTCTTACCAGGGGATCCTAAGCTGATTGATGAACTCCTGCATCATACCTTAGGAACCAATGGCGAAATGGCGAAGGATGTTGCTGAGCGTTATACAGGTGATCGTAACTTTATGGTCCGTCATAATGCGGAAAAAGAAAAACGAATGCGCGCCTATGTGGATGCGCATGGCTTAATGCCGAAAAAAGGCGCTGTCCATTTACTCACTTATCTTAAGAATCACCAGGATACATGTATTGTGGTATCTTCCTCATCTTATCAGGATGTACGTTATGCCTTAAAGAAAGCCGGATTAGATGAATTCTTCACCTGCTATGTATGTGGAGATCAGGTGGAAAAGACCAAACCTGATCCAGAAATTTATCTCAAAGCGTTAGCCGATTATCAAATCAAAAAAGAAGAAGCGGTAGTTCTAGAAGATTCCATTAATGGCATCAAAGCAGCCAGAGCCGCTGATATTGATGTGATCGGTATTCCTGACTTAGTAGCTATTGATCATTTAGCAGGTGATCACGTTGCCATTTACGCCTCATTAGAAGACGTGTTTTCACAGCTATCCCACGATTCATTTCACTTGTTTGAAAAATAGGAGTAAAATAGAGCTAAAGAAGGTGATCGTATGAATATTAAACGAATTGGTATTGCCGGAGCCGGAACTATGGGCTATTCAATGGCTGATATCTTTGCTCAGTATGGTTTTGATGTCACTCTTTGGAATCATCGTCAGCCGACTTTAGACAAAGCCAAGACCCATATTAGTGAAGGAGTACGAGAAAAGATTGCATACACGACAAATCTTAATGATTTATCAAATGTTGATCTGATTGTCGAGAATGTGACAGAAGATGAGGAGATTAAAAATGCTTTTTATGAGTCCTTATCACAAATTGTCGACGATCATACCATTATTGCGACCAATACATCTGGTTTATCCATTAATGGTTTAGCAGCGCATGTTAAACATCCAAACCGTTTCCTAGGGATGCACTGGTTTAATCCGCCGACATTGATTTTACTGATTGAAATCATTAAAAATGATGCCACGAGCGATGACGTTGCTCAGGCTGTTTATGACGTTGCTTTAAAGATTGATAAGAAGCCGGTTTTAGTTAATAAAGATGTCTTAGGCTTTGCAGCGAATCGTATTCAGTTAGCGGTTATTCGGGAAGCTTTGTCGTTGGTAGAAGCAGGAGTTGTCTCTAAAGAAGGCATTGATGATGTTATTAAATATGGTTTAGGCTTCCGCTGGGCTTGTATCGGTCCATTAGAAACAATGGATTTTGGCGGCTTGGATACGTTCTACCATATTGCGGATTATCTGATGCCTGATTTGGAAGATAGTCATCGGGTCCCTAAATCACTCAAAGATCACTATTTAAAAGGTGAGTATGGCGTCAAAACCAAACAGGGTTTCTATGATTATCATGATGGTAAAGATGAGCAAGCCACAAAGCAGCGCGATGAAAAGCTGCAAAAGGTTTATCAGGCTTTATATAAAAAGTAACAGTCAACTACCCGCGACTAAAGTCGCAGGCTTGTCTCGCGCAAGTCTAAGACTGGCGTCGGTACATATGTACTAGCTGATTAGCCTAATGTGTTTCGGGCACTACGTTATCCGCAAAAATACAGGCACCTGGGGATTCTTCCCACGTCCCTCGCTCTGCGGGCATGCATTAAACATCTCTGACGGGCAGGAGAAGTGTGCATGTCATACACAACTGCGGATAACCTTGGCGATGGGAACTACCCTGAAAGGGAGAAACTGCATATATACTGCCTCTGGCAAGCGTATGCAGGCGTGCGTAAGCGCACACTTATTCATCAATCTTAGCTCAGCTGATTAAGTTTATATATTCAAACGTTATTATTTTACAGGAAAGACATACTATTAAATGTCAATAGAAAATATGAAAGGAGTTGATTTTGTTAATTGTATAAATTAATTGAATCTTTGTTTACTCTGATTCTAAAGCCAAGTGAGTTTGTCTTGGATTAGAGGTGAGTACTACAAATATGTAGTATTAAAAATTGCAAAAAGAAAACGTCTTAGTGTGTATAAATGTGAAAGTTGTCACAAGTTATTGAAACATATGTGTTTTATATCAAAAATCTACATACAGTATCACTCTTCTGAGTCATTTCCAGTAAAGGTAAAATCATGTACTACACCATTCTCATCAGAATATTTGTAAATACATCTTCTTGTCTTTTCTGGAATGTCAGTAGTAATACTTTGGAAGAACGTGGCTCGGGTATCTTCCGGAAGCTTCATGAGATCCTCATAAAGCAGTACGAAATCACTATCATGCTTAAGAATAGCGTAAATATAACGTGCCATCTTATTGGCAACAGCTACTATTGCAAGCTTATGGCGCTTCTTATTGCCATTTTTAACCCTTGCAAAAAGGTTGGCAAGGTATGGATTATGCCGTCTGGCATACTCTGATGCCAGGTATATAGCGTGTCTGAGGATAGGCGATCCCATTTTGGAAATCTTCCCATGGGTATCAACTGATGAACCTGATTTCTTATTTCTTGGCGTTAATCCACAGTATGATGCAAAGTTTTCCGCTTTCTTGGAAAGAGCTATGTCATATACCTCACCAAGAATCATAGCTGCGGATTCTTCACCAACACCGATTAATGTCTGAAGACGCTTAAATGCAGGCTGTTCTGAAGCAAGATTAACCATCATTTTCTTGTAGTTTCTCCTTGTCTGAAGCAGATTTCTGATACTGCTGACCATTTCAACGGTGATCAGTTCAGCTTCCTGAGGAACATTAAGAGTAACAATGGTATTTTCACAAAGATCGAACAAATCGTCTATTTTAGCTTCCTTACAGCGATGCTTAGAGGCCTCGTAAGCCACATTAAAGACTTCATTTTTAGAAGATTTAATGATATGATGTGCAGTAGGATATGCCTCTAAGATTGCAAGCGCAGTCGCAGAACGTATTGAGAAAACAGCGGTAAGCTCCGGGAAGAACTTTTCACACTGTGCACTCAGTCGATTGTATTCAGCATTTAGCTGTTTATTCAGCTGCTGATAGCGATGCGTCAGAAGTTTTAGATTCGCATGTCCTTTTTTGTTGTTTTCTTCGTTGTAATTAGGAGCTTTTTCAACATAACGTGCATCATCATCAGTTGCGCACATCTGTGCAATAGTCTTAGCGTCAAGTGGATCGGATTTGGCATATCCGTGTGCATCGCGCCACCTGTCAACGAATTTAGTATCCAGAAACTTAACTGCTTCACTTTCCTGGAGATGATCGCGTATATACATATAGACATTGTCAGAGTACACGCCTGTTACTTCCATTGCGAAAAGAACGCTCAGGCAGTCTTCATCTTTGTAATGTCTAACGGTATCGAGGAACTCATCGACACCTGGCTTGGTGAATTTAAACTTTATCGCCTTTCGAACAAATTTGGATTTAACATTTCTATCTCTGTTACGTTTATAAATGGCAGCGTCTGCTTTGCCTTTAGAAACGTCTAAACCGAGAAATAAATCATATTGTTTTGAAAAGATATTGTTTTTCACGATAAGTACCTCATTTCATAAATTGATAGTAATTTGTTTTGAACTGCACCTCTAAGCCAAGACAAACGCGACCTCGAAAATAAGAAGACAATGCAAACAAAGCTTCAACAAACTCATTAGGGTATAAAGAACTGTTTTGGCTGAGGAATAAGTCTTTCTGAAGCGGACATCCCATAGGGGCCGCAGGAGGAAAGAATACAACCTTAGGTTCAAAACAGAATCTATTATCCTGGATTTGAAGTGTATATTCAAATCTAAAGAATCATCAATTACTAGCGATGATTCATTAATCAAATTACAAACATATTATACGAGGAGGAATTTCCATGAGCGTATGCGTTGTAGCGCCGGATAAAAAGCCGCTGATGCCGACAAGCGAGTACCGTGCAAGAAAGCTGCTGAAAAGCGGTAAGGCTGTTATCTTTAAGTATAAGCCGTTCACGATCATGCTTACAAGAATCGTAAGCGAGAATATGCAGCCGATCGAGTACTGCTGCGATACGGGATACAAACATATTGGTGTATCCATCAAATCAGAAAAACACGAGTATTTTGACTGCCAATTTGACATGCTTCAGGATGAGAAGAAGCGGCACGATGACCGTCGGAAAATGCGCCGCGCAAGAAGAAACAGGCTTCGCTACAGAAAGCCCCGTTTTGATAATCGGACAGCTTCCAAAAAGGAAGGATGGCTGGCGCCGTCGCTGAGAAACATCCGTGATCAGCATATCCGTATTTTTGAGCGGTTCCTTGAGGTCATGCCGATAGTCTCAGCCACGTTTGAAATGGGCTCGTTTGACGTCCACGCCATGCATGAGTTTGAGGCAACAGGCACCGTGCTTAAAGGCGATGATTATCAGAAGGGGCCGCGATACGGCATGAACACGCTGAGAAAAGCCGTTTTCTATCGTGACAATTACACATGCCAGGTGTGCGGGGAAACCGCGGATGAAGGCGCTATTCTGAGAGTGCATCATATCGGCTTCGAAACAGGCGATCATACGAACCGCATGAGCAATCTGCTGACCGTCTGCACAAAATGCCATACTTCGGCAAACCACAAGCCGGGCGGAAAGCTGTACGACCTGAAGCCTAGGACGAAGCCGTTTAACGGCGCAGCCTTCATGAACGCTGTCAGATGGCAGATGTTCAGAACGCTGAAAAGCACCCACCCTGATTTAGAATGGCACATGACATATGGCGCTGCTACGCAGGAGGCAAGAAGAGTCCTACACCTTGAAAAGTCGCATGCCAATGACGCCTACGCCATGGGAGAATTCCATCCAAGACGCAGGACGCCTTTTATGCATTTTCAGAAGCTGAGACGGAATAACCGCATCCTTGAAAAATTCTTTGATGCAAAATACGTTGATGCACGAGACGGCAAGACAAAGAAAGGTGCAGAGCTGTCATGCGGACGCACAGACAGAAGCGAGTCAAGACACTCCGAGAAGAACCTTCGCGTATTCAGAGAGCGGAAAGTTTCGAAAGGCAGACGCGTGATCAGAAGAAGCCACTATACACTGCGTCCTGGCGATACTGTTGTTATTGGCGGAGAGAAGCATAGGGCAAAGGGCGTTCATAACAAAGGCACATATGTTGTGACAGACGCCAAGAAGTCAGTGCCTGTTAAGAAAGTAGAGAAGATTATTCATGCAGGTGGGTATATGCCTGTTAAATAGAGAAGGAGGATGGCACAATTCCTCCCGCGAATGAATTCGCAGGTATCCTTGTGCCTATATATCAATGACCAAGTATACGCGGGATGAGGCCTCTGGCCTGCCCGCTTTTGTTTTCTAAATAAAAAGGAAACTGTCAGAAGCAGTTTCCTTACCTTGCAATGGATCATAACGTAATCAGTTATACAATGAAGAGGCTATTTCTTACCGTAGAGCATGCCAATGTGACGATACACAAAAGGTGTTCTTACATACTTTGGTACATAATCTTCATCTTCTAAATGAGCGATATACTCAACCTGACGATAACCCTGTTTCTTTAAGTCAGCGATTAAAGCCTCAATATTGTAATGTTTAGGATTATCAAAGTCATCGACAAAGCAGAAGGTGCCGCCTTTCTTTAAAACACGTAAAGCTGCTGTAATGCCTTGCGTGTTCACTTTGGCTTTAGAAAAAGCGAGGCATGATGTGACTGCATCGAAACTTTTGTCTTTAAAACCTAACGCAGAAAGTGAACCCTCGACAAAGGTTGTACGTTTTTTGACTTTTTCTGCTTTCGCATTGATTTCACAGTTGAGCTTAGTGTCATGATCAACGCCGGTGATCATGGCATGTTTATACGTTTTCGATAAAGTAATTGTATAAGCGCCTAAATGACAGCCGGCATCTAAAACAGTCCCTTTGCCATTAAAGTTTAAACGTTTCATCATATCTTTCTGCAATGGTTTTAAGATATGGCCTTTACGATAATCAAAAGCACGATTCACAAAGTGGAAATATAACGTAATGAGTAAGGCGATCAGGAATAACACGGTTGTGATAATACGAATGATATTATTGCCAACCGTGAATTCATTGATATACTGAACGACTAAAAAAGCAAAGGTTATTGCAAATAAAGTATTGATAAATTTTTTTGAAATAAATTGTCCGTAATTTGTATCCATAAGAACCTCCTCTTCTATTCTATCATAAAATACATGAATTGCCATTTCACATTCATAAGGAAACGTGTTGAAAATCATAAATCACTAAACATTAAGGAATAGTTGTTCTATAATGAAGCTATGAAGGAGGACATATCTATGGCAGTATTTCCGATCTGCATCCTGTCAGTGCTGATTGTGGCACTGGCAACGAGTGCTGTTGGTTTCTATAAATATGCGTATTTTACATCGATTGGCTATGGTTTGGCTATTTGTGGGGCAGGTTTAACCATTGCCTGTTTATTTTCCGGGATGATCAGTTTTCCGACATTTATGTGTGCATTCTTATTAATGCTTTATGGCTTGCGTTCAACCGCTTTCCTGATTTATCGGGAATTCAAATCCCAGGCTTATCGGAATCGTATCACTAAGGCGAGTGCCATGCCGATCTATGCAAAGATTATTGTTTGGCTAGTTTTATCCATTGCCTATACGTTTATGGTTTTACCAGTGCTCTATCGCGCTTATAACGGCGGTGAGTATGGCATTTTTACGATTATTGGCATGTTTGTCATGATTGCCGGTTTAATCGTTGAAACCGTCGCGGAAGTCGAACGAACTTTAGCCAAAAAAGCCAATGCGGATGGCTATGTGCATACCGGGCTGTATCAGTATATGCAGTGCCCTAATTATTTCGGCACGATCTTATTCTGGTTTGGCACCCTCATCTCTGGTATTGGCGGAGTCTTTGGCGTTGGTCAGTGGCTTTTCTGTATCCTTGGTTTCCTGTTTGTTTTGTATCTGACTTTAGCGCGGACAAAACGGATGGAAATCAGACGTGCAGAAGTCTATTCAGATCAGGAAGGGTATCAGGAATATGCGCGTACCACACCGCTCTTTATTCCTTTTGTCCCGCTCTATTCTTTAAAAACATTCAAATGGATTGCTTAGTTCCAGGGGTACCTGGAATTTTTTTGTGAAAAAAAGAGAAAATGGTGTTGATGTAAGCGGTTGGTTTTACTATGATTATAGATAGGATTATGATCAAAAGGAGATTATCTTATGAAAAAAATTACCGATTCAATTGTTTATGCCGGTGTCAATGATCATCAGGTTGATCTGTTTGAAGGACATTATCATGTTCCTCATGGCATGGCTTATAATTCTTATGTCATCCTCGATGATAAGATCGCTGTTATGGATAGCGTTGATATAAACTTTACGCATGAGTGGTTAGATCATGTAGCGGAAGCTTTGGATGGCCGTCAGCCTGATTATTTAGTTGTTCAGCATATGGAACCAGACCATTCCGCCAATATCGCCAACTTCCTGAAAGTTTATCCCGATACAACGGTTGTTGGCAATATGAAAACCTTTAATATGCTGGAAGCTTTCTTTGGCGAAAACTTCACAGACAAGCGTTTAGTTGTCAATAATATGGATACTTTATCATTAGGCAAACATGAATTAACCTTCGTCTTTGCGCCAATGGTCCATTGGCCAGAAGTTATGGTTACATATGATGCATATGATAAAGTGTTATTCTCCGCTGATGCCTTTGGGAAATTCGGCGCTTTAGATGTCGATGAACCATGGGATGAAGAAGCACGTCGTTACTATATCGGCATTGTCGGTAAGTATGGGATGCAGGCGCAGGCTTTACTCAAGAAAGCTGCTACTTTAGATATCCAGAAAATCTGCGCGTTACATGGCCCTATTCTTGAAGCACCATTAGATCATTATCTGGATCTCTATAATAAATGGTCTACTTATGATGTCTGCCAGGAAGGTATTTTAATTGCTTATACGAGTGTTTATGGGCATACCAAAGCAGCGGTTGAAGAACTTGTCAAACTGTTAAATGAACGCAAAACGCCAAGTGTGAAAGTCATGGACTTAGCCCGCTGTGATATGGCTGAAGCTATTTCTCAGGCATTTAATTATGGCAAGGTTGTTTTAGCAACGACAACGTATAATACGGATTGTTTCCCCTATATGCGTGAATTCCTGGATGGCTTAGTAGAACGTAACTTCCAGAACCGTACTGTCGCTTTTATTGAAAATGGTTCCTGGGCGCCAATGGCTGCCAAGGTCATGAAAGGTAAATTAGAAAAATGTAAGAAACTGGATTACTGTGAAAACACCGTCACCATTAAGTCTGCTTTAAACGAAACATCAAGAAAGCAGTTAGTCGCTTTAGCGGACGAATTGACAACGGAATATGTCGGCACTTCCAGTGATGCTCCTAATAAAAATGATATGACCGCTTTATTTAAATTAGGTTATGGCTTATATGTAGTGACGACCAATGACGGCACCAGAGATAATGGCTGCATCGTTAATACGGTTTCTCAGGTTGCCGAAAATCCTAGCCGCTTAGCGGTTTGTGTAAATAAGAAGAACTATACGGATCATATCATCGAAAAGACAGGTAAACTTAATGTCAACTGCTTAAGCGTGGATGCGCCATTTAGCGTCTTCGAACGCTATGGTTTCCAGAGTGGCCGCAGTGTTGATAAATTTGCCGGTATTAACGTTAAACGTTCCGATAACGGCTTAGTCATCTTACCGCAGTATATCAATGCGGTGATGTCTTTAAAGGTTGAACAGACCGTTGATTTAGGCACGCATCATATGTATATCTGTACGATTAGTGAAGCGCGTGTGCTTTCTAATCATGAGACAATGACATATAGCTTCTATCAGGCAAATGTTAAACCAAAACCACAGACGGAAGGCAAAAAAGGCTGGGTATGTACAGTCTGCGGCTATGTTTATGAAGGTGAAGAACTGCCAGATGACTTTATTTGTCCATTATGTAAACATGGTGCCAGCGACTTTGTGCGCATTGAATAATTGTGAGCAGGATTTGCATCCTGCTCTTTATTTGTTGTCAAAAAGGCTTAAACATAATAGAATAACCTTAAGAAGGTGAAAAAAATGAGAATAAAGAAAATGGGTATGTTTCTTGTCTCACTGATGATGTTAGCGTCTAACGTGACCGTTGTGTCCGCCGCGTCCTCAGTTGATACGATCATATCTAAAATGACGCTTAAACAGAAACTGGCGCAGATGATGGTCGTTGACTTCAGAACGTGGAATAATAAGAACTTTACAGAAATGAATACTGATGTCAGCAGTCTCTTATCACAATATGATTTTGGCGGGGTCATTCTCTTTGGTGAGAATATCCAGGGGAAAGAACAAACCCTTAAGTTGACGAAGGATCTGCAGGCGGCTGCGTTAAAAAGCACCAATAAAATTCCACTGATCATTGGTACCGATCAGGAAGGCGGGATTGTCAATCGGTTAAAGATCGGCTGTGCGATGCCCGGCAATATGGCCACCGCTGCCACAAACGATCCGCAAAAGGCCACTGCAGCTGGCAAAGTGATGGGCGAAGAATTAAAAGCCTTAGGGATTAATACCGATTTTGCGCCGGTGGTCGATATAAACAATAATGCGAATAATCCGGTGATCGGCTTACGCAGCTTCTCTGATGATGCCAAGACGGTCGCAAAATATGGTACGGCAATGATTAAAGGGATCGATAGCACTGGCGTGATCGCGAGTGTGAAACATTTCCCAGGTCATGGCGATACTGCCACGGATTCCCATAGCGGCTTGCCAATTGTGACGAATAAAGGTTTACAAAGTCTTATGCAAAGCGAACTACTGCCTTATCAGGAAGCTATTAAAAATGGCGTGGATATGGTGATGACGGGACATATTTGTTACCCGAGTATTGATCCGTATAAAATCATTACCAAAAAAGGAACTTATATAAATACGCCGGCCTCTTTATCGAAAACGATGGTCAATGTCGTCTTACGTCAGCGTTTAGGCTATCAGGGCGTAGTGGCGACCGATGCGCTTAATATGTCCGCAATCAGTGAGAACTTAAGTGAACTCAATGCGGCGACGAAGGCTATTAATGCCGGTAATGATTTACTGGTGATGCCAATGGAAGTGCATACGACGAAAGATATGAGTAAATTTGCGACTTTACTCAATGAACTCGAAAGTGAAGTCAATCGTAAACTGATTGATGTTGCCACGATTGATGCTTCGGTGAAACGTATTTTAACGCTGAAGGAAAAGAAAAAGATTCTTAATTATGCAGCGAGTCAGTATCCAGCCTCAGCTTTAAAACAGGTGGGATCTGATGCGCATCACAATATTGAAGCAGAGATCACCAATAAAGCTGTCACATGTCTTAAAAATGAAGGCAATGTTTTACCAATTAAACTAAGTAAGAATGATCACGTGTTATTCTTAACCCCTTATGATAATGAGATTCCAGCTATTAAACTAGGGATGCGCCGCTTAACGGCTAATAAGGTGATTGCTTTAGAGAGTCACTATGAGGTGATGCGCTATAGCGCGCAGACGTCGGAAAGCGAACTTTCCCAAAAGATTGCGAAAGCCTCGATTGTCATTTGTAATTCCGAGATTGTCACGAATACCCAAATGAATGCCTCTAACTATGCGACGCGCGTACCTGCTTTAGCGATGAAAATTGCGGCGGCCGCCAAAAAGAAGGGAATTATCATGAGTATTGCAAAACCTTATGATGTTGCTTCATATAAAGAAGCGCAGGGCATGATCGCCGTTTATGGCAATGCCGGGATGGATCCAACCGAAGCCCTCAAACCAGAAAAGGCGTATGGTCCTAATATTGTGGCCGGGGTGGAATGCCTCTTTGGCGCGCATACGATCCAGGGCGTCTTACCGGTCAATGTTCCAGCTTTTAATCAGACAACATCACGTTTTAGCGATACGATTGTTTATAAACGCGGTTATGGTTTAAAAATCAAAGCGCTGGTTAAGGAGCAGCCTTTACAGGAAGAAAGTAAACAGGTGACGCCGGCTCAGGCGCATCTGATTCAGATTGCGGAAGGCAAACAAAACAAAATTCTCTTCGCGTTAGTGGCGATCACTGCCGTGGTTGGTCTGTTAGTTGTCTTATTGATTGTCAAACTTGTTTAAAAAAGCTTCTGCGGAAGCTTTTTTCAGTTCTTTGTCTTGATCTCATATTTTACAGCTGATAAGCTAATAAAGGCAAAATACATTGAATACATCAATATATTTTGCCTTTTCTTTATTCAAATCAGTTTCGTACTTTTTTTAGAATTTACTACCCTTTGAAATTTTTTTAAATATTTTTGAGTAATTATTTTTCGTGAGGGCTGAAATCCAAAAACTTCAGCTAGGTCATCCACGATTTCTGTCCTTTTAAAGGATGGAATATAGTTTGTTCCATTTATATAGGTTAGGTTAAGATCGCGAAGTGTATCAAATAATTCTGCACACGTATATTTTTCATTCATATACTTTTTTTCAAGCAAACGATAAACCAGCAGGGCAATGAAGCATATTAACAGGTGACCGTTGATTGAATGTTCTTTTGATACATACATAGGTCTTGTTTTTAGTTCGCTTTTCATTATTTCAAAGTTTTCTTCAATCTCCCAGCGCTGTTTGTTTGCGCTAATAATTAATGAGAGATCACTGTCTTCAAGATCGGTAGTTACAGCATAAAAGCCATCGTATTTTTCTTCTTCTGCAATCTTATTTTCATCAATTGTATAAATTGCATCACTAGCTACTTCACCGTTCTTCGTGAAAGATGTTTTAGAAATATAATAGCGTGGGTCGCGTTGGTTGGTTTTTGTAAGTTTTCCTGGGTTATCAAGAAGCTTTCTCGCTCTTTCTAGTTTCTTATCTCTAATATGTTTTTGGTAATTGGCAAATTTTCTTGAATAAGTAACTATATAGTTTTCTTCAAGAGTGTATTTACCGCCTGATGATTCGGATTTTTTGGTTCTTTTTTCCCATTTGTTTTTGAAGAAAACAAGATCTTTTATCTTCTTCTTTACGCCTTCAATTTCTATAGTTTCTCTATCAGCCAGATCATTAAGATTAAAAGTTCCAGGATATCCCTCAAGCTTCCATCCTTCTGGTGATATTGCCCATTCCTTCATTACTTTTGACATTTTCTTGATTGGCTGGGTGACAATATAGGCACCATTTTTCTTCATGTCATTATATACCTTATTTTCCCAGCCGTTGAGTCCGGCATCAGCACAGACAACAAACTTTGAAACTGCAAAGTCTCTTTCAACTATAGCCTCTAACTCTCTCATGGATTTTTGCTCATTCATATTGCCCTGGAAGACATAATCAGCTAAAGGGAGAGCATCTGCATCCATAAATAGACCATACTGCACAATAGGATTTGGTCTGTTTTCCTTGCTTTTTCCGTATTTTCTGTAGTCATCCTCTTCTTCAATCTCAAAATAGAAATTTGTGCAGTCATAGTAGAGAACCGCTGTGTTCTTTTTGAAAAGCTGTGAGCTGTTTTTATAAAGCATTTTTTCAATGAAATACCTTTGCTCAGAAAGAACTTTGAGGGAACGGTAAACATCTGCCAGCTTATAATCGGACAAGTCGAGAAATTTATTAGTTGATTTGTACGTAGACAGCTTTGATGAAGGATAAATAACCCTAGCGGATACAAGATCGTTAATAATGCTCGCTAAATTGTATTGAAAATTGTACTGGTCTGATATCTCCTTGCAGATATCCTTAATGCCCAATGAGCATAATATGTTTCTTATGTACATGTATCCGATGTTAAAGAGATTTTCCTTGTCCTTTTCTATTAAATCAGCCTGACTGAGGATTAGTTTGACGTCTGCCTTGTCCTCACTGTCTTTTTGTCTTAGTCCATCAACATAGAGCTGAAGCTGCCTCATTACTTCATCCCGGGAATCGGTATGATACTTTTCCATAAGAGTCCTGATATTGCCCAGCTTTTCAGCTACGAAGGTAGATTTCTTTTTAGTGTTAGGATCATAGAAGTCATCGATAACATAGAATGATTCAGAGTTTTTAGATTTGGTTGATTTTAAACGTTTAGCCATATGTAACCTCTCCCAAACCATTATAACATACATTATGGAACATTACGAGATTAAAAATGGAAAAAGTTGACAAAAAAACGCTTTTTTAAAGCGTATAATTTAAAATATGAGGTTGTCCAACTGTAAAATACCCGCGTTAGTGGCGATCACTGCCGTGGTTGGTCTGTTAGTTGTCTTATTGATTGTCAAACTTGTTTAAAAAAGCTTCTGCGGAAGCTTTTTTCAGTTCTTTGTCTTGATTATTACAGCTTGAGAATTATAATGAAAAAATGAAAGGAAAATGTCTATGCCAGCAAGTTTTACCCATCAGTGTTTTGGCGATGATGTCATGCATATATCACCATACAAGCAGTTTATTCAGCAGCATCAGGAGATGTTTTATTTAGGTCTCCAGGGACCAGATCTCTTGTTTTATTATCATCCTACTAAGAAGAACCTGATTAATGGTCGCGGCGGGATGCTTCATGAAGCAAAGGCTAAGCCCTTTTTTGCTGATGCGATTACGCATATGCAAGATGAGGAGAGTCTGGTGTATCTGCTGGGATTTGCTTGTCATTACAGCTTGGATCATGCCTGTCATCCCCTTATTAATCAGCTTGTCAAAGAGAAGCATTTTGGACATTTTGCAATAGAACGTGAACTCGATATGCATTTTATGGAAGTCTATCCGACGCGGCGAAAAACAGTTGCCCAGACTTTCCCTGACGATGCCGCAACATGTCAGCGCATCGGCCGGATCTTAGGTGTGGAAGCGGCGATTATTCATACGTGTATTCGCACTTTTCGTAAACTCAATCGCCTGCTTTACGGGCATAGCCTCTTATTGAGAAAAATGCTATCAAGTTTGATTCGTGCCTTGCATATCGGCAGTTTCTCAGAAATGTTCATTATGAAAAAGCCTGATCCTGTTATGGCCGAGGATATCACTTTGCTGGCAAAGCGTTATCAGCAGGCTGTCAACGATGGCGCAAAAGCGATTGAGGAAATAATTCAGGCCTATCAGCAAGGGACGCCTTTAAGCGACTATTTTAATCATAATTATGAGTAGGTGAAAAAAATGATCTATTGTGCAATAGCGATTGGCCTCATGGCCTGGGGGTATGGAACCCTGAAGTTCAATGAAGGCAAAAGAAAGGAGCAGGAACGGCTGATTCGCCGTTTTGGCATGCTCGCTTTTATCGGACTGATTGTGACATCAGTCGCAATGTTAGCTTTGGTTTTCGGCATCCAAACGAAGACGGTGCCATTTTCAGCACTGGTGATTGAATTTGTGGTTGTGACGATTGGGACCGCTATTTATATCAAACCAGGCTATATGAAGGATGTGTAGGAGGGATCACCATGAAATACTGTCCAGAATGCGGGGCAGCACTGAAAGATAAAGCAATTTACTGCACGAACTGCGGGGCCAAATTAGATCCCCAGAAAGTGGTCCGGAAAGCTCCGGAAAAAACGGTTGTCCAAACCAAACCAAAACCCAAACAGACGTTTACTTTTAATGATGAAGAGACAACGGTGATACGGCCGATGAGTGCGCCAAAGCGTCAGGAAGAAAAAGTCAGTGAGCCTTTGCCGATTGAGGAAAAGCACCATTCTTTATTCGGCTTTATTATTGTGGCGCTCTTTATTTCTTTCATCGTTGCTGGCGGCAGTGCTTTTCTCATTCCTTATATTACAACGTCACATCATGCGGCGGTCGAAAAACAAAAGCAGGAAACTGAGGCGAAAGCGCTCGATGATTATATTCTGGCGACGAGTTCATCGGTGGAATTGACCACTGATGACTTAGCGGGGTTATCACAAAAACAGCTGCACTATGCGAAAAATGAAATCTATGCGCGTAATGGCTATATTTTCTCGAATAGTGATTTATCTTCTTATTTTAAAAAGAAGGACTGGTATAATCAGCGCATCAAACAGAGTGATGCAACAACCAATCAGGAGACGGTTTATAATCGCATGAGCAAGATTGAAAAATCGAATATCGCTTTTATTATCAAATACGGCAAAAGCAAAGGATGGAAAGTTTAAATTCTTCTATCCTTTTTTCGTTTATTTGTTTTTGTCTTCACAAGAACATGGTAGAATAAAGAAAAGAGGTGGGAGACATGGAAGAACATATGACATATGACGAGCGTATTGCGGCGATTTATCTGTTTGATTTTCAAGCGGATACTTATACCCTGATTGCTTCTAATGAACCGCACTTTTCATTTTCTTATCATGAATATGGCTCCTTATCAGCCTTTTACAAACAGGAATTTCATCTTTTGGAGGAAAGCTTAGCAGATGTCGAAGCGCTTCTTGCCAAGCAGTCTTTTTACGCCCTTACTAGTCATGGGGAGTTCTGGAAACAGGCTCTTTTGCGTCGTATTCCCGAGAGTCCCCGCGCTCTTGTCTATTTTCTTAATGAAAATGCTTTTACCGGCGAGGAGTTCATCTCCCCTAAGCAGCGCTTTGATTTTTATTTCAAGGCGCTCTATCGGCAGGCTTTTGCCGGCAGTGAATATGATTTGACAAAGGATAGTCTAAAACATTTTGACTTTCACGATGAAAGCTATGCCTCTTACTTTCAGCCGCTGCCACAGACCTATCCGGCATCTGGCATTCAGTATCTCCGTTCCTTTGTGGAAACGCATGTGCATTTCGATCAGGAGGGGCTCATTTCTTATTTCTCGCCAGACTATGTTTATTCGCTCTATCATCGTGGAAAATATTCCTCAGTTTATAACTTTGTGATTCATGTGGATGATAAACCGACCCTTTATGTCGAAATCTCGAGTGTCTTCTCGCTCAATCAGGAAGGCCATATGATCGTTTTAAGTGTCTTTAAAGATGTCACCAAACGTTATGAAAAAGAAGAAGAACGGATTCGTTATCTGCACTTATTAAAGACGCTCTCACAGGATTATGAAAGTGTATTGCTATGTGAAAAGGACCGCAAAGCAGAAATTTACCGTTTGAATTCGGCGTTAGAAGGGCATCTCGTCAATGGGGAAGATATCAGTCAGGTGTTTCATACCTATGCTTCCTTGGAAATTTGTCAGGAAGATCGCGAAGCTTTTTTAGCCTATACGGATGTTGACCATATCCTTGATCACTGCGCTTTAGGGGAAAGCTATCGCTTCCGTTATCGCGTACATGCCCAGGATAGCCTGGAATACCATGAGGTCAATATTATCAAAATTGGTGATGAGCATGATCCGCTGATCGTCTTTGGCTTTACGAATGTTGATGCCGATCAGCGCCGTAAAATCGAAACGCAGGACTTACTCAAAGAAGCCCTCAATCAGGCGGAGAATGCCAATGTGGCGAAAGGAACTTTTCTTTCCAATATGTCGCATGATATGCGGACCCCGATGAATGCGATTGTGGGATTCTGTGAGATCGCCCAAAGTAATCTCGATGATGAAGGTGTCTTGAAGTATTCGCTATCTCGTATTATGGATGCCTCAAAATCTCTGCTTTCTATTATTGATAATGCCCTCAATGTTTCGCGAATTGAAAGCGGCCGTGTCCATCTCCATCAGAAAAGTGCGCATTTATCAGTTTTATTACAGACGCTGAAACGGGAACTGAGACCGTATTTAACGAAAAAGAAACAGGTTCTTCAGGTCAAAGAACACTATTTCCATGATGTTTTGTACATGGATCAAAATAAATGTAAACAAGTGCTTTGGAATATTCTGATGAATGCCATTCAGTATACGCCAGAAGGCGGTCACATCTTCTTTGGCATCGATGAATTAACGGGCACAAAATATCAGTATGCGCGTTTTCTCTTTACGATTGAGGATGATGGTATTGGGATGAGTGAAGAATATCTCAAAAACATTTACGATCCTTTCTCGCGTGAAGAAAATACCACGAATAGCGGTGTCGCAGGCACTGGTTTAGGCATGACGATTGCGAAAAATCTGATTGATATGGCTGGCGGCCATATCTCCATCACCTCACATAGCCATGTGGGCACGAAGGTGATTGTAGAACTGGAACTGAAAGTCATGAATGACAAACCGTTAGCGGTGAGCGTGCCGGAAAAACAGCAACCCATCAAGAGCCTCAAAAGGCGCCATATCCTGATTGTTGAAGATAATGCGCTCAATGCGGAGATTACGAAAACGATTCTCGAAAGCTTAGATGCGAAGGCTAGCGTTGTCGGTAATGGACAGTTAGCCGTTGAAGCCCTCATGCAGCAGCCTTTCGATGGTGTTTTAATGGATATTATGATGCCGGTTATGGATGGCCTGCAGGCGACGAAAGCGATTCGCAGTTTCAGTGATGTCCCGATTATTGCGATGAGTGCGAATGCCTTTGAAGAAGATAAAAGGCGGGCTTTTGAAGCTGGCGTGAATGACTACGTCACCAAACCATTCAAAACTGAGTACCTTTTAAAGGTATTAGGCCGTTGGCTTGGTGAATCAAATTATGATAAAATAGAGCCAGAGGTGAGAGAATGAAATTTGCATATAATCATTTTAATTTTAACGTTTTAGATTTACAGCGTTCTTTAAAGTTTTATAAAGAAGCTTTAGATCTTGATATTGTCGGTGATATTAAAGACAATGATGAATTCACAATCGTTTATTTAGGTGACCATCAGACGAACTTTCGTTTAGAGCTTACATATCTGAAAGATCGTCATGAAGCTTATGATCTTGGGGAACAGGAATACCACTTAGCCCTGAAGACCGATGATTTTGAAGCGGCTCATAAAAAACACCAGGAAATGGGCATCATTGAATTTGAAAATCCTAAAATGGGGATTTACTTTATCGTTGATCCCGATGGTTACTGGATTGAAATTATTCCTTAAGAGCGGTTTGTCCGCTCTTTTCAAATTCTCTTTTCCATGGTAACATTTTTCCTGAGGTGGGTTTATGTTCTTGTATTTTAAAGATTTACGCATCCATTTTATCGTTTCCTCACTGCTTGGCGGCGTGGTCGTCGGATGCGTCGCTTACATTATTATGCGCCTGTTATTTGTCCCCGTTGCGGCATGTGTATTAATTGCCTTATCCTATATGCTTTTATGGACGATCTTTCGCCGGACGATGGTCGAAAGACGAGGTAGCGAACGCTTTATGGCAGCGACGCGCTTACGCATGGATGAATGTCGTTTGCAGGACTATTTGCATTTTTATGAAATCCTGCTTTCACAAAATAAAGAGAAACGACGTCAGCGGCGGATTCTCTTAAATATGTCTACCGGCTATTTAGAAATCGGGGAAGATGCCCAGGCCAAAGCGATCTTAGATGAATTGACTGCCTATTTCGCCATGCATACAGCTAATACCAATAAGATTGTCTACTTCGATAATATGGTCACTTACTATTTACATATGCGCGATCTGGAAGCTGCGAAAAAAGTCATGGTGATGTATAAACAAACTTTGAATGATCCGGCCCTTTCGCGTCAGATCAAAGCTTTTCATAATCCCTTATATGAAGATAAGGAAGCATGGATCAAACTGTTAGAAGGAAAGGCTGATGAGGTGTTAGATTTTTATTTAGACCTTCTTGAAGCCTCCCCTCATCAGCTCACAAAGGTGCATGCCCATGATATGTTAGCGATTATTTACCGTCAGCTTAATCGTCCGGATTTGGCTTTAGCCTCAAAAGTCTATCTGATCAAATATGGCGGGGATCTGGCCTGCGCGAAGCGGGCACGCTTAGAAATGAATAATGCCGGTACTTAAAAACACCTCTTAGTGAGGTGTTTTCGCATTTAAAGAAGCGCGTTTCTCCATCCGCTGGAGGAAGACATCTTCATAAATATAATTGATAATAGCGGCGCAAGGGATCGCTAACATGATGCCCCAGACACCAAACATTCGCCCGCCGACAATGATGAAAACTAATACCCAGATGGCCGGTACGCCTAAGGAATCGCCAAAGAGTTTTGGCTTGATGAAGTAGCCATCCAAAGTCTGCAAGGCGATGGTAAAGAGGATAAACCATAAGGCATACCAAGGGTTGATCAAAACTAAGATGAAGGCGCCAATGACACAGCCGACAATCGGGCCAAAGGTAGGGGCCAGGTTCGTGACACCGACCACGACAGAAATCAACACGCTATATGGCCAGCCGACAATTAAGAAGAAAATAAAGTTCAAAACGCCGACAATCAGACCATCGAGTAAATCGAAAATAATATAGCGAATAAGGATGCGATTACAGCGACGCCAGAAGCTGGTCGCTTTATGATAGACATGAATATCCATGATGCCTTTGAAGATCTTACGTAAGTTGTTCTGGATTCGTCGGGCATCTAATAAAAAGTATAAGGCAAGGATGCAGGAGATCACCCCGTTAAAGATTCCTGTGCCGATGTTAAAAGATGTCGAAATAATATTACCGGTATGACCAGTGATCATTTTGGTGAGACTATTTAACGCATTATTGCCGGCATTGGCGATCGATGAGACATTAATATTAGAATTGCCTAAGCTTTGGGATGCCTGGGTGATGAGATCCTGGAGACCGGTCGCATAGGTTTTAAAGTTAGTGATCAGATTCATGACACTATCGGCGATCTGGGGGATCAGGGCTACTAATAAAATAATGAAGAAAATGATCAGGACGATTGTCGAGGCAATCACCGCATAGAGACGCCGATGAGAGTATTTTTTGACTTTGTAAAAGACATGCTCCTCAAAGGTTTCCACTAACGGATTGATGACATAAGCGATAATAATACCGTAAATCACCGGGGAAAGATAAGAAAAAAACGCCCCAATACCACTGTTTATGTGATTGAGATTGGTAAAAAACAAATAGAGCAAAACCGCGCTGCAGGTCGCAATCGTATAAGGCACCCAGCGCTGTTTCAGCCATTCTTTGCGAATTTTCATAAGAAGCCTCCTCGTATTTGAATAGGCACATTATAACATCTTTTACAAAGCGATTCATCATTTCCTTACAAAACCGAAAACCCCTTCAAACGATCCGGCAAATAGGATATAATGACACGACAGGAGGCTTTTATGAACCAGGATATTATTAAACAGACCGCCGCGTTATTAAAAATCAAAGTAACGCAGGTGGAAAACGTATTAAGCTTATTAGAAGAAGGGGCTACTGTACCTTTCATTGCCCGTTATCGTAAAGAGAAAACAGGCGGTCTAAACGAAGATCAGATCCGTGAAATTTCACAGGTCTATGAATACAGTGTCAACCTTTTAAAACGTAAGGAAGATGTTATTCGTCTGATTGACGAAAAGGGCATGATGACAGCGCAGCTCAAAGCCGATATCATGAAGGCAGAAAAACTGTCGGAAGTAGAAGATTACTATCGTCCTTATAAGGAAAAGAAAAAGACGCGTGCGACGATGGCGAAAGCCAAAGGCTTAGAGCCTTTAGCTCAGGCTATTATGAAATTACCAAGACACGGGGATTTAAAGCTGCTGGCGACACCTTATTTGAATGAAGAGGTGCCAACGATTGAAGATGCCTTAGCGGGAGCCAGTGATATTATTGCGGAAGATATTGCGGACAGTGCGAAATATCGTCAGCGCGCCAAAGAAGAAATTCTTAATTATGGCAAGATTGTGACGAAAGTAAAGAAAAATGCGAAAGATGAAAAGCATACATATGAAAAATATTATGATTACAGCGAAAGTGTGAAACGGATTGCCAATCACCGTGTCTTAGCGATTAACCGAGCGGAAAAAGAAAAGGTCATCAGTGTGTCTTTTGACTATGATGAAAGCTTTATCTTAGGCTATATTCTAAGAGGTTTGATGGGAAATAAGCAGACGATTGCAGATGAATTCATCCGTAATGCGACTTTAGATGCTTATAAACGTTTAATCGCTCCTTCGATTGAACGAGAAATCCGCAGTGATTTAACAGAAAAAGCCGAAGATGCTTCACTGCAGGTGTTTAGTGTGAACTTAGAACACTTATTAATGCAGCCGCCAATGAAAGGACAGGTCGTTTTAGGGTTAGACCCAGCTTTTAGAACTGGCTGTAAGTTAGCGGTCATGGATCCAACCGGCAAATTCCTCGCCAAGGATAAAGTGTTTATTACGATTCCTAAAAAGAGCTACGCTGAAGATGAAAAGAAACTGTTACAGCTGATTACGCGTTACCATGTCTCTTTGATTGCCATCGGCAATGGGACAGCTTCGCGTGAATCAGAAGCTTTTGTGGCGAAACTGATCAAGAACCATCACTTAGATGTGAAGTATGTTATTGTCTCTGAAGCCGGAGCTTCGGTTTATTCTGCATCGCCATTAGCGAAGGAAGAATTCCCGGATTTCCAGGTTGAGGAACGTTCAGCCGTATCGATTGGCCGGCGCCTTCAGGATCCGTTAGCAGAATTGGTGAAGATCGAACCGAAAGCGATTTCTGTCGGTCAGTATCAGCATGATATGAACCAGAAGAAATTGGGTGAACAGTTAGACTTCGTAGTTGAAAAAGTGGTCAACCAGGTAGGGGTCAATATTAATACCGCTTCTCCATCATTACTGCAGTATGTTTCTGGCTTATCAAAAACAACTGCGAAAAATATCGTCGCTTACCGCGAAGAACATGGCGCTTTCACATCCCGTGAAGAAATTATGCAGGTCTCTAAATTAGGTCCGAAATCTTATGAACAGTCAGTTGGTTTCTTACGTATCATCAATGGCCATAATATCTTTGATGAAACATCCATCCATCCCGATAACTATCAGGATGCGGCGAAGCTGTTAGATTATATCGGTTTAACAAAAGCTGAGCTGGGCACGAAGAAGATGGCGGAAGCCTTAGCGGATTTTAATATCCAAAAAGCATGTGAGGATCTCGCCTTAGATCATTATCTTGTGGAAGACTTAGTGTCCGCCTTTATTTCCCCACAGCGTACCCCTCGTGATGACTATGCGGCGCCGGTTTTGAAATCTAACGTCTTAACAATCGAAGACTTAAAACCAGGCATGAAACTGCAGGGGACCGTCCGTAACGTTGTCGACTTTGGCGCTTTTGTGGATATTGGTCTGCATGAAGATGGTTTAGTGCATATCTCTAAAATGTCCAAAAAGCGTATTAAACATCCATTAGATGTTGTCGCTGTTGGTGATGTTGTTGATGTCTGGGTTTTAGATGCAGATGTCAAGAAGCAGCGTGTTTCTTTAACAATGGTAGAAATGTAACATCGGGATCATCCCGATGTTATTTTTTTAAAAGAATTAGCACTCATTACTTGACAGTGCCAAAAAGAATACTATAATGAAGGTGTAATCAGAAAAGAGATTACGAAGATAAAAGAATAGTATTAGAAAGAGGGTAACAATTATGTTTAATATGTTCGATGATTTCTTTGATGATTCTTTTGTAGAACCAAAAAATGATACGTTGTTATGTGATGTGAAAGAAGACGACAAGAATTATGAAATGAATATTTCTATGCCGGGCTACAACAAAGATGACATTAAGCTGGATTTAACCAACGGTTATCTGACAATTAGTGCTTCTAGTCACAAAGATCATGACGAAAAAGATAAAGAAGGCCATTTGATCCGTCAGGAACGTTACCATGGAGCCCTTTCAAGAAGTTTCTATGTTGGTGATGATTTGACGAGTGAAGATGTTAAAGCAAAATATGATAATGGTGAATTACATATCACCTTACCAAAAGCTACAAAACAGGTTGAAAATAAAGCACATATCGCAATTGAATAAGGAAGAAGGTCTTGATGATGAGATTTTTACCTAGTTTAAATGAGATGTTTGATGATGTCATGTTTGATAACACGCATGATATGATGGCATGTGATGTTGTCGAACATCCTGATGATTATGAATTAACGATGGCCATGCCAGGCTGTGATAAAGATAATATTCATATCGATTATACGGATGGTTATCTCAATGTTGCGGCTGAAAGCCATCAGGATTATGATGAAACGGATGAAGACGGTTATGTGATTCGTCAGGAACGCAGCTTCGGCAAGATGGGGCGCAGCTTCTATGTTGGTGAAGGCATTGATCGTGATGCCATTAAGGCTTCTTACGATCAGGGCGAATTACATATCACATTGCCGAAAAATGATCAGGTTATTGATAACAGAAACTATATCGCTATAGAGTAATTGAAAGAGGGTAAGTATGATGTTTGATTTATTTGATGATTTATTTGATGAAAGAAATAGTAATGCTTTACTTTGCGATGTCAAGGAAACAGATAAGGATTATGAAATGAATGTATCAATGCCAGGCTTCAATAAAGATGACATTAAACTTGACTTAACGAATGGTTATTTAACAATTACCGCTGATAACAAGAAGAATGATGAAGAGAAGGATAAGAAAGGTCATCTCATTCGTCAGGAACGTTATCATGGCCGTATGTCGCGTAGCTTCTACGTTGGTAATGGCGTAACTGAAAAAGATGTTAAAGCAAAATACGATAATGGTGAATTACATATCACCTTACCAAAAGCAACCAAACAGGTTGAAAACAAATCACATATTGCGATTGAATAATGTCTCTCACGAGACATTATTTTTTTGTCTTGCGGGCATCTAAAATATAATCTCTGGTAAATTCTTCAAGGTTGATGCCATGATGCATCGCATCAATAAGAATTTCGCCGCAGACAATCGCATCACTATCCGCGCGGTGGTGATTTAAAGAGAGATTTAAGCGACTCGCCATGGTATTGAGTTTATGATTTGAAAAATCGGGATGGACATGACGACCTAAATTGACGGTATCAATATAAGGTACTAACGTCTGATGAGGAATTTTATAAGCATTGAGACAGTAAGAGAGTACTTTTAAATCAAAAGAAGCATTATGAGCGACTAAGACGCCGCTTTTCATAATCGGGGCAATCGTTGGCCATAACTCTTTAAAGTTAGGGGCATTTCTAACAACAGACGTATTTAAACCCGTCAAATCAATATTAAACTGCATGAAAAAGGTTTCTGGATTGATTAAGGAACTGTAGGTATCAATAATTCTATCTCCTTCAATAACCGCGATCCCAATGGAACTCATGCGGTCATTATAATGGTTAGGGGTTTCCACATCAAAAGCAATATAGCGCATAAAAATACATCCTCCGTTAATCGTATTATATAAGAAATAATCAGCTGAATAAAGGAAAAGACTTGATTAAAAGATGAGAATCGGTTAGGTTAAGAAAAAAGGAGCGTTTTTTTATGGATCGCAGCAGAGACCTGATACAAGGCAAGGTTTTTAAAAGTATATTATATTTCAGTATGCCCTTATTAATTGGCAATCTTTTCCAACAGCTTTATAACACTGTGGATAGCTATGTGGTGGGAAACTATGTCTCTTCCACCGCTTTAGCGGCCGTAGGCCAGTCGACGCCGATTATTAATGTCATCGTTGGTTTCTTTATGGGGCTAGCAACGGGGGCAGGCGTCGTCGTTTCACAATTTTATGGTGCCCATGATGAGCGCCGTCTCTCTTTGTCGGTGCATACCTCAATGGCCTTAACTTTACTTTTGTGTATTGTTTTTACTTTTATCGGGCTCGTTTCCTGTGTCCCGATTCTCCGTTTTATTAAATCGCCCGCCGCTATTATGCCTATGGCCACAACCTATTTAAAGATTTATTTCTGGGGGATCAGCTTTATGCTTATTTATAATATTGGCGCCGGCATTCAGCGCGCGGTCGGAGATTCCAAACGTCCGCTTTATGATCTGATTGCCTCTTCCTTAGTTAATGTGGTATTAGATCTTTACTTTGTCTGTGTCTTACATTTAGGCGTCGCTGGCGCTGCTTATGCCACGCTCATAGCCCAGGGGGTGAGTGCACTATTGGTGATGATCCAGTTATGTACAACACCAGCAAGCTATCGCCTTGATGTCCGTAAACTTCGAATAGAAAGTCCCATCCTCTCTCGCGTCATTCGTATCGGCATTCCCGCTGCGCTTCAGCAGAGTGTCATTTCTTTCTCGAATGTCTATGTCATGAGCTATATCAATCATTTTGGCACCGCCGCCGTTGCCGGCTATACGACCTATACGAAGATTGATGGTTTCATCATTTTACCAGTACAGTCACTTGCAATGGCTATAACCACTTTTACTGGTCAAAACTATGGTGCGAGAAAGTATGATCGTATTTATAAAGGGATGTATCTGACAATTGCCTTCAACGAAATCATTTCACTGATCTTTGTTGGTATGATCTTACTTTTTGGGAAAGATCTTTTACGGCTTTTTACGCATGATCAGCAGGTTATTCAGGATGGTTATATTATGGCTAAAGTCTTCTTGATAGGTTACCTGATCATACCTTTCACGAATATCATGTCAGGGGTTTTACGCGGCGTCGGAAAATCCTTTGTCCCCATGACCATCCTGATTTTCTGCTATGTTTTTTTACGACAGATTTATTTAGCGATCGTGACCCACTTTGATCATGCGCTTAATGTGGTCTTTGCCGGCTGGCCAATAACCTGGGGAATATGCGCCATTATTCTGCTTGTTTACTATCACAAAGTCTTCCACTTACCCTTAGATGATGAAAAGGACTTTACCAGTCTTAAATAATTATGTTATAATCTAGGTGCCTAGGAAAAATGTATTTCCTACAAACCATATAAGGGAACCTGATTGTCGACTGATGGTGTTGAAAGCCCACCATGAGTGGGGATCCTAAGATCAGCCACAAGGTACCCACCTGTACATAACAGGGAGATGAATGCCTAGGAAGTTTTGTAGGTAGAACTATAAAGCGCGCCTCTCATAATGAGGGGCTTTTCTTTTTGCCTAACGGGCATATTAATTGTCAACAAGACAATTTTTCGCTATGATGATAGTGAGGTGATGACAATGAAAAAAATTACAATGTTTTATTTAGATGACTGCGGTTACTGCCATAAAGCACATAAGGCTTTAGATGAATTAATGGAAGAAAACCCAGCTTACAAAGCTATTGAGATTAAGAAAGTAGAAGAATCTCAGGAACCTGAATATGCCGATCAGTTTGATTATTATGCAACACCAACTTTCTATGTCGGTGACCAGAAAATTTTTGAAGCTCATATCGGTATGACTTATGAACAGATCAAAGCAGAAGTCAAGAATGTCTTAGATACTGCTTTAGCTTAAAATAATAGCATAGACTTATAAAGGCAGGATCACTGATTCTGTCTTTTTTTTAGCGAAATAGTGGTCAGGTAATAATGATAAGTAAAATAATATTTCGTGCAAAGTTAGGCATTGTTCATGAATTATGGGAATAATAAAATGTTATTTAGTGATATCGCAAATATTGAAGAAAAATTATGGAAAAATTTTTATAAGGCAAAAATGTGAAAAAGTGTGATGAAATCAAGGAAATGTAAAATTTGTGTCAAAAAGGGGAGATTGACGAACTTTTTTAAAGTGCTAAACTTATGAGTGGACTTTTCAGGAGGTAAATGAAATGAAGTTTTTAAAGGTGGTATTGGCATCAGCAATGTCAGTATCGTTGCTTGCAGGCTGCGGCGGCTCTAGCAGCTCATCATCAAGCAAAGTATTCAAAGTTGCCAAATTAGGTGACATCATGACTTTAGATTCAACTCAGGCCTATGATACTACGTCAATCGAATGTATCCATATGATGAATGAAGGCTTAATGGGTGTGGATGCTAAAGGGAACATGGTTAAAATGTTCGCAAAGAGCTACAAAGAAAGTAAAGATGGGAAACACTGGACTTTCAAATTAAGAGATGGTTTAAAATGGACGGATACGAAAGGTAAGACTTATCCATTAAAAGCATCTGACTTCGTCTACTCATGGAGAAAAGGGTTAAAAGGCGAATACAACTACATCATCTCTGATGATGGTGCCGGCATTAAAAATGCGACTAAGATCATTAATAAAGGAACGAAAGCAACTGCTAAAGATTATGCATCTTTAGGGATTAAAGCTCCTGATGACAAGACTTTAAAGATCACCCTTGAAAGACCTTGTCCTTACTTCTTAGACTTAATGACTTACTCAGTCTTCTATCCACAGTGTGAAGAATTTGTAGAAAAAGCTGGGAAAAACTATGCTAATGATACAGATCATTTAATTTCATGCGGGGCTTTCATACCAACTTCTTGGACAAAATCATCACAGATCACATTCAAAAAGAATAAGAACTATTATAATGCGAAGATTATGAAGATCGATGGTGTACAGTACTTATTAGGCCAGGATGTTAAAGCGGCCAGTGCTTCTTTCGCATCTGGTAAAATTGACTTCACCGCAATCAACTCATCATTAGTTGATAAATATAAGAATACCAAAGATTATCGCGTTGATAAGCAGGGCTTCGTTTATTACTTAAACTTCAACTTCACAAGAAAGACAATGGCTAATAAGAATATCCGTGCCGCCTTATCTTATGCAATTAACCGTGATGACTTCTGCAAGAACATCTTAAAAGATGGTTCTGTCAAAGCGGATGGTATTGTCGGCAGAGATATGTGCTTCGATCCTACTAATGGTAAAGATTTCCGTGATGAAAACGGCAACTTCACTAACTATGATATGAAGAAAGCACAGGCTTACTTAAATAAAGGGTTAAAAGAATTAGGCAAGAAATCAGTAACAATTCAGTTATTATATTCTACTAATGAAAACCCAGGTCCACAGATTGCTCAGTACTTACAGAATGCATTCTCTAAGTTAAAAGGCTTAAAGATTGATATGAAAGCAACGGTTCGTCAGGGACGTATCGATTTACAGGCTAAGAAACAGTTTGATATGACAATCTTAAACTGGGGTCCTGACTACAACGATCCAACAACTTACCTGAATATCGCTTTATCTAATAACTCTAACAACCGTGGTTTCTACAAGAATAAGAAATATGATGCTTTATTACATAAAGCTGCCGCTACAACTGACAAAGGCGCTAGATGGAAGTTATTATTAAAAGCTGAAAAGATGTTCAATGAAGATTATGTTGATGTTCCACTTTATCAGATGTCACAGTCTTCATTATACAACCACGAATGGAAAGGCTTATTATATAAGAATGCGATGGGCGCTGCCTATACATACACTTATATGTACAAAGCTTAATCAGTTCGCGAGAAAGATGAGTTTTCCTCATCTTTCTTTTTTTTGTTTTGTTTGGTGAGCAATAGTGATAAAATTTCAACGAGGTGAAGACAAATGTATAAAAACCCCAAAACAGCTTTGCAGACTGTCTTAGAACAGCTTTACGATGGTAAGATTTATACCAGGGATTCTTTAGCGAAAGCGACCGGTTATGCAAAGTTTACCGTTAGTAAGTGTCTTAAAAGACTGATTAGTGAAGGACAGGTTACGGAAGGCAAAAGTGAACGTTTGAATACCTATCAGATCAATCCAGATCTTTTTCATGTGGCAACGATCGAAATGTATCATGTCCAGCGTTATTCTTTCTATGAATTTAAGAGTTTCAATCTCCACCATGAAGTGGTTGCGGATGATTTTATCGAAGATATGGATGAGCGTTTAGATGCCTTAATCAATGAAATTAAAAAATTCTTAGAAAAAGATCCACTCATTAAAACGTTAGGCATTTCGGTTACAGCCCCGGTTAATAATGGGACAGTTTTCCCAGGTGCCATCAGCTATATGGATAACATGAATCTGAAGGCTTTGCTGGAAGCGCGTTTCCCTATTAAAGCTGCGATTGAAAATGATGCCAATGCGGCGGTCATTGGTTATATTAGTGAACATGGTGATATTGATGATGCAGTGCTGATCTATCAGCCAAACAATATTGATATTGGTGTCGGGATCATTATTAATAAGCAGCTTTATAAAGGCCGTAATGGCATGACTGGAGAATTAAAGTATTATCATACAAATGAGATGGGTAATGCGGTTACCTATTTAAAAGACTCTTTGCAGCGTGTTATTCTCTTATTGAATCCAGAGAAGGTTTTGATTCACTCACTGGTCTTAGACCATCTGGAATTTGTCCACCACTTGGAAAATATTCCAGAAGTGATGCAGCCGGATGTTGAGGTCATAAAAAATATCGGCACCTACTTTGATGCGGGCTTAATAACCTTAGCGATTCAGGCTTATTTAAATTAGAAGCAAATCAATTGCACAAAATACAAATATCAGTACAATAGGAGATGTAATAAAGAAACGAGGTAATAAATATGGAAAAATTAACAAACGAAACATTTAAAAACACAATCTCTTCAAATCACTTAGTCTTAGTAGATTTCTATGCCGACTGGTGTGGTCCATGCAAAATGATGCATCCAGTTTTAGAAGATTTAAACAACAATAATGATAAAGGCTTAGTTGTGGCTCAGATCAATGTTGATGACTATCCAGAAATCGCTGGTGCTTATGGTGTTCAGTCAATTCCAAACATGATTTTATTCAAAGATGGTGAGGCTGCTTCACAGTTAATCGGTTTCATGCCTAAAGATGCTTTAATGGCAAAATTAGCTCCTGAATTAGACTAAGAAGAATGGATCATGTCCATTCTTCTTTTTAAGATTTACTTTAGAATTTTTTAAGGAAATAATAAGAAAAATGTCCTTTTAAAAAACAAATCTTCTTTTTATAATAGAAGTGTAGAAAGTAGATGATAGTTATGAGGAAACGTATAAAAATGATGTTAGGGATCCTGCTTTGTGTATGTTTAAGTGCCTGTGGAAGCGGAGCAGTCATCAATAGTAATAAGATTGCTACGACTAATGATGGTCAATTAATGAAACAGACCCTGCAGTATTATCAAAAAGGGCAATTTAAAAAAGCGACTGACAGTGCTAAACGTCTTTCCAAAGTATTCAATAGTGAATACACGATGTCAGAAGGCATGAAGAAAGCTTACAATAAGCTGCTTGCTGGAAAAGATGTCACCGCTTATTATCTCTATGATATCGATAATGATGGGAAGCCGGAATTATGTTATGTCGTAGGTGAAATTGAAGCATCGATGACTATGTATGTGGTCAGCTATAAAAATAAACTGATCAAAGATGGCAGTATCGCCTGCGGTCATAGTGTCTTTAATGCGTATCCGCAGCATAATGGTATGGTCATGTTAATGGGGCAGATGGGCTATGAAGAAATCTCTTTGATGACCCTGAAAAACAATAAGCTAAAAGTTAAAACCTTAAATGATCGGGAAAATGTGAAAGACTATCTGCCATTAGGGTTAAGCTTAAACGATCATACGGCAAATGGAAAATTAAACAGAGTGATTAAATAAGCATCTTTTGATGCTTATTTTGCTTTTCTTTTTAAGCAAGCGTGGTAAAATATCGGGTGAAAGAGAGGCATGAAATGAATAAAGTACAATTATATGGACAAGATATCTTACATTCTTCAACTTATCAGTCGCAGCGTCTTTTTATTCAGCATGGTCATGTATCAGTCTATGAACATTGCGTTAATGTCGCAATCATGTGTCTGAAAATTGCGTCTGTCTTACCGTTACAAGTGAATGAAAGAGCCCTTGTGCGCGGTGCTTTACTGCATGATTACTTCTTATATGACTGGCATGAACCAGGACATTCGTGGCATGGTTTCACCCATCCAGCGACTGCTTTAGCTAATGCCCGGAAGGACTATCAGCTTGGCGCCATCGAGCAGGATATGATTGTGAAACATATGTTCCCATTAACTTTATCCCTGCCGCGTTATCGCGAAAGCTTTATCATCGTCATTGCCGATAAGCTGGCAGCTATTTCAGAAACTATTCACAGATAATTGAGGGATCTTTATGATTTATATAACCGGCGATCTCCATGGTGACATTGATATCGCAAAATTACTTGATGAAAATTTTATGCAACATGTCACCGCTGATGATTATGTCATCATCTGCGGGGATTTCGGTCTGATCTGGAAGACCTATGAAGATGAAACCGAAAAAGAGTGGCTCGACTTTCTTGAGGAAGCCCCGTATACCACTCTTTTTATTGATGGCAATCATGAGAATTTCTATCGTCTTTATCATGATTATCCGACGGTTTTTATTAATGGCGGTCTCGCTCATCAGATCCGGCCCTCGATATACCATCTGATGCGTGGTCAAATTTTTACCATTGAACATAAGACTTTTTTTACAATGGGTGGGGCGACTTCGATCGACCGTTTCTTACGGATCGAAGGCAAATCCTGGTGGGCAAGAGAACTGCCTAATGAGACGGAATATAAACAGGCCCTTATTAATCTGATGAAACATCATAATCATGTTGATTATGTGTTAACCCATTGTCTGCCGACTTCACTGCAGTCGCGACTGCCTAAATATACTTTACCAGATGATTTGACGGAGTTTTTAGAGCGGATTAGCCATATCTTACATTTTAAGAAATGGTACTGCGGTCATTATCATTTAGATACGACCTTAGAAGGGCGTTATCGGGTGCTTTATAATGATATTATTTCGATCGAAAATGAAATTTATACGGATGACATCGAATGATGTCATCTTTTTTAATTCTTGTGAAACTCTTAACGATTTCTTTCAAAAATCTTACGTATTTCTTAAGAAATTCTTAAAACCCTATTGACAAGAGCACCCAACTTCGACATAATAGAGTCATCGAAATTTTAGAATATGAGAGGAAAGCAAAAATGATGAACCAGTTCCAGAATGAAAAAAAGAAATTTACATCCCATAAAAAATTAATTGCGGTTATTGCCTTAATTGCAGCTCTTGTTGTACCATTTGCCGGTTATGTAACAAGTGCTTCAAAAATTATCAGCGTTGACGCCGCTACAAATGCTGTTGTTTCGAAATCAACATCAAGAATCGGCTCTCGTTATGTTTATGGAGCATGTCATTCTTATGCCCAGATCAGAAACAGAAACCAGCGTGCTTTTGACTGCTCAGGCTTAGTCAACTGGTCTTACTACCAGGCTGGGGCAAGCATTGGGATCAATACTTCATCTTCATTATCATCGAAGGGAAGCTATGTTTCTTACAATAATTTAAGAGCTGGTGATATCGTTCTCTTTAGCGGTCATGCTGGTATTTATATCGGTGACGGTAAAATGGTTCACGCACCAAACAGCCGTTCTCGCGTCAAGGTAACAAGCTTAGCTGGTTACTGGAGATCAAGATTCAGAGGCGGTCGTCGTGTGATCACAGCTTCTTCATTAAAAGCGCAGGCTGATCGTGCAGCCAAGAAAGCAGAATCAAGAACTGTCGCAACCAAAGAATCTGTCACAAATACAACTTATGCCGCTGGTTCTTATAAATTACAGTTAACGATGACAGTTCGCAGCGGACCTAGCGTATCTCACTCAGTTGTTGGTGCTTTACCAGCTGGCACAACAGTAAAAGCTTCATCAATTCAAAATGGTAAATGGGGTAAGATCTCATACCATGGTAAGACTGCTTACGTCTCATTAAAATATGCATCACGCGTTTAAGAGGTTATCACAACCTCTTTTTTTATTTACAGCTGTTGAAAAAAATAGGATCGTTTTTTTAACTACGATATAATGATATTGAAAAGGGTGTTGAGAGGAGGAAAATGTATGTTTAAGAAATTGACACTCATCATGATGATGCTTTTATGCAGTGTAGTCCCCATTCATGGGCAGAAAAGCTATCTGACCTTAGGCTTGAAGGCGCAGCCTTTGGCGATGACGAAGGTGAAAATTACCGGCAAAATTGTTAAGAAAAACATTAAGAAAGCTTCTTATTATCGCTTAGAGAAAGCGAAGGGGAAGGCCTCATACCGGCTGCTCGCTAAGCTGAAGAAACCTTCTTACATCGATTGTCAGGTGACAAAAAATACCCGTTATCGCTATCGCTTAACAGCTTATTACAAAGGCAAAAAACTCAGCAGTGCCGATGCGACAGCCTATACCGGCGTCGGTAAAGCCACATTTTTTGAGTATCAGCGCAGTGATACAAAATTTACACCAACGAGCATTGAACTCAAGGGAACGGTAGAAAATGGTCTCACCCCGCAAGGATACTATGTCTATCGCAAGAAAGGTAAAAAATATGCTTTATTAGCGCATATTAAAGCCGCTTCGAAAGCCTTTCGTTATGTCGATAAAAAGGTCAAAGGCGGGCAAGGCTACAGCTATCAGTTTGCCGGATACCGTAAAGAAGGCAAGAAAACGTATATTGGTCCAAAGAGCAGCGCCATCACCATGTATGCCTGCCATGCTATTGGCACTTTTACCAGCCATGTGACAATGCAAAAAGGGGCATATGTGCTCACTCTTACAAGTGACGCTTTTAATGGTCCGCTTACGTTGACTAAACAAGGGTTAAGACTCACTTGTGAACAAATCAGTGATTTGTATCTCGATCGCTGGTCATTAGATGGCCGTAATTATACGACGGATCAGAAAATAACTCTCATGCCAGGCAAGAGCCTTTATCTGCTCGTGAAGAGTCAAAACCACCAAGTCATCACAGAAGACAAGTTAGAAGTGGATCTTGAGGAAGATGCTTCAAACTGTCGCTATGCTTCTTGTCCCGCTCATTTTAAAACACCTTATGATGCGACCGGTTATGCTCAGCTTAACTTTGAATATATCCATTAAACGATCGATAATGCGAAAAGTAATAGCGTGATAACCACAAAAAGGGCATCAAGAAAATCGTAAAGTAATGATTTCATAAAAAAACCTCCTGATGAGATTGTAATACAATCTTTAAAATCAGGAGGTTTTTAACCCTCAATGAAAGGGAATAATACGGTTTTCAAATCATTTTGTGCTTAAAGTCGCAATAAACTGGGGATCGTACTTTGAATAAGCATAGTCACGGGCTTCATCGCTTTTATAAATGTGATCCTGATGCGGCTTGGCTTTATAGCGCATGTAGTAGTACATGATCGAAAAGATCGAAGCTTTCAGGGTATCATCTTCATCCTGGACATAGAGGTGGAAGGTGTACATTTCATCCTTCGTAAGCTGGCGTTCTAATTCTAACTGGCCCACCTGCGTAGAACCTTCAAAAATATTAAGAGCCATATCGCGGGAACTGAAATGAATCGCAAAGAGCGAATAAAGATGCCCATGATAAAGCACCTGATCAAAAATCAGCTGATCATCAAGCATCGTACTTTCATACAGAGCGCCGGCATCTTTGTGGTGCTCATAAATAATATAGGGCGCCTTTTTGACTTCGTGTTTTTCTGTTAACGCATCAGAATAGCCGCGACGCAATTCAAAGTCCTGATCACCGAGGGATATTTTGAAGACTTGCTTATGATAATCAATAGCCCCCAGCAGGTGGTTTTCATGATCCTTGATCATAAAGTGGGCATCAGCCCCGGCGTGTGTTTGTATTATTTCGTAAATCATATTTCATCATCCTTCACTTATTCATTATACATAAAATTGTGAAATGTACATGAACTTTTAATCATTTCATTTTTTAATGCAATCATTCTTCGTATTGTGTACAATAGATGTAAGAGAGGATGCCTATGGAACTAAAATTTACAACCACAAAATTAGAACGTCAAAATCAGGAAATTTTATTGGAAATGGTCGATGATCGCCTGCACATTGTTTATGGCGAATTATTTGATCATATCATCAGTGAACGATTGCTTTCTCCTAAAGAAACATCTCAGGAGCTGAAACGCTTAGAAGACTTACAGCTCTCATCATGGGCGCATGAGTATCTAGATGAAAGTCAGCCCGGGGAAGCCTGGAAACTTACACGCAATGATGAAGTCTATCAGGGGCGCGGCGCTTATCCTGACAATTATGCTGACTTTATTGCTTTTCTGGATCGTCTGGTTCCCGAGGCGGCCTTAGTGGACTTAGATGCGGTGATCGATGCTTTCATTGTCTGTGATCAGGAAATGATTCGAATCACCCCAGATCATCAGCTTTTTAGCTATAAACGTCGTCACGGCAGTAAGCTTGCCACCGCTTTTGAAATCCATGATGGAGAATTGGTTGATACGATCTTAAGCGTCTTGAACGATTTCAACGCGGATGTCTTTTTAGCAAGTTATCCCGTCAGCCGTTATGTCTCCATTACCATTGCCCAAGGCGACACATTCGTTTATGACTATAATGCGAAAGATTTCCGCCATCTGATGATTGAAATTGATAATATTCTTGATGACTATTTTGAAGATCTCCCTATTTTTGATACAAAACAGCTTTAAATCAGCTGTTTTTTTCTTGATTGATTATCTTTCCCATTATATATTTGTCCTAGGTGATTCATGTGGAAGATTTTAAATATGGTTTAAAAAGAGGGATTCCGATTGCGATCGGTTATTTCCCTGTGGCTTTTTCATTTGGCGTCTTATGTATCAACGCCCATTTACCGCTAGGTTTAGCGACTTTTATTTCTTTATCGAATGTCACATCATCCGGTCAGTTTGCCGGCGTGGCACTCATGCGTTCGCACGCGAGCTATTTTGAAATTTCATTGACCTTATTAATGATCAATGCGCGCTATTTTCTGATGTCTTTATCACTATCGCAGAAGATTGATGAAAAGATGAGCACGCTCAAAAGAATGCTTATTTCTTTTGTCGTAACGGATGAAACTTTTGCCTTAGCATCCTTAGAAGAGGGGACACTTAATTTCCCTTATATGGCTGGCCTGATTTTATTGCCTTATTTAGGCTGGGCTAGCGGGACGCTGGCAGGCGAGATGATCATGGGCTTTTTACCAGGCAGCGTGCAGGGGGCGATGGGAATTGCTCTCTATGCAATGTTTTTAGCTTTAATTGTTCCGGCGTGCCGGAAATCGCGCCAGGTTTTGATCGTTGTTGCTATTGCCGTGGCGATGCACAGCTGTTTTATCTATCTGCCATTTTTTAGCTTTATGACTGCGGGGGCTAAACTCATTATCAGTATTTTGGCGGCTTCAGGTTTAGGGGCTTATTTCTTTCCGATTGAGGAGGATACACTATGAAATATTACATGATTGGGGTCTTATGTATGGCCGCCTTTTCCTATATTCCCCGTTTTATCCCATTAACCTTTTATCGTAAAAAGATTACCTCGCGTTATGTCCGCAGCCTCCTGCATTATTTGCCTTATGCAGCCTTAGGCGCTTTAACATTCCCCGGTATCTTCTCGTCAACGCCCAACCTGCTTGAATCCTTAACCGGTGGTCTCGTCGCCTTGTTTTTCGCCTATCGCGGCAAAGGGTTAGTCTTTGTGGCGATGACATCAATGATTGCCTGTTATATAGCTTATCTTGTTTTACACATGATCTAAGGAGATTTTATGGAGATTGTCTTATTTATCAATGATTTACAGCCTTCTCCCATCATTGAGAAGGATTTAGATATGATCAGCTTTGATCCAAAAACAAGTCAGTTATGCATCGATTATGTCTGGGTTGGCCCTAACGGCAGCGGAGATGGCATGCGGGAAACGCTGGCGCTCGAAGCGCCTATTACGTTACTTTCTCTTTATGAAGTCATCGATGATGCTTTTGATCATCTGTTAGAGATTGCCGATTTATTGCTTAATACCCGTCTTATTGACTATTTTCTCGATGAACATAATGATGAAACGTTAAAAGAAATCGATCAGCAGTACATCATGCTTTTACAGCGGCTCTATCGTCAGAAAGAAAGTGAAGATGATTTCGTCGACTTAGCCATTTTATGTCAGGCTTACGGCGCTTTTCTCGAACGCTATGACTTTTCTCGCTGCGCAGATCCCTATCGGCGTGAAAAGGATCTGCTTGAAGATGTCGCAAGTCATCATCCTACCGATGAGAATATTCATAATGCGATTGTTGGCTACAATGATGTTATTCGTATCTACGAAGCGCTTGGTGATGCTTTTCAAAGCGACACCTTGGCCCTTTATCTCGCGCTTTATGATCTCAAAAAACGTGCTCATGAAGTAGACGATTATGATTTTGCACATATTTGTGAACGGATTGGTATTCTCTATAGTGAAATAGATACCAATGAAGATATGGATGGCATCGATCATGATGCCGATCGTTTGCGGATGTCCATCTTCTATCATCAGATTGAGAAAGATATTTTTCGAGAAGCCTACCATCAGAGCCATGGCTTAGAAGAAGGCTATAACTATAATGTAGCTTTGCGTCAGATCGGCCGCCGCTTTGAGGCGTTAGGCGATAAAGCGTCTCTTTTAGAAGCCCAAACCTATTATAAACAGGCTTATACCATTGCCCAGACATTACATCAGGCATCAAGTGAATATGAAGATCTTTACACCATCTCTTTAGAACATCTCGGTGATATCTATTTACTGTTATCAAAACCTGAGGCGGCAATTCAAGCTTACTTAGAAGTCTTTGCGATTGAACAGCAGACGATGGCTCAGCTAGAAGATCGCTTTAGTGTCGTTATTATCAATAAAAAACTGGGGAAAGCCTATCAGGCTTTACGGGAATATCAACAAGCTCAGCGCTATTATCAGGATGCCCTTACACTTGTTTTAGAGGTTGCTAAGGAAAGCGATGATTATGAAAAACAGGCGGAATGCGGCATTGCCTATATGAACTTAGGCTGGCTGGCAATGGATCAAAAGAAATATGATGAGGCTTTGTCTTATTTCCAAAAAGATTTATCCTTACGGTTACATCTTAATGAACGTTATGGTACGATCACTTCGCATTATTCCTTATCCTTAGCGCAGCGTCATATGGGCTATGTCCTAGAAGCGTTAGGCGATGAAGAGGAAGCCTGCCTCTATTTCAAGTCTTGCGTGCAGATTGCACTGCATTACTGTCAGGGGCATCATGAAGGACAAAGACATTATCTGATGGTTTCACTTCATGACTTAGCTTACTGCCATTTTCAATTAGGCAATTATGCGTTAGCGAAAGAAGGCTATGATCAGGTTCTTGCTTATCTCGCTGAAAAAAGTGAAACCCGGGTCCATGAATATGTCCTTGATGAGAAAGCAATCAAGCAGGAATATGAAGCACTGATGAAACTTGGCTAAGGTCAGGTTTTTTATCATGATGAAAGAAAGTGGTAAGTCACATAAGGATTTGATAAAATAAAAGAAAGGTGGTGATCGATATGAATAAGGTGAAAGGACCAGGCGAAGATGAACATGATATCGTGCTCTATATGCGTGATGATCAGGATCAGACAGCTGAGTATGCGCTGGTTTCCCTCATTCTTATGAAAAGAGAAGACCATATTTATCTCTATAGTGAAAAAGCTTTTGTCCACCAGGGCAGTTTACTTAATAGTGAAGATCATTATGAAGAGATCACTGATCAATTGTCTTATTTCAGTATTGATGATTTAGAAAAATGGATTGCCCAAAACTATGATGTGCATTTTGATTATCCGCTTATTTATCATCAGCACTTGGTTTATTTTATGATAATAAATAGTGGCGATGAAGCATTGAAAGCGGATCTTGATATTTTTGATCGTTATTTACAGGAAGAAGACCTGAATGCTTTTACGATCAGCGTTGATGATTATAAAAGATGTCTTGCCTTCCTCCATGCCCAGGCCATGATCTGTATGCGTCTTGATCATGATCATGAACGCTTATCGGAGATTGTGCGACAAATGTTGGAATATGCGGAAAAGATTCCTCATGAACAGGTCGATACGATGGTTTCGGATGCTTATGAAATCGCTGGGGATTACTATAGCGATAAGGATCCGGAAATGGCCTTGTATTACTATGTGCAGGTTTTATCTCTGATAGTTAATCAGGAAGATGATCTTTTTTTAGCTATCATTCACGAAAAAAGCGGAGATTTAGAGCGACAGCTGCAGCGCTATGATCAGGCCATTGCCTCTTATCTTCAGGCTGAGAAACATTTTCAAAAGTCCAACGACCAGGATGAAGCGCTGATGATTCAAATGGCTGCTTTATATCAGGATTTAAGTCGCTGCTATGAACAAAAAAATGATCGTCAAGCGATGGAAAACTGCCTGCAAAATGAAGAAAGTCTTTTAAAGCAGGTTGTGACAAATGATCCTAAACAGGATAATGAGCATAATTATATTATTGCCTTGCGCAATATTGCCCTCTTTTACAGTCATGGTCAAAGTCGCCAGGATTTAGAAAAAGCCATTACTTACTATCATTTAGAATTAAATTATAGCTATCAGTATGAAAAACGTTATGCTCATGTTGAAACATCGCTTTCGTTAGCCCATGCCTATCATGCGTTAGGAGAAATGTATTTACGTTATGATGGTGAGGAAGAACTGCGTGAAGGGATTGCTTACTTAGAAAAAGATGCTGAAATTCTCAAAAATCGTTATCAGATGTCCCATTTAGAAAAACAGGGGTTAGAAATGGCGGTGGCTTATCATGAAATCAGTAAGGCTTATGCCCTGATGAGTGATCAGGAGGCGATTACGGCATTAGAAAAAGCGATGCAGCTATTTAAAGCATTCTTTGAAGACTATCCAAAGGTATCCCATTTTAAAAATTATCTGATTGTCTCCTCACAGCTAGGAGAACGCTATGTCGATAGCGGCGATCGTGATCTCTATGAAAAAGCGCATGCGATTTATAGTGAAAATGTTTTATGGGCTCATGATCTGGCGATCAAACAGCCCGCATTTATTGAAGAATATGCCCGCAGTCTCTTTTTACTAGGTGGTTTTTATGCACTGATGGATGGTGAGTTTTACCAGCGTAGTGCAATTGATGCCTATAATAAAAGCATCCGTTATGCCACAAGCGTGCAGGCGACTGATATTGAAATGAATGCGAAAGAAGGCTTAGGCTTACAGTATATGAAGCAGGAAGATACCAGTGAAGCTGGGGCTTTGTTTAGAGAGGTGTTAGATTACCGTCAGGGCACGACGACCTATGAATTAGGCCGCGCTTATGAAAACTTAGGACGATTGTATAAGTCCTTAGGTGAAGAAGAGGACTTACGCCAGGCTTATGCTTATCATAAGCAGGAAGCGGAAGTCTTTGCAAAGGTGTATGAGCAGTCTCACAGTGATCATGATTATTACAATCTTTTAGTCGCCAAAAGACAGATTGCCGAATTGGATATGCTGGAAAATAGTCAAACATCCCTGCATGAAGCGATCAGTCTCTTTCAGGAGATTCACCAGGCGCCGATTGCTTTAAGTGATGATTTGAGGGGCCTGATTCTTGATCGCTTAGGGGATGCTTATCGTAAACTTGATGGCAAAGAGCATCTTTTGCAGGCTTTACACTGTTACCAGGAAGCTGGTCACTATAAGATTGAAGGACATCCTTTAGATTTCTCACGTATTGAAAAGAAATGCGGCTATATTCATGAGAAACTGAAAGACTTAGAAAGTGCGAAAGACTGTTATCAGGAACATTTAAAGATCGTCACTGATCTTTATGAAGAGCATCCAGATGTTCAGTATTATCAGGAGATGGCCGTCGGCGAACATAACATGGGGATGATTGAACGACGGCTAAAAAACATTGAGGAATCCAATGCTCATCTCAATGCGGAGAAGAAGATTCGCATGGCGCTCTTTCACGAAGATGACTGCGATGCGCATCGTTATGCATTAGGGATTGTCCATCGTCACTTAGGTGAAAATTATGAATCGCTCAAACAGTATCTGGAAGCATTACGCGAATACCGCGTATTCTATTACCATATGGCGGTCTTAAGCGAGCAGCCGCGCTATCGCCAGGCTTATTATGTGGCATTAGAAAAGTTAGGCAATGTTCATAAACACTTTAATGATCCGCATCACTTAATCCAAGCGATCGATTGTTATGAAAAGGTTTATCATTTTGTAGAAAAGATGCACAATGATCGCTCACTCGTTACAATCTTACAAAAATTAGCTTTTACGTATTTAAAAGCCGGTCATTTAGAAGAAGCGATGCAGCTTTATGAAAAGCAGGAGAAACTGTTAGAAGGTCTTATTACCAGTGATGAGAGTTACTTAGAGGATTATGCCAGCTGCCTCAATTATAAAGGAATGATTTTGAAAAAGAACGATCCTGAAAAAGCCCGCGAACTTTTTGAAAAAGTGATTGCCTTAAGACAGGATGAAGCCTCAACCCCTTATCATTTTTTTAGATTGGGTAATACTTATCGGCTGCTAGGGGAAGTGACGCAAAATAAAGATTACTACTTAGCGGCGATCCACTGCTTTGAAAACAGTCAGTTAAAAAGCAGTGAACCTTATCGGAAAGCCTGTCTGGAAGCTTTGAAAGGATTAGAGTGATGAAAAAGTTCTTACTCATCCTTTGCCTTGTCCTAACCGGCTGTCACCAGACACCGCAAAAAAAGGTGCATTATGCATTTCATAAGGCGGTGCTTTGTGATAACAGCCGGTTAAAGATGGTGATGGATGATGGCTTCATGAGCAAGGGAAACTATATCTTATCCCTTAAGATCACGAATAAAGTCAAGCAGCCTATGCGTCTTTATCTCTCGGATGTGAGTATCAATGGGGCGATGGTTAGCCTTGATTATGATCGCTTCATCGCCAAAGATACCAAGGATCTGGAAATCCGTTTCCGCGATCTTACTCGTTATCAGATCAAGGCCGTACGACAAATCTGTTTGTTGTGTGATGTAGAAGCGGGTGGGGTGACCTGTTTTAATAAAGCTTTAACACTTTATCCGTTGAAAACCCATAAGATGAAGCGTAGTGTGATTGATGCGCCGCACCAGAAAATGAAACTGTTAGATAGTTTTCAGGTAAGTCTCTTTGCTTATCGCTTTAAACAAAGTACCAAAAAGGCGATACTTTATCTGGCCTTGGCGAATAAAACGGATAATGCCCTTACTTTCTCCCTCAAAACAGCAATGCTCAAGAATCTGCATGTCCAAGGCGGGTGGAGCCAGACCTTGAATGGACATACGATTATGTATACGTCGATGCCCATCACTAAAGTGAATCAGAAGGCTTTGAAAGCGATTAAACTTCGAATATTGGTATATGACTATAAGAATACTTCTATTGTCAATCATAACTTTATTATTAATCTAGAGAAATTGAAATAATACTGTGAAAACGCTCACTTTTTCAATTAAAGAAAAAGTAAGAAAAAAAGTTTCTTTTACTTGATTTTTGCGTAACTATTTTGTATAGTGTACTCGTCAAGAGAAAAGAAGATACAAATCTCTTGTCATAACTAATATTAACCTCTTTTAAAAAGTAATTTTCGACAGAAGAGAACAGGTTGGTGGGAAACCTGTTTTTTTCATTTGTGTTAATACTCCATTCATATAATTTTCTTATGATGGAGCTGTCAGAAATACTGACCTTTAAAATCCTCCCTTTGAAATATTTTCGACACCTATTGAGTTAAGAGGATCTCAGAATACACCTGAAGGAACATCCTTCAGGTTTTTTGCGTCTGAAGGATTATTTGGGTATAATGGAAACGTAGAAAAGTGAGGATGAAATCATGTACAATGTAAAAGAATTATTAAAGGGAGTATCTTACTCCGTTGAGCAGGGAAGTGACGACATCACGGTCGCTGATGTTGTCTATGATTCCCGTAAAGTGACCGAAAATACATTATTCGTCTGTGTCGTTGGGGCTAACTTTGATTCCCATGACGCGGCTCAGGAAGTTATTTCTAAGGGCGCCAAAGTGTTAGTTGTCGAACATGATATCGATTATGATCACCAGGCGGATGTCACCATCATTCGCGTCGATGATACCCGTTATGCGATGGCTTTTATTGCGGCAAGCTATTATGGTCATCCGGCCGATGCCTTAAAAGTTATTGGGATTACTGGGACAAAAGGCAAAACCACAACGTCTTATATGGTGAAATCCATCTTAGAGCACGCCGGCTATAAAGTGGGTTTGATTGGTACCGTAGAAACGATTATTGGCGACAAGCATATTCCTTCGGTGAATACCACTCCCGAATCTTATGTCTTACAGCGTCGTTTTCAAGAAATGGTCGATGCCGGCATTGAAGTCGTTGTTATGGAAGTGTCTTCGCAGGCTTTAAAGCTGCACCGCACCCAGGGCTTTACGTTCGAATTAGGCATTTTAACGAATATTTCTCCTGATCATATTGGCCCTCATGAACATGCATCTTTTGAGGAATATATGCAGTGTAAAGGATTACTCTTTAAACAGTGTAAAAAAGGAATTGTCAACTGTGATGATGAACATTACAAAACTGTTATTGAAGGCCATACCTGCAGTATTGAAACCTATGGCCTTCATGAAAACGCATCACTACGCGCGAAAAACTTACAGTTAGTTACCAAACCTGGTGAATTAGGGATCGCCTTTGATACCGAAGGAATTATGCAGATGCATATTGAAATTCCTACCCCAGGCAAATTCAGCGTTTACAACGCTTTAACGGCGATGGCGATCTGTCATCATTTCAATGTCCATCCTGATGATATGCAGGAAGCCTTATTACATGCGAAAGCGAAAGGTCGTATTGAAATGTTTAAAGTTTCTGATGACTTTACTTTGATGATTGACTATGCCCATAATGCCATGGCTTTAGAAAGTCTGCTTTCCACTTTAAAAGACTATCAGCCGCACCGTTTGGTGGTCTTATTTGGCTGCGGCGGTAACCGCAGTAAGCTGCGTCGTTTTGAAATGGGCGAAGTAGCTGGAAAACTGGCTGATTTTACGATTATTACTTCCGATAATCCACGTTTTGAAGAACCGCTGGACATCATCCATGATATTGAAATTGGGATGAAGAAAACAACTGGAAAATATATTGAAATCCCTGATCGCCGTGAAGCCATCGCTTATGCCATCGATCATGGTGAAAAAGGCGATATCATCGTCTTAGCCGGAAAAGGTCATGAAGATTATCAGGACATTAAAGGACATAAATATCCAATGGATGAACGTCAGATCATTGCGGATTATTTAGCATCAAAGAAGGAAGCAAAATGAAAACAGTAAAATTATATGATCAGGATCCTTATGCCACGCATTTCACGGCCACAGTAGTGGAATGTGCGAAGGGAAAACTGATCTTAGATCAGACGATGTTTTTCCCTGAAGAAGGGGGCCAGCTGTCAGATCGCGGTACGATTGATGGGATTGCCGTTAAAGATGTGCAAATCAAAGACGGTATCATTACGCATTATCTTGATACAAATACTTTTCATGCAGGTGATCAGGTCACCGGCGAAATCGATTGGTCGCATCGCTTTGATCAGATGCAGAATCATTCCGGAGAACATATCTTCTCCGGTTTAGCCCATCATTATTTTGGTTATGACAACGTTGGCTTTCACTTAGGCGAAAAGGAAATGACTGTTGATTTAAATGGTCCTCTTACTAAGCCGCAAATCGCAATGTTAGAGACGCAAGTCAATGAAGCGATTTATGCCAATGTACCCATTACCTGTCGCTACGTGCCAGAAGAAGAACTCACAGCGTTAGATTACCGCAGTAAGATTGAAATTCATGAACCAGTGCGGATTGTGACGATTGAAGGTTATGATGTCTGTGCCTGCTGTGCACCACATGTGGCACATACGGGAGAAATTGGCCTCTTTAAAATCATTTCGGCGATGAATTACAAAGGCGGCACTCGTCTTTTTATGCACTGCGGGAAAAGAGCCTTAACGTATATTCAAAAGGATGCAGCGCATCTTGATGAAATGTATGCCTTGTTATCAGCTAATCAGGATTCTATTGTCAATTATGTGAAACAGTTAGAAGAAAAAAATCGTTTATTAGAATCACAGCTCAAAGCTTTCCAGCAGCAGTCGTTAGAAGAAAAAGTGGCACAGCTCTCTTCTAAGCATGATCTTTTGTTATTTGAAGAAGGTGTGGAAACCATTATTCAGCGTGCAATTGTCAATAAGATGATGGATCAATGCGTTGGCAAAGCCGGCTTCTTTGTCGGTAATGATCAGCAAGGTTACCGTTATATTGTCGGTTCTCATCATGAGAATATGCAGGACTTTCTTAAACAAATAAAAACCCAGGGCGCTAAAGGCGGCGGCTCACCACAAATGATTACTGGTTTTATTAAAGCGGATCGTCAGACAATCGCATCTTTCTTTCAGCTTGGGTAAAAATAGATAGATATCTTGTGAATATGTTATGATGATTGTACTTACAGGAGGGCTCTATGAAAATATTATATTTAATGCGACATGGACAGACTTTGTTTAATGTCGAACATAAAGTGCAGGGCTGGTGCGATTCCCCATTAACACCACTAGGCATCGCGCAAGCTGAGGCGGCGAGCCAGTATTTTGATGATAACCATATCACGTTCGATCACTGTTATAGCTCAACGAGTGAAAGAGCTTGTGATACACTCGAAATTGTGACGCACCATCAGTATCCTTATATCCGTTTAAAAGGGTTAAAAGAATGGAACTTTGGGCGTTTTGAAGGCATGGATGAATTTTTAAATCCGCCTTTGCCTTACGGTGATTTCTTTGTACCTTATGGCGGAGAAAGTCAGAATGAATTACAAAAACGGGTCGTTGAAACTTTAACGCAGGTAATGGAGCAGGATGATCATCAGAGCGTTTTAGCCGTTTCACATGGCGCAGCTGTCGCTAACTTTATTCGCGCTTTTGGTGATTACAATAAAAAGCAATTAAAGAAAGGTATAAAAAATTGCACTGTTTTTAAACTGTCTTTTGAAGATGGTCATTTCTGTTTGCTTGATTATTATGAACCAGATTTTGAAATTTAAAAGGAGGCTTCGCAGCCATGGACGTAAAGGATATCGCATTAGAAAGATTTCTCAGTGCGATCAAATCACAAATGGATCCGGTTCAGGAATTATTCACTTATTATCGCTGTGCGATTATGGAAGTGGAAACGAAGTTTCGGGTCCTTGATGAACAATTTTCACTGCAGTACGATGATAATCCGATTGAATCAATCAAATCCCGTATCAAAAGCTATGACAGTATTTTACGGAAACTGAAACGCAAAGGTATCAGTTTTGATTTGGATTCTATTCAAAATGAAATTTTTGATATTGCAGGAATTCGTGTGATCTGCAGCTTTGAAAAAGATATTTATATGCTGGCAGATTATCTGTTAGCACAGGATGATATCACCCTCATTGAACGGAAGGACTACATTAAAAATCCTAAACCATCGGGTTATCGTTCTCTTCATTTGATTGTGGAAGTACCCATCTTTTTATCAACCGGTAAGAAAATGATGAAAGTGGAAGTGCAGTTAAGAACGATTGCAATGGATTTCTGGGCTTCTTTAGAACATAAATTACGATACAAAAAGAATTTGTCACCAAAGCAGTTAGTAATGCTTTCGGACGAAATGAAAACCTGTGCTGATATGACTAAGGATCTCGATCGTCGGATGCAGTATGTCCGTGATGAGATGAATCGAGAAAAGGAATGTTAAAATGAGTAAAATTATTTTTTTAGATGTCGATGGTACCCTCATCGACTATCAAGCGAAATTGCCGCTTTCAGCGGAAGAAGCGGTTAATAAAGCCCGCGCACACGGGCATCGCGTCTATATTTGCACGGGCTGCTCAAAAGCTGAAATTGCGATGCGCGATTTTCGCAGTATGGAACTTGATGGGATGATTGGCGCTAATGGCGGCTATGTCGAAGATCATGGCAAAGTGGTCATGCATCAGGCATTAAGCAAAGCGGAAGTCAAACATATCGTCGATTGGTGTAATGCGCGTCAGATTGGCTTCTACTTAGAAGCTAACAGCGGGCTGTATATTAATGATTACTATGTCAAGCAAGGCCCTGAAGCAATGTATAAATATGTCATTGGCAAAGGCAAGACGATTGATCATCCTGAAGCATTCAAACAGGATGCCGTCAATGATTATACGCTATTACATGGTGAAGATCTGTATCGGGAAGATGTCAATAAAGTATCCTTTGTCTTACGCAGCTATCAGGATCATTTAGATTCCATCAAAGAATTTCCCAACTTGGTTGCGAATACCTGGGGCGGTCGTGATGAACAGGCGCTCTTTGGTGACTTAGGGCCTAAAGGCATTACAAAAGAGCATGCCATTCATGTTTTATTAGATTATTTACATGAGGATGCTTCAGAGACGATTGCATTTGGGGATGCGAAAATTGATTTATCAATGTTTGCCTGCTGTCAGTATAATGTGGCGATGGGCAATGGCGGTCTAGAGATTAAAGCGGCGGCTGATTATATAACTGATGATGTCAATCATGATGGCTTATACAAGGCTTTTGAATATTTACATTTATTTGATTAAAGCTACCTACACAGTAGCTTTTTTCATATTCAAATAAAAGAAATTATTATATAATGTCCTTAAGGAGCTGAGAACATTGAAATTCCCATTATCAAAAGATGCCTTTAAAGAACATAGCTTTTTACGGATTTGCGTGGTGCATTTTACAATCTTTTCCGTTTTGTTATTAGCTTTGTATTTAGGGTTTATCTTTATTTATACCTATCTGCTTAATAATTCCTTTTCGACCATGGAAGATATTCTGAAATATAAAACAGAAATGAAAACGGATCATTACGCGGATATTCCGATCGGTAACTTTAAAGACTGTTCATTTATTGTCTTTGATGAGAAAAATAAGGTTTTATATGCCAGTGAGAAAGAATTAAAAAATCAGATCAAGGGCAGCGATACCTATATGATTGAAAACTATAATTCTACCGCGAATTATAGTATTACTAAATATAAATCCGGTCCTTATAAAAATGGCTATTATATTCAGCGCTGTGAAACCGGAAAAGATGAAACGATCTATTCAACGGGTCACCTGATCGTTGATGCCCATTTAAAGAGAGTGTCTGGAACGCTCTTTACGGTCAATCAGCTTACCAAAAGCGAATTAAACCTGCTTAGCGGGAAGCTGATCGATGCCAATCAAAATGAATTTTCGGTCACGAAATATAGTTATAACAATCATAAAGGCAAAGCCCGGACCTTTATTTACGTTTATCCAACGTTTACTAAAGTCGCCTATGATGAAGCGGAAAGAGATATCGTTAAATACATTCCGATTCCGATTGGCTTAGTCATCTTATTAATCTTATTACAGACGGCGATCTTTGATCGTTCAATCAAACGTTCCCTGCAGCCGTTAAATGAAGCGATGCTTTCCTATGCGAAAGGACAGCCAGCTTTTGTGGATAAAAAATCCATGCCGGCAGAATTTGAAGATGTCGTGCAGAACTTTGAAAATCTGATGGAAGCTCTCGCTAAATCGGAAGCGGAAAAAGATAAAGCAAATCGTGACCGTCAGCGGATGATTGTCGATGTCTCACATGATTTAAAGACGCCGTTAACGGTTGTACAAGGGTATGCAAAAGCTCTAGCGGATCATAAGGTTCCCGAAGATCGTGTAGAATCTTATCTGCAGACGATTAATCAGAAAGCCATTGCGGCTTCTGAATTAATGGATTCCTTATTTGCCTATGCGCGTATGGAACATCCAGAATATAAACTCAATTGTGTTGAAGTGGATTTCCATGAATGGCTAGCGGCTTACTTATCATCTCGAGAAGAAGAAATTCGTCTCAAAGGGTTCTTCCTTGATACGGAAATTCCTGATGATATTGAACTTGCAAGCATTGATCTCAATCTCTTCCCAAGAGTCTTTGATAACCTGATCAATAACACGCTGAAATATAATGCCGTAGGAACACATATTTTGGTGAAAGTTACGGAACACAATGATAAGATGACGATCTATGTGGCTGACGATGGCGTCGGCATCTCTGATGAAATCGGTGACCGCATTTTTGAAGCCTTTGTGACTACTAATGAAGCGCGCACCTCAGGCAAAGGGACAGGTCTTGGCATGAGCATTGTGAAACGGATTGTGGAATTGCATGGCGGGACGATCTCTTTAGGGCATTTAGATGGTTATGCGACAACCTTTGTCATTGCGATGAAACGCGGCTTTACTAAGAAAGCAAATGCATAATGCATATCGATGGCATGATTGAATACATTAGGATAGAATGAAGTTCAAAGGAAGGTGCATTTATGGATAAAAGTGCAATTATTGGCTTAGTCATTCCTTTTATCGGAACGACGTTAGGCTCAGCAATGGTCTATTTTATGAAAGACCAGCTCAATAAATTATTAGAAAAAATACTGTTAGGTTTTGCCGGCGGGGTCATGATGGCAGCGTCTGTCTGGTCACTCTTGATTCCGGCGATGGAATTAAGCAAAGACTGGGGGAAATTAGCCTTTGTCCCATCAGTCATCGGTTTCTCTTTAGGGATCCTGATGTTGCTGGTGGTTGATCAGTTGGTGCCGCATTTACATTTAGAGGCTACGACGCCTGAAGGACGTCCTTCTCATTTGAAGAAAACAACAATGATGATTCTTGCAGTTACTATTCACAATTTCCCAGAAGGGATGGCTGTTGGTGTCGTTTTCGCAGCGACGGCGGCTGCCCATTCAGTCATGAGTGTTTCAGCAGCTTTCGCTTTAGCGTTAGGAATCGCGATCCAGAACTTCCCGGAAGGCGCCATAATTTCAATGCCGTTAAGAGCGGAAGGCGTATCTAAAAACAAAGCCTTTGTGATGGGCACACTGTCGGGAATCGTCGAACCAATCGGTGGTGCGTTAGTTATTTTATTAGCGCATATCATGTTGCCATGGATTCCTTATTTCTTATCATTTGCGGCTGGGGCTATGGTTTATGTCGTTGTCGAAGAACTAATTCCTGAAGCGAGTGTCGGCGAACACTCTAACATCGCCACAATAGGTTTTGCCGTGGGATTTGCATTAATGATGATCTTAGACGTTGCGCTAGGATAATCATTCAAATATATGCGAAGGAGAAATAGATATGAAAAACTTGTGGAAAGAATTTAAAGAATTCGCCTTTACTGGCAATGTCATTGACATGGCTGTCGGGGTCATCTTAGGGGGTGCTCTCAAAGATGTTGTCACCGCATTAGTCAATATGTTAATGGGGATTATCTCTGGAATCATTAAAATTCCAGCATCGCTTGATGAAGCAGTCACTAAGATCCCGGTTGGAGCTGTTGGTACCGTCTCAATCAAATGGGGAGCTTTCGTCGCTTCATTTATTAACTTCGTTTTGTTGGCACTCTGTATCTTTGCGATGGTTAAGGCGATCAACGGGGCGAAGAATGCCATCAAATTAGAAGAGAAGAAAGAAGCAGTGGAAGAAGAAAAGGCATCGCCAGAAGTCGAACTGTTAACCGAAATTCGCGATCTTCTCAAAAATCAGAAGTAAAAGATCAGGTAAGCTATGCTTGCCTTTTCTTTTGTATTTAACATGCGTAAATGAAAGAGGATTAAAATAGCCTAAAAATCACTAGCGAAGCCAAGTGAGACAAAAAATGAGGAATACGTCAAGAAAAATACGGATTTAAAAGTTTTTCTAAAAAACACTTTACAAGCAGGAAGGAAAATGGTATATTTAGTGAGCACTCCGGTAAGGAGCGCATGCAGAACATTGAAAACTGAAAAGAAACACGTCAAAGAACTCATTTTTGAGCGGTGAACAAAACACCGAAAACAAATAGTCAGAAGTAATTTAAAGAGCTTATTCAAAGCTCCATTCATAAACAATGGAGAGTTTGATCCTGGCTCAGGATGAACGCTGGCGGCGTGCCTAATACATGCAAGTCGAACGGAGCACCTTGGTGCTCAGTGGCGAACGGGTGAGGAGAACATAGGTAACCTGCCCCTCCGAGGGGGACAACAGCTGGAAACGGCTGCTAAGACCGCATAGACGCATTCAGGGCATCCTGGATGCGCTAAATGACCGTATGGTCAGCGGGGGGATGGACCTATGCAGTATTAGCTAGTTGGCGGGGCAACGGCCCACCAAGGCGACGATACTTAGCCGGCCTGAGAGGGCGGACGGCCACACTGGGACTGAGACACGGCCCAGACTCCTACGGGAGGCAGCAGTAGGGAATTTTCGGCAATGGGGGAAACCCTGACCGAGCAACGCCGCGTGAACGAAGAAGGCCTTCGGGTCGTAAAGTTCTGTTGTACGGGAAGAACGTCGGATGGAGGAAATGCCATGCGAGTGACGGTACCGAACATAGAAAGCCACGGCTAACTACGTGCCAGCAGCCGCGGTAATACGTAGGTGGCGAGCGTTATCCGGAATCATTGGGCGTAAAGAGGGAGCAGGCGGTGATACAGGTCTGGAGGTGAAAGCCCGAAGCTAAACTTCGGGAAGCCCCGGAAACCGGATCACTGGAGTGCGGAAGAGGATCGTGGAATTCCATGTGTAGCGGTGAAATGCGTAGATATATGGAGGAACACCAGTGGCGAAGGCGACGGTCTGGTCCGCAACTGACGCTCAGTCCCGAAAGCGTGGGGAGCAAATAGGATTAGATACCCTAGTAGTCCACGCCGTAAACGATCGATACTAAGTGTCGGGAGTCAGATCCCGGTGCTGCAGTCAACGCAATAAGTATCGCGCCTGAGTAGTACGTTCGCAAGAATGAAACTCAAAGGAATTGACGGGGGCCCGCACAAGCGGTGGAGCATGTGGTTTAATTCGAAGCAACGCGAAGAACCTTACCAGGTCTTGACATCGATCTAAAAGGGAGAGAGATCTCCTCATAGCTATAGAGAAGACAGGTGGTGCATGGTTGTCGTCAGCTCGTGTCGTGAGATGTTGGGTTAAGTCCCGCAACGAGCGCAACCCCTGTCGCCAGTTGCCAGCATTAGGTTGGGGACTCTGGCGAGACTGCCTCTGCAAGGAGGAGGAAGGCGGGGATGACGTCAAATCATCATGCCCCTTATGACCTGGGCCACACACGTGCTACAATGGACGGAGCAGAGGGAAGCGAGACCGCGAGGTTGAGCAGAGCCCAGAAACCCGTTCTCAGTTCGGACTGCAGTCTGCAACTCGACTGCACGAAGCTGGAATCGCTAGTAATCGCGGATCAGCATGCCGCGGTGAATACGTTCTCGGGCCTTGTACACACCGCCCGTCACACCATGAGAGTCAGCAACACCCGAAGCCGGTGGCTCAACCGCAAGGAGAGAGCTGTCTAAGGTGGGGCCGATGATTGGGGTGAAGTCGTAACAAGGTATCCCTACGGGAACGTGGGGATGGATCACCTCCTTTCTAGGGAGAAATGCGTGTTTCTTTTCGGTTTTCTCTGCTTTGCAGAGAAGGAAGACCCTTGAAAACCGCATACAATCAAAAGCAAAGAGAAGACTTATTAATTCAAATTAGTAAGACTTCCTGCAAACACTATATAAGGATAAGATCAGAGAAACATCAAAGGTCTAGAATCTGGTATAGTGGGCAAAAGCTAAGATAAACAAGAGAAACAGTTAGATCAAGAATAACAGTCAGTAAACTCAAGCTTATTCATATCAACTTTCAGGTCAAGAAAGAAAGGGCGTATGGCGGAAGCCTGGGCACACAGAGGCGAAGAAGGACGGAGCAAACACCGAAATGCATCGGGGAGCCGTAAGCAGGCGATGATCCGGTGATGTCCGAATGGGGAAACCCGCATGAGCAAGACTCATGCATCCTTCAGCGAATACATAGCTGGAGAGAGGCGAGACGCAGGGAACTGAAACATCTAAGTACCTGCAGGAAAAGAAATCAAACGAGATTCCGTAAGTAGCGGCGAGCGAAAGCGGAGGAGCCCAAACCATCATATGATGGGGTAGTAGGACCCGCACAAAGCGAAGGCCTCGGCAGCCGAATGTCATGGGAAGGACATCCATAGAGGGTGAGAGACCCGTAGGCGAAACCGAGGTTTAGCGAGCGGAGATCCTGAGTACGGCGGGACACGAGAAATCCTGTCGGAAGCATCGGGGACCATCCCGAAAGGCTAAAGACTCCTGTGTGACCGATAGCGAACCAGTACCGTGAGGGAAAGGTGAAAAGAACCCCGGGAGGGGAGTGAAAGAGAACCAGAAACCATATGCCTACAAGAAGTCAGAGCCCGTCAAAGGGTGATGGCGTGCCTTTTGTAGAATGAGCCGGCGAGTTGCTTTTCCAGGCGAGGCTAAGCAGGATATGCGGAGCCGAAGCGAAAGCGAGTCTTAAGAGGGCGAGAGTCTGGAGGAGCAGACCCGAAACCGGGTGATCTAGCCATGGACAGGTTGAAGTCGGGGTGAGACCCGATGGAGGACCGAACCGACCCCCGTTGAAACGTTGGCGGATGATCTGTGGCTAGGGGTGAAATTCCAAACGAACCCGGAGATAGCTGGTTCTCCCCGAAATAGCTTTAGGGCTAGCGTCGCGAGACGGCATGCGAAGGTAGAGCACTGAATATGCGATGGCCTCATCCCGAGGTACTGAGCATAATCAAACTCCGAATGTCGCACGTCCAGTCGCGGCAGTCAGTCTGCGGGTGATAAGGTCCGCGGACAAGAGGGAAACAGCCCAGACCATCAGCTAAGGTCCCAAAGTGCATGCCAAGTGGAAAAGGAAGTGGGGACGTGGAGACAACTAGGAGGTTGGCTCAGAAGCAGCCATCCTTCAAAGAGTGCGTAACAGCTCACTAGTCGAATGACCCTGCGCCGATAATTTACCGGGGCTAAGCATGACACCGAAGCTATGGATATGAAAATATGGTAGGGGAGCGTTCCATCCGGCGGAGAAGCGGGACCGAAAGAGCCCGAGGAGCGGATGGAAGAGAGAATGCCGGCGTGAGTAGCGAGATGCGGGTGAGAATCCCGCACACCGATGGCCCAAGGTCTCCAGAGGAAGGTTCGTCCGCTCTGGGAGAGTCGGGACCTAAGGAGAGGCCGAAAGGCGTATCCGATGGAAGACAGGCGGAGATTCCTGTACCCTTCAGGGAGCGATGGAGTGACGGAGAAGGCTAGCGCAACCGGCGGACGGAAGAGCCGGGGCAAGCGAGGTAGCCGTGATGCAGTGAAATGCGCATCACAGAAGGCGAAGGCGTGACGCATACGGAAAGCTGCGGCAAGTACGGAAAAGCGTGAAGCAGACTTCCAGGAAAAGCTTCTAGCACAAATTTCTGAAGGCCCGTACCGAAAATGGACACACATGGGCAGGGAGAGAATCCCAAGGTGAGCGAGAGAACTGCAGCTAAGGAACTCTGCAAAATGACCCCGTAACTTAGGGAGAAGGGGTGCTCTTCGGAGCCGCAGAAAAATGGCCCAAGCGACTGTTTACCAAAAACACAGCTCTCTGCGAAGGCGCAAGCCGAAGTATAGGGGGTGACGCCTGCCCGGTGCTGGAAGGTCAAGAGGAGTGGTCAGCGCAAGCGAAGCCATGATACGAAGCCCCAGTAAACGGCGGCCGTAACTATAACGGTCCTAAGGTAGCGAAATTCCTTGTCAGGTAAGTTCTGACCCGCACGAAAGGCGTAACGATTTGGGCGCTGTCTCGGCTGCAGACTCGGTGAAGTCTTAGTACCTGTGAAGATGCAGGTTGCCCGCGACTAGACGGAAAGACCCCATGGAGCTTCACTGCAGGCCGACATTGGGCCTGGGTGCATGACGTACAGGATAGGTGGGAGGCTGTGAGACGGGTTCGCCAGGATCCGAGGAGCCGCTGTTGGGATACCACCCCTCGTGCACTTAGGTTCTAACCGGGACGCGTAAGCCGCGTACGGGACAGTGTCAGCCGGGCAGTTTGACTGGGGCGGTCGCCTCCCAAAGAGTAACGGAGGCGCCCAAAGATACCCTCAGCGTGGATGGAAACCACGCATCGAGCGCAAAGGCATAAGGGTGTCTGACTGCGAGACAAACAGGTCGAGCAGGGACGAAAGTCGGGCTTAGTGATCCGGCGGTACCGCATGGAAGGGCCGTCGCTCAACGGATAAAAGCTACCCTGGGGATAACAGGCTGATCTCCCCCAAGAGTTCACATCGACGGGGAGGTTTGGCACCTCGATGTCGGCTCATCGCATCCTGGAGCTGAAGTCGGTTCCAAGGGTTGGGCTGTTCGCCCATTAAAGCGGTACGCGAGCTGGGTTCAGAACGTCGTGAGACAGTTCGGTCCCTATCTGTCGTGGGCGCAGGAGGTCTGAGGAGAGCTGCCCTCAGTACGAGAGGACCGGGGTGGACGGACCGATGGTGGACCAGTTGTCACGCCAGTGGCACAGCTGGGTAGCCAAGTCCGGAAGGGATAAGCGCTGAAGGCATCTAAGCGTGAAGCCCCCTCCAAGATGAGACCTCCCGTTGCTTAGCAAGTAAGGCCCCTTAAAGACGATAAGGTTGATAGACCGGGAGTGAAAGCATGGCGACATGTTCAGCGGACCGGCACTAATAGGCCGAGGACTTGACCAGAGAAGAGATTGTGTGCGGTTTTCAGGGGAGATCCTGAGATCCGGTAGCGATGGCGTGATGGAGACACCCGTACCCATGCCGAACACGGAAGTTAAGCATCACAGCGTCGACGATAGTCAGAAATGGCGACAATAGAACGCTGCCGGTCGATAGCACCTCAGATGAGGTGCTTTTGTTTTGCGTGAGATTTATACCTCACGCTTTTTTAATTGCGCTCATGAAATGTGAACATCATTTCTGATAATCATATTTATCCACCAAAGCAGTGACTAACGAAACAAAAAAGAAGGCATATCCACCGTCACTGTGGAAAAACATAAAAAAAGGAGGAGAAATGCACAATGATGGTGGAAAAGCGCTTTGAGCAAAGAAGAAAGTCACCATTTATGTGAATAAGCATAAGCATCTGAATGAATCTCCCCAACAAAAGTGAGTAACTCATTTAAGAAGAAAAACTATTCACCTAAATGTGTATAAGCTTCAAGGAATCAGAAGATCCGCCCAATGATGGTGGAAAAGATCTTTGCAGAAAGAAGAAAGTCTCCATTTATGGGAATAAGAGATAAAAGATCATTGATATATTAGAAATCAATTAATGGGCAGGCTTACAGAAGTAGAATCCTTGGATCAAGTTGACACCTGCGTTTTTAATACCTTCACATAAAGTATGAAGTTTAGCTTTTAATAGGATGATATCAGAAAATGCAAAGAGGTTAGAAATGAGCGAAAGTTGACTATTTATTGAAGTCTTCACTTGTTTAGGCAAGATGCTGGTAATGATTTCAATGGTGATCCCTACATGGAGCTGATGGATTATTAATGTTTTTGAAATGAAAGGGATAAACATCCCTTTCAAAAGTCTCTTTTGAAAACAGGATCTCTAATATTCTGTTACTCTTTAGGTAGGAGGTAATAATGAGATGGACGACATTTTTTTAGAATTTATCGATGGTATTATTGAACGAAATGATACACATTTATTTGAAAAGATTGAACAAATGATTAGGAATTCCTCTTTAGATCAAGATGACCAAGATTTATATAATAAAGAAGATGATAGATAATGGCAAATATATGTCCGATGCTTGTGGTTCTCCTATGAGGATAAAAATGACCTGAATTGTAAAAATAGGCAATTAAAGAGGATATTATGATTGTATACCGTATTTTTTAACGAAACATTCAAAAAATCTTAAAAAACACTTTACAAGCAGGAAGGAAAATGGTATATTTAGTGAGCACTCCGGTAAGGAGCGCATGCAGAACATTGAAAACTGAAAAGAAACACGTCAAAGAACTCATTTTTGAGCGGTGAACAAAACACCGAAAACAAATAGTCAGAAGTAATTTAAAGAGCTTATTCAAAGCTCCATTCATAAACAATGGAGAGTTTGATCCTGGCTCAGGATGAACGCTGGCGGCGTGCCTAATACATGCAAGTCGAACGGAGCACCTTGGTGCTCAGTGGCGAACGGGTGAGGAGAACATAGGTAACCTGCCCCTCCGAGGGGGACAACAGCTGGAAACGGCTGCTAAGACCGCATAGACGCATTCAGGGCATCCTGGATGCGCTAAATGACCGTATGGTCAGCGGGGGGATGGACCTATGCAGTATTAGCTAGTTGGCGGGGCAACGGCCCACCAAGGCGACGATACTTAGCCGGCCTGAGAGGGCGGACGGCCACACTGGGACTGAGACACGGCCCAGACTCCTACGGGAGGCAGCAGTAGGGAATTTTCGGCAATGGGGGAAACCCTGACCGAGCAACGCCGCGTGAACGAAGAAGGCCTTCGGGTCGTAAAGTTCTGTTGTACGGGAAGAACGTCGGATGGAGGAAATGCCATGCGAGTGACGGTACCGAACATAGAAAGCCACGGCTAACTACGTGCCAGCAGCCGCGGTAATACGTAGGTGGCGAGCGTTATCCGGAATCATTGGGCGTAAAGAGGGAGCAGGCGGTGATACAGGTCTGGAGGTGAAAGCCCGAAGCTAAACTTCGGGAAGCCCCGGAAACCGGATCACTGGAGTGCGGAAGAGGATCGTGGAATTCCATGTGTAGCGGTGAAATGCGTAGATATATGGAGGAACACCAGTGGCGAAGGCGACGGTCTGGTCCGCAACTGACGCTCAGTCCCGAAAGCGTGGGGAGCAAATAGGATTAGATACCCTAGTAGTCCACGCCGTAAACGATCGATACTAAGTGTCGGGAGTCAGATCCCGGTGCTGCAGTCAACGCAATAAGTATCGCGCCTGAGTAGTACGTTCGCAAGAATGAAACTCAAAGGAATTGACGGGGGCCCGCACAAGCGGTGGAGCATGTGGTTTAATTCGAAGCAACGCGAAGAACCTTACCAGGTCTTGACATCGATCTAAAAGGGAGAGAGATCTCCTCATAGCTATAGAGAAGACAGGTGGTGCATGGTTGTCGTCAGCTCGTGTCGTGAGATGTTGGGTTAAGTCCCGCAACGAGCGCAACCCCTGTCGCCAGTTGCCAGCATTGAGTTGGGGACTCTGGCGAGACTGCCTCTGCAAGGAGGAGGAAGGCGGGGATGACGTCAAATCATCATGCCCCTTATGACCTGGGCCACACACGTGCTACAATGGACGGAGCAGAGGGAAGCGAGACCGCGAGGTTGAGCAGAGCCCAGAAACCCGTTCTCAGTTCGGACTGCAGTCTGCAACTCGACTGCACGAAGCTGGAATCGCTAGTAATCGCGGATCAGCATGCCGCGGTGAATACGTTCTCGGGCCTTGTACACACCGCCCGTCACACCATGAGAGTCAGCAACACCCGAAGCCGGTGGCTCAACCGCAAGGAGAGAGCTGTCTAAGGTGGGGCCGATGATTGGGGTGAAGTCGTAACAAGGTATCCCTACGGGAACGTGGGGATGGATCACCTCCTTTCTAGGGAGAAATGAGTGTTTCTTTTCGGTTTTCTCTGCTTAGCAGAGAAGGAAGACCCTTGAAAACCGCATACAATCAAAAGCAAAGAGAAGACTTATTAATTAAGATTAGTAAGACTTCCTGCAAACACTATATAAGGATAAGATCAGAGAAACATCAAAGGTCTAGAATCTGGTATAGTGGGCAAAAGCTAAGATAAACAAGAGAAACAGTTAGATCAAGAATAACAGTCAGTAAACTCAAGCTTATTCATATCAACTTTCAGGTCAAGAAAGAAAGGGCGTATGGCGGAAGCCTGGGCACACAGAGGCGAAGAAGGACGGAGCAAACACCGAAATGCATCGGGAAGCCGTAAGCAGGCGATGATCCGGTGATGTCCGAATGGGGAAACCCGCATGAGCAAGACTCATGCATCCTTCAGCGAATACATAGCTGGAGAGAGGCGAGACGCAGGGAACTGAAACATCTAAGTACCTGCAGGAAAAGAAATCAAACGAGATTCCGTAAGTAGCGGCGAGCGAAAGCGGAGGAGCCCAAACCATCGAAAGATGGGGTAGTAGGACCCGCACAAAGCGAAGGCCTTGGCAGCCGAATGTCATGGGAAGGACATCCATAGAGGGTGAGAGACCCGTAGGCGAAACCGAGGTTTAGCGAGCGGAGATCCTGAGTACGGCGGGACACGAGAAATCCTGTCGGAAGCATCGGGGACCATCCCGAAAGGCTAAAGACTCCTGTGTGACCGATAGCGAACCAGTACCGTGAGGGAAAGGTGAAAAGAACCCCGGGAGGGGAGTGAAAGAGAACCAGAAACCATATGCCTACAAGAAGTCAGAGCCCGTCAAAGGGTGATGGCGTGCCTTTTGTAGAATGAGCCGGCGAGTTGCTTTTCCAGGCGAGGCTAAGCAGGATATGCGGAGCCGAAGCGAAAGCGAGTCTTAATAGGGCGAGAGTCTGGAGGAGCAGACCCGAAACCGGGTGATCTAGCCATGGACAGGTTGAAGTCGGGGTGAGACCCGATGGAGGACCGAACCGACCCCCGTTGAAACGTTGGCGGATGATCTGTGGCTAGGGGTGAAATTCCAAACGAACCCGGAGATAGCTGGTTCTCCCCGAAATAGCTTTAGGGCTAGCGTCGCGAGACGGCATGCGAAGGTAGAGCACTGAATATGCGATGGCCTCATCCCGAGGTACTGAGCATAATCAAACTCCGAATGTCGCACGTCCAGTCGCGGCAGTCAGTCTGCGGGTGATAAGGTCCGCGGACAAGAGGGAAACAGCCCAGACCATCAGCTAAGGTCCCAAAGTGCATGCCAAGTGGAAAAGGAAGTGGGGACGTGGAGACAACTAGGAGGTTGGCTCAGAAGCAGCCATCCTTCAAAGAGTGCGTAACAGCTCACTAGTCGAATGACCCTGCGCCGATAATTTACCGGGGCTAAGCATGACACCGAAGCTATGGATATGAAAATATGGTAGGGGAGCGTTCCATCCGGCGGAGAAGCGGGACCGAAAGGGCCCGAGGAGCGGATGGAAGAGAGAATGCCGGCGTGAGTAGCGAGATGCGGGTGAGAATCCCGCACACCGATGGCCCAAGGTCTCCAGAGGAAGGTTCGTCCGCTCTGGGAGAGTCGGGACCTAAGGAGAGGCCGAAAGGCGTATCCGATGGAAGACAGGCGGAGATTCCTGTACCCTTCAGGGAGCGATGGAGTGACGGAGAAGGCTAGCGCAACCGGCGGACGGAAGAGCCGGGGCAAGCGAGGTAGCCGTGATGCAGTGAAATGCGCATCACAGAAGGCGAAGGCGTGACGCATACGGAAAGCTGCGGCAAGTACGGAAAAGCGTGAAGCAGACTTCCAGGAAAAGCTTCTAGCACAAATTTCTGAAGGCCCGTACCGAAAATGGACACACATGGGCAGGGAGAGAATCCCAAGGTGAGCGAGAGAACTGCAGCTAAGGAACTCTGCAAAATGACCCCGTAACTTAGGGAGAAGGGGTGCTCTTCGGAGCCGCAGAAAAATGGCCCAAGCGACTGTTTACCAAAAACACAGCTCTCTGCGAAGGCGCAAGCCGAAGTATAGGGGGTGACGCCTGCCCGGTGCTGGAAGGTCAAGAGGAGTGGTCAGCGCAAGCGAAGCCATGATACGAAGCCCCAGTAAACGGCGGCCGTAACTATAACGGTCCTAAGGTAGCGAAATTCCTTGTCAGGTAAGTTCTGACCCGCACGAAAGGCGTAACGATTTGGGCGCTGTCTCGGCTGCAGACTCGGTGAAGTCTTAGTACCTGTGAAGATGCAGGTTGCCCGCGACTAGACGGAAAGACCCCATGGAGCTTCACTGCAGGCCGACATTGGGCCTGGGTGCATGACGTACAGGATAGGTGGGAGGCTGTGAGACGGGTTCGCCAGGATCCGAGGAGCCGCTGTTGGGATACCACCCCTCGTGCACTTAGGTTCTAACCGGGACGCGTAAGCCGCGTACGGGACAGTGTCAGCCGGGCAGTTTGACTGGGGCGGTCGCCTCCCAAAGAGTAACGGAGGCGCCCAAAGATACCCTCAGCGTGGATGGAAACCACGCATCGAGCGCAAAGGCATAAGGGTGTCTGACTGCGAGACAAACAGGTCGAGCAGGGACGAAAGTCGGGCTTAGTGATCCGGCGGTACCGCATGGAAGGGCCGTCGCTCAACGGATAAAAGCTACCCTGGGGATAACAGGCTGATCTCCCCCAAGAGTTCACATCGACGGGGAGGTTTGGCACCTCGATGTCGGCTCATCGCATCCTGGAGCTGAAGTCGGTTCCAAGGGTTGGGCTGTTCGCCCATTAAAGCGGTACGCGAGCTGGGTTCAGAACGTCGTGAGACAGTTCGGTCCCTATCTGTCGTGGGCGCAGGAGGTCTGAGGAGAGCTGCCCTCAGTACGAGAGGACCGGGGTGGACGGACCGATGGTGGACCAGTTGTCACGCCAGTGGCACAGCTGGGTAGCCAAGTCCGGAAGGGATAAGCGCTGAAGGCATCTAAGCGTGAAGCCCCCTCCAAGATGAGACCTCCCGTTGCTTAGCAAGTAAGGCCCCTTAAAGACGATAAGGTTGATAGACCGGGAGTGAAAGCATGGCGACATGTTCAGCGGACCGGCACTAATAGGCCGAGGACTTGACCAGAGAAGAGATTGTGTGCGGTTTTCAGGGGAGATCCTGAGATCCGGTAGCGATGGCGTGATGGAGACACCCGTACCCATGCCGAACACGGAAGTTAAGCATCACAGCGTCGACGATAGTCAGAAATGGCGACAATAGAACGCTGCCGGTCGATAGCACCTCAGATGAGGTGCTTTTGTTTTGCGTGAGATTTATACCTCACGCTTTTTTAATTGCGCTCATGAAATGTGAACATCATTTCTGATAATCATATTTATCCACTAAAGCAGTGAATAACACATTCAGAAACACAAATAATCCACCAACGCTGTCGATAAACATAAAAAAGGGGAAGTAACGCACAATGACGGTGGAAAAGAGCTCTGAGCAAAGAAGAAAGTCACCATTTATGTGAACAGGAACTCCAATGTGATAAGAAATCCACCATTACTGTCGATAAGTATTAAAGAAGCAAAAGAAACGCACGAGGATGACTGCTATGAAATCCTATCATGTTTTAGTGATTCCTCTTATGTTATTCTTTCATTACTGTTGAATAATATGACATTTCTTTTGAAAACGCTTAAAAAGTTGTTGCAAAGATGAAAGCGTTATGATAAAGTAATGCCTGCAAGGATAGTAATCGAAAGAGCTATACCTATAAACAAATAGAATGTGTCTATGATTCTTTTCGTATGCAGATTTTAGGTGTTTGTAGGTATTTTTCTTTTGGAAAGGAGATATAGATGGAAATTAAGCGTGTTCTCAATAACAATGTGGCTATTATTGAAAGTGAAGGTCAAGAAAAGATTGTAATGGGGAAAGGCATTTATTTCTCGAAACATGCAGGTGATGAAATTGATGAATCAAAAGTCAATAAGACATTTGTATCCTCTACCCCTAAAACGTTTGATATGTATATTCATCTCTTTTCTGAGATTCCTTATGAATATATTGATCTCTCTCAGGAGATTATTAACTATGCCAAGACCACGCTCGGTAATAAGTTAGATGAAAAAATTAATATTGATTTAACGGATCATATGTATGGTTCCATCAAAAGATTTAAAGATGGTATTACAGTAAAGAATGCTTTGCTTTGGGATATTGAAAAGTTTTATCCTTATGAATTTGAAGTTGGTGAATATGCTTTAAAAAAGATTGAGGAAAAGTTTGATGTTGCACTGCCTAAGGATGAAGCAGGTTTTATTGCTTTGCACTTTGTTAATGCGGAACTTTCTGAAGGTAATATTGAAAATATCTATGATATCACTAAGGTCATGCAGGAAGTGATGAATATCATCAAGTATAGTTTCCATCGTGAATTTAACACCGAAAGCGTTTATTACTATCGCTTTATGACACACTTGCGCTTTTTTGCTCAGCGTTTAATTAAAAAGAAAACTTTTGATGATACGGGTGATCAGGATCTTTATGATCTGATCAAATTGAAATATAAAGAAGCCAGTGCCTGCACTGAAAAGATTGCTGTGTACTGCAAAAAAACGTATAAATATGATCTTTCATCAGAAGAACAAATGTATCTGACGATTCATATTGAACGACTGATTACGAAAGGATAGATATTTGATGTGTAAAGGAGTTGAGGCTAAGGGTAAGGATTAAAGTTTTTCATGGATGGTAACATTGAGTTGGCCAAACCTTCGTATAAGAATTGAAGTTCATGATTAACGGAGGAAAAAGAAAAATGGGAAAATATGAACAACTTGCAAAAGAAATCGTCAAAGAAGTTGGCGGAACAGAAAACATTAATAGTGTCACACATTGTATTACGAGATTAAGATTTCGCTTAAAGGATGAAAGTAAAGCGAATGATAAGAAGATTGAAGCTATGGATGAAGTCGTAACTGTCATGCATTCAGCTGGTCAGTACCAGGTCGTTATTGGCAATAAAGTGCCTTATGTGTATGAAGATGTCTGTGCGGTGGCTGGTATTGCCGCACAAGGTGCTGAAGAAGAGGAAGAAGCACCAAAAGGTGTTTTCAATAAACTCATGGATATCATTTCTGGCTGCTTCTCACCTATTTTAGGGGTGATGTGTGCGGCAGGTATTATTAAGGGCCTCAATGCTCTCTTATCTTTTTTAATGGGGAGCAGCTATAGTGCAACGGGAACGTATGCGATCTTAAATGCGACCGGAGATGCAATCTTCTATTTCTTACCAGTTGCTTTAGGCTTTGCATCAGCTAAAAAATTCAAACTGAATCCAATGATCGGGATGGTCATCGGTTTAGCCCTGTGCTATCCAACTATTCAGTTGAGTGCGTTCAGTAGTGGCAAGGCGTTAGGCACACTGCCAGTCTTTGGTAAATACTATAAGACATTTGCTGGCATTCCTTTCTTAGCCGGTAATTATACGTCAACGGTCGTACCTGTTTTATTACTTACAGCCTTAGCTGCAAAGATTGAAAAAGTTGCAAAAAAGATCGTGCCGGAGATGTTACAGAATTTCTTTGTGCCATTCTTTGTCTTACTGATTACCTTACCTTTAGGCTTCCTTATCATCGGTCCAGTTGTCACTTTACTGACCAACTTATTATCAGGATTCTTTTCAATGTTATATAAAGCATCACCAGTTGCCACCGGTGCTGTTGTTGGTTTCTTCTGGCAGGCATTAGTCATCTTTGGCTTACATTGGGCTTTAGTACCACTCGGATTACTCAACTTATCACAATTAGGCTATGATACGATTCTCTTTACTGGTTTCTTTGGTGCCTCTTTTGCCCAGACCGCCGCTTTATTTGCGATGTATCTGAAGATGAAGGATAAGAAGAGAAAGAATCTAGCATTACCTGCTGTTATTTCTGGTTTATGCGGGGTTACTGAACCTTCTATCTATGGTTTCACATTACCAGCTAAAACGCCATTTATCGCATCAATGATCGGTGGCGGTGTAGCCGGCGGTCTGATCAATGCTTTAGGCACAAAATGTTATATTTATGGTGGTTTAGGTATCTTTGGTGTGACAAACTATATCTCCCCAAAAGGTGATGCATCAGGCATGATGAATGTTCTCATTGGGATTGCTGTGGCTATGGTGATCGGTTTTGTTCTTACTTATTTCTTATGGAAAGATGACACTGCAGCAGCGATCGACTCCGCGAAAGAGGATACCAAGACAGTACGTGATGCAAGCATCGACAGTCCTGTGGATGGCGAAGTGATCGCTTTAGAAGAATTAAAAGATGCGGCTTTTGCCAGCGGTGCTTTAGGAAAAGGCTGTGGTATTATGCCATCAATCAGTTCAGCTACACCTATTTATGCACCCGTATCAGGAACTGTATCCACTTTATTCCCAACCCTGCATGCTATCGGTTTAACATCTGATGATGGTGTAGAAGTTCTGATTCATATTGGTCTCAATACTGTTCAGCTTGAAGGCAAAGGCTTTACACCTCATATTAAACAGGGTGATCATGTGAATCAGGGGGATCTGCTGATGGAGGTGGATTTTGCCATGTTAGTGAAAGAAGGCTACGTAATTCAGACGCCGGTTGTCATTACCAATACAAGTGCATTTAAAGATGTTATGATAAAAAAGAAAGGAAAGATCACAGCGAAAGCAGAAATGCTGGAAGTGATTGCCTAGGAAATAAAAGGAGGAGAAGAAAAAATGAGTTTTCCAAAAGGTTTTTTATGGGGCGGGGCTACCGCTGCCAATCAGTTAGAAGGTGCCTGGAATGAAGACGGCAAAGGGATTTCGATTTCCGATATCTCAACGGGCGGTTCTGCCACATCTTCTAAACGAATTACCCCACAATTACAAGAAGGAACCTATTATCCATCACATGTGGCGATTGATCATTATCATCGCTATAAAGAAGATATTAAGCTCTTTGCGGAAATGGGCTTTAAAGTGTATCGTTTTTCCATTAACTGGACACGTATTTACCCAACTGGACTAGAAGATGAACCAAATGAAAAAGGTTTAGCTTTTTATGAAGATTTGATTGATGAATGTCGCAAATACAATATTGAACCACTCATTACCTTGTGTCATTATGAAATTCCTTTTGAACTGGTGAAAAAATATAATGGTTTCGCCTCAAGAAAGACGATTGATTGCTTTATCAAATATTGTCGCACCGTCTTTGAGCGTTACAAAGGCAAAGTCAAATACTGGCTGACATTTAATGAAATCAATAATGGGACCAACCCTGTGGGCGGTTATCTGGCATTAGGGGTGCTCAATGAATTAGAAAAACCAACTGAGTTTATGCATCCTAAAGATGATCCACAGATTCGTTTCCAGGCTTTACATCATGAATTTGTGGCAAGTGCTTTAGCTGTGAAATTAGCTCATGAGATTGATCCCCATTATCAGGTCGGCTGTATGCAGATTATGGCAACATCTTATCCGCTCACTCCTGATCCAGCTGATCAGATCCTCACACAGCAGCATAACCATCGCATGAACTGGTTCTGCTCTGATGTTCAGTGTCGCGGTTATTATCCATCTTATATGCATCGTTACTTTAAAGAAAACAATATCCATATTGAGATGGCGGATGGTGATGAAGAAATCTTAAAGGAAGGCACAGTTGATTTCTATACCTGCTCTTACTATATGTCATTCTGTCAGACTGTCCACACGGAAAAAGGAAATGAAGTCGCTGGCAATATGATGGGCGGTACCAGCAATCCTTACTTAAAGGCAAGCGACTGGGGCTGGCAGATCGATCCGATCGGTTTACGTTATTCGTTAAATGAAATCTATGATCGTTATCAGCTGCCAATTATGGTCGTAGAAAATGGTTTAGGCGCTTACGACAAAAAGAGTGAAGATGGCAAGATCCATGATCAGTACCGCATTGATTACCTGCGTGCCCATATCGAACAAATGCATGAAGCAGTGTTAGATGGGGTCGACTTATTTGGCTATACTTCATGGGGCTGCATCGACTTAGTCTCTGCCTCAACAGGTGAATATGCAAAACGTTATGGCTATATTTATGTCAATCGTTTTGATGATGGGACTGGTGATTTTTCTCGCGAAAAGAAAGATTCCTTCTACTGGTATAAAAAGGTCATTGCCAGCAATGGTGAGGACTTAGCTTAACCTGGTCATTTGACCAGGTTTTCTTTTGACATAAGAAAAAACCATCACAACGTGATGGTCATAAACAAGTGGTGCCGAAGATGGGACTCGAACCCACAAACCTTCTCATTACGAGTGAGCTGCTCTACCGATTGGAGCTACTTCGGCTTTTTTCAAGTGCTAAGTTATTATAACATCCTTGATACTAATATTCAATTTAAATAGAGAATTTCTTTGAAAGATATTAGCTCTTATGTATAATATTGATGAGAGGGGTGAAATCATATGGCTATTAAAGTAAAAGCAAAAGATGAAGATACTAAAGAAAAAGAATTAGAAGAATGGTCTTTAGGCGTCAATTTATTTGATACATCTTCAGACACACCTAAGGTCGTAAAGTTTGATGCTGGGGAAGTCAAAAAAGATCAGTCAAAGCGAACAACTTACGAAAACGAAGAACTCACGAATAGTGATTTATAATGAAGCGTCGACAATTTATGAGGTAATGAGAGTCAGTTATAAAATTATTTTATGACTGGCTCTCTTTTTTTCATAGAACACCGTATTCTCCTTTTGTGCTATCATAAACACAATAAAACAGTAGGAAAATAGGAAGGAGTGAAGACAATGAAATTCTTGAAATATATCGTTACCTGCTTTGTGATGATGGCAAGCTTAAGCGGCTGTCAGAAAACGCAAAAATTGTCGATCACTAATGTCTCCTATGATCCGACAAGAGAATTATACAGTGCATATAATAAGCAGTTTATCCACTATTATCAGAAAACGTATCACCAGGCTGTAACCGTGGTGCAGTCCCATGGCGGCAGCGGTAAACAGGCCTTAGAAGTCGATAATGGTCTTAAAGGTGATGTTGTCTCCTTAGCGGTTCAAAGTGATGTGGATACGCTCATGAAAAGCGGCTTAATCAAACAAGGATATATGCACCATTATCCGCATCAGTCAGCACCTTATACATCAACGATCGTCTTTTTAGTAAGAAAAGGCAATCCCAAAAAGATTCATGACTGGCAGGACTTAACGAAAAAGAATGTCGGTGTCATTACCCCTAATCCGAAAACGAGCGGCGGGGCCCGCTGGAACTATCTGGCAGCCTGGTATGCGTTTGAAAAACAAGGGTTAAGGGTGACGCAGATCAAAAAACAGATGAAAGCTTTGTATCATAACGTGTTGGTCTTAGATTCTGGCTCAAGGGCTTCCACAACCACTTTCTGTGAAAACGGTGAAGGGGATGTTTTGATAACCTGGGAAAATGAAGCCTATTTAACGATGAAAGAAAATCCTGGGGATTATGAAATGATTATTCCTAGCGCCAGTATTTTATGTCAGCCAACAGTGGCGTTAGTCGATGAAGTTGTTAAAGAAAAAGGCACGCGCAAGGTGGCTAATGTCTATATCAAACATCTTTATAGTGCCTCGGCGCAGCGTCTGATTGCGCAAAATTATTATCGTCCGGTGAATCAAACGATTTATCAAAAGCAGCGCGCGACGCATCAAAGCCATACCATTAAAAAATTAACGAAATGCTGGATTGTCGATGATCTTTCGATGACAACGATTGAGCATTTTGGCGGCTGGGCAAAAGCAACGAAAGTCCATTTTCAGGATGGGGGGTATTTTGATGAAATCTACAAATAAACGTGTCATTCCTGGCTTTGGGGTGAATTTTTCCCTCACCATAATCATGTTAAGCTTGGTTGTGTTAATGCCCTTGTGTTCGATTATCATCTACACCTCACACATCAGTTTTTCTGAATTTGTGAAGATTGTGACGGATGCGCGGGTGATGGCTAGTTACGGCGTAACTTTAGAAACAGCTTTGATCGCCGCCCTGGTCAATGGGGTGATGGGCTTGATCGTCGCCTGGGTGTTAGTCCGTTATGACTTTCCTTTTAAAAGCTTCGTCAATAGCGTCATTGAATTGCCCTTTGCCTTACCGACGGCGGTGGCGGGAATTTCCTTAGCTTATCTGACAAGCAGGCATGGGATCGTCGGACAGTTTGCCGGTCTTTTTGGAATTAAGATTGCATATACCCGCTTAGGGATGATCGTTGCCTTAATCTTTGTCGGTTTTCCCTTTGTCGTGAGAACCCTGCAGCCAGTTTTAGAAAAGATTGATCATGCCTATGAGGAAGCGGCGGAAATGCTGGGAGCGGATGAAGGCTATACCTTTCGCCATGTTCTTTTACCAGAAATCTTTCCTGCTTTAGTCAGCGGCGTGACCATGAGCTTTGCCCGCGGTATCGGGGAATATGGCGCGGTTGTCTTTATCGCCGGCAATCAGCCCTTTAAAACCGAAATCACCGCGATTCTCGTGATGAGTAAACTGCAGTCATTCGATTATGCTAGTGCTACAGCGATTGCGTTAGTCATGTTAGCCATGTCATTTCTCATTTTATTCTTAAATGCTTTTATACAGTCAAAAGAAAGCGTCAAAGCAACGATTTAAGGAGGTGCGCTTATGAAAAAATCTAAAACCGCAAAAATACTTATTTTGATAACGTATCTCTTTGTCTTTTTCATGCTGATATTGCCCTTGCTTTATTGCCTGGGGACCGCTTTTTCAAAAGGCTGGAAAACCTTTTCGCAGGCCGTCTTCACGACTTATGCGATCGATGCCATTGTGCTGACATTAGTCGTGTCTGTCATCTGTGTCCTCGTTAATACGCTCTTCGGTTTGCTCGCCTCTAACTTACTAACGCGTTATCAATTTAAAGGCAAACGAGTCATCTCAGCACTCATTGATTTACCATTAACGATTTCACCTGTTGTTGGCGGACTTGTCTATGTCCTGACGTATGGGCGTCAGAGTATTCTTTATTCGCTATTGGAGAAGCTTAATTTAGAAGTAATGTTTGCTCCTTTAGGGATTGTGTTAGTCACAATTTTCGTGACCTTTCCTTTTGTCTCAAGGGAAATCATCCCTGTCTTAAATACGCGCGGCACTGATGAAGAAGAAGCCGCTGCTTTGATGGGCGCAAGCGCCTGGACGATCTTTAAGAAGATCACCTACCCACAGGTGAAAGGACTGCTTCTTTATGGCATCGTTTTAACGATGGCCAGAGCGATGGGAGAATTTGGCGCGGTCTCAATTATTTCCGGTCATTTGCTTGGCAAGACGATGACGATGCCTTTATATATCGAATTCTTATATCAGGGGTATGATTTCGTTGGCGCCTTTGCTTTATCAAGCGTGCTCGTCTTTATGGCCCTCATCATGTTATTTTTCAGGCAGCTGATTGCGCTGCGAAAGGGGGATCTCTAAATGGATCAAAGCTATGTTGAATTACGTCATATCAATAAAATGTATAACGATTATAAAGCCAGTGATGATATTTCCTTTTCTATTCAGAAAGGACAGCTGATTGCATTATTAGGTCCTTCAGGATCCGGGAAAACCACGATCCTGAGAATGATTGCCGGTTTAGAGAATGCCGATAGCGGAGAGATTCTCATTGATGGCAAGAAAGTCAATGATATCCCCGCTGCCAAGCGCGGGATTGGCTTTGTCTTTCAGAACTATGCGCTCTTTCGCTATATGACTGTCTATGACAATATCGCTTTTGGCTTAAAGGTGGCTAAGTGGAAACGCAAAGAGATCGATGAGCGGGTGCAGGAGTTATTAAAACTCGTGAACTTAGAAGGGCTCGGCAATCGTTATCCTTATGAGCTTTCCGGCGGACAGCGTCAGCGTGTCGCTTTTGCCCGCGCTTTAGCCCCCAATCCAGAATTGCTTTTACTCGATGAACCGTTTGCGGCGATCGATGCGAAAGTCCGTATTGAACTGCGAACCTGGCTTAAAGAGATGATTCGCAAAGTCGGAATTACGAGTATCTTTGTGACGCATGATCAGGAAGAAGCGATTGAAGTGGCTGATGAAATTATCGTTACCAATCATGGCCGGATTGAACAAAAAGGCAGTCCGATCGCTATTTATAAACAGCCAGAAAGCAGTTTCGTAGTGGAATTTATCGGGCATCCTAACCGCATTCATCAGCCGGGCCGCTTCAAAGGCTTTGAAGATTTAAAGGCCCATCAGGCGGTTTTGCGCAGTGAAAATATAGCGATCTATAAAGCGGGGGAATACATCAAATATATCAATGCTGTGGAAGACGGGATCGTCAAGAAACGGTTATTTAGAGGAAAAGAGATTGAATATACCATTACGGTTAAAGGGCAGGAGATCACCGGCACCAGACAGGTCGAAGAGGCGATGTTAGAAGTCGGTGAAGCGGTGAAAGTGCTTATTTATCGTCTGTTTGTCTATGGTGAACATAATACCTTACAAGTCATCTGTAATCCGAATATCACGACAGATGAATCCGTTGTTATTTAGGAGGAGTTTATGGAAAGAGAAATATTAGAAACCGATGTACTCATTATCGGCGGCGGCACGGCCGGCTGCTATGCGGCGTATACGTTAGCGAAAAAGTCCGATGTCCAGGTGATCATCGCCGAAAAGGCCAACATCAAACGCTCTGGCTGTTTAGCTGCCGGCGTCAATGCGATTAACTGTTATATCACCAAAAGGCATGATCCCCAATTCTATGTCGATTATGCGATGAAAGATGCCCATGGCATCGCGCGGGAAGACTTACTGTTATCGATGTGTGAACGGGTCAATCAGACGGTTAAGGAATTAGAAGATCATGGTTTAGTCATTTTGAAAGATGAAAATGGCGACTATGTCACAAGAGGAAATCGGAATATCAAAATTAATGGGGAAAACATCAAACCGATCCTCGCTTCGATGGTGAAAGATCCGCATATCAAAGTTATCAATCATGTCAATATTACCAATTATCTGATGGAAGATGGGGCTGTAAAGGGCGCTTATGGCTTTGATGTTAATGAAAAGAAAGCCTATGTCATCAAAGCCAAAGCGACGTTGATTGCGACCGGCGGAGCGAGCGGCCTCTATCGTCCCAATAATCCTGGCTTCTCTCGTCATAAGATGTGGTATCCGCCATTTAATACCGGTGCCGGTTATGCGATGGGGATTCTCAATGGCGCCGAGATGACGACCTTCGAAATGCGTTTTATTGCTTTACGCTGTAAAGATACGATCGCTCCTACGGGGACGATTGCGCAGGGCGTTGGCGCGAAACAGTTAAACAGTAAAGGCGAAATCTATGAAACGAAGTATGGTTTAACAACCTCTCAGCGTCTTTATGGCACGGTGAATGAAACTTTGGAAGGACGCGGCCCTTGTTACCTGGGGACAAAGGGGATTTCTTCGGAAGCGGAAGAAGATCTCTATAAGGCTTACCTCAACATGGCGCCAAGTCAGACGCTGAAATGGTTAGAAGCGGGCATTGGCCCAAGCAAGCGGAACGTGGAAATTCAAGGCACCGAACCTTATATTGTCGGCGGTCATACCGCTAGCGGCTACTGGATTGATAATAAGCGTCGCACCACGCTTACAGGGCTCTACGCGGCTGGGGATGTAGCCGGCGGCGCGCCACAGAAATATGTCACCGGCGGCTTAGCGGAAGGAGAGATCGCGGCGGAGACCATCCTGCAGGATTTATCCTCATTATCTTTGCCTTTGCATGTCTCTTTTGATGATCAGGAATACGAACATTTCTTTACCAATCAAGAAGCGTTATTTAGCGTCGATGATTTAGAAGAAACGATGCAGAAGATCATGGATCAGTATGCTGGTGGGATTGGCAGTTACTATCAGTATAATGAAGCGTCACTTACGTTAGCGAAAGCCCATATCCAGGAACTGATTCCGCTATCTGATCAGTTAGTCGCCAAAAATACGGATGACTTATTAAGAATATATGAATTAAAAGAACGTTTGGTTGTCTGCCTCTCAGTGATCGCTCACTTAGCGGCGCGGAAAGAGACAAGATGGCATAGCTTTGCGGAAAATAAAGATTATCCAGATGTTTCTCACGATTACGATGTCTTTATCAATTCCGTTTATCGCGATGGGGACATCACGATCATCAAACGTAAGCTAGGAGGGTCTTATGAGCATTAAAATCAATGATGAAAAATGTGTCGGCTGCAAGGGCTGCGTGGAAGCCTGCCCTGGCAATCTGATTAAAATCAAAGAAGACGGCAAGGCGCATATTGATCGTGTCCGTGACTGCTGGGGCTGTACGTCTTGTTTAAAGGCTTGTCATTTTGATGCGATCGCCTTTTTCCTCGGTGCTGATATCGGCGGCCGCGGCGGCACGCTGCATTATGAAGAAAAAGGGGATCATGCCTACTGGCGCTTTAAAGACCAGACGATCACGATCAATAAGAAAGAATCAAATCAATATTAGGAGGAATCATCATGAGTCAATCGCACTTAGATGCCTTAGAAGCTGAGGCTATATATATTATTCGAGAAGTAGCGGCGGAATGCGAGAATCCGGTGATGCTTTATTCGATTGGGAAAGACAGTTCAGTGATGCTGCACCTGGCATTAAAAGCATTCTATCCAGAAAAACCGCCTTTTCCATTCTTGCATGTCGATACGACCTGGAAATTTCACGAAATGATTGCATTCCGTGATCGTATCGCTAAAGAGTTAGGCATTGAAATGATCGCCTACACCAATCAGGAAGGCGTTAAAGCCGGTGTCAATCCGTTTGATTACGGTTCATCGTATACCGACATTATGAAAACCCAGGCGCTCAAACAGGCTTTAAAGAAATATGGTTTTACGGCAGCCTTTGGCGGCGGGCGTCGTGATGAAGAAAAATCACGTGCCAAGGAACGTATCTTCTCGTTCCGTAATGAAGCCCAAGCCTGGGATCCAAAAAACCAGCGTCCGGAAATGTGGAAACTGTACAACACCCGCATTCATAAAGGCGAAAGTATGCGTGTCTTCCCAATTTCCAACTGGACAGAAAAGGATATCTGGCAGTATATCAAACGTGAAAACATTGAAATTGTACCATTATACTTCGCCAAGCAGCGTCCAGTTATTGAAAGAGACGGCAACCTCATCATGGTGGATGATGATCGTCTGAAGCTGCGTCCAGGGGAAAAGATTGAGATGAAGAAAGTGCGTTTCAGAACTTTAGGCTGTTACCCATTAACGGGGGCCATTGAAAGTAATGCCGAGACGCTAGATGAAATTATTGAAGAAACATTAAGTGCGGTCGAAAGTGAACGTACCAGCCGTGTTATCGATCATGAGGAAAGCGGCTCAATGGAAAGACGTAAGAAAGAAGGTTATTTCTAATGAAAGGATTACTTAAATTTATTACCTGTGGTTCGGTTGATGATGGCAAATCGACATTAATTGGTCATATTCTTTATGATTCAAAGCTCATCTATGCCGATCAGGAGAAAGCGTTAGAATTAGATTCGAAAGTTGGCAGCCGCGGCGGCGCCATTGATTATTCTCTTCTTTTAGATGGCTTAACGGAAGAGCGTGAACAGGGGATCACGATCGATGTCGCTTATCGTTACTTTACGACTGATCATCGTTCCTTCATCGTTGCTGATACACCAGGTCATGAAGAATATACCCGCAACATGGCGGTAGGAGCTTCCTTTGCGTCTTTAGCGGTGATTTTGATTGATGCGAGCGCCGGCGTATTAATCCAGACCAAACGTCATGCCCGCATCTGTGCGTTGATGGGGATTCGTCACTTTGTCTTCGCAGTCAATAAGATGGACTTAGTGGATTATGCGCAGGAACGTTTTGATGAAATCAGTGCCCAAATTGCAGATTTAAAAGAAGAATTACACTTAGAGAATGTCACCATTATTCCGTTAAGTGCCACGGCTGGAGATAATGTCACCACATTATCGGATCATACGCCTTGGTATCATGGACAGGCGCTCTTACCATTTTTAGAAATAGTTGATGTTGATGATGAAGCGCAGGAAGAAGGCTTCTACATGCCAGTGCAGCGCGTGAGTCGTCCTGATCATACATTCCGTGGTTTCCAGGGGCAGATTGAAGCCGGACATATTCGTGTTGGTGATCCTTTAACCATTTTACCAAGCGGGGAAAAAGCCCATGTCAAACAGATCTTTATTGGTGATCGCGCATCAGATATCGCCTCTTTAGGCGATCCGGTCACGATCACTTTAGATAAAGAAGTCGATGTATCGCGTGGCTGCGTTCTCGTTAAAGATACGACATTAAGAGTGACGCATGCATTCAAAGGCACCATCTTATGGATGGATCAGGAACCTTTAACCAATCAGAAGCCATTCTTTGTCAAGTTAGGCACAAAGCTGATTCCTGGAACGGTGACGGCGATCGATCATCTGATTGATGTCAACACGGGGGAAAAACATCAAGCGGATGTTTTACACAAAAATGAAATAGCGGAAATTGAAGTCAGCTTAACCGATGATATCGTCCTAGATGATTTTGATGTCCATAAGACCATGGGAGAATTTATTCTCATTGACCGTATTACTAATATGACAAGTGCCTGCGGGGTTGTTAATGGCGTGATCGATGACAATCGTGAGGCTATCATTGATGATGATGCACGCGCCTCTTTAAATGGTCAGAAAGTGATTAATGTCGGACTAAGAAAAGAGGTTTACTCATTAGAAGCAGTTCAGTATATCGAACGAGAATTATATCGTTATGGTCGTCATACGTATCTTTATCAGCCTAAGGCTGATGAAGATGTGAATACAGTGATCAAACATCTCAATGCGGCGGGTATCATTGTCTTAGTTTATTTAGATGCCAAGCAGGAGGCAAACTTACATGTAGATAACTATTTCAATAGTTTCAATGATCAAGCTTTAAGTGAAGAGGACGTTGTCTCACTGCTTAAGAATTTAACGGTGTTATCAAAAGATCTCAGTGAATTTAAAGATTATATTTAAGCGTTCTAAAAAAATCTTATAACACGTTCTTATAAATCTATATATACGCTAGTTTAGTAGGTAATGTATAATGGAGGCGAAAGGAGGCAGACATGAAATTTAATACACAATTAGTACACGGGGGAGAAAGTGTCATGAAATCCACTCTGCCTCCAATTGTCCAAAGCAGTGCTTTCACATTTGAAAGTGCGGAAGATCAGGAAAAAGTCTTTGCCCATAAGAAGATGGGTTATGCCTATACCCGCATTGGCAATCCGACAATTACCGCTTTTGAAAGTCAAATCAATGCCATTGAAGGCGGACGCGGCGCCTTAGCCTGCAGCTCGGGGATGGCGGCTTTATCCTTAGCCTTCCTGAATATCTGTCAGCCTGGTGATGAAATTATCGCCGGCTGGAATCTTTATGGCGGCACAATCGAACTGTTTAAGGATTTAGCCCATTATGGCATTACCACGCATTTCATTTCTTTAAATGATGCAGCTGTTTTAGAAAGCACAATCAACGCTCATACTAAAGTGATCTTTGGGGAAATGTTAAGTAATCCATCATTAGAGATCTTAGATGTGGAAAAAGTGAGCAGCATCGCCCATGATCATGGCTTACCGCTTTTTGTCGATAATACGGCTGCGACGCCGTATCTGATTCAGCCCTTAAAGCATGGCGCTGATGTGGTCATTCATTCCTCATCAAAGTATATTAATGGCACCTCTAATGCCATTAGCGGCGTCATCATTGATGGGGGCCGTTTTCCCTGGGATATCGCTCAGTATCCTTCTTTACAGGCTTATGGCAAATACAAAAAGATGGCCTATTACATGCGTCTGCGTGATGATTTATCACAAAACATCGGGGCCTGTCTAAGCCCGCAGAATGCCTATCTCAATGTCTTAGGTTTAGAGACATTAGGTTTACGCATGCAGCGCATCTGTGAAAATGCCTTAGCCCTAGCTAAGCATTTAGAAAGCTTAGGCGTTAAAGTGAATTATCCCGCTTTACACGACCCGTTAACCGCTTTATTAAATGGTCATGGCGGCGGCTTATTAACATGCGATGTCGGCGATAAAGAAAAAGCTTTTCAGGTTATTAATCGCTTAAAACTGGCACATATTGTGTCTAATATCGGTGATGTGAAAACTTTAGTAGTCCATCCGGCTAGTACCATTGCCGTGCATAACACAATCAAAGAGCAGGAACGTGCCGGCGTTTACCCAGGCACTATTCGCGTGTCGGTAGGGATTGAAGATATTGAAGATTTAAAGGCTGATTTCGATCAGGCGATCAAAGGAGAATAAACAATGAAAATTACCGTATCTGGAGAAAAGAAAGAATATCAGGATGGTTTAAATATTACTTCATTATTAGAAGAGGAAAAGGTTGAAATGCCTTTATATGTGACTGTTTCTGTCAATGAAGAATTTATTGACCAGGAAAATTTTGATACCACAATTTTAAAAGATGGAGATGAAGTGGAATTCTTATATTTCATGGGAGGAGGATGCTAAGTGGGTTTTACAAACGAACAATTGGAGCGTTATTCCCGTCACATCATCCTCAAAGAAATCGGTGTGAAGGGGCAGAAAAAACTGCTCAATGCGAAAGTGCTGATCATTGGCGCCGGGGGTCTGGGGGCACCAGCTGCCCTCTATCTGGCTGCCGCGGGTGTTGGTACCATCGGTATTGTCGATGCCGATGTGGTGGATCTCTCCAATCTGCAAAGACAGGTCATCCATACGACTGCCGATATTGGTAAAGACAAAGTCGAAAGTGCTAAAGAAACGATGCAGGCCATTAACCCTGACGTCAATGTCATTACTTATAAAGAATATATGACATCTTATAACATCATGGATATTATCAAGGATTATGATTTTATCTTAGATGGAACCGACAACTTCCCAGCTAAGTTCCTTATTAATGATGCTTGCGTGATGGCGAAAAAGCCTTTCTCACATGCCGGTATTATCCGCTTTAAAGGTCAGTTAATGACGGTCGTACCGGGGGAAGGTCCATGTTACCGCTGTGTCTTCAAATCACCCCCACCAAAAGATGCTGTGCCAACTTGTAAACAGGCAGGCGTCATCGGGGCGATGGGCGGCGTGATCGGCAGCCTGCAGGCGATGGAAGCGATCAAGTATATTACTGGTGTCGGTGAATTGTTAGTTGGCAAACTATTAACATATGATGCGTTAAAGATGGAATTTCATACGATTAAATTACCGTCAAGAGGAAAAGGCTGCGCGGTTTGCAGTGATCATCCAACAATTACCAAATTAATTGATTATGAACAGGCTGCCTGTGATTTGAAAGCGGGGCATTAAGATGAAAGTCTTACTCAAAAAAGCTGATTATGACAAGATGGTTGCCCACGCTAAGGCCAATTTGCCAGAAGAAGCGTGCGGCTTAATTGCCGGTCATGATGAAGACGGCGTCCGGGTTATTGAAAAAGTGTATCTGATTGAAAATGTCGATCATACCAATGAGCACTTTACCATTACCCCAAAAGCGCAGCTAGAGGCCATTAAGAATATGCGCCAGAATGGTTTAAAGCCGCTTGGCAACTGGCATTCACATCCGGAATCACCTTCCCGTTCATCACAGGAAGATATCCGTTTGGCCTATGATTCATCAGCGAGTTATTTGATTTTATCATTAATGAACGAAGAACCTGTTCTTCATTCATTCCATGTAGAAAATGGTCAGTCTACAAAAGAAGATTTAAATATTATTTAAGGGAGGAATGATTATGGCCGTTAACTATAGTGAATTAAAAGCAGGAGGATTTATGCGTCAGAAACAGAAAAACTGTTTCTCAATGCGTTTGGCCACAACCGGTGGTCAGGTCTCTGCCAAAGAATTAGCTGCCATTATGGAAGTGGCCAATACTTATGGTCACGGCTATATTCATTTAACCAGCCGTCAAGGTATTGAAATTCCTTTTATTCAGTTGAAAGATATTGAAGCCGTTAAGGAAACATTAGCCAAAGGCGGGGCCCGAAATGGTGTCTGTGGTCCGCGTGTGCGTACGATTACAGCTTGTCAGGGCAATGAAACCTGTCCTAATGGCTGTATTGCGACGCAGCCGATCGCTAAAGAACTGGCGGAACGTTATTTTGGGAAAGAGCTGCCTCATAAGTTTAAATTTGGGGTAACAGGCTGTCAGAATAACTGTTTAAAAGCCGAAGAAAATGATTTAGGTATTAAAGGCGGCATCCAGGTGACCTGGAAGGAAGAAGACTGCATTTCGTGTGGGGTCTGTGTAAAAGCCTGCCGTAAAGGGGCCATTACTTTAGAAGATGGCAAGATCACGGTAGATTATGAGAAATGTAATAACTGCGGTCGCTGCTTCTTTGCCTGTCCAACTTCAGCTTATGCAGGAGAGCAGGGCTACATGTTAAGCTTTGGCGGTCTCTTTGGCAATACCATTACCAAAGGTGAACCGATGGTTCCTTTTATTAAAGATCATGATACTTTATTAAGAGTCTGCGATGCCTGCATTAACTGGTTTAAAGACAATGCCAAACCAAGTGAACGTTTCTATTTTACAATCCAGCGCGTTGGCAAAGACAGCTTAGAAAAAGCATTAAAGGAGGCATACAATGGCTGATATTAAAATTGATGAAACAGTCGACATTACTGATGTTGTCTGTCCCGTTACTTTTGTGAAAGCGAAAGTTGCTTTAGAAGAATTAGATGATGGTCAGGTTTTATCCGTTCATATGAACGATGGAGAACCCGTTCAGAATGTCCCTCGCAGTATTAAAGATGAAGGGCATCAGATCTTAAAGCTCATTAACAATGAAGATGGAACTTATGATTTGATTGTCCGTAAGGTTGAAGATTAACAAAAAGTTCATATCCCATTCATAAAACTTACGTATAGTAATTTTGTCAGGAGACTGACAATAAGCAAACATATAAAATTTCCCTATCCCTAAAATGTAAACAAAGATGTCATAATAATAATGGACATCAGAAGGCATGCTTTTCCCGGCATGTCTTTTCTTTTTGTTTATTATAAACCCTATTATAAATAGTATTGATAGGTTAATAGAAGTTCGCTATGATGTTCAAAAGGAGGGGATCGTGATGAAACTCACACAAATCTATTATGCCTTAAAGGTGGCAGAAAATGGCTCGATGAATAAAACCGCTGAAAATCTCTATATTTCTCAGCCGACCTTAACCAATGCGATCAAAGATCTCGAAGAAGAGATTGGGATTAGAATTTTTGAAAGAACCTCAAAAGGGGTTATTCTCACTCGGGAAGGCAGCACCTTCCTGACCCAGGCGCAGGAGTTATATTCTCAGTATGAGAATCTGAAGTATGCTTATGGCGGAAAACGGCAGCTGAAAACAAAATTTGCCGTTTCGACGCAACATTACACCTTTGCGGTGCGCGCTTTTGAAAAGCTGGTATCAAGTTATGATACGCTTAATTATGATTTTGCCTTTCGGGAAACGCAGACCAAAGAAGTGATTAAAGATGTGGCGAGTCATCGCAGTGATATCGGCATTCTCTTTTTGTCTAAGTACAATAAGAAAGTTCTGAAACGATTATTTGATGATTATAATGTCCAGTTCCACGCCCTTTATGAATGCCGGGCTCATGTCTATTTAGCGAGTGATCATCCTTTAGCTCATCATCAGACGCTTACCTTTGACGAGCTTTTACCTTATCCATGTCTTTCTTTTGAACAGGGGGAAACAGATTCCGCTTTCTTAGCGGAAGAAATTCTCAGTGATCATCACTATCCGCGGACGATTAAAGTCAATGATCGCGCTACCATGTTAAATTTCATGCATGCTCTTCATGGCTATACTTTATGCTCATCAATTATTGAGGAAGATCTCAATGGGAAAGAAAATGTCATTATTCCTTTCCAGGAAGATCCGGAACATCCCAACCAGAATATGCAAATTGGTTATATCTTAGGAAAAGATCATCAGCTTTCTGAATTAGGCAAACAATATATTGCCATTGTGAATACTTTGTTTACAAAAAAATAAGCGCTTAGGCGCTTATTTGTGTTTTGATGCAAAACGGCTGGCTAACTCTGTCAACTGATCTTTGGAAATGTTGAAACGGGTGCAAAGATCATCAACCATACTATTGAGTTCTTCTGGTGATTTGTTTTGCAGATCATCCATATCGATGCCGGTTACATCTTTGATTTTATCTTTGTTTTGGGCATACATATCTTTGAATGAATCAAACATCTGATCTTCCTGTTGATTCATTTCTTCCTGAGCCTGCGCTAATGCATCAATTTCTTCACTATCGAGTTCTAGTGCATTGCATAGATCCATGACATGATCGACGAGTAATTCCATCTCAATATGGAAATGGGTATCATCGAGGCTTTCCGCATTTTTTACTGTTTCTAAATAACTGTTGAGCTGCTCTTTCTGTAAGTCATTGAGCGTCGTATCTTCATAGACATCATCATCGATATCATGAAGAATGACATCAATTAAATAGAGAATGCGGTCATCTAAAGCCATCGGATAAGTAATTGTGAAGGCTTTTTGATCTTCTAAAGCGTCTAATAAATCGCCAAAATCAAAGTCATGTGCATAGAACATATGATGAATGCCATGGACGACTAAAATCAATTCTTTTTCCTGATGGCGGACTTTGCGAATCATCACGTCAGTTAAATCCTTTAACAAGAAGGAACCCTTGGTTTTAAAGGCATAATAAAAAGCATCAGGGGTTAAGATATAACCATGCTCATCATCGACTTCTAAGTACTGAATAATTTTGGTAATAGAATTATCACCATACTGATAGATGGCATTACCGATGGAAGCGGGCATGCTTTCTTCATATAGTTTCATAATATCACTCCTTATATGCTATAATATACGCATCTTTTAATGAGAAAGAAAGGAAAAATTACATGTTTATCTTATATCCATTAGCCTCGATTAATTTTATTTATATGGCGGCGGCCGTCGTCCCAGCGATTATTCTTTTAAAGTACATTTATGAATTAGATGAAGTCGAACATGAGCCCAAGTCCCTGCTTGGACGCTTGCTGATCGGCGGGATGGCCTGTATCATTCCCGCCATTGCCTTAGAATGGCTCGCTAACATGATCATCGGTCCCGGGAACAGTCGTTTCCATTATTTTATTGAAGCCTTTTTTGGTGTCGCTTTGATTGAGGAAGGCTGTAAATTCTTTGCCCTTAAGAAGATCAGCTTTGATGCCCCGTCCTTTGATTATCGCTTCGATGGGATTGTTTATGCGGTTTTTGTCTCACTTGGTTTTGCCATTTTAGAAAATGTCAAGTATGTCTATCTTGGCGGAATCAGTACGGCCTTTGTCCGCGCCCTCACTTCCATTCCTGGACATATGTCATTTGCCATTCCGATGGGAATCTTTTTCGCTAATGCGAAAAGAAAACAGTTAGCCCATCGACCTTATACTTTAGATTTCGCCATTGGCCTTGTTTTATCGATCATTTTCCATGGTATTTATGATTATGTCTTAATGGTGAATGACAATATGAGCTTTATTTTAGTTGTCATTGTCATTTATCTCATTCTCTTTACCTTAACGCTGGTGGAAAAGAAAGATGAACATCGTTAAGGGATTGAGTCAAAAGGTACTTTTGAGTAAAATAGAAGTGGTGATATCATGAAGTATGTATTTATTGAGATGGATCTTTTCCTAGCCCATCACAAAGTTGATGATGCCATTATTCATGCTTTTCTGGCTCTCCACCAGCAAGGCCATAAAATTTATTTATGTACGCGACACAATCGCGGCGCGCTCAAAAATCTGCCTTTACCGGTAGATGGGGTGATTGCGAGTGCAGGCAGTTATATCGAAGATCATGCTCAGGAATTAATGAATGAAAACTTATCCAATGAAGATGTTTATAAACTAGAAGCAGCCCTCAATGGGGTTGGCGTAATGTATCAGTTAGAGACAACGGATATTATTTATATGGATGTGCGCTTACTTAAGAAACGTTTATGGAAATTATTAGAAGGGGCTCAGATCAATGTCGAAACCGGCCGACGGGTGAAAGCTTTTGAAGAGCAGGAAGGCATCTGCGAACTTTCTAAATACAGCGGAGAAGCCGTTCATAAAATCGGTTTTAAAACGGATGCTTTAAAAAAGATCAAATTCGTCGAAGAAGCTTATGGCAATGATTATCAGTTTGTTTATTTTCATGAAGACGCTTCAGGCATTGCTGGGGAAATTCGCATGAAAAATGTGACCGTGGCAGATGGTGTCAAAGCAGTCCTGCAGTTTGAAAACGCATCGATCAAAGATGCCATTTCTTTATGTGAAATGGTGGATGATTTAGGCTTGAAAGATGCTTTGCCCGAGGCTATTGTGATGGATGGAAACATGGCTGAGGAATTTAAAAAACATCATCTGATTTAAAAAACACGGAGGCTTACGCTTCCGTGTCTTTCGTATACATATCAAAACTGCCCATGATAATTAAGAATAATGTGGCTGTATGGACAAAGAAAATCGTGTAATCCAGTAAACCATGGACTAAGGTCATGACAATCATGCCGATCATTAAGCCAACTAAAGCATCATTACAATGTTTTTTATGCATGCGATGCAAGCCGGCAATACTGGTGATGAAGTAAGGGGCAATTGTGCAGATCCCGACAATCCCAAAACTTAAAACAGGATCAATAAAGACATTGTGGGCATGCTGCGTTGGGTGGGCATGTTTATAATTTTTATAAATATGCCAGTAAGTCATCGGCCCTTCGCCAAAGAGAGGATGACTTTTGATGTTGAGAATCGCAACGCGCCAGATATTACGACGTACACCAATATATTTATGAATATTAGAGAAACGGGAAATCAGCTGCGGATGCGTCGCCATGAGGCCTGCCCCGCCGGCCGATAAAACGGCAATACCGGCAAAGAGTTTATAAAACTTCGCAAAGAATAACATGACGATCAGGCCTAAGGCTAAAGCTGGCCAGGCTGTTCGACAGCCTGATAAATATAAGGCAAACATATTGATGAGAATGATCGCTAAGATACCAAGAATTGTTTTGACGCGTTTCTTCTGAATGGCTTTTAGGATCTTATAAAAGCCGATCCCTATGAAGAAGTTAATCATCATCGCATAATAGTTTGAGTTAAAGTAAAAGGCATTGATGCGATGCATCGGCGTATTAAAGACGACTAATAATGGTTCATGAATGTGAAAGCTCTGCAAGATCACAATATATTGAATGAACCCCGCGAGCGCCGCGATGACGCTTAAGATCAAAATCGCTTTGGTCATCTTTTCAAAGAACGCTTCCGTGAGATACTCGCGAAAGAAGATCGCTACCGAGAAAAAGATCACAATCAGAAAGCAGAAGCCAAAGCCTGGAAAGTTGCGGTAGAAAAGTGAGACAATCATTTCTAATACCCCAAAGATCAGGACAAAGCGACTCGCTTTGGTATGATGATAAGCTGATTGCAGGTAGCCTTTGCGTAAGGCGATTATCAGTACAATGAGCATGATGATGACACTTGGAATCATCGGGACAAAGAGTGATAAGATGATTAAGGCCATCAGTTTTTCCTGCTCATGATAGTTTTTTAATTGTTCAATCATTGTTGTCCTCCCGAGAGTATTTTACACTGAAAGATTATACGAGACAATTCTTTTGTGGCTTTATGCTATAATAGGCTGTGAGGTATATTATGAAAAAATTTTTATATGTCTATAATTATTATCCCCAGTATGAGGAATCGATGGCTCTGTTAGAGTTTGAACGGTTCTTTCATGCGCCTTATGAGAAATATCATTTCACTGATATTGATATTGCTTATGATCGCTCTGTATTTATCAAAGTGAAGCTGACGCTTTTTCATGAAGCTTCTTCGGTAGAAGAGCTGATCGCTTTACTGGCAAAGGATCATCTCTATTATGAAGACTTTAAAGTTGTCTATTATAAAAATGATCTTACCCATTATGATTATCGCACCTCATTGCGGGAAGCGAGTGCGATCAGTGAAGTTATTGATGGCACAACTTCTCTAACAAACCCCAAGCTTGAATTTGCCTTTACCTATATCAGCGGAACGTATTACTTTGGGTTATTGGAACGTAATAAAGACTGGGATCGCTATGAAGTGAAACCTTATTCCTATTCCCATTCCTTACCTTTAAAAGTTGCTCGCTGCGCCTTGAACTTAGGGGTTGGCAGTCAGTTAAAGGCGAGCGTTATCGATCCGGCCTGCGGCGTCGGTACGGTGGTCTTAGAAGGCTTAGGAATGGGGCTAGATATTGTCGGCAGTGATATCAATCGCTATGTTTCCTATAAAGGAAGACAGAATATTGCTCACTTTGGCTTTGATCCGATGCGCATTACCAAAAAAGATATCCATGATATTACAGCCCATTATGATGTCTGTATTCTCGATGTTCCTTATGGCGTCTATGCGCCATTTACGATAGAAGAGCAGATTGATCTGATTCATGAAGCTTATCGGATCGCTGATCGCTTAGTGGTGATTACCCATGTTTTATTAAATGAAGCGATTGCGCGCATCGGTTTTACGATTACGGCTCAGTGTACTTATACCAAAGGTCAGTTTACACGTTATATTTCCTTATGTGAAAAGGAGGCTTGATTATGAAACATGTCTTTCTCATTAAACCCGTTAAGGATACGTATGATACCCATCCTTTTGTCCCGGTGATTAAAGAGATCATGAAAGATTATGATTATGAGATACATTTCAGTGCTTATAAAGATCATGTCCGTGAGATTATTGCCCAGTATCCAGAAAAAACCCGCTTTTACAGTGTCGGCGGCGACGGCTTTCTTAATCAGATCATTCAGGCTTTAGTTAGCACAAAACATGAAATTGTGGTGCTTCCTTTTGGCACCGGCAATGATTTTGTCCGTTTGATTCATCATCATCAAAATGCCGCAACGATTCTCAAGGAAAGCTTACATCATCAACCGACCCCGATTGATACGATTTTAGTCAACGATGCGCATTATTATGTCAATGTCGGCTGTTTTGGCATTGATGCCTGCATCGCTAATACCGTCCATCTTCATAATGATATTAAGGTCCCCAAAAAGAGTGCTTATCTCTATTCACTGCTTAAAAACATACGCAGTTATCCCTTCTATGATGTCAAAATCGAAACCGAAGGGGAGCTCTTCTATCATGGACCGGTCACGTTATGTGCCTGTTGTAACGGCCGTTATTATGGCGGCGGTTTTGAGATTTCGCCCAAGAGTTATCTCAATGATGGTTATATGGATCTCATTATTTTACCTAAGATCAGAAAAATCACTGCGCCGCTTTATTTTTCTCAGATCGTTACGAAACGTCTAACGGATAACGAAAAGACCTTCCATAAGAAGGTCAAGAAATGCACCGTTTATACGCCGGCCGCAATGAATCTTGATGGGGAGGAAATAGTCGCTTCTTCTTACCATCTCAGACTCATTGAAAAATCGCTTAATCTGATTCTGTAAATAAATGCATGAACTCTTCCGTCACGAGGGGGAGATCTTCCTGACGACGGGAGATCAAAGCCACGGATGTGTAGAGTTCTTTGTCTTTTAAAATGACCGTTTTGATATTCGGATGGACAAAGGTCAAAGCCGTTTTTGGAATAATAGCCACCCCGCCTAAGGTTTCCGCCCATATTAAGGAAGTACGGCAGTCATCACTCTGAATATGAATATTCGGTGTAAACTGCATCGCATTGAGGCAGTAATCGGAAATAAGTGAAGTATAGCGACGGTGAACGATCAGCGGATAGTCGCGATAATCACTGATATGATCCATATCATCTTTCACAATGGAAGCCGGCCCAACGGCTACCATTGGATCAATGGAAAGATAATTGACATTGACGCGAGAGGCATCAAAAGGGGTGCGGACAATCCCCAAATCAATATCATGCGCCAAGAGTAATTCAATCATTTCCGTGGTTGGTCCTTCTTTGATGCGCACATTGAGATTCGGGTGATTACGCATAAATAAAAGAATATGTTTCTGCTGGATGAGCGCTGAGTTGGAAGATGTAATACCAATTCTCAGCGTTTGTTTTTTAATATCCTTCATCTCATTGACCGAGAGGTCAATGAGGTTTAATACCTGCTGGCAGCGTTTATAAAAAAGCTTGCCCGCCTCCGTTAAAGTTAATTTACGACGACCACGAATAACCAGTTCGACCCCTAACTCTTCTTCTAAAGACTTTAACTGGACGGATAAAGGGGGCTGAGCCATATTTAGCTTCTTGGCAGCCTGAGAAATTGTCCCTTCCTCGACAATCGTCACGTAGTAACGCATTTGTTTAAGTTCCATACGACCTCCATATATAACATATAAAGTAAATATTATACTAAGCATATCAAAAGAGTTATAATGGTGCAAGAAAAGGGAGGAAATTTTATCAATGTACTGGAAGAAATTTATTCATCCATATCGCTATAAAGCGGTTATTGGGTTTATCTTTAAATTAGCTGAAGCTCTACTGGAATTATGTGTTCCAATGGTGATCGCTCAGCTCGTTGACAACGGCGTCGCTAAAGGCGACACTCATTATATTATGATGTGTGCGATCAAGCTTTTTGGCTTAGCGATGGCAGGCTATGCCTGCGCGCTGGTTTGTCAGTATTTCGCTTCTGTCACCTCACAGGGATTTGGTACCCTGATGCGTAAGGACATGTTCGAAGCGATCAATGCCTATGATTATGACAACTTAGATGAAATGGGGACCCCAACCCTCATTACCCGTATCACCAGTGATGTCAATCAGATGCAGGATTTAGTGGCGATGACCATTCGTTTGGTGTCACGTTCACCATTCTTAATTGTCGGTTCCTTAGTGGCTGCTTTCTTAATCAATGTCCAGGTGGCCATTATTTTCTTAGTCATTTCACCATTAATCGCCTTATCGATTTATTTGGTTATGTCCCATACTCAGCCGCTTTATATGAAAGTGCAGCACATCCTCGATCAGGTTTCCCTGATTACCAGAGAAAACTTATCCGGCGTTCGTGTCATTCGCGCTTTTAATAAACAGAGCAGTGAAGTCGCACGTTTTGATCAGACGACCGAAGCGCAGCGAAATGAGCAGGTGCACGCTGGGAATATTGCGGCTTTACTTAATCCAGCTACAACCATTATTGTCAATGTTGGAATCATCTTCATCTTATATGTCTCAGGGATGAAGATTAATGCCGGTTCATTAAGTCAGGGCGATGTGATTGCCTTAATCAATTACATGAACCAGATTCTTTTATCCATGTATGTCTTTTCAAATGTCATTTTACTCTATATTAAAGGTTCGGCGTCTTATAAACGAATCAGCCAGGTGTTGGATACGAAGCCTTCCTTTACCCAAGGAGAAAAAGAAGCGCCTGCTTCTTATACTCATATGATTACTTTTGAGCATGTGTCTTTCTCTTATCAGGAAAGTGATGCTTTAACTGATGTCAGCTTTACCATTAAGCCGCATCAGACAATCGGTATCATCGGCGGGACCGGTTCGGGAAAATCAACCTTAGTCAATCTGATTCCGCGTTTCTATGAAGCCCAGAAAGGTCGTATTACGATCAAAGATCAGGATATCAAAGATTATACTTTTGCGGCTTTAAGAAAGATGATTGGTTTCGTTCCCCAGGCTGCTACATTATTTAGCGGTACGATCCGGGAAAATCTCCTGTGGGGGAATAAAGAAGCTTCTGAAGAAGACATTCAAAAAGCCTTAGAAATCTCGCAGGCGAAGGAAATCGTTGATAAGATGAAGGAAGGGTTAGATACGCGCATCGAAGCGAGTGGGAAAAACGTTTCCGGCGGTCAGCGACAGCGTTTAACCATTGCCCGGGCTTTAGTCCGTCAACCAGAAATCTTAATTTTAGATGACTCCGCGAGTGCTTTAGACTTTGCGACTGATGCGAAATTACGTCGCGCTCTCAAAACGTTAGATACAACCACCATTATCGTTTCGCAGCGTGTCTCTGCTTTGCGCCATGCCGATGCAATTATTGTCTTAGATCATGGGGCTGTTTCAGCGATTGGCTCACACGATACACTCATGCAGACAAGCAGCCTCTATCAGGAAATTGTCCATTCACAGGAAGAAGGTGACACTCATGAAGCATAAATCAACATTACATCGTTTATTAGCGTTTGTCGCGCCTTATAAAAAATTCTGGATCATGGCTTTGATTTGCTCAGCCGTCAATATCATCTTTACCTTATGGACGCCAGTTCTCATCGGTCAGGCCATCGATACGATGCTGGGGAAAGGCAAAGTCCATTTCCCCATCCTCTTTACGAAAATTGGTCTGATTGCCTTTTCGACGGCGATGACGGCTCTCTTTGGTTTATTAGTGGTGCGTTTCTCCAATAAGATGACCTACAATATCACCCGTGATTTACGTAATCAGCTCTTTGATAAATATCATCACTTACCATTATCTTTTATCGATTCCCATTCTCATGGTGATTTAATGGATCGTATGATTGCGGATATCGATCTGATTTCAGATGGTTTATTACAAGGCTTTACCAACTTATTTTCTGGGGTGGCCACAATTATTGGGACGATTGGGTTTATGTTAGCGATCAATGTCAAAGTAGCTTTAGTGGTTATTGTCTTAACCCCCTTATCACTCATTGTCTCATCTATGATTGCGACCCGTGTTTATAAATATTTCCAGGTGCAGTTAAAGATCCGTGGGGAATTATCTGGTTATGTCGAAGAAATGATCGGCTCCCAGAAAGTTGTCACGGCTTTCTTCCATGAAGAAGAAAACAAACAAGACTTTGATGAAATCAACCAGCGGTTATTTATTTCAGGAGTCAAATCGCAGTTCTTTGGCGCTTTAGTCAATCCTACAACACGTTTTGTCAATGCGATCGTTTATGGTTCCGTAGCCATCTTTGGTGCCTTCACGGTATTAAGCGGCGGCTTAACTGTTGGGGCCTTATCATCCTTCCTGACTTATGCCAACCAGTATACGAAACCATTCAATGATATTTCCAATGTCTTTACCCAGTTAGAAACAGCCTTAGCCTGCGCGGACCGTGTCTTTGATATCTTAGATCAGGATGATCTTGTTGAACCAAGTCAGCCGCAGATTGATGAAAACCCACGCGGCTCCATCCATATTAATGATTTAAAGTTCTCTTATACCCCATCCCAGCATTTGATTGAAGATTTCAATCTGCATGTCCATCCTGGTCAAACCATTGCCATTGTTGGTCCGACCGGCTGTGGGAAGACAACTTTAATCAACTTATTAATGCGTTTCTATGATCCTAAAGCAGGAGAAATCATGATTGATGGCATCAATACAATGAATATGCGTCGTCATGATTTACGTGCTATGTATGGGATGGTTTTACAGGATTCCTGGTTATTTAAAGGCACGATTAAAGACAATATTGCCTTCGGGTCTGATCATCCTACTGATGAAGCGATTATCGAAGCCGCGAAAAATGCCCATGCTCATAAATTCATTATGCAGTTAAAAGACGGCTATAATGCCATGTTATCAGAAGAAGGGTCTAACTTATCACAAGGCCAGCGTCAGTTATTATGCATTGCCCGGATTATGCTCGCCGATCCACCAATGTTAATACTAGATGAAGCGACCTCTTCAATCGATACGCGTACCGAAAGACAAATTCAGGATGCTTTTGATACGATGATGGAAGGACGTACAACTTTCATCGTCGCCCATCGTTTATCTACGATTCAGAAAGCCGATCAGATCGTCGTCATGCGTGATGGTCATATCGTGGAACAAGGGACGCATCAAAGCTTACTTAAGAAGAAAGGCTTCTATTCTAAGCTCTACTATTCACAGTTTGATACGACGCATATGTAAAAGAACGCTCCGGCGTTCTTTTCGTCTGTCCGATGATTTTCGTGGTATCCGCTTCTTTATCGCGATAAAATAAGACTAACAAGGGAGAAAACAAGATGAAGAAATGGATAGGACTTCTCGTCAGCTTACTGATGGTTTTATCAGTATGTATGCCTGCTTACGCTCAAGAGAATGAGAATATGGATGTCAAGACGACCATTACCTATAGTCAAAGTGAGGCATTGTCGATGTTAAAAATGATGAATGACTGGCGTAATGCCGGCGCCTGGTATTACCAGGAAGATGGTTCAAAAGCTGATACGGGGGCATTGCCATCGTTATCTTATGATGATGAATTAGAAAGCATTGCGATGACGCGGGCTAAACAGATCGCCATCCTATTTGCTCATCAGCAGCCTGATGGACAGGATATCTTTGCCTTAAGTAACAGACTTCATGGTGAAAATATTGCGGCCGGCACCGGCATTAACGCTGCCGAGGCGTTTGAAAAGTGGAAGGAAGAAGATCAGCCTTTTGACGGACAGGGCCATCGTCGTAACGTGTTAGCGACTGACTTTCAGTCCGTTGGGATTGGTCATGTGACCATTAATGGGGTTGACTGCTGGGTTCAGGATTTTAGTGCTTTTCCATGCCAAAGTGAAATGAAGAGCGCAGCTCGTGATGATATAGTCATGCAACGTTATCGATTCCAAAAAGTCAGATTGCCGGCTTAACCATTAACAGTTATTACGCTGGACAGGTTAATAGCGGAGCAACACTTACATTACCGGAAATTAAAGCCTTTTTGACCTTCAAGGATGGAGTTACCACTTTACCGGTTGAGGCGACGACATCATAGCAGGCTAATGCGGAAATAGGCCGCGTTGAAGGGTCAACGTTCATTGCAAATCCTAATTTAGGCAATCGTGAGGCCACTTTACAGGCACAGGCGACTTTTGGCGGCTATACAGTTTCTCAGGATGCGGCCTTAACGGTATACTGCAGTCACGAAAAGACGCATTATGCGCCGCAAGGTGCATATCATAATAAGGTTTGTGATTTGTGCGGAAAGATTATTGGTTATAAATCAGCGGCGAAAACCCCACGGCTTGCCGTGGGGATGAAAGCCGCTTTTTTTTATGATTTTGTAGACAGACATATAGAGAGGCTATATAATATAGATAGATTAAGGAGGATATGCTATGTCTAAATCAAAAAACGTTCAGGTTAATATATCAATTCCCAAAGAATGGAAGGACGAGCTTGAAAATATTGCTCGCATCTATTCAGTTGAAGAAGGAAAGAAGGTAACTTTTCTTGAGCTGATGCGAAGAGGCATTCAGGAAAAGTACCAGCTTGGTGATCCTGATGAGAAACGGTGATCAGTATCACAGCGCAGCACACTGCCGGTATCTGACACAGTACCATATTATATGGTGCCCAAAATTCAGATATTCAGTGCTCGGCGATGAAGCCGGAGACATGCTCAAGAAAATACTTGCAGACATTTGCAGCAAATACAGCTACAGCATTAAAGCGCTGGAAGTCATGCCTGACCACATTCATATTTTTGTGGACTGCCCCCAGACTGTAGCGCCGTGCGACATAGTCAGAACCCTCAAATCATTAAGTGCAGTTGAAATGTTCAGAGCCTTTCCCAAACTGAAGCGTTTTTATGCGAAATGCGGGAAACTGTGGTCTGACGGATATTTTATATCAACTGTCGGTCATATAAGCGAAACGACGGTTCAAAAATATATAGAGGAGCAGAAGAGCCATGAGAGAAAGAAAGAAATGTAAGCTGACAGATTACCAAAAGCAGCTGCGCCAGTACCATAAAAACTCGCCAAGACACGTTCTTGTCCTTGAGGCGGATATCCCCTACTAGGACAGATGCAGAATTTTTCACTATGCTGATCTTGTGCGCAAAGCCGGCAACGAACTTGTCGGAATTATGAAAAATAATCTTGAGCAGCTGACACGCACAAAGAAATACAGATATTTCAACAGGGAATATGGGAAATGCAAGGCGGCTAAAGACGAGGACGGTCTTAAGGCTGCTGCCAAAAAGCTAAAGGAGCTTCAGCAGTCATATAATGTTACATTTGACTTCTGCAGAAAGGCTATGGTTCCTCTTGATAATAAGTATGGCATTGATGCAGTATTCGGACTCACAAAAGCCGAGGATGTGTGGCGCGGAGTTGAAAAATGCCTGTATTCAGGTGGAAAAGACATTCACTTTTCAAAGCGTGGGGATCTTCCATGCATCAGAGCAAAACAGATTAACAGAGGCATCATCATGAAAGCGAGGGAAGACTCTCTGACATTTTCGTTTCATGGAATGACATTTGGCGTTCTGGTAAAGGACAGATTTGAAAGCGATGAAGTCAGTGCTGTTCTTTCGTACATGAACGATCCTGAAGCCAGCGACAGAGCTGCAGTCAGCGCGATGAATGCTTCCGGCGAAATTATCAGCACATATAGACCGTGTTACGTATCTTTGTCATGCTCAGTCATCAGAGGAAAAATGAGAGTCTTCGTTCACATAACAATCGAAGGCAGATCCGTTACAAAATACAACAGATTCGGATGCAGAAGACATAAGCTGGGACATGGCGTTGTAGGATGTGACATCGGCACTCAGACAATTGCCTATACATCTGATACTGAAGTTGGTCTTAGGAATCTTGCCGAAAGAGGCTCTTCTGTCTCAGAGAATGAAAGAAAAGAGCGTCTGCTCCTTCGCTCAATGGATAGGTCGAAAAGAGCTACGAATCCTGACAACTACAACGCTGACGGCACGATCAGAAAAGGGCCCAAGAAATGGAAGTTCTCCCGCAGATATATGAAGCTGAAAGCAAAGCATACCGAGCTCTGCCGCATCAATGCGGTCAACAGGCATCTTGCTATTAACGAGGAGGTTAATCATCTGAGAAGCCTTGGTGATATCTTTGTAACAGAGCCGAAGAACACGAAGAAGCTTCAGAAGCGCTCCACAAAGGATGGCACAGATAAAAACGGCAGATGCACCAGAAAGAAGCGGTTTGGAAAGTCTGTTAAGAACAGATGCCCCGGCTATTTTCAGATGCAGGCAGAACAAAAGTTTGCCTGCTATATAGAAGTTCCTAATAACTATCGTGCAAGCCAGTACGATCACACATCAGACAGCTATATTAAAAAAGAGCTGTCGCAGCGCATGTACAGTCTTTCGGACGGAACGGCTGTTCAGAGAGACTGGTATTCCTCATATCTGCTCTACAGTATTGATACTGTGAACATGACGATTGACAAATCAAAATGCATTACTGGATTCAGTGACAAGTACGCAAAGGAACGTGCTATGATCAGCTGGATTATAAAGAATAAGATTCGGGTGTTGAACAGCGGAATAAGATTTTAGAGATGTTCAGTGCCGAGGGGAACCTGACTGCGTTTCCCGTGTGAAAGCACAAAGACGGCCGATAATGTGTCCAGTGGGATGCTTGACCGTCAGGTTAGCTGCTCCGGCAGAAAGACAGATGTGCTGAAGTCCGCACTGTTTCCTTCGCGAAATAGTGCCGTGCGATTGTACGACTTCTGCAGAATGCCGCCAGAGAACCCCCACGGCTTGCCGTGGGGAGCAGTCAGCAAAGTCATGAATGGGATGAAGGGACGGTCACGAAAGAAGCGACGGAAGATCAGGAAGGTGTGCGCACGTATACATGTAAAGACTGCGGCGCTACTAAAACTGAAGCAATTGCGAAATTACCTAAGATAGTTGTGAAAGAAACATCTTCAGACAATCCGTCACCAGCCCCTGCGGCAGCTTCGACGATCACTCAAAAGCAGGCAGATACATCGGTGAATACACGGTGACGTCATCGGTTAAAAGTAAGGCAGTGACTAAACCGGTGACCGGCAAAGCTTATACGACGAGCACTAAGAAAACTGTGATTGGGAAGAAGAATATTACACTCAAAGCGCCAGAAAAAGGGCAGGTAAAATGGCAGACAAGTAATAAGAAAGTGGCCACAGTAAGCAAAGGTAAAGTTAAGATCAAAGGCTATGGCACAGTGAAGATTGAGGCTAAAGTCAATGGTCATACTTATACTTATATATTGAATGTAAAGAAACCGATGTTAAAGGTGAATAAGAAAAAGGTTACTTTGAAAAAAGGGAAGAGTCTTAAGATCAAGGCGCAAAGTAATGGAAAAGTGAAATGGACCTCACAGAATAAAAAGATTGCGAAGGTTGTGCAAGGCAGGATCAAGGGGCTAAAGAAAGGATCTACGACGATTATTGCCTCAGTCAGTGGTGTAAAAGTAAAAATTAAAGTAACCGTCAAGTAAAGGAAAACCAGCTCAAGCGAGCTGGTTTTAAAGTAGCGTTTCACTCCATGTTTTTTCATTAAAGCCAATGAGCACCTGATCATCTAAGATGACTAACGGACGTTTCACTAACATACCATCGGTGGCTAATAACTGGATCATGTCTTCTTCACTCATTGTTGGCAGTTTGGTTTTTAAGTGCATCTCACGATATAAGGTGCCGCGAGTATTGAAGAATTTCGTTAAAGGCATCCCGCTGCGCTGATACCAGTCTTTTAATTCCTCAGCGGTGGGATTGTTTTCTTTAATATCACGGCTTTCATAGGTGATGCCATGATTATCTAACCATTTTAATGCTTTCTTACATGTTGTACATTTGGGATATTGCATGACTAACATCTTTAGACCTCCACACATTGATTTGTCTCAAGGTAATAAACATACCCTTTGACATCCTGATGAAAGTATTCCTGTAATACTTTCTTGTAGTAATCTAATTGTAACTGATGTTTTTTAATGAGGGAAGACTTTTTATTAGATTTAGAAATATGATCTGTTTTATAGTCTAAGACGGTAATATGATCATCACTGACAAAGACTAAGTCGAAGATCCCATTAATAACCTGAGCTTCTTTGAAGCGGAACATCTTTTCTTTATAAATAGCCTTGGCTAAGGCTGCTTCCTGATAGATCGGACTTTCGATGAAGTTTTGAATATGCGGCGCATAGTTTGTGATTAAGGCATATTCCTGCGAAGTAAACATGCCGGCCTGGTTTAACGCTTCAATTAAGTCTTTGATATTATCATTTTTAAATGATAAATAAGATAAGACATTATGGACGAGAGTCCCTAAGCTGGTTGCTTCTTCTCTTGTCAGGGTATCACCATCGAGGTAATCAAAGTGTTTTTCATCTTCTAAGGCCTGCAGAGTAGTGACCGCGACCGAGCGCTGCTGATCCGGATAAGGATAGGCATATGTATAGTAAGGAGCCACTTCTTCATAGCGATTCGCAATCTGGGGATGACTCATCGTAGAGGCATTCGCAAAGATATCATCATAATGGGAAATCGCTAAGTGGAAACGTGCTAAACGGGTATGTTCATTGTATAAACCAGCGAATTTCTTGCGATTTAACTTTAAGTCAGGCGCTAAATCAGGATAAGCGTTCACCAAATCGCTGATCACATCTTCATGACGCATACAAGCCATGAGGATCCAGTCTAAATAGTTACGAGAAGAGCGCAGTTTATGATTATAAACAACATCCTTAACGGATTCATCAGTATCATTGGCCTGAACTTGTTTAGCGAGGCTATAGAGTTTCTTTTCATCATCAAGAACCCCGGTCATAATAAGTTTTGATTCAGCACGGGTTAACGCAACGTATAAGATACGCATTTCTTCATTGATCGCTTCTTTATGAATGTATTTGCCAATGAGGGCGCGATAGGGATGATCTAAGGCACATAAGACCTGTCCATATTCTTTAGAGTCTTTATAGAAACGCAGCGTCGAGGCGATGCCTTTATCCTGATCAAGCAGTAAGTTATTACGTTCATCAGCCGCATTGAACTGATGATGTAAGCCGGATACAAAGACAACTTTAAACTGTAACCCTTTGGATTTATGAATCGTCATGAATTCAACGGCGTTGGTATCATCACTGGAAATCTTACCTGGTGATTTTTCAATTCCGCTATCTAAGAAATCTACAAAGTCTTTAAGGTATGGATAATCATCCGAGACACTGCGGGCTAATTCTAATAAGGTATCTAAGTTGGCCACGCGCTGCTCGCCGTTAATTAAGGCTGCCACAAAGTTACGATAACCAGTTGCTTCAAAGCAGGCTTTGAGGATCTCATAAGGTGAATGGCTGTATGTATATTTACGTAATGTTTCAAAAGCTTCTAAGAAAGAGGCAACCTGTGAGTCATCGCGATGTGCCAATAAGTCCTCATAGACGGAATGCATCGGCTCATCAAACTGACGGATTTCTAACAGTTTGTTTTCATCAAACTGCGAGAAGATAAAGTGATTGTGTAAGACACTGACCATCGCAATATCATCATAAGGATTCACTAACGTTGTCAGTAAAGCTTTCATAGATAAAACTTCAATCCCGCTTAACAGGCCTTTAGATAACGTGATATTTGCATTGATGCCATAGCTTTCAAAGACTTTCTTATAAGTAATAAAGTCAGAGGCATTACGCATTAACACGCAGAAGTCGCGATAGTGATAGCCTTGATGGCACATGGTGAGAATCTTCTGGGCTACCATATGGGCTTCTAATTCGGATTTCGTATGTTCCTTATGATTATGATTCATCGCTAAGAGGATCTCGGAATCAAAATCATGAAGCGGTTCTAACTCCGCTAAGGTTTTACCTTTGGCCTGATGATCATAACGTAAGATCGCAAATTCATCTCGATAGTATTCCAGGCCGCCAATGGATGTATCCATAATCGAATCAAAGATGTAGTTGATACTATCCAGGACGGCTTTTTCACTACGATAGTTAAATCGTAAATCAATACGGATATGTGTATCCTGATCAGTCGCTTCATCATAAGCTTTATAAGTATCAAACTTTTCTTTGAAGATTCGCGGATCAGCCTGACGGAAACGATAGATCGATTGTTTCATATCGCCAACCATGAACATCGGAATTTCTTTGTAGCCTGGTAAGCCGGCCTGGCCGGCAATGCGGGTGACAAGGTTTTCCTGAATCTGGTTGGTATCCTGATATTCATCAAGCATGATTTCTTTAAAAGTGTTATTAAGAGTAGCGAGGACGGGTAAGTCTTCGCTTAATAAAGCGGTCGCATAGGCTTCTAGGTCATGGAAGTCTAAGATGCCTTTTTTCTTTTTAGCGGCGCTGTACGCTTCGTGGAAGCGTTCTAATAATCCGCCTCGTCCTAAGATATAATAAATATCTTTGTAGGACATCTGTAAGATTTCTTTGAAGGCTTCTTCATCTTCAATGGCTAAGTCTTCTTTCATCTTTTTATAAGGGGCTAAGACATTGTTTTTTAAACTGGTGAATTCTTTCCTGATCGCTGGTTCTACGCCGTCCCAGTCCATGCGCGGGGCTTTCATTGGTTTATCCGCCAATAAACTGTTGAAAGTATCATAGGTCTGGGGCTGGGAGAACGCCTGCAAGTGTTCACTGAGGAAGTTATAGAGACTTCCAGCAACGGAGAGTCCCTCTTCATTTTCGGCGGTAAAGCTCTCTAAGTGATGTTTTTCTGCGAACATCTGTAAGGTATTAAAAGCGCTGATGGCATCCTGCAGACTTTCGACATATAAAGGCTGCATCAGTTTAAAGATCTGCGCATCATTCATATCGTCAAATTGATAATATTTTTCATAGAACGCTTCTAAGGTATCGACAAAGCTGACATAAGAGTTAGTGGTATTATCATAAGATAATAAGGACTCCTTAAAGCTGTCGAAGTTATTCTGGGTATTATGGCGTTTCATATAATCAATGAAGGCCTCTTCGTGAATCCAGGTTTCAATACACTCATCTAAGATCTGACTTTTTAATAAGTCAGGGGTACTTTCGACGCTGAAGCCAGGCATGACATCAACGAGATAACCATATTTCTCTAAGAGTGATTTACAGAATGAGTCAAAGGTTGTCATATAAGCATGAGGCAGCTGCTCGATGCAGGTGAGAATATGGGCTCTTTGACTCTCAGTTAGGGAAGGATCATGAAGATCTTCGTGAAGCTGGATATTGAGTCGCTGCTTCATTTCCTGACCGGCTGCATCAGTGAATGTTAAAACGAGGAAGGCATGCATATCATAGCCATCATTTTTGATCAGACTATCCATCCGGGAGACTAAGATACGGGTTTTCCCGCTGCCGGCAGGGGCGGAAACTAAAATGGTTTTACCGCGGGCATCGATAGCGGCCTGCTGTTCTTTATTGAAAGGCATTATTGTTTTTCCTCCTTGAGAATTTCGTTTTTCAGGTTTGATTTGATGACTTTATTTTCATTGACAAAGACATCAAAGAGACATACCGAGCGATAGTCACAGTAATCACATGGATAAATCCCCGCCGCATTATTATCAGCTTTCGCTGGCAGGATATCGATATGACCGTTACGTAACTCTTCATACAAAGCGGTCATATAGCTGACGATCTGCGCCATGACAGTCTTTAACTGATCATGAGAAAGAATCGGTGCGCCTGAATAAGGTGTTCCATCTTTCTTGATCCGTACTTTGGTAGAAGAATCGACGAGCTGTTTGCAAAAATCGTAGGGCTCTTCATCAAAGGCATAGCCTTCCATGCGATACTGCTTAAAGACATCCTTATCAGAGAGCGGTTTATGTAAAGATAAAGTCTTTGATAAAGCTTTCGTAATGACGCGACGTTTCATCGCAAAGTACAGTACTGCCCCGGGTTTTAAATCAGGTTTGTTTTTGATGAGTAAGTCCATGTAGACTAACATCTGAATATTGAATCCCTGCATCGCAAAGGATAAATCGAGTGTTTTGGTGGATGACTTGTAGTCGATAATGCGAACGTGATCGTCGATTGTATCGACACGGTCAATCATACCTAAAACAGGAATTTCGCCAAGATCCCCAGTCACTTCATATTCTTTGGCGGCGATTGTGAAGTCTCCTAACTGTTCTTTCACAATCTTTAAGTTCATGGCCATATCATCAATCATATGATCGATAAAGAATTGATTGAGGGGGTTATCATCATATTTATCCTGTAAGTGTTCTTTGACATAAGTATAGGCATGGTCTTTCATATGCTCTTCATCATCAATTGATGTTTCCATAATATAATGGGCGAGATGACCGATATCATAAGCGGCTAAGGCATGATCATACTGCTTTGTCACTTTTAGGCCATACTGCATGAAGTAGGCAAAGGGACACTTATTGTAAGTTTCTAAACGGGAGACACTCATCCCTTTACCTAGTAAATGACGATAGTCTTCCTTGATGAGAACAGGCTTATTATCATAGTGATCAATCGCCTCATTGAGGGGATAATCAGGCAGCTGGGAACTATTCAAATAGAGATAGACATCATGTAAAGTTAAGTCAGGAATACAGTTTTCCAAATCATATAATTCATAAAGGCGTTTCATTAATGTACTAGGCATCTTTTCTTTCCCGTCCATATCGGCCTGGGCATAAGAGAATGTCAGATGCTTATGAGGATTTAAGATGGCCTTCATAATCTCCATTTCATGTAAGGATAACTGTTCACTTAAGGATAATGGCTGCGTCTTTAACTGCAGGAAGTCTTCTTCTAAAAGCAGGCCGCTTTCTCCCATGACGGCCGGCACTTCACCTTCGTTTAAGCCTAAGAAATAGAGATAGCGCGGGGTGACTGACAAAGCTTCAGCGAAGTCACAGATCATAATCGCATCATGCATCGGCTGACGTGCAGCTTTGTTTGGAATGATCATCTGTAAGAAGAGTAAGTATTCTTCTGGGGTAATCTCTTCATCGCTGATCACTTCTTTTAATAAGCTGCGATAGTTTTCATCTAAGGGTAATAAAAGCAGTTCATTGGTAAGATCCGTAAAGGTATGCGCCTGAGAAGAGGCTAAAGCCTTAGTGATCGCCTGATAGCTTTCATCATAGTCATAGTGCGTGGTCTCGGGTAAGAGATGGGGGATGTGTTCGCGATCGAAGACATCTTTGAGATAATCTTTCATATCATTGGAATGCGTGACGATCATGAAATCTTCATAATGGGCTTTTTCATCGACTAGTCTTCTTTTGATATCACTGGTGACTTTTAAGACTTCATGCATTGGTGAGCCACCAATAATGACAGAGGCTTTTTCTATGGGATTGACTTTCTCCTGATCATAGAGATGCTTTGTCAGCGTCGTTTCTTCACCGACAAAGGAGATTGCACCAGGATAATAGCTTTTCACAAAGTCATCTTCTTCATGACTTAAATACATTGTGACATCCGTGACACGATCCAAGGCAGTAAAGAAGGCGCGCTGTTTGCGATAAGGATAATCATCGCCTAAGACGATGATCCGAGCAGAAACCTGATCGACTAAATCGATGGTCGCCTCTTCTAAGTTCATATAGGAATCTGTTTGTTTTAATAACTGATCAATGGTATTGATTTCTAAACATTTCTGCTTTGTTAAGGGTAATAAGTGATCAGGTAAGGTATTAAGATCAATATCTTCTTCATGGAGTCTTTTTAAAGTTGTGATGATTTCTCCAATCAAAGGATAGGGATTTTCACTGATTTTAAAGAAAGTGAAATCCTGATGCGATAAAATAGTCCGAATCGCCATTACCAGCTGGGTCTGATTATATAAATGACGTTTAAACATGCGTCTTTCTACGAGCAAGTCTTTTTCAAACTGATGCAGGGTTTTGACTTCAATATTAAAGAGGACATCTCGCTGACTTAATAATAAGTCTTCCATATAAGTGCCATGTTCTGTAATAATAGTAAGAGGTTCATGGACATCTCTGAGGGAGATGGCTAACTGATTGGCTTTTTCTTGAAAGTTTTTTCCGAGTACAATGTTCATGTTCATTTCTCCTTTAACCTTATTATATAATACGCTTTTTGAAAAAAAGTGAAAAATCGTAAATGAAAAGGAGAAAACTCCCTTTCATATACGAAAATAAAAAATATTTTTAAAGATTTGTGTTATAATATAAAGATTTCTCTAAAGGGCTTATAGGCATGCTTATTAAGCATATGCGAAAATGGAAATACGGTGAATATTCCGGATAGAATGACTTCTCAATGATTTTAAAAAATGATAAAATGAAACCATAAGAGGAGTGATGAAATATGGTACTGAGTGATATTGAAAAAGCTATTGATGACTATGCGGAAAGACATAATAACCAATTAACGGCGCAAAACGTTGATTACATTTTAGAAAAATATGATTTAGATGATGATGTTTCATCACAGCTGATTGATTATATTATTGACAAAGGGTATTTGCAGGGATCGGATTTCAATCTTGGAGAAGACGAGATGGATGATGAGGCAAGTGATGAGACTGATGATCTTGACTTTGATGTAGATTTATCCGTTGATGATATTCATGATGACAAGAAGGTTTATACGCCGGACTATCAGATGAGTCAGGAAGTCAAGACCAGTGATAACGTTAAAAACTACTTGAGTGCGATTGGGGAATACCCATTATTATCACATGATCAGGAAGTAGCTTTAGGCAAACGCATCCAGCAGGGCGATAAGAAAGCGAAAGATGAATTGATTAATGCCAACTTACGTTTGGTGGTTTCGATTGCGAAACGTTACCGTGGCCGTGGCTTGGCTTTGATGGACCTGATTCAGGAAGGCAATATCGGTTTAGAGCGAGCAGCGGAAAAGTATAATCCGGATATGGGTTTTAAGTTTTCAACGTATGCGACCTGGTGGATCAAACAGGCGATGACACGCGCCATCGCTGATAGCGGGCGCACGATTCGTATTCCGGTACATATGTTTGAAAACATTAATAAGGCCAAAAAGGTGCAGCGTGACTTAGCGCAGAAGTTAAGCCGTGAACCAACAGAAAAGGAATTAGCCACGGCTTTAGGAGTGAGTGAAGAAAAGGTTCGTAAGCTTTTAGACCTGTCACTAGAACCAACATCATTAGAAACACCGGTTGGAGATGAAGAAGATTCTTCTTTAGGGGATTTCATTTCTGATGATAATACCATTTCTCCAACGCAGTTTACGGATAATGAAGCGTTAAAAGATGAAATGGATGAAGCGCTCAAACGTTTGGATCCCCGTGAAGAACAGGTTATTCGGATGCGTTTTGGCTTAGATGGACAAAATCCTCAGACTTTAGAAGAAGTGGGGAAAGAATTTAATGTCACCCGGGAACGTATTCGTCAGATTGAAGCGAAAGCATTACGTAAATTACGTCGCTTTGCGAAGGGACAATTACATGATTTCTTGAATGTACAGTAAGATCTGCAGTTTTTGCAGATCTTTTTGTCACCTTTGATGATCTCTATGTCTCTTATAAGTGTAAGGGCTAGGAAAGAAAAACTTTACAGAAGTTTGTCACCAAATGCTGGTGGAGCTGCTCTTATAAGTGTAAGGGCTAGGAAAGAAAAACTTTACAGAAGTTTGTCACCAAATGCTGGTGGAGCTGCTCTTATAAGTGAAGACGAGAGAAGTCTTTACGGAGTTAAAAAACTTTATAAAAGTTTGTCACCAAAGGCTGGTGAAGCTGCTCTTATAAGTGAAGACGAGAGAAGTCTTTACGGAGTTAAAAAACTTTATAAAAGTTTGTCACCAAAGGCTGGTGAAGCTGCTCTTATAAGTGAAGACGAAAAGAAGTCTTTACAAGTGATGCAAAAATTTTCGGCGAAGATGAAAAAGTTTGTCACCTTTCCGCAAATATAGAGCTCTATAAATTGGAAACATCAGATGATTGTCTGATGAAGGGAGAAACATGAAATGCAGATGTTGTTAAGAGATCGCTGGTTTAGCAAGCAGGCCAAAGCTTTACAGGATGGCTTGTATGTCACCGCTTTAAGCATTTTGAGAAATGAAAGTGATGCGGAAGATGCGGTGCAGAATGCAGTGATGAAGGCTTATAAAAATCTTGATGCGTTATCATCGAAAGATAAGTTTAAGCCATGGATCTTTAGAATTCTAAAGAATGAATGTTACAGAATCATCAAACTCAGGAATCTGAGTTTAGATGATGAAATCGAAATAGAGGATCCCCACAGTGATATTGATCATGAACAGAATATGACAGTTTGGGATGCGGTTAATAAATTAGATCGTAAATATCGGGAAGTGGTGGTTCTCTACTACTATCAGGGATTGAAGATTCCTGACATTGCAGAAGCCTTAGAAATTAGTCGTGATAATGTTAAACAGCGATTATCACGCGCCAGGAAAGAATTAAAAAGCGATTTGGAGGGTTATTATGGATAAGTTTGATCGCCAGCTGCAAAAGGATTTACGCGCTCACGCACCGCAGATGAGTACGAGCGGTAAGCGCAAGTTTGAGGCAGCTTTGCCACATAAGAAAAAACATTATAAAGGATTAGTGATCGCGGTCTTTGCCTTAGTATTATTCGTCCTGCCTAATATCAATGCGAGTGTTGCTCAGCATTTATATGATCTGCCGGTCGTTGGTGAGATCTTCAAGGTGACATCAATTTATCACTATCAGGATGATAATACGGATGTAAATATTCCGCAGGTCAAGAAACATTCACAGAGCGTGACTTATATCAATAAATCAGTGAAAGAATGGACGACGCAGGCCTTAAGTGAATTCAAGAAAGCTGTTGGCAATGCGAAGAATGCATCTTTAAAGATAGATTATAAGGTTGTCACCAACAACAAATACTGGTTTACCTTAAAGGTAGAATCATTGACGACAGCAGCCGATAGCGACCGTAAAGTATACTATTACAACATTGATAAAGCAACCGGTAAAACAGTAACGATCAAAGACTTATTTAAACAAGGGTATGATTATAAGAAGGTGATCAATAGCTCTGTTTTAAAAGTGATCAATAGTGATACCAAAGGACAGTATTTTAAAGAAGGTGATGATTTAGTAACTCCATTCAAGACAATTGATCAGAATACACAATTTTATATCAATAACAAACATCAGCTGGTGATGGTATTCCAGCAGGGAGACATTGGACCAATGAGTTCAGGCACTCCAGAATTTACAATTTCCACCAAAACAGTAATGAAAGGACTTAAAGAACATGTTAAAAAAATTATTTATTAGTACCGTAGCCGCTATGGTTATTGGCGCCCCAGTCGTGCATGCAGCGACACACTCATACAAAGTAAGCTCACAAAATACCAATACGAAGCAGGTTACAATGAAAGTGCCAACGGTGAAAGGTTATGGCACCGCTGCGATGAATAAGCAGATCCAGGCTTTTCAGAAAGCCCAGTACCAGGATTATAAGAAAACATTCAAAGGCTCTAAGTACGCGTCTTACGACTTTAACTATAAAGTGCTTACCAACAACAAAAAGTATTTAGCTTTGCAGGTTTCTTCGACTGTAACCGCCGGTGATAGTGCAACGGTTTCAAAGTATTACACCTTAAATAAAGATACCGGTAAACAGGTGACGTTAGCGTCTCTTTATGGTAAAGGCAAAGATTATAAGAAGATCATTAATAAAGCTGTCAAGAAACAGGCCAAAGGGACGTCTTTCAAATCTATTAATAAAGAAACAAAGTTCTATGTTAATAAGCACAATAAATTAGTGCTTACCTTTGATGAAGGAGAAATCGCTCCTTACAGCGAGGGTGCATTAAGTTATACCGTTAATATTTAAAAGGGACGCAGCGGTCATTGTGGGTAAAAGATGACCGCTGCATACATGAAATTGAGGAGGATTGAATATGATGAAGAAATTATTAGGATCAGCGGTTGTCGTAGCAACAATGTTTGCCGGACCAGCTGCAGCTAATGCGGCGGTCAGTCACAGTTACAGTATTACCCCAACGACATTTAATAAAGGCAATAACGTGGCCATGATGATGCCCGTCTTAAAAGGCAGTCATACCGCAAGTGTTAATAAGCAGATCAAAGCTTTTAATAAACAGACCTACAAAGCTTTTGTGAAAGACTATGGAAAGTCAAAACATGCGGCTTATGACTTTGGTTATACCGTTCTCACAAATAATAATAAGTATCTCTCACTAAAAGTCACCGCCACCACCACGGCTGGGGACTCAGCTTCACAGTCACGTTATTACACGATCAATAAATTATATGGCAGACAGGTGAATATGAAGGACCTGTTTAAGAAAAAAGATTTCAAAGTGATGGTTAATAAAGCTATCAAGAAACAGGCGAAAGGAACGTCATTTACTTCTGTTAATACGAAGACGAACTTCTATATGAATAAGCATAATAAACTGGTGGTCGTCTTTGATGAAGGACAGATCGCGCCTTACAGCCAGGGTGAACTACAGTATACAGTGAATATTTAAAAGGATTGAAGCAGTCATCATGGGCAAAAGATGATTGCTTAGGGATGTATCAAAACAGACATAAAAAAATGAATTTTTGGAGGCAATAAAATGATGAAAAAAATGATGATCAGTGCCATGGCCGCGATGATGCTTATGGCCCCGCAAACAGCGCTGGCTAAGACACAAAAGACAGTGTATCTAACATTTGATGACGGACCATCTCGCAACACGTTAAAAGTCTTAAATATTTTAGATAAAAATCATGTTAAAGGGACATTCTTTGTGACTGGTCAGCAGCCTCAGTGTTTCCCTTATATTAAGATGATGGCACAAAAAGGGCATGCCATTGGTCTTCATACGTATTCTCATAACTATGCAAAGGTTTATGCCTCTGTTAATGCTTTTAATAAGGATTTAGATCAAATTCAGAAAGTTGTAGTCAAAGAAACTGGACATCAGTCTAAATTAGTCCGTTTCCCTGGTGGCACAAACAATACGGTTTCTCGTCATTATGGCTATAAAGTGATGACTAAACTGACGCGATCAATGAATGCTCAAGGGTATAACTATATTGACTGGAATGTGGAAACAGGTGATGCGACGGGGCGTCCATTATCACCTACACAGCTCGCTAAAAATGCTTGTGTACCAATGAAGAACGTTGTCATTTTAATGCATGATACGTCCGCTAAAGATAACACAGTTAAAGCTTTGCCAATGATCATTCAGTATTATAAAGATCGTGGCTACACCTTTAAAAAGGTGAATGCCAATACCAGATGCCGTTTTAAACCAGCAAACTAAGATGCATATATAACGATAGAGCTATTCTATCGTTATTTTTAATTTCTGACCACTTATCGCCAGCTACTTTGAGGACTCATTAATAAGAAACATCTGGAACTTTAGAGGCCGTGTTTCTTTTCTCTCGCAATAAACTGAGAAAGATATTCACATGACATAGATCAGCTGTTAAACGCCAATGACTGATGAGACCGATCAAAGAAAGCCCTGTAGTCGCAAAGATAGGTATAGCCGTTTACGAAACTGCAAACTGCTATAAAATAAATGGTTTTCGCATCAATAGGATTGAATTCCTGTGTAGGTTTTCAAAAACAGATACACTCACAGAATAAGCCAATGCCTACTGACCGTATTTAAGTGAATCTTTTTGCAATTGTCCCTAATATTTTGTGATACTGCATAATCTCCTTAACCATAAATATCGCCTCCCTAGATGTAAATATAATAAATGCACAAAATAATCTCCAAATAATCTATCCAAATGCTTGCGATTGCAAGCAAAAGCAAATATAATAAAGAAAAAGGAGGCGATACTATGGCAAATACATCCGTTGTCTATGCAAGAATAGATACTAATCTCAAGGATAATGCCGAAAGCATTCTTTCTCAGCTTGGCATTTCTCCATCCAGTGCAATTCAGATGCTTTATAGCCAGATCGTACTGAAAAAAGGTATGCCGTTTGAATTGAAACTTCCTTCTTCTAAGCCATTAGCTGTTGGTGCAATGACCAGAGAAGAACTTGATGCAGAACTCCAAAAGGGTGTTGATTCCATCAAAGCAGGAAAGGTATATTCTGCAGATGAAGTCGATGCGGTACTTGCAAAGGAGTTTGGCATATGACGGATAGCTACAATGTCGGCTATTCTGTAGATGCACTTGGTGATTTACGTGAAATCTATTCATATATTGCGAATGAACTTCTTGTTCCGGAGACAGCCGCAGCTCAGATGAGGCGCATACGAAAGGAAGTTCGTTCATTGGATTTCATGCCAGCTCGTTATACGTTAGTTGAATGGGAGCCTTGGCATTCGATGAAAATGCATCAGCTTCCGGTAGACAACTTTATTGTGTATTATCTTGTCGATGATAAGGAGAGGACTGTTACAGTAGCACGAATATTCTACGGTGGACGAGATATCGAAGGAATTATTAATTCAAATAGATAAACAGAAGAGGAGCTTTTTGTGTTTATGTTAAGTAGGTTCTCTAAGAAATTTATCAGCTCTCCTGTTTTAAGTTCATCATATTTATTATTTATCTGAATATTTGCTGCAGCTTTCTCAATATCTTCTTTGATTTTTCCTAAATTTGGGGTTGCATAGAATTGAGTGGTTTCAATGCTGGCATGACCTAAAAACATTTTGATCTCATAGAGATCTACACCTTCATCGAGAAGATGTGTTGCCTTTGAATGTCTGATCATATGTGGATGAATATGTTCAGGAAGAGCATTAGGATAGATTTCATTCACACCTTTTTTCCAGCTGTTTATCATATAATTGATTGCAAATCTTGTATAAGGTGCGTGCTGCTGTGAATAGAATAGATAGCCAAGTCCATCCCAGTCCACATAATCATCACCTTTTAAATAACATGTTATCATCGTGCTAAGATCTTTAGAGATCGGCAGTCTGCGCACTTTGTTTCCTTTGCGATGGAGTACAATCATTGAGTGCTCTTTGTCTAATCTAATCTAAGATCAGAAACATGGATAGAAATCAATTCACTCACTCGGGCGCCTGTCTCATAAAGAACAGAAAACAGGAGAAGTTCCTTCATACTTCTGTATTCTTTTAAATATTCAATCAAAATCGTTATTTGATCCATATCCAAATATGCTATCATTCTGTTGGAACCTTTCTTAGCGTCTAATCCGATAATGCTTGAGCATGTATAAATCATTGATGGTGACTTTTTTGAAACATACTTATAGAAAGACTTTATTGCGGCTAGACGCTGGTTCCTTGTAGATATACTTATATTTCTGGTCTTTTCCATCCATTCAAGATATTCTATTATAACTTCTGAATTAATATCATCGCATTCAATCCGATCTGGATTCATTCCCATTTCCTCATATAGAAAATCTAATAAGAGCTTAAATGCCGTTGTATAAGACTTTACGGTATTATGAGACACCTTTAAAATCAGTGATGGTATTTTTCGTCTGCCATCAAAATAGAGGGAATAGTTTCCTTGCAAAGCGTTTTAAGCTTTGCATAAGAAATCTGGCTTTCATCGATATACGCATAAAGAAGACTCTGCAGCATAACTTCTAAATCGTAGCCTTTTTAAATACTTACTTAAATCTGATTCTTTCATATCTTGATGATACCAAAAAAAGCGAAGGAATAATGAATATTCCAACGCTTTTTTATTTTAGAGGATTAACGAAAAATGTAGATTTTGGATAATTCTAAGAAATGCCTTGATTTACATTATTTCGTGATGGCCCCTACGTGTTTATTTGTTTAACTGGTAGAATGATTTTACACCAAGATATTTAGACTGGTTGCCTAAAGTATCTTCGATACGTAATAACTGGTTGTATTTTGCAATACGGTCTGTTCTTGAAGCAGAACCTGTCTTGATCTGACCAGCATTTGTACCAACAGCGATATCAGCGATTGTCGTATCTTCTGTTTCTCCTGAACGGTGTGAAACGATTGCTGTATAGCCAGCTTCTTTAGCCATTTCGATAGCTTCTAATGTTTCTGTTAAAGTACCGATCTGGTTAACTTTGATTAAGATCGCATTGGCATCACCACGTTCAATACCTTTCGCTAAACGTTTTGTATTGGTAACGAAGAAGTCATCACCAACAAGCTGAACTTTGTTGCCTAACTTTTCAGTTAAGTAATCCCAGCCATCCCAGTCATCTTCTGCTAAACCATCTTCAATAGAAATGATTGGATATTTATCAACTAATGTTTCTAAGAAATCAACGAATTCCTTAGAATCGAATGATTTACCACCTTCACCAGCTAAGACATATTTACCGTCTTTGTAGAATTCACTAGAAGCAACGTCCATGGCGATCTTAACATCTTCACCTGGTTTATAGCCAGCTTTTTCAATAGCTTCTAAGATAACCTGAATCGCTTCTTCATTTGAATCTAAGTTAGGAGCGAAACCACCTTCATCACCAACGGCAGTATTCATGCCTTTGCCTTTTAAAACGGCTTTTAAGTTGTGGAAGACTTCGGCACCCATACGGATCGCTTCTTTGAAAGTAGAAGCACCAACAGGCATGATCATGAATTCCTGGAAATCAACGTTGTTATCAGCATGTTCACCACCATTGATGATGTTCATCATTGGTGTTGGGATGACATGTGCATTAGCCCCGCCGATATATTTATAAAGTGGTAAACGTAATGAATCAGCGGCTGCTTTGGCAACGGCTAAGGAAACACCTAAGATGGCATTAGCACCTAAACGACCTTTGTTTTCAGTACCATCTAAAGCAATCATTGCTTCATCGATCGCACGCTGTTCAAAGACATCAAAGCCAACGATCTTTTCTCTGATTTCAGTATTGACATTGTTAACGGCTTTAGTAACACCTTTGCCTAAGTAACGAGATTTATCACCATCTCTTAATTCTACAGCTTCATGAACACCAGTAGAGGCACCACTAGGTACGATCGCACGACCGAAAGCTCCGCTTTCCGTAGTGACTTCAACTTCTACAGTAGGGTTCCCACGTGAGTCAAGTACTTCTCTTGCATAAATTTTCTGAATTAAATCCATAATTTTGTCCTCCTCATCGACATATATCTATTCACCCACTAATTCAGTAGGTTTTCTTTACAACTCTTACTTTACATACTTTTTGAAATCTTCGCAATCAATATGCATTTAAAGTTGTTATGGAAATTTTCACTCCTGATGGTAGGCAGGAGGAAAGCTGATCTATAGCGGTTAGTATTCTCTAACCAATGCCATAATAACATATGAAAAATAATCCTGCAAAAGATATGCTCACTTATTTTCGGGAAGTTTTCTCTCAAATGCTAAAGAAGCCATAGGATTATTTAATCAATAAACAGCAACGGAAACCACGCGTTGCATAATAGGCATCAGCACCATTATAAAAGATAAAAGCACGGCCATATTTATAGCTGCCAAATAAGGCACCACCTAATTCTCTGATCGAGGAAGGGGTAGCGATCCAGCTTTGGCTTTTTTCATCTAAAGGTGCAAGTGACTGCATATACATATACATGTCTTCATCAACTAAGGAAAGACCATGTTTTTGTGCTTCTTCCATCGCACTGGTGATCGGCGGGTTCTTCTTGCGTTGGACTCTTGCTTCTTTGTCATAACAGACAGAGCGACGCGAAGGGGATTCATGTGAGAAGTCAACAAGATAGAGATGTCCCTGATAGGCTAAGACATCGGGGTCTTCAAGATAGGCGAGCGTTGCTGGATCGATGAGATTTTTAATATCATCATAACTTATGCCAGGATGACGCTGAGGATGGGCTATAAAATTGTCTTTAAAAGGCATTGTGATTCCTCCTTGTAAATAAAAAAGCTATATAAAATAGCTTTTATAATAAGTGAACACCTTTTTCTTCACAGGTCTTTAATGTATCCTGATCCCATAAAGAAGCCTGGACTTCACCAATATGACATTTTCTTAAAAAGAACATGCAGAGACGTGACTGACCAATTCCGCCACCGATTGATAATGGTAAAACACCATTGATGATATTCTGATGGAATGGTAAAGAAAGACGTTCATTGGCATGAACTTTTTCAAGCTGTGCTTTTAAACTGTCGGCATCGACACGGATCCCCATAGATGAAAGTTCTAATGCCTGATCGAGCACTTTGTTGTAGACAAGAATGTCACAGTTTAAGGCCCAGTCATCATAATCAGGAGCACGGCCATCATGTTTTGTTCCATTAGAAAGGAGATCACCAATTTGCATAATGCAAACAGCTTTGTGCTGTTTGACAATCTTATTTTCTCTTTCTTTTGGCGTATCATCAGGATAAAGATCGAGTAATTCCTGAGTGGTTATAAAAGTGATCTCTTCTGGTAAGATTGGTTCTCCTAACTGTGGATAATGTCTTAACATTGTGAATTCCACATCTAAGAGAGCACGATAGATTTTACGGACAGTTTTCTTTAAGAAATCAAGGTTACGATCTTCTTTGGTAATAACCATTTCCCAGTCCCACTGATCGACATACATCGAATGAATGTTGTCGAGATCTTCATCACGACGAATGGCATTCATATCGGTATAAAGACCAGTATGGGCTTCAAAGTGATATCTGTGGAGGGCGTCTCTCTTCCACTTTGCTAAAGAATGGATGATTTCAATTTCATCATCATCATTTAATGAGGGTGCTTTGAACGCTACGGGACGTTCAACACCGTTTAGGTTATCGTTTAAACCTGTATTCTTTAATAAGAATAATGGTGCCGAAACACGGGTTAAACGTAACTGTTCTGCTAATCTTCTTTCAAAAGTATCTTTGATCATTTTTACCGCAACTTCGGTTTCGATTAGATCAAGCGGTGACTGATAATGATCAGGAATTGTTAATGTATTCATAGTTCCTCCTTATGTGCAAGGCCATTATATAGGAAGGGAGAGCGAATGGCAAGAATGTTCGAAGGACATTTTTTTGCGTAATCATGAGATTTTTATCGGCTCAGCTTCGCTTTCTAGTATAATAGAAGAAAGAAATGCCATAAAAGATGAAATACAAGAGTGAAATTATGCTTTTAACGAATGTTTAGAAAATATTTTTGTCTTATCATAAAGCAACCTTGTTTTTCATTGACTTGATGGTCTTATTCTAATACAATAAATGCAACATAAGAGGAGGCTTAAAATGGAAAAGTTATACAAGAGTACAAGAGGTCATCAGCAGCCTTTAGATTTCTATACATCAATCTTACAGGGCATCGCTAACGATGGGGGGTTACTGGTGCCAGCATTCCCTTTTGAAAAGAAGGATCTTAATGCATTATTAGATTTAAATTACGTTGATTTAGCAACGGAAGTGATCGGCAGTTTCGTTCCTGAAGATGCTAAAGAAGATATTCGCCGCTGCGCGCAGGGTGCTTACGATTCTGGTTTATTTAAAGAAGGCGTTGTGCCAGTAGTGAAAGCCGGTAATGAATATGTAATGGAATTATTCCAGGGGCCAACCGCTGCCTTCAAAGATTTAGCGTTATCTATCTTACCAAGATTTATGACTTTATCTTTAAAGAAAAAAGGGGAAAACCGCGAAGTTATGATCTTAGCGGCGACCTCTGGTGATACGGGTAAGGCAGCCTTAGAAGGTTTCAAAGATGTGGAAGGGACATGCATTAAAGTGTTCTATCCGATTGATGGGGTCAGTGCTATTCAGAAACAGCAGATGATCACCACCACCGGTTCAAATGTGGAAATTATTGGGATCGAAGGAAACTTCGATGATGCGCAAACAGCCGTGAAGAAGGCTTTTGGTTCAGCAGAATTAAAAGCATTGTGTGATCAGCATGATGTCTTCTTATCAAGTGCGAACTCAATCAATATCGGGCGTCTGATTCCACAAATTGTATACTATTTCCATGCTTATTTAAGCTTAGTCAAACGTGGTGATCTGAAGATGGGTGATGAAGTGAACTTCACTGTACCATCTGGTAACTTTGGGGACTGCTTAGCTGGCTGGATTGCGAAGAACATGGGTGTACCGGTGCATAAATTTATTGTGGCATCGAATAAAAACAAGATCTTAACCGATTTCTTTACGACGGGGGTTTATGATACCCATCGTGAATTCTATAAGACTAATGCTCCAGCGATGGATATTCTTGTCTCAAGTAACTTAGAACGTTTAGTCTGGTTCATGGTTGATGGTGACAGTGAAAAAGTAGATGCATTCTATCATGAATTAAATACCAGTGGTGAATATAAAGTTGATGCGGATACGTTAGCGCGTATTCAAAAAGAATTTACTGCTGGCTATCAGAGTGAAGAAGAAGTATTGGCGAATATCAAAGACTGCTATGAAAAGAATCATTATGTCTTAGATACCCATACAGCCTGCGGTTATGGGGTTTACCAGAACTACGTCAAAGAAACTGGTGATACCACTCCTAATATCTTATTATCAACGGCTTCTCCTTATAAATTCCCAGAATCAGTTTATGAAGCCTTAACTGGTGAAAAAGTGGATGTTTATACAGCTATTGAAAAATTACATGCTTTCACGGGTGTCGAGATTCCTTATCCATTAAAGGGCATTAAAGATCGTGAGATCTTACATAAAGGTGTGATCAAGAGAGATGACATCTTAAAGACGATCGGTGATCGTATTAAGGAGTTATAAGATGTACGTTAAAGTAAGAGTCCCAGCGACGAGTGCCAACTTAGGCCCAGGCTTTGATGTGGCCGGGTTAGCAGTCACTTTATATAATACTTTCACTTTTGAATTAATTGATGAAGGGTTGGAAATTCTTGGCTGCCCAGAGCAGTTTGCCAATCGCGATAATATGACGTTTCAGGCTTTCGATGAAGCTGCGAAAAAGATCGGTTTAGACTATAAAGGTGTACGCATTGTCACTAGTGGTGATGTCCCTTACACCCGCGGTTTAGGCTCTTCTTCCACCTGTATTGTAGCGGGGATTGTCGGCGCTTATGCCTTTAAAGATCGCTATGAGGAGCGCCGTGAGATCCTCAATTTAGCGACGAAGATCGAAGGCCATCCAGATAACGTAGCCCCAGCGATCTTTGGCGGGATGACGGTTTCCGTCATGGAAGATGACTATCAGGTCACGACGTTATCCTTACCTGTTAAACATGACTATCGTTTTGTGGCTTTAATTCCGCCATTTACTTTATCCACTAAAAAAGCCCGTGCGGTTTTACCGGATACTTTAGATCGTAAAGATGCGATTGCGAATGTCTCACATTTAGCTTTGATGGTCGCTTCGATTATCAACGGCTACGATCATGGTTTAAAGTTAGGCTTTAAAGACCGTTTCCATCAGCCTTATCGTGGGAAACTGATTAAAAACTTCTTCCCGATTATGGAAACCTTAGAAAAAGATGAACGCGTCTTAGGGGCTTATTTATCCGGGGCTGGACCAACGATTATGGCCTTGATTCGCGCTGATGATACCAAAGGTGTCGTCCGCATTAAAGAAGAATTAGGTGACTTGATTGAAGGCTGGCGCGTCGAAAAATTAGAATTAGATACCCGCGGCTACACGTGTGATTTCTTATAAAGGTATGAGGATTTTCCTGATACCTTTTTTCTTGATGTCATTTAGAAAAATATGATACAGTAGGGAGCGAAAGAAGGAACATGTTATGTATGAAGCAAAACAAATGATTATTATGCGTCGTGATCTGAAGATGCGTAAAGGCAAAATTGCGGCTCAGGCTTCACATGCCTGCGTGGAAGCCGTCTTAAAAGCCTTAAAACATGAAAACCGCTTTGATCAGCTCACCGAAGTGGATGATTATATGACTTTAGAAACCAATGATGTCACGCCATTAACCCAGTGGTTTCAAAAAGGCGTGGCGAAAGTCTGTGTCTATGTGGATAGTGAGGAAGAACTTTTAGCCTTAAACAAAAAAGCGAAAGAGCTAGGTTATATTACTGCGTTAATCTTAGATGCCGGTTTTACCGAATTCCATGGTCAGCCGACTTATACCTGTATGGCATTAGAGCCACTATATATCGAGGATGCCAATAAGATTACGGGCGATCTGCCATTATACTAGGAGGGCCTTATGAAGAATTATCATACCCATACCCCGCGCTGTCATCATGCCATCGGCAAAGAAGAAGACTATATTTTAAATGCCATGAAAGCTGGTTACACAGAATTAGGTTTTAGTGATCATGCCCCTTGGCATTATGCCTCTGGTTATCATCCAACCATGCGTATGGAAGAGAGTCAGATTGATGATTATGTCTCAATACTATTAGCGCTAAAAGAGAAATACAAAGATCAGATTTCTATTAAAATCGGCTTTGAAGCGGAATACTTTCCCGAAATGCTGGATGGCATGAAACAAGTCCTCAAAGATTATCCCATTGATTATCTGATTTTAGGGCATCACTATAATGAAAGTGATGAATATGGGGAATACTATGGCTTTCCCCAGAAAGATTTAACCACGGTGAAAACGTATGTCCATCAGGTGTTAAGAGCGATGGATACGGGGTTATACAGTTATGTTGCACATCCGGATGTCATTGCCTACGATCAAAAAGATCCTCGTCATTTATTAGAGATGGAAAAGATCTGCGCCAAAGCAAAATTATTAGATATGCCATTAGAATTTAACTTATTAGGCTTTAAAGAAGGCCGTGATTATCCATCGATTCCGTTTTTTGCCTTATGCAAAAAACATGGCAACCGCATTATCATCGGCACGGATGCCCATGAACCAACCGCTTTAAGCGATGTCGCCACTTATAAACAGGCGCGCTTTGTCTTAGATCAGTTAGGCTTAGAAGTTACCGAAGATATTCATTTTTTACGTTAGGGGAGGTTTCTCCCTTTTTTTGTTCATCAAGACTTCATAGGAATATGGCATAATCACAAAGAAAAGTATCAAAGTTGAAGCGCGCATGATATAATGAGAGCCATGAGGTGATATAATGACTGAATTGAAAGACTTAGAAAAAGATCCAGATTTCATCTCGTCTTATGCGATTGTCAGAGATGTTTTCAAAGATGAACTCTACGATTTAAGTGAACAGGATTTTAAAGAGCTGACACAGGAAATTATGTTAACGTGTGAAAGTGTCGGCGGGGATGTGGATGAAGAAAACATCCGTTTCTATGCCCAGGAATATATCAAAAATAATTTCTATTATCGTTTTAAGAAAATAAGAGGCCAGCTTTAAAGGATGATGATGTATGCCATTTAATAAGAAAATCTTAGAACAGTATCTGCAGGAACATAAAAGTTCCTACAACGGCAAATATAAATATATGTCCGGCTATCGCAGCGGCGAACATGACTTCAAATGTCATTACTACATGCTCGATGTCAATTTCCGCCGCATCGATATCTTTGTCGACCTGTCTTATACCGATACCGTTTCCGCCACGTTTTCGGAAAACTTAAATGAACAGGAGAAGCAGCATATCATTAATGACGCGCTGCGTCATGTCATTCATAATGAAAGCTATCCGCGTTTATTACATTATTCGCTTTATGAAAGCTATGTGAATGCATCGGTTCCTTTTGATACACATATGTCGCCAATCGACTATATCAATGTCTTGGAATATATGAAATATCATCATGGCATCAATGCGAAAACAATCGATGAATTTTATAAGATCTTCGTTCCGGCCATGAAACATTTACGTGAACGCAAACGTTATGATGCTTACTTAGAGACCTTAATTCTGTTATTCCAGAATATCCTCTATGAAAATGAATGGGACTCCAACAGCACCAAATATCTCGATACCGAATATCAGTATCACTTATACTATATCCGTGAGATTATTCGGGTGGTCTGTGATCATTTAGAGGATTATTTCTCAACCGCTAAAGAGCGTCTGCTGGAAGTGATTGAACTGTTATGTAAGTGGGAACGATTTACCTTTGCGATCATGACCGACTTTGGCGCTTTAACGTTATCAAATGTCCATGTCATGAATGCAATTATTGCTCATTTAAGAGAAAAACTCGTTCTCTACGATAAAGAGGATGATCGCAATACCAATGTGAATTTAGTATTCTCTTATCTCTATTATATTTACATTAATGATTATGATAACTATTATGGGGTCGTTAAATGTGTCTTCAGACGCATTATGAATAACATGTTATCGTTAGCGGATAGTGATTTAGATTTGGCTTTAGGGAATTCCCTCTTACAAAGTGATGGTTATGGGGTCTTAATCGATCTTTTCAATACCGATTACAATACCTTTATCTTCACTTGTTTCCCCATCAAATCATTCCCCAGTGAATATCGTCCGCAGATCCGTAAGGATTTAGTGGCAGCCATTCGTTTCTTTGCCGGGCGGATGGAAAATGAAAAATATCGTCAGTCATCATTTGAACAGATCGTTAATATTAACCGCTTATTACTTGATAACTTTGGTGACTGGTATAACTAGGAAGGAGATTATTTAATGAAAAAGAGTAAATTAGTATTAGGATCGATCGTGGCAGGCGCTGTGACAGGCGCAGCTGCAATGTACAAAGCAACGGTAGATTTTACCAAAAATATGCTTTATCGTAATGAAATTGAACGTACCAACGTGGATGATTTAGACGTTGATGTCATCCGTCTTAAAAATAGCCGAGGCTTAGTGCTCTATGGTTATTTAAGAAAACATGACAATGCGCAAAGAACGTTAGTAATGTGTCATCGCTTAGGCGAAAATGCCGGCAGTCTCAAAACTGCTGCCCAGGCCTTTGAAAAACTTTTACCAGAAACGAATATTCTTTTATTAGATGCGGCTGCGCATGGCACCAGTGATGGATATATTCGCGGCTTTGGTTATAAAGATGCTGATGATTTAGAAGAATGGAATAATTATCTGATCGAACAGTTTGGCGAAGATATGAAGATTGTCATGTATGGTGAAGGGATGGGCGCCAATACTATCTTAAATGCGTCTGGTTTAGGCAAATTAAAAAATGTCACTGCCATTGTCTCTAATGGCGCTTATGATAATGTCTCAGGATATCTGTCTTATCATATTTTTAAGAAGTATAAAGTAACACCTAAGTTATCGCCAATTGTGATGAAGAATATCTTCAAGAATGAAGCGGGTATGGATATTGCGGATATGGACACGGTCCGTTTAGTGAAGAATAACATGATCCCAACCATTTTCATGCATTCGAAAGAAGATGCGGATGTGCCATTTAGAGATGTCTTTGAACTTTACAACAGCAATGGCGGAAAAGCCGTGCTTTTCCCAATCAAAGAATTACATTTCTATGATATGAACCAGGATGATGATTACTCAAAGATTTTATCGGATTTCTTAAAGGATAACGCCTAATGTATTTTGATACCAAACTCCCCAAAGACCTTCTTTGGGGAGTTTATCTCAATGAGGGATATAGCGATCTCAAAATCCTTAAAGAGATGCATGTGACCGCCTGTCAGATCGCCCTTCATCCTGGTGAAGATCTTCATGCCTTATTACAGACATGTTTACAGGCCCATATCACCCCGATTCTAACCATTTCCTATGGCGATTATTTAAAAGACTTAGGCAACTGGGAAGAACGTTCTATTATTAAGCGTTTTGTCGATTATGTTGAAAAGGTTTATACCGCTTATAAAGATCAGGTTCATCACTTTGTGATCTTTGATCAGCCCCATTTCTTACCCGATACTTCATTATCAAAACTGTATCAGGTCATGCATTATATATTTGTGGCGCAGGCCCAGGCTGTTTTATGTCTCAAAGCGCATGATCCTAGCCTTTGTGTAGGCTCGATGGTTAATGATATCGTCGGCCTGCCGCATGCGCGTCCTCTTGACGCCTTAGCGTTAAGTGATTATAACGAGATTGAAAACTACAGTATGATGGATATTTACGGCTATGGCCGTTATCCGGCTTTGGTGCGCCGTTATCTTGCAAACCAAGATATTCAGTTAGATATGACGCTAAGTGATCGCCAGGTTTTAAAACAGGCGGCTGCTTTGACCGATTTTATGGGTCTGCATTATGAAATGTGCGTCTTAGTCGGCTTTAATTCTTTAAGCGGGAGTTATACTTCAGGAATCTTAGGAGCCTATCAAATCTCTTCGGGCCGTCGTGATCCATTAGGTTTACGTTTAGCGATGCGCACGATGACTTCCCGTTATGACTGTCCAATTCTGATTAATTTTCATCTTAAAGAGCATCAAGGGGATGATGATTTTGATACGATCGATGATTTACGGGAACATGTCAAAGAAATGAAAAAAGCGGTTGGTGATGGCAGTCAGATCTTAGGCTTTATGATCGATCAAACAAGCAGCTTTAAGAAAAGCAGTGCTTATTATAAACAGCTGATCATGTCAAACGGAGAAGAGCTATGAGACAGACGATTTATCCTGCATGCGAATGCTCTTATCATTTTGAAGACTGCACCATCAGTCATCTCACGATCAAAAGACGGACATTAACTTTATCTTTTCTAGCGGGCTTTTATAAAGGAGAGAAGCTAGTAGGCGGAGCGTTACAAATGACCAATCTGCATAAGGATAGTTTTCTCTATTATAAAAAGCGAAAACATAGCTTATCCTCTTTGCATCATTTAGATCTCCATATTGATGGTTTTACTGTCGGGACGGGATATGTGATCATTTTAGGGACAAGCATTTATGGTGAAACCTGTCTTTGCGTCCATCATTTAGGAGAAATAATCATCGAAAGTGTTTCCTAAATCTCTTTTCTATGTTATAGTGACTAAGTCAACTGGTAGTAGTCACCCAGGATAAAAAAACTATCGAAGTGGCTACATGCCGCTTTTTTTAGTTTTTTAGGGGGTATGTAGAAATGAAAAAGATTGACATCCAGACGATTGCCGTCAATGGCATTATCGCCGCTGCTTATGCAGCACTGACATTATTATTAGCGCCGATTTCTTATGGCAGTATCCAGATGCGCATCAGTGAATTAATGATCTTCTTAGCATTTTATAATAAGAAGTATATTCCTGGTTTGGTCTTAGGCTGTTTCTTATCGAACTTAGCCTCACCTTTAGGTGTTTATGATATTGTCTTTGGCACCTGTGCAACGCTTTTAGCGGTCATTGCCATGTGGAAAGTGCAGAACCGTTATTTAGGCGCGTTATTAGGCGGTGTCTTTAATGGTTTAATCGTTGGGGCGGAATTAACTTTAGTCTTTAAGGAATTACCATTCTATCTCAATGCATTCTATGTCTTTGTAGGAGAAGTTGTCATTCTGATGATCGGGGCTATCGTCTTTGGCCTGGTTGAAAAAAATAGTGCTGTCATGAAAGTTCTTCATGCGAAATAAGAAAACGCCACGCAAGTGGCGTTTTAAGCTTGAGGGAGATAAGCATCATCACTGAAGGCGATGATCAAGGAAAAGATTGGGGCTAAGAAAAGCAAACCGAAGCCAAAACCGAGTCCATGGCCAAACTTACGGGCTAAGTTAAAGCTGACCCGCACCGCCTGAACAAGGAAAATCAGCATCAGCACGCTGCCTAAAATAGACATCATCTCACTAAAAGCGATAGTCGCATAAGATAAGCAGAAAGCGCCTAGATAGCCAAAGAGGGATGTTACACCGGATAACCCGGCAATTGAAAAGAGCGTCCACGTATTGACAATGGGGATCAGGGATAAAATCCCTGAGCGTCCAGCTTTTTTAAAAATTTTCCACCAGGCGATGATTAATAATAGGGCGATGACCCAGGAATATTGAGAATAATCTGATAAGCCTGGCATTTTAAATAGCCCTTGTATAAATGGCTAGCCATTCCCTTTCTTCCTTCGTTAAATAAGGAGAGATGGTTTTATAAACCTGATCGTGGTAGCTGTTGAGCTGAGCTTTTTCCTGCTCGCTTAAGAGGCTGACATCTAAGCCATCTAAGTCTAATGGCACCATCGTTAATGGGACAAACTTTAAGAACTGACCATAATCAGTTTTTTCCGCTTTGACACAAAGCAGGAGGTTTTCGTGACGAATGCCATGACTGCCTTCAATATACACACCTGGTTCATCAGAAGTGATCATCCCCGGTTCGATTTTAACGCTTTCTTCATCAAATGGACGAATACCTTGTGGTCCTTCATGGACGCTTAAGAAGTGGCCTACGCCATGGCCTGTGCCATGTCTGAAATCTAAACCATAAGCCCATAAAGGCGCGCGGGCTACAGTATCAACGTTGACCCCAGTCATGCCATAGGGGAATTTCAGATTCATTAAGCCTAGCCAGCATTTCGCTACTAAGGTAAAGTCACGCCGTTCTTCGTTTGTCAAATCACCTAAAACAAAGGTGCGGGTAATATCCGTCGTCCCTTCTAAATACTGACCGCCGCTATCAATCATTAATAAGCCTTCAGGCTTAACTACGCTGTTATGTTCCTTAGTAGCCTGATAATGGATAATAGCGCCATTTTCTTTATAGGCACAAATTGTATCAAATGAAGGTTCAATATAATTGACCTGCTCTTTTCTGAAGTCTTGCAGTTTTTGGGCTAAGCTCATTTCTGTATGAGTGCCTTCCTGAATGTTATTTTTCAGGTAATACATAAACTTTGTGACCGCGACACCATCTTTAATATGAGCCCAAGTGGTATTCTTGATTTCGGTTTCATTTTTGATCGCTTTAAACCACTGGGTAGGGTTAGGTTCATCATAGAATTCACAGTTAATATGATTGAAAAGCTGATAGTTAATATGGCTTAAATCAACCAAGAGCGTGCCATTGAGATTGGCGACGTCTTTATAAACATCTTCATAATCTTTAATGATCACGTTGTCTTTGAAATGATCAATGAATTCCTGATCATATGTCCCTTTCTGCAAATACAATGTGGCGGTTGTTTCGTGGACGATCGCAAAGGCGAGGGCAACGGGGGTACATGGAATATCATTTCCGCGGATATTAAAGAGCCAGGCAATATCATCTAATGAGGCAATTAAATGATGATTGATCTCATTGGCATCCATATAATCACGCACCCATTCTAATTTGATCTTATAATCCATGCCATTATAAGTATCATCATATAAATAAACCGCTTCATGAGAGCGCTTTGGACGATCTTTCCAGATATAGCTGAGGTCGACATCTTCAAACTTTAAGTCAAAAGGTAATTCTTCTTCTAAATCAAGAATAAAAGAAGCGTTCATAACCTGACCATCAAAGCCTAAGACATCATCTTCTTCTAAGTGCTGTGCGAGAAATTCACTTAAGGTTGGCACCCCGGGCATACGCATTTTCATGAGTGTAATATCATTTGGCAGCTGCTCCTGTGCCTGCAGGAAATAACGGCCATCCGTCCATAAATAAGCGTCATCCTGACCAACTAAAAGGGTCCCGGCAGAACCGGTAAAGTGGGAGAGGTAACGACGGAACTGATAGAAATCACCAACCATTTCACTCTGATGATCATCATCCGTTGGAATAATGTAATATTTAATATGTCTTTCTTTTAATATTTTCTGTAATTCTTTCATTTTTATCACCTGCCCCTATTATAGCACGCTATTTCTCGAGAAGGGCAGGGAATACCTTTTTTACATGCGTATAAAAAATTGATATAATGAAGAGGGGGCTTATTATGCGCGATTGTCTGGAAATCTTTAAATACTATTTACGAGGACAACTGAAAAATGATCATCTTATTGTCACTGATCACGAATATCTTTTCTATGATCAGGACAAAGTGGGAAAGATTCTTTTCTATGATCATGGCTTTGTCGAAGAAATCATTTTGTATCATGATCAGGTGATCTTCTATTTATATTATCAGTTTTCCAGCTATGCCTATGCGAAAAAGAATTTCGATGGCATGATGCGCGTCTTTCGGAAAGAAAATCCGCTTAAGAAAGTGATTATCTGTTGCAGCGGGGGATTGACATCAGCTTATTTTACACAAAAGATGAACACGTTCTTAAAGTATAACCACGCCCCTTATAGCGTGGAAGCGGCCGCTTATGATGAAGTCAAAGACATGGTAAACGATCATGAACTCGTGCTCGTTGCCCCGCAAATGCGTTATGCGCTTACGCAGATTCAGGAAAGCGTCCCGCAGGCGCATGTGGAGCCCATCGCTCCACAAGTCTTTGCATCTTATGACTGTGCGCAGCTTTTCAAACAAATTTTAGATTTTGTGAAAGGAGAAGATGATGATTCATCAAGCATTTGATTACAACATTTTAAAAGCGATTCATGCCTTTGCCGTGGCAACCCACGGTTTTTTCACGCCCTTTATGCGTTTTGTATCCTATTCCTGTGATTTAAGTAAAGGTTATCCGGTCTTAATCTTAGGTATTATCCTTTTGTTTTTCAAGAAAACAAGAAAAACGGGATTAGCGTTATTAGCGGCTATTGTTTTAGGCGTTCTCTTCACCAACATTTTTATTAAAAATGTGGTTGGACGCAGTCGTCCGTATAATGCCCATATTGCCGAGTATGTGCGGTGGTGGAAATATACCGGGGCAACGGTCGAAGGAGAAATCTATTCCTTTCCCTCTGGTCATTCAACTTCCATCATGGCCGCAATGATGGTGCTATTCCTGAGTCTCAATAAGAAATACTCATGGTTATTTCTTCTCTTTGCTTTGTTAGTAGGCTTTAGTCGTAACTATCTGATGGTCCATTATCCAACCGATGTTTTAGCCGGTTTATGTTTAGGCGCAGTTTGCGGCTTATTTTCTTACTTTGTCGTCAATAGATTTGTGAAAATGAAAAACACGTAAAAAGGCCAGGCTTTCCTGGCTTTTAAAATGTCGATAAGTGAATGTTTTTTAAAGCTTCTTTGACTTCTCTCTGACACCAGAAGGCAAGTTCTGTTTCTCGCTCTTGATTAAGCGAAGATAACTGCTTTAAGGTTTCATCGCAGTAACCAGGATGGGTCATGATTTCTAAAGTGCCATCATAGCTATTTAAAATTTGTCTAAACGTATCTAACTGCGCTTTGTCAGCGGTAAAGTGGACACACGGATAGGTGATCGAGCGTGCTGGTAAATGATACTGCTTCGCTAAAGCATCAAAAACTTCTGGGTAAAGTAAGTGGATATTGTGATGCGAGTCAATGTGATCTGGAAGATGATGCGTCAGGGCAATAAACTTCTCGATTTGTGCCTGCCATTCTGCTTTGAGTTCTTTTGCATCGATGATGATCTTTTCACCATAGTCTTTAGGCTTTTTGAAAAAGCCTTCGCTATTGATAAAGCTGTGTCCTTTTGTCAAAGGCTTGCCAAAGGTGACATTGAGATGCACTCCTAAACCATAAGAAGTATGCTTTAATAATATTAAATCCTGCGCAATTGTTGGACTATTCATAAAAGCGGTCGTTGATGTCAGGACACCATCGTGTAAGCCTTTCAGGATGCCCTGCGTTACACTTTCACACATGCCATAGTCATCAGCGTTAATAATCAGCTGTTTGATCATATATACACCTCCTGGTTCCATTCTTGCATAAAAAAGGGGAAAAGTGTAGAATAAATGAGATTAATAGGAGACAAAACAATGAAAGAAATTATTGTAGCGAGTACCAATCAAGGGAAAATCAGAGAAATTCAAGCCATGTTAGAAGACATTGGCATAACGATCCATTCCATCAAAGATGTGTTAGGACATAATCCGGATATTGAAGAAACCGGATCGACATTTGTGGAAAATGCGGTGATCAAAGCTGAAACTGTGATGAAGATGGTCAATAAACCTGTTTTAGCCGATGATTCCGGCTTAGTCGTTGATGCGTTAGATGGTGCCCCAGGCATTTATTCTTCTCGTTGGATGGGAGAAGAGACATCATATGATATCAAAAATCAGAAAATTATCGATTTAGTCAATGCCTCTGGCAAACCGCGCACTGCCCGCTTTGTCTGCGCTATGGCTTTAGCCATTCCGGGCGAAGAAACGATTACTATCGAAGAAACGTTTGAAGGGGAAATCTATGATCATATTGAAGGGGAAAATGGCTTTGGCTATGATCCGATTTTCTACTATCCGCCTTTACATAAAACCAGTGCGACGATGAGTATGGAAGAAAAGAATGAACATTCTCATCGTGCGAAAGCATTAAAGAAACTGTATAAGATTTTAAAGGAGAAATAAACATGAATCATATTGTTTTAGTACATCCGGCCATTCCTCAAAATACCGGAAATATCATGCGGACCTGCGTCGCCACGCATACCAAATTACATTTGATCAAGCCATTAGGCTTTTCGTTAGATGATAAACATATGAAAAGAGCTGGCTTAGATTATATTAAAGATTTAGATATGACAATCTATGAAAACTGGGAAGAGTTTGAAGCGAAAAATCCTGGTATTTATCATTTCTATACCCGCTATTCTAACCGCACTTATACGGAAGAAGATTACACGATGCCAGGGGAACATTATCTCTTATTTGGTCATGAACATGATGGTATTCCTCATGATATTTTAAGAGCCCATCTTAATGAATGCGTGCGTATTCCGATGTACGCTGATTCCCGTTCTTTAAATTTATCTAATACGGTAGCGATTGGTATTTACGAATGTTTACGCCAGCAGGATTTCCCCGACTTAGTACGCCATGAAGTGCAAAAAGGAGAAGACTTCCTCGTTGAGGAATCAGATACTTTAAGACCATGAAAAACTATCTGATGACGTACCATAAACGGGATGTCGGGATGGCTTTTCTTTTAAGTACATTGATTATTGATGCAGCGGTGCTGTTTGTGACCTTTGTGCCGCTCATTTATAAAGCGAATATTGATGGTTTTGCCTTAAACCGGGTCACCGGTTTAAGCAATGACCAGATCGTCACCTCTTTTACGACGATCTGCCAGTATTTATCAATCTTCCATCATGGTCCTTTACAGGTACCTTACTTTACCTTAAGTAAGCATGCTTTGATTCACTTTGCGGATGTCCGCAAAGTGATGATCGTCTTACAGCTCTATTTGCCTATTGGTGCTGTTTTGGCGTTCTTTCTTATTCAAAAAGCGATTAAAGAGCGGGAAGTCAGTTATCTGAAACTGACGGCTATTATTTCAGCGTTGATTCTTATCTTTTTTGGTTTTGTCGGTTTAAGTGATTTCTCTTCCGCTTTTACGATGATGCATCAGCTTTTATTTCATAATAACTACTGGCTGATGGATCCCTTAGTGGATCCGGTCATCAATATCTTCCCAGAAGAGTTCTTTAAACTGTGCTTAATCGCTATTTTGATTATCATTATTGTGATCAATGCCTTATTAGTAGCTTTATATGCTTATTTCAAGCCACGTTTGATCAAAGATCCATTGGAGAAGTAGGATGAAGAAAATACTCATTATTATTGGTTCCCCAAAAAAGAATTCATTTAATAAAGCTTTTGCGAAGCAGGCAATGGCTTTATTACAAGGTCATGCCACCATTGAAGTCTTAGATTTTCATGATTTGCCTTTTATGTCACCGGATTTAGAGGATCCTCGCCCTGACGCTGTCAATCGTGTTTTACAAAAGGTGCAGGAAGCGGATGGCTTGTGGATCTTTGCATCGGAATATAATTTAGGACCGAGCGCTTATTTAAAAAACTTACTCGACTGGTGTTCTCGTCCCATCTCCCATCATTTTGAAGACGGCACCTATGTGACGGGGAAGAAAGTGACCTTTACTAGCGTGGCTGGGCGCAGCGCCGGCAAGTATGTCTTAGTCGCACTTAATCAGATGTGCGCCTATATGGGGATGGATATCATGAAAGAGCATCAGACTGGCGTTGGCTTAGAGCAGGCTGATTTTGATGAAGATATTCCGCATTTTCGAGAAGAACATTTTCTGATGTTAGAGCGTCAGGTGACAAGTTTTCTTGCATTTATCAGTCAATAAGGCTATTTTTATATGAAAATTATTCCTTTTTGAAACGATTAATGGTAATATGGACTGCGAGGTGAAATTCATGAGTTGTCAGACATATGCCCCTGAAACGCTGGAACATTATGATATAGCGATCATTATTTCCACATATCAGTCGCAGTTATTATTGAGCCGACATAAGAAAAGTGCGAACTGGGAATTTCAGGGAGGACCAATTCAAGAAGGGGAAAGCCAGATCATGGCTGCCAAAAGAATCCTGATGGAAGAATCAGGAGCTGTCACATTTAACTTACAGCCGCTTTGTGACTTCACAAAAGATGATTTACAAGGCATCTGTTTTATGGCAAATATTTATGATTTAGGTCAGTTAGGGGAATGTGAAATGAGAGAACGGAAATCCTTTGAGGCATTACCCGTTGATCATTTGATGTACCCGGAAATTAGTGATTTACTAATGAAGGCAAAAAGAGCGTTCGATGAACAAAATTAATCGAACACTCTTTTTTGTATACAAAAAATAGCCAGTACATGGCTATTTTAATAAAACTTTTAAGTGATCTTCAAGGGGATCATTCGCTTGGATATGAAGTGTTTTCATACCTAGTTTTTTTGCCGTATCGATATTAGCCTTTGAATCATCAATAAACAGACATTCCTCAGGTCGAAGATGATAACGCGTAAAAAGCGTCTGATAAATAGCTGGATCAGGTTTTAACTGATGGACATCTGCGGAAATCACCTGACCATCAACATCCTGTAAGAAAGGGTATTTCTGACGCATCATTTGAAATGCTTCTAGGTGAAAATTAGAAAGCAAATAGACATGATAATCTTTTTTGACTTGCTTGAAGACGTTCACATGTTCTTCAAGCGGTGTTAATAATTCACTCCAATGCGTCATATAATGGATGATCTCATCTTTCAAAGCCGGATTCTGCTTAGTAAAGACGGCGATCGCTTCTTCATTTGTAAGGGTGCCCTGATCAAGCATCAGCCACTCTTTCGATTGGCTGATAAGAGCATATAACTCTGCGCCATGATCATAATGACTATTTAAATAAGGAAGGGGATCATAGCGCAAGAGAATATTGCCAATATCGAAAATGATATTTTTAATCATCTAAGAATGGGAAAGTGTAAACTTCGAAGTATGACTGTGGATGATCACATGCTGGGCAGCGTTCTGGCGCTGTTTCGCTTTCAATAACGAAACCACAGTTATTACATTTCCATAATACTTTGTGATCTTTCTTGAAGAAAGTACCATCTTCAACATCTTTTAATAATGTCAGATAGCGCGCTTCATGCATCTTTTCAGCACGGGCGATATTTCTTAAGATCGCCGCAATTTCAGGGAATCCTTCTTCATCAGCGATTTTTGCATATGTTGGATACATATCTGTCCATTCTTCGTTTTCGCCAGCAGCGGCACTCTTTAAGTTTTCAGCGGTTGTGCCAAGCATAATAGGGAAGCTGCCTTCAACTTTTAAAGATTCGCCTTTTAAGCCGCCAGCTACTAATAATTTCATTAAGCGTTTAGCATGTTCTTTTTCCTGGTTAGCTGTTTCTTCAAAGATGTTCTGAATCTGTACATAACCATCTTTCTTAGCCTGAGAAGCAAAGTAAGTGTAACGGGCTCTTGCCTGTGATTCGCCAGCAAAGGCATGTAATAAGTTTTCTGCAGTTTTAGTGTTCTTTAAGTTCATGTTCTTGTACCTCCAATGTATTTGCACACTCAGCGCATAAACCCACAAAGTTAATGCTTGAGTAGTGGACTTTATGACCAGTCATTTCGACTTCACTAATGAGTTTAGCCGTTGCGTCTGTAGTAGGGAAGATATCGTAGATCTGCCCACAGTTTTCACAGACAAAGTGATAATGCGGGGTCATATTTCCATCGAAATGGACCGTATTATCTTTTGTTTTCACGCGTCTGATCAGATTGTGATCCGCTAAAAAATTGAGATTACGGTAGACCGTTCCCAGCGAAATATCCGGCAGCTCTTCACGGGCCTGCTTGTAAACGTCTTCCGCTGTGGGATGAGCGGTTGATTGGCGTAAGATAGCCAAAATCGCATCACGTTGTTTCGATTGTCTGATTTTTACAGCCATGGGTACCTCCTTTACTTATTAGTAATCATTCCTACTTTATGACTTTATTATAAGGAGTTACGGAAGCCATTTCAATAGTTTTGTATCAAAATTTTAAAAAACCTGAAATGCAAACTTAACTTACAGCCTGTAGTGAGTGATTTGGAAGTAAGTCTTTCACTTCTGAAGGGAGTAAAATGTATGGAAGTAAGTCCTTCACTTAATAATTGTCTAAAATATGTTAAAATGTAATGAAAATCATTAAAAGGAAGCGAAAAAAATGATGAGTGTTAGCTCTGGTAAAGTATCACTCATCATGTTCCAAAAAATATGTTAAATATATATCTAAATCAGTCTGCCTGCAACTACTTTCAGACAAAATATTCAATACAATTATAAATATGGTACAATACTACAAAGGAGGTGCCTATGGTCGGATTACTAGTAGGACTCAAATATCGTTCATCTTTTGATTTAGAGATTTCTATTGAAGAAATCAAACAATTAGCTTTAGCCTGTGCGATTACCGTCAGTGAAACAGTGATTCAGGAAGCGAGCCCCAATAAGGTCACTTATATCGGCTCCGGCAAACTTAATGAGATTGCGGCTTATGCCAATGCTTATGATGTGGTGATTTTTAATGAAGAGCTGACCCCGCTGCAAATGCGTAATATTACCGATCTGATTGATGTGCCAGTGTTAGATCGTACGGATCTTATTTTACGAATTTTTGAAAGCCGGGCAGCGACCAAAGAAGCGAAGCTGCAGGTGCGCATGGCGCGTCTTAATTATGAGCTGCCGCGTCTTGCAGGAGCGCATAGTGAAATATATTCCCAGCAGGGCGGCTCGGGTTTCCGTGGCGCCGGGGAACAGCAGTTAGAGCTTGAAAGACGTCGTATTCGAAAAACGCTAGCGAGCGTGAGACGGCAGTTAAAGGAAGTGAAAAAAGATCGGCAGACGCAGCGCAAACGGCGTTCGACAATGAAATGTATCGCTTTGGTCGGCTATACAAATTCGGGAAAATCATCGCTTTTAAATCTTTTTACAAGCAAAAAGGTAGAAAGCAAAGATATGCTTTTTGCGACGCTTCAGACAGCGACTCGTAAGGTTATGATCAAAGAGCGGGAAGCGCTTATGATTGATACGGTCGGCTTTATTTCGCAGCTGCCGCATTTCTTAATTGAAGCGTTTAAATCAACGTTAGAAGAAGTGACGCAGGCGGATCTGATTGTTTTTGTCATTGATTCAAGCAGTGATTATATTCAGACCCAGATTAATGTAACTACGCAGGTGCTCAAAGAATTAGGGGTTGGAGAGACGCCAATTCTCTATGTGTATAATAAGTGTGATCTCCCGACTTCGGAATTTTTAGTGCCGAAAGATCCCCATGTCTTTATTTCAGTGAAGGATCATTTACATCTTGACGATTTGGAAGAAGCGATGACGCGCATTCTTTATCAGGATGAAGAGCGTTTGCACTTACTGATTCCTTATGAAGAAGGTGGGCTTTATCAGCGTTTGCGCCAAGAAACGACCTTGATTAAGGAACGTTTTGCGGCGGAAGGGATTCACTTGCTTATTGAAGCGCCGGCTTATTATCGAGAGCAGTTAAAAGAATACCTTATATCCTAAAAATTTGATACAATAGAACGAGGAGGAATGTACATGAATGTAAAAGATATGGCACGTGCGATGAAACACGATGCACCCGCTTTAGCAGCTAGCAGTATTGAAATGCGTAACGATGCCTTAGCTCATATTGCCTCAGCGATTGAAAGCAATGCGGAGAAAATTTTTGCGGCCAATCAGGAGGATTTAGCGTTAGCTGATGAAAATGGTGTCAGCGCAGCGGTAAAAAAACGTTTAAAATTTGATGAAGGAAAGATGAAAGATGTCATCAGCGGCATCCAGATGTTAATGACGCTTGATGATCCGATTCATCAGGTCCAGTTAGATCGTGAATTAGATAAAGGTTTAGAGTTAAAGAGAGTGACGGTGCCAATTGGTGTCATCGGAGTCATCTTTGAAGCGCGTCCTGATGCCTTAGTGCAGATCTCGACCTTATGTTTAAAAAGCGGGAACTGTGCGATTCTCAAAGGCGGGAAAGAAACGGCCCATACAAATAAAGTGCTATTCGATACTATTTATCAGGCGGCCATTGATAGCGGCCTGCCACGTCACTGCTTAGTGCAGGTATCGGCGCATAATGAAATTGATGAATTATTAACCTGTGAAGGGGATGTCGATTTACTGATTCCAAGAGGATCGAATGCCTTTGTCCAGTATATTATGAATCATACCAAGATTCCAGTGATGGGACATGCCGACGGGGTGTGCAGTATTTATATCGATGAATACGCTGATATGAAGAAGATTATTCCGTTGGTCATTGATGCGAAAACCCAGTATACGGCTGCCTGCAATGCGGTCGAAACGGTCTTAGTTAACCGGAAGGTAGCGAAGGATATTTTGCCAATGTTAAAGGAGGCATTTGATGAGGCGCATGTGAAGATGCATGGCACTCATGAAGTTAATGAGATTATTCCGGTAGAAATTATGGAAGATTTCCATAAGGAATACTTAGACTTGGAAGTTTCTCTTAAATGCGTCGCGGATGTGAAAGAAGCGGTGGATCATATCAATCAGTATGGTTCTCATCATACTGATGCGATTATTACTGAAAATCAGGAAAATGCGGACTATTTCTTAGATCGTGTTGATTCAGCTGGCGTATACGTCAATGCGTCCACGCGCTTTGCGGATGGCTTCCGTTATGGCTTTGGCGCGGAAGTAGGGATTTCGACATCGAAAATCCATGCCCGCGGACCGGTTGGTTTAGATGGCTTAGTCACTTATAAGTATAAGCTCTATGGTCATGGTCAGATTGTAAGTGATTATGCCAGCGGGAAAAAACAATTCCATTTTAAAGATCTCGATTAAGATACTCACGGAGTATCTTTTTCATCATGGAGGAGACAATGAACAGATTAGAAAAACAGATGGCTTTTGCCTTAAAAATTGATGAAGAAAAAAATATTTTACGTCAGACGCACTTATCACATCACGGCCGTCGGGAAAACGATGCTGAACATGCCTGGCATATGAGTATTATGGCTTATTTACTCAAAGAATATGCCAATGAAGAGATCGATCTTGCCCATACGATGATGATGTGTCTGATCCATGATATTGTGGAAATTGAAGCGGGGGATACATACGCTTATGATGAAGAGGGAAAAAAGACTCAGGCTGCGCGCGAAGCCTTAGCGGCGGATCATTTATTTGGCCTTTTGCCAGAAGATCAAAAACAGGAAATGATCGCATTATTCAATGAATTTGAAGAATCGAAGACGCCTGAAGCCAAGTTTGCCCATGCCATGGATAACCTTCAGCCGTTCATGTTAAATGATGCGAATGACGGCGGCGACTGGCGCGGACATGGCGTCACAAAAACACAGGTCTATGGCCGCCAGAGTCGCACTGCGGAAGGCTCGTTAGCTTTGTATGAGTACACGGATAAAATTTTACAAAAACATATAGCGAAAGGAGATATTAAAGATGAATAATGTTTTAGACAAGCTCAAAGGCGGATTAATTGTATCCTGCCAGGCCTTAGCAAATGAGCCTCTCCATAGCTCTTTTATTATGGGACGGATGGCTTTAGCCGCTAAGCAGGGCGGAGCCGTTGGTATTCGTGCCCAGTCTCAGGAAGATATTTTAGAAATCGAAAAAACCGTTGATCTGCCGATCATCGGTATTGTTAAAAGAAATTATCCCGATAGTGAGATTTATATTACGCCAACGAAAAAGGAAATCGAAGAATTATTAGGGACCCGCTGCGAAATCATCGCCCTTGATGCGACCAGTCGTCAACGGCCAAATGATGAGAAGATGAGTGATTTGGTGAAGATGATTCATGATCATCAGCGCCTCGCGATGGCTGACTGTTCTACTTATGAAGAATGCGTAAACGCGCAAAAGCTTGGCTTTGATATTGTCTCGACGACGCTGACTGGCTATACCCCTTATTCGCATCAGCTCGATCATCCGGACTTTGCGCTCATCAAAAAGCTCAGTGATGATTTATCCACGCCAGTGATTGCGGAAGGAAAGATCCATACCCCAGAAGATCTCGCCAAGGTCTTTGACTGCGGCGCTTTTGCGGCGGTGGTCGGCGGCGCAATTACGCGTCCACAGGAAATTACGGCTCGCTTTGTGAAAGCTTTACAGTAAATCTTTTTCCATCAGACGAATAAAAGCGTAAGTATCTTTCGTCCCATATATTTCTGGGGGAATCGTATAAATCGGGCAGGAATAATGAGCAATTGAAGTTTGTTTATCGGCAATTTGTGGAGCTAAATACAAAGCATCCAATGGGGAGTCTGGGCTGAGCTGATAAAAAGCGAGTGGCTTGGTCGTTAACGGGGCATCGGTTAATGATAGTGCCGCATTGACCATCTGGGAAAAGATCGTCGCCGTAAAGCCGCCATCACAGACAATGCCTGACTGATAAAGACGCTCTTTGGCATGCTTGATGAGCGAGGCATAAAATTCCCGGTACATCTTCATGAACTGAGGGATGGTCTGAAAAGCATAATGGAGATAGAAGACATATTCTGAAGTGCTGTTTCTTTTGATCGCTTCTTCCACAAAGCCTTTGTGCCAGAGCGTGATGATGCCAGTATAATCATGAGCATAAAAACCAACACTTTGGTACATATCATTATTTGCAATGGTGCTCACTTTGATGCCATCATGTTCTTGCTGGTAAGTGAGCCACTTGAAAATGATGGGGGCATAAATATCTTTGAAAAATGAATCCATAATTACCTCACTACGTTTATTTTATCATAAAGTGAAATGACCGTCTTCAATGAATTTTTTTGGGAGAGGTCTTTTCTTTTCTATTTTCAAATGCATATGGTAAAATAGAGAAAAGGCAGGTGATCAGTAATGGGCAGAAAATTTGTGATTTCAGATCTTCATGGACAGTTCGTTCTCCTGCAGTTATTACTTGAGAAAATTCATTTCACTGATGAGGATGAGCTGTTTATTTTAGGCGATATTATGGATCGCGGCCCTAATAGTATTGATATTTATTATTTTGTGAAAGAAATGCCAAATATTTATATGATTAAAGGCAATCATGAAATTATGATGCGTCAGGCGTTGGCGCAATCCTTGAAATACGATGACTTAGACGATCCCCGCAATAATGCCTTCCGTCTTTGGAAACAAAATGGCGGCTATAAAACTGTCAACAGTATTCGCGAATTCTTACAGAAAGATGCGATTGCCTATAGTGAATACTTTGATAATCGCCGAACCTTTATCAAAGAAATTATTGCCTTTATTGATTCCTTGCCTAATTATTTTGAGTTCACCTTCCAGGGCACCCACTACGTGCTCGTGCATGCCGGTGTTGATCCCGAAGCCAAAGGCCCAGCCGATACCGATCCGGAACTATTATGCTGGATTCGTGAGTATTTCTATTTAAGTGAATGTGATCCCCATATTACTTATATCTTTGGCCATACGCCATTATGTTTTATTAATGAAGATGGGTCGTTCAATGTCTGGTATGATCCTGATTATCATAATAAGATCGGGATTGATGGCGGCCTCGCGGTAGCGGATAAGGGGCAGTTAAACTGTCTTTGTCTCAATGATGGCAGTGTGACGGTTTTACCTTATAAAATGGGACAAATGGAAGCCATTGATGCACGCGTTTTAGAAGATCACAAGAAAATATATGGTATGTAAAGCAGCCTATGCTGCTTTTTGTGCATTTGGGCCATAAAATAAAACCACTTATGCCAAGTAGACACACAAGAATAATGTTTTACGTCATGATAGAGAGGCAAGGAGGGATGAAGATGAAAGTGAAAACACAAATCTCGCCACAGTATCAGGAGACGTTTGCCATCATTTGTAGTTCGACGATGAATAAAGAAGTCGTAGAGGCGGAGGCACTTTTAAGCGGGCTGGGGCAGACTCATCTGATCTTCTCATTGTTTATTCAAATCGGCAGCTGTTTTCTGATCTATGCTTTGTTTGTATTGCATTATCGACAAGAGGCGAGGACACTTAATGCAGCTCTGCAAAAGAAAAAACACGAATAAAAATATCATGTAAGTCAGTTCACACGCATTGCGTGGATGGCTTTTTATTTTTTTAATAAAGCTGCTGACAAAAAGAATGCTTATAGCTAGTGTAAATAAGTCAAGTATGCTAGAAATCCCACATTTGAGAATGTCAGTAACTCCAAGCAAGCATTCATAGATTACTTTTGAATATACAAAACTTCCTGATAGCTGGTCTCATAATAGATCTATTTATCAAACAATTTTTCAGATCTTATGACACACATTAATATCAGGAAGTTTGCGATTGATTGAATATTGACTTTAGCCTTATGCTTAAGTAACTTTGTAAAACCGCTCCCTTCATGGGAGCGGTTAAATGATTGGTAGTCAAACACTTAAAGTGTACTTTAAAAATATTATGAGCAATAAATGATCACGCCAAGCTCATAAATAATATAGCCTACTTAGCATATTGGATGATTATGATGTTTGAGCTGATGAATCACCAAATTCAATACGATAGTTTTTATCTCGAGTGAATCCAAAACCGATTGATCCTTTAAATGTTTTCCCATCGTCAGAAATGGGATTAACTCTTTCGCTGTAACCAGTAAGCAAATGATTGGAATCATCATAAATCTTCAATGGAATGACATAATAATCGCTTTTGGATGTTTCATGATCAAGTATTCCTTCAATATACATTGTTTTATAAATAACTTTATCTGAAACATAAGAATGCTTAAAAGAAATGTGAGTTACTGTTAATGAATTATCCACAGATGTTGTTGCCGTGGCAGGCGGTTCTGGATTTTTATAACCTGTCATATTTACTTTAAAAGGTGTTTGTGGTGTTTCTGCATTCCAGCCATGAACAAAGTAATGTAATACAAGCTTATGAGATCCCACCGATACTGTTATATCTACTTTGCCTACTGATTTACCAGTCATATTCCCGTAAGAATCAATCGTCGCAATGGATTCATCAGAAGATGAATATGTAAGATCTGATCTCTTATAATAGGTTGAGGCAAAATGATAATACATCCCTATATTGACAGTACAATCAGTATAAGCATCAAATTCTCCATCATAATCCTTACTAAGAACTGTATTATCAACATCTGACTTATTAGTCAAGTAGTAATATTCTGAGCTTGGAAGAAATTTCAAGTTATAAGTCTTGTCTTGCCCCAGTTGTCTTGTTGTAGAAAACTCAAAAGTGCTTCCTTCTGGTTTATAAAATATTGAGTGATCACCTTTCCAAAAAGTTTCACTTGCGTCCTTATTGTTTTCATCAAAAACGCCCACGCTTAAATCATCATTAGGAAATGAAATAACATCTTTATCAACATATGTTACTTTCCCTTTTATATCAATCGTTTCGTTAATATATCCATTAAACCCATATGATTTATCTTTTTCAGTAATATCTGTGATTTCAATTGTACTCGCTATCTTATTGTAATTATATGTGTAGTACAAGTTTACTTTATATGGAAGTTCTGGCTTTGTCATTGTAACGTCATGAACTTTAATCGTTTCTGTTGCGGAATGTGGACCAACAGATGCAATAATATCAGCACTGCCCTGTTTCTTGGGAGTCACTTTTCCCGTTTGATCGACTGTTGCAATTTCTGGATTTGAAGATTTGAATACAACATCCGATTTACTGTATGTATTGGACAAAACGTTAATAGTTACGCCATATATGCCTGATGTATCGCCAGCCATTGCATCTAATGTTTCATCAGAAAAGAAAATTCTAGTATTATCAGTCTTTGTAGGTGTCTGTGGAGTTTGCTCTGATTTAGTATCTGTTGGCTGAGATGATGAAGTTTGAGCTGTTTCATCAGAAGATGTTGAAGCCGTGTTTTCTACTTGCGTCTGAGTATTAGCACTCTGAGTTGTTTCATGAGAAGGTGTTGCAACAGTATTTTGTGTTTGTTTCTGAGCTGTTTCTTCAGATGGTTTTGAGACTGTATTTTGTTCTTGCGTCTGAGTATTAGCACTCTGAGTTGTTTCATCAGAAGATGTCGGAACAGTATTTTGTGCTTGTTTCTGAGCCGTTTCATCGGATGGTTTTGAGGCTGTACTTTGTTCTTGCGTTTGAGTATTATTAGCTTGAGCTGTATGAGAATTTGGCGTTGTACTTTTTTGCTTTGTTGAGTCGTTAGTTTTTGATGATGATTGAGTTGGCTTCTTTACAGAAGTTTTTTTCTTAGTCTTCTTATCTATTACCGTTACTTTGCATACATATTTTCTTTTTCCAGCTTTTACTGTAACTTTGGTTTTACCTGCCTTAAGGCCCTTAACGATCCACTGATTTTTTACGACCTTCTTTTTCTTTTTAACAGGTGTCAGTTTTACAATCTTTTTGTTGGATACTGAAGCTTTAGCAATAGTTTTTGTTCCGTTTAACTTAAGTCTAAATGTTTTTCCTTTTTTGATTGTCATAGCTTTTTTGTTAAGTGTGATCTTAACTGGAGCTTTCTTTTTTGCTTTTGCAAAGGATGGTGCAGTTCCAGTCGAAAGAATCATGCTAGCAGTCATGACACCAGCTAAAAGTTTCTTATAGTTCATAATTTTTCTCCCTCATCTTTCTTTTACTTCATAGGTTTATCATATCATGAGTGAAAACGCTTTAATATCATTTTTTTGCTTTGAGTGCAAAAAAGCTCCTATATAAGGTATAAATATGATCGCTCATTTATACCATCTTCATTATCACCAAAACGGCTTACAAAATACTGTTTCACTATAGGATTACCAATCAGTTTAATAAGCTTCTGGACTTCATTTTGAATATCTTAACTTATATGTCTTTCACTGATCGAGATTACCAGTTACATTAAAAACATAGAATTGACCGTTATAAACAGTAGTGGCTGTCACATATTGACCATTACTATAATAAAGCTGACGGAGCTTTGCATCATAAGTTGTGATTTTACCTTTATCTCCACTATATTGCACCTTAAGTGCCTCCATTTTATTATAGGAAATTATGAGTTTGTATTTCTTATCAATAATTCATATTAAAAAGGGTATCATTGATTTTTATTGCAAAGAAGATCGCACAGCAGTTGTTATGGAAGAGTTTTATAGCATTTATAACTGTGCCGAAAAGAAAACGAAGAGAACAAGATCAATGTCATTCAGTTCCACATTGTAGAGTTAGTTCACGCACATTGCGTGGCTGGCTTTTTCCTTACATAAAGCAAAAAAAGCCAGAGTGTGAGAATAGCATTTATTCTCCCACTCTGGAACTTCGATTATTTCAATTGTTCATTACAAATTCAGCTTCACTGAATGTATTTAAGACCTTTTTGGGGATTAGTACATGCCTCCGCCCTGTGGCATAGCTGGCATGTCAGGTTCCTTCTTAGGTAATTCAGCGACACCAGCTTCAGTTGTGATGAATAATGCAGAGATGCTGGCCGCATTCAATAAGGCACTTCTTGTGACCTTAGTAGGGTCGATGATGCCGGCTTCATACATGTTGACCCATTTGCCGTTCTTCGCATCGAAACCAACATTCTGATCAGCTTTCTTCTGCGCATCAACAATATCTTCTTCGTTGTAGCCAGCGTTTTCAGCGATCTGCGTAACGGGAGCTAATAAGGCATCCAAGACAATGTTCATACCTTTCTGAACATCGACATTGTCATTATGTAACTGACCTTTAAGTTCTTTATAAGCTTCCGCTAAGGCTGCGCCGCCACCGACAACGATGCCTTCTTCAACGGCTGCTTTCGTCGCATTTAACGCATCTTCGATACGTAATTTCTTTTCTTTTAATTCAGATTCTGTGGTAGCTCCAACTTTGATAGTTGCGACACCATTTGATAATTTACCAATACGTTCCTGTAATTTCTTCTTATCATAATCTGATTTGGTATTTTCTAACTGCGCTTTGATTTCTGCAACGCGGGCATCAATAGCAGCGGACTGACCATGACCGATTAAAGTAGTGCTGTCTTTTGTGACAACAACTTTCTTGATCGTACCTAATTCTTCAATGGTTAAATCAGAAAGCTTCATATTTAAATCTTTATTGTAGAATTTGGCGTTTGTTAAAACGGCGATATCTTCAAGGAGATCTTTCTGGTTATCACCAAAGCCAGGCGCTTTTGTGGCAACAACATTGAAAGTCCCTCTTAATTTGTTCAAGACTAATGTAGAAATGACTTCATTTTCGAAATCTTCTGCGATTAATAACAATGGTTTATTCGCCTGAACAACTTTTTCTAAGACTGGTAAGATTTCCTGTAAGTTAGAGATCTTCTGGTTGGTTACTAAGATTAATGGATTATCCATTTCTACTTCCATCTTATCGGAATCAGAAACCATATAAGGTGAAACATAACCTTTATCATACTGTAAACCTTCATTGACTTCTAAAGTGTCTTCGAAAGAGTTAGAGTTGTCGACATTGATGATGCCATCACGGCCAACTTTATCCATTGCGTTAGAAATCAATTCACCGATATGTTTATTGCCTGATGAAATAGAGGCAACGGCAGCGATATCTTCGGATGTTTCCACTTTACGAGAGTTTTTAATCAAAACTTCAGCGACTTTCTGCGCTGCTTCTTCAATACCTTCTCTCATTAAAACAGGGTTCGCGCCTTTATCAACAGCTTTCATGCCGTTTGTAATCATATCACGAGCGAGGATCGTTGCGGTCGTTGTCCCATCACCAGCAACATCGTTGGTTTTGTTGGCAACTTCATAAACGAGTTTTGCGCCCATATTTTCAAATTTATCTTCAGGTTCGATTTCCTTGGCGATTGACACACCATCATTGGTGATCAATGGTGATCCATAACCTTTATCCAATACAACATTTCTGCCTTTAGGGCCAAGTGTTACACTAACGGCATCAGCCAAAGTGTTAACCCCTTTTAACATTGATTTACGTGCATCATTACCAAAACGTACTTCTTTTGCCATGATTTATTTCCTCCTATTCAACGGATGCAAGAATATCTTCTTCATCGATTACTGTATATTCAACTTCATCTAAAGTCACTTTTGTACCTGAGTACTGTTTAAAGACAACTTTATCACCGACTTTTAAGCCTGATTCACATTTTGGGCCGACAGCGATGACTTTCCCGATGCTAGGTAATTCCTTTGTCTCAGTCGAAAGGATAATACCGCTAGCGGTTTTCTGTTCAACTTCTTCTTTTTGTAAGACAACATTTTTATAAAGTGGTTTTAACATGTTTGTTTGTTCCTCCTTTTAGCACTTGCATTACTCAATTGCCAATGCTTATTTTACCCTTATTTGGCACATTGTCAATAGGAGTGCTAAAAAAATCAAAAAAGTTTCCCGAAAGGGAAACTAGTTCGCTGTTTCGATGGGAGCTACGGGGGTTTTCATCTCTTTAGAGGTGAGGAAAGCAATAAAGCTCAGTACTAAACCAAAATAGAAAGAGAAGAAACGCCATAACATCATACTAGAAGTTGTATGCACATGGCCTAAGAAACTAAAGAGAATCATATAGCAGCCTTCACTGCCGCCAGAAGCGCCAGGAATCGGTAAGAAAGTATTAATGAGGTTAATGATGGCGGCTAATGATAAGAAGTTAATAAACTGACTGATATGAACTGGAATATGCAAGGCTAAACAGGCAAAAAACGGGGTGGAATAGATAATTGTTAGCTTGACTAAATTACCAAGGCAGGCTTTCACAAAGAGTTTTTTATTTTGTTCCAAATGACTGATTTCCTTGCGGAAACGGCCTAAGCTGTCTTCAATTTTATAACGCGTCGCTTCGGGATCTTTGACGATGTGGATCTTCGCTAAAAAAGTGATCACATAACGGGAAACGAAGTTATGAAACGTTTTTGATTTCGCCGCTAAAAGTAAAGCGGCGGTGACCCCAAAGTTAATGAGGAAGCCGGTCAAGGCCATTAACGTGACATGCCAGCCTTCATGCATAAAATAAGGGGCCTGCACTAACATGATGAGAGCGGTAAAGAGAATCATGACGACCTGGTAAGAAATAAAGCACATGAGTAAAATACTCGTGGCGGCAGTCGGGGCGACGCCCTGATGATTGAATAAATAGACCTGGGCAAACTGACCACCGCTAGAAGAAGGGGTGATATCACTAAAGAGGGTGCCCACTAAACCATTCACAAAGCCTTGTTTGAGGGTGTAATCCTTTTTGTACTCACGGGCAAAAAGGGTTGTCACCAGACCATCGGTTAAGTAATAGCCAATCATGATGACTGCTAAAACAAACATCCAGCGGATATCGGCATGAGCGATCGCGTTCATGACATTTTTGACTTCATGACCAACGGAGAAATATAAAGATAGACCACCCACCAAAATAATAATCAGGGTGTTGATTAAATAACTCTTTTTACTCGTCATAATCTTGCCTCCATAAGTTTATAGTATCAGTTATTTATGAACAAAAAAAGAATTGCACACCATTCATAAAAAAAGCTCGCTAAGCGAGCTAATGACCATAGGTAAAAGTGATGATCTGGACTTCATTTTTAGCCCCGAATTTATAAGGATAAAGGGGACTAGGCGCGACGCCGTTAGAAATCAGTAAGGTAGATTTCTTTTTGGTGTAAGTGCCATGGGTATAGGTTTTAGCATGTTTCACCTTAATTAATGAACCAATCAGCGGGAAGGTTAAGTAACCGCCGCCGCTATGGCCGGATAACTGCAGGGATGTATGTCCAGCAATCGTCGTAAAACTATCGGGATAATGCGTAAGGACAATAGAGTAATTCGCACTATGTAATAGACTGGTCTGCGGCGTTGTGCTCAAACCATAGAGATCGATCTCTTTATCTTTATAATAGATCGGCCGTTCTTCATTATTCAAAACTTCAAAGCCGCCATCATTAAGCAACGCCGTGACTTCTTTGCCTTGACTTTCATCTTCATCCCCTAAGACGGCAAATTTCCCATAAGGGGCTTCGACGCTTTTTAATGCCTGAATCGTCTTTTCTGAAGAAAAGATTTTAGAGTAATAGAGATCCCCGCCAAAAAGGGCCAAATCAATATCTTTAGTGGATAATTCTTTGAGGATCTGCGTCAAACGCGTCAGATCAGCCTCGGTCTTTAAATGGACATCACTGATCATCGCAACCTTGAAACCATCAAAATCTTTCGGAATACTTGTCGATGCCACATTTTCCTGAGAAAAAGTGTAGGCAGTCTTCGAAAAGGCTGCCACATAAATGACATTGATGACAAGAATCAGGGCTATGATCCCGGCAAAGAGAACATAGACCCGTTTACGTAACTTAAATTTACGAGCCATACTAGACTTTCTTGTTCATGATGACCGGAATGATCATCGGATGACGTCGGGTCTGCTGGTAGAAGTATGTTTCAAGGGTATGACGAATCGTATTTTTGATTTCGCCGAAGGTTGTTTTAGAACGTAACTGTTTCGTTAAAGCGTTACGTACCAGGTTTTCACTTTCCCGGATGAGTTCCTGGGAATCTTTCATATAAACGAAACCACGAGACATAATGACAGGTTTATTTAACAAGGTGCCGGCATGGGAATCCATCGAAATGAGAACAGCTACCATGCCATCTTCTGATAAAATCTGACGGTCATGTAATACTGCGGTCGATAAACCGGTTAAATCATTGCCATCGACATAAATATCATCGGCATGGACACGTGGTCCGACGCGACATTCGCCATGATTGAGTAAGAGGGTGTCGCCGTTGCTTAAGATAAAGCTGTGGTCTTTGGCACCGCCCACTTCTTCATATAATTTCTTATGGATCACTAACATACGGTATTCCCCATGAATTGGGAAGAAGTAACGTGGTTTTGTCAGTAAGAACATCAGTTTCATTTCTTCCTGTGAGGCATGACCGGATGTATGTAAGTTAGAAATTGAAGAGTTTTCGAGTACGGTGGCTCCCGCCCGGTATAATTTGTTGATAACGTTATTGACACTTGCCTGGTTACCCGGAATTGGGTTTGATGAGAAGATGACTGTGTCACCTGGTTTGATCTTGACCTGGCGATGGGTGCCATTAGCGATGCGGCTTAAAGCAGCTAAAGCTTCCCCCTGAGAGCCGGTACAAAGAATCAGAATTTCATCATCAGGAATATGTTTCGCTTCTTCGTTAGAGATGAAGAAACGATCCGGTGCTTTAATATAACCGAGTTTACGGGCGATGGTAATGTTGTTCGCCATTGAACGGCCATAAATCAGAATCTTGCGGTTGAAATGCACCGCCGCATCCACGATTTGGCCGACACGTTCGATATTGGATGCGAATGTTGCGACGATAATGCGGTGTTCGGCTTTACGGAATTCTTCCTGCACCTGCGAAGCGACTTTCTTTTCGCTAATTGAGAAGCTTGGCACTTCGGCGTTGGTCGAATCGGCCATCAGTAAATCGATACCCGTTTCGCCTAAGAAAGAAATCATCTGATAATCAGCGGGACGATTCACCGGCGACAAGTCAAATTTGAAATCTCCGGTTTCCACAATGCGGCCATTAGGCGTATTGATGACGATGCCGAGAGATTCTGGAATCGAATGATTGGTATTAAAGAAACCGATGTTAAAATATTTTGTGCGGACCGATTTGGTGTGATCGATCTGTCTGAATTTCGTTGCTTTGGTTAAGCGATATTCTTCGAGCTTACGCTGAATCATCGCGGTCGCTAACGGCGAAGCGTAGATGATAGGAATCGGCACAATCTGTAAGAGAAAAGGAATGCCCCCGATATGATCTTCATGACCATGGGTAATAAATAATCCTTTTATTTTTTTGCTGTTTTGTTTGAGATAGGTATAGTCAGGAATGACATAGTCAACACCTGGTAAACCTTCGGAGGCGAATTTTACCCCCGCATCAATGATGATGATTTCATCATCATGTTCGATACAGTACATGTTTTTCCCAATTTCATTCAGGCCACCTAACGCAAAGATCTTCGTATCTAAACCTCTTGCAGGTTTACGATTATTGCGGTTACGAGGATGCGTTTTGCGTCTATTATTCTGGTGAGGCTGCTTTTGGGTATTTCTCGTATTATTATTCATTTATGAATACTCACCTTTCTTATCTTGCTTAAGATGTACAATCTCTATTAAATTCTATTATAAAAGCATGAAACATGCAAATGAAAAGATACCTCTGGAGAATATTGCCTTGATGAGCAGGTTATAAATTTGCTTTCATAATTTGTTTCAAAGAAAAAAAAACGAAGCTTGGCGCTTCGTTAGTCAATGTATTTCTTCGCCGCTGCTAAGGCTAAAGAATTTGGGCCGATATGGCAGGCAACACTTAATGATAAAGGATCAACCCAGTTAACCGGATGATTGAATGCCGCTTCAATTTCTTTGATGTAATCATCAGCCTGCTCTTTATCTTCGGTGTAAGCAACGAATAAATCATAATCATCCCAGTGCCGCTCTGCAATGTCTTTTTTAACGGCTTCGATCATGATCTTGCGGGCTTTCTTCATGGTGCGGGCCTGTTCGAATTTATCAAGCTTTTCTCCCTGAATGGTAAGAATTGGCTTGATCTTTAATAAAGAACCGAGCGTGGCTGCGGCAGGAGTAATACGGCCGCCGCGTTTTAAATACGTTAATGTTGGGACCGTGATATAAATTGTCGCATCCATCTTTCGGGAAACTAAGATATCGGCGATTTCTTGAGCGGTTTTGCCCTGCTTGATAAGTTCTAAGGCATCATAGACGTTTTGTCTTAAAGTGACGGAAATACGCTGGGTATCTAAAACAAAAACTTTGCCTTCAAATTCATCATCTGAGGCTAACATTGTGGCACTCTGACAGCTGCCGGAAAGGCCGGAACTCATAGGAATGTAAATCACAGCATCATGATCTTCTAAGGCCTTCTGCCAGGCTTTACTTAAGTCGCCTAAAGCGGGCTGTGAGGTTAATATTTCAGTATTTTCATCACGAATCAGCTGATAGAACTGATCCTGAGTTAAGTTGATATCTTCTTCATAGGCTTCGTGATTAATAGTAAATGGCATGGGGATCACTGTGACGCCTAAGTCTTTCGCCTGGGCCTGGGTGATTCCGGAATTACTATCAGTCATTACGGCAATATTCATAGTTTCTTCCTCCTCAAATCATGTCTATTTTATCGTATTACGGCTAGAAATCAACAAATTTTCCTTTTTTTGTATATCAAAATATTCTTGTTTTATGAAAATGAATCCGTATAATGGCGCTTAGGTGATAATAATGAATAAAAGTCTAACAATAACAGAAAAATTTATCGAGAGTCTTTTTGATAACCTGATTCATTTAGGACAGGCCTTATTAATTATCCTGATCGGTTATATTATTTCAAAGGTTGTTTCTAAATTTATTATGCGGGCGATCCAAAAATCGAATCGTGATGAAATTATCCTTAATTTCTTTCACACCTGCTTACGCGTCGGCTTTGGTATTGTCGTGGCGATGATGGCCTTATCGCAGCTGGGGGTCAATGTGACATCTTTATTAGCTGTTTTCACAACCGTATCCGCGGCCATCGCCTTGGCGTTAAAAGATACCTTGGCCGAAATTGTCGATGGCATGAAGATTATGTTCTCTCGTCCGTTTGTGAAAGGGGACGTCATTGAAGTAGATGGGGTCACCGGCAAGATCCAGGAAATCTCTCTGCTTTATACTTTCTTATTAACTTTGGATAATAAGCGGATTGTCATTCCTAACTCCACAATGGCCAATTCGCGTTTGATCAATTATTCGAGCGAACCGTATCGCCGCGTCGACTTAACGTTTGATGTCGGCTATGACTGCAGTATTGATCATGTCAAAGACGTCATTCACGATGTCGTTATCTCGAATCCGCTTTGTGCCCGCGAGCAGGAACCCTTTGTCCGTTTAACGGAATATAAGGATTCTTCAATTACGTTCAGCTTAAGAGCCTGGACCAAAACGGAGAACTATGAGGAATTTAAATTTAATATTGTCGAAGAGATCAAAAAGAAATTTGATGAAGAAGGCATCGATATTCCGTATCCACAGCTCGATGTCCATATCAAAGACCATCTGGATGCATAAAACTGATAAAAAATTATCAGTTTTTTATTTTCCAAAATGATAAAAAAGCCAGCAAAAATGAATAAAAGACGAAAAATAGGGATAAAATCAAGTTAATTAAGAACAATATATTACAATGAGAAGAAATTATCTTGTATAAAGTGACGGATGTAAACGCTTCTAAAATTGTGAAATCCACAAAGAATACATAGCTTCTTAGTAAAAAACACAAAAATTATTGGATAACGATTTGACTTCCGCTTATGTATGGAGTATATTGAATACAAGGTTAGAAAAAACCGACGGTAATAATTTCATAACGGAGGGGATAATTTATGAACACCGCAAAAAAAGTTGTGGCACTGACATTGAGCGCAGCTATGCTCGCTGGATGTGGCAGTTCAAGCAGTAGTGCTACGAAAACATTCAACTTTGCTGCCGACACGGATATTTCTTCATTGGATTCCACGGTAGCGACCGATGGTACTTCATTTGACGCCATCCATGCTTTTACAGATGGTTTGGAAATTGTCAATGAGAAAGGACAGACAGCACCTGGTATCGCTAAGTCTTATGATGTTTCGAAAGATAAGAAGACTTATACATTCCATTTAAGAGATACGAACTGGGTTGATTACTCTGGCAAGAAGTATGCGAAAGTAACGGCGAATGACTTTGTTTATTCTTGGCAGAGAATCATTAAAAATGCTGGCGAATATGCTTATATGTTAGGCTCAGGAGGCGCTAACTTAGTGAACGCTGATAAGCTTATTGCCAAAGGTGCGAAAGCTTCTAAAGCTGAATTAAATACTTTAGGCGTTAAAGCAAAAGATGATCAGACATTAGTTGTGACCTTAGCTTCACCAGTCCCATTCTTCATTGGTCTGATGACATTTGCCTGCTACTATCCAATTAATGAAAAATTCGCTGAATCAAAGGGCAAACAGTATGCAGCTAACTACAAGAACGTTTTAACAAACGGCGCATTCCGTATGACCGCTTGGACAAAGGGTAAATCTTGTGATTTCACGAAGAACACTTCTTACTGGGATAAGTCAGTTGTCAAACTTGATGGGATGAAATGGCAGTTAGCTGTTGATCCTAAATCAGCGGCCGCTTCCTTCGATGCTGGTAACTTAGACTATGCACCATTAACATCATCATTAGTTGATAAGTATAAAAACAACAAAGCGTTCTATACATATCAGGATGGTTTCTTACATTATTTAATGCCAAACCTTAAAAATAAAGCTTTAGCGAACAAAAATATTAGAAAAGGTTTATCTTTAGCCTTGAATCGTGAAGAATTATGTTCTAAAATCTTGAAGGATGGCTCAACTGAATCAAATGGGTTCGTTCCTAAGGGATTATCTAAATCACCAAAAGGTGTAGATTTCCGTGCTGACGTCAAAGAAGATTATACTAAGTATGATCTGAAAGAAGCTCAGAAAGCATTCAATAAAGGCTTAAAAGAATTAGGCAAGAAGTCTATTGAATTATCTATTCTTTATGGTACTGATGAAATCGCAATGAAAGATATTGCTGTCTTCACTCAGTCATGCTGGTCTAAATTAAAAGGCTTAAAACTGAACATGGTTGCAACTGTTAAACAGGACCGTGTCAATACCCGTGAACCAAAAGGTGAATTCGATATTTCAGTAACACGCTGGGGTCCTGACTATGCTGATCCAACAACTTACTTAAATATCTGTACAACAGGTAACTCATTCAACCGTGGTAAATGGTCTAATAAAGAATATGACAAGCTTTGCGAAAAGATTCGTACGGAATCTAATTTAACAAAACGCTGGGATATGATGAAGAAAGCTGAAAAGATCTTAATGGAAGACTATGGCGAAATTCCACTTTTCGATAAAGGTGGCTGCGCATTAAAGTCTACGAAGGTTAAAGGCTTAGTTCACATGTCTGCTGGTGTTCCTTACACATTTGCATTCATTGATATGAAATAAATAAGGTTTTTAAAATAGTAAGTCGAAACACATTATAGCACTGCTATAATGTGTTTCTTATTTATATACGACTTATAAATTTCTTGGTAAGGAAAGGAAGGAAGACTATGGATAAATCCATGTTAAAGTATATCGGGAAACGTCTGTTGATTTCAGCTGTGACGTTATTCGTTATACTCACTGTCTTGTTCTTAATGACAAGATTAATGCCAGGTTCTCCTTTTAACTCAGAAAAGCTATCCAAAGCACAGATGAAAGTTGTCGAAGCCAAGTATGGCCTCGATAAGCCTGTCTTTGTGCAGTATTTGAGTTATTTGAAGAACATGGTAACAGGAGACTTCGGGGTTTCCTACGTCCTGTATAAAGACCAGAATGTTTCTTCACTGGTTTTTGATGCAGCTAAAATCTCATTCGCTTATGGTATTGCAGCGACCGCTTTAGGGACTGTTGTCGGGATGATTCTCGGCATCATCGCCGCGTTAAACCGTAATACCATCTGGGACACAATTGCCACAATTATCTCAGTATTAGGTGTTTCAATCCCTTCATTCGTATTCGCATTATTAATGCTAATGTTATTTGGTGTCAAATTAAGAGTCCTGCCAACAATGTTTGATGAATCGGATCCGATTATATCATCCATTATGCCGGTCATCGCCCTCAACTTATCCGTTGTGGCGAACGTTGCGCGTTTTACGCGTACTGAAATGATTACTGTTTTAGGCAGTGAATACATGACATTAGCTCAGGCGAAAGGGTTAGACCGTCGCACGCTGATTATGCGTCATGCGCTGCGTAATGCGCTGATTCCAGTTATTACGGTCTTAGGTCCAATCTTAGTCAACTTAATGACTGGGACATTAGTTGTGGAACAGATCTGCTCTGTTCCAGGGTTAGGGAAGTTATTAATTAACTCCATTCGTTCTAATGACTACAACATTATTATGGCATGTTCGTTCTTATATGCGTTCATGTATATCATTATGATGTTAGTGATCGACGTCTCTTATGGTCTGATTGACCCTAGAATTCGTTTAGGAAAGGGGGACTAATCGATGGATGACTATAAATTTCAGCCGGATGATTTTGAATTAATCGGCGATAAACAGAATATCATGATCGATGAGGTAGAACCTGCCCGTCCTTTATGGAAAGATATCTTAGCCCGTTTCTTTGAAAACAAAGGGGCGGTTATCGGGGTAATCCTGATTATCTTAATTACTTTAATGGCGATCTTTGCGCCAATCTTCTCTAAATACACTTATGATGGGGTAGATACAGCGAATATCAACTTAGCACCAAGTGCTGCCCATTTGTTTGGAACGGACTCATTTGGTCGTGATTTATGGGCTCGTCTTTGGACTGGTACCCGTATTTCTTTATTCATTGCCGTAGTGGCCGTTGTGATCGACGTCGTTGTCGGGATGACTTATGGGTTAATCTCTGGTTACTTTGGCGGAATGGTCGATGCGATCTTACAGCGTATCCAGGAAATCATTAACTCCATTCCAACATTAGTTATCTTAACAATCTTATTAACGGTCATGAAACCTTCTTTAACAACCGTTATCTTAGCCTTAATCTTTACCGAATGGATTCCAATGTCACGTATTACCCGTGCCCAGGTTTTAAAGGTTAAGGAAGATGAATATGTTTTAGCATCCCGTACCTTAGGGGCAAGTGATATGTTCTTAATCTTTAAAGAAATCTTACCAAACATCTTTGGTCAGCTGATCATCATGTCGATGATGACCGTGCCAAATGCGATCTTCTACGAAGCTTACTTGGCTTTCGTCGGCTTAGGTTTAACTGTTCCAAGAGCATCTTTAGGGACATTAATCAATGATGGTTTTGATTATTTCTTAGTCTATCCATATCAGATGCTGATTCCATCAATTGTCTTAGCAGTCTTAATGTTAAGCTTCAACTTATTTGGTGATGGGCTCCGTGATGCCCTTGATCCAACTATGAAGGAGATGTAATTATGGCCAAAAAAGAAAAAATTCTTGAAATTAATGACTTAAATATCTCTTTCAAAACTGAAGGAAAGAAGTTAAAAGCCATCCGTGGCGTTAACTTTGACTTATATGAAGGAGAAACGATTGCCATCGTTGGGGAATCTGGTTCAGGAAAATCCGTTACAACGAAAGCCGTTATGGGTATCTTAGCGAAAAACGGAACGATTGATTCAGGGGAAATTCTCTATACCTGGCATGATGAAAAAACGGGTGAACCACATACTGTGGACATCTGCAAATTAACAGAAAAGGAAATCCAGAGAGAAATTCGTGGTCGTAAGATTGCGATGGTCTTCCAGGATCCAATGACATCATTAAACCCAACCATGACAATTGGTAAACAGATCATGGAACCAATGATCTATCATTACCATACGCCAAAGGAAGAAGCATGGAAACGTGCGGTACAGTTATTAGATGAAGTTGGGATTGTCAATCCGGAAGCCCGCATGAAGGAATATCCACATCAGTTATCAGGCGGGATGAGACAGCGTGTCGTTATCGCGATTGCTTTAGCCTGCGATCCTTACGTTCTCATCTGTGATGAACCAACAACGGCTTTGGATGTCACTATCCAGGCGCAGATCCTCGAATTAATTCAGGACTTACAGAAGAAAAAGAATATTTCTGTTATCTACATTACCCATGACTTAGGCGTTGTCGCGAAAGTTGCTGACTTCGTCAACGTTATGTATGCTGGTAAAATTATTGAAAAAGGGACCATTGATGAAATCTTCTATGATCCTCGTCACCCTTATACATGGGGGCTTCTCTCAGCGATGCCGGACTTAGACACCGATGATGATGAATTATATACAATTCCAGGGACGCCGCCAAACTTAACCCATGAAGTGCAGGGGGATGCCTTTGCCCCACGTAATAAATACGCTTTGAACATTGATAAGCGTCTTGAACCGCCAATGTTCTCGGTGCCTGGCAGTAAGACTCATAAGGTCGCATCGTGGTTAATGGATCCACGGGCGCCAAAAATTGATATGCCAGAATCATTACGCAGGAGAATTGATAAAATGAAGAAAGAAGGTGCTGCTCATGAATAAAGGTGAAACAATTCTTGAAGTCAAAGATTTGAAGCAGTACTTCAAAGTCTCACGTAAATTGACTGTCAAAGCCGTGGATGGTATTTCCTTTGATATCAAAGCTGGTGAAACCTATGGTCTGGTTGGGGAATCAGGTTCTGGAAAATCAACGACTGGTCGTTCAATTATCCGTCTGTATGAACCAACGGGCGGTCATATCATTTTCGAAGGACAGGATATTTCCGGCCATATGAGTAAACAGGCGATCAGTACTTTACGTACTAAGATGGCGATGATCTTCCAGGATCCAATGGCCTGCTTAAACCCACGTAAAAAAGTTATTGATATCGTTGCTCAGGGGTTAGATATCCATCATGCTTATTCTTCAATCGAAGAAAGAAATGAAAAAGTGTATAAGATGTTAGAGATGGTCGGTTTATCAAGAGAACATGCCAACCGTTATCCACATCAGTTCTCTGGTGGTCAGCGTCAGCGTATCGGGATTGCTCGTGCCCTGATTATGCAGCCGGATTTAATCATTGCCGATGAAGCGATTTCGGCCTTAGACGTTTCCATTCAGGCCCAGGTTGTCAACCTGATGAAGAAAATGCAGAAGGAAACGGGAGCAGCTTATTTATTCATCGCCCATGACTTATCAATGGTTAAATATTTCTCTGATCGTATCGGGGTTCTCCATTTAGGCCACTTAGTGGAAACAGGCACATCTGAAGAAATCTTCGCTAATCCATTACATCCATATACTAAATCTCTGCTTTCAGCTATTCCACATCCTAATCCAAGAGTGGAAAAGACGAGAAAGTCATTCACTTATGACTATGCGACAAGCGGTCTGGACTATACGAAAGGCAAACAGCAGAAGGTCACTGATACCCATTTTGTCTTAGCGACAGATGAAGAATTTGAAACGTTTAAGAAAAATGCAGGAAAACCATATTAATTTTAGTAAAAACCGGTAGTTTTACCGGTTTTTTCATGTCTTGGAAATAATATGCATGAAATATCATTAAAATAGAATGAAAGATATCAATATATTAAAATGAGACATTTTATGTAACATATAATTCAAATTCAGTTCATTTTCATAAGGTATGATAATGGATTTTTACAATTTTTCGCAATATTACATCTGTCATATGACGAATGTCAATATATTTATGTGACAAATGTTGTGACACAATAAAACCCATATTTTATTGAACAAATTATGAAAATGGTTACAATAGGAATTGCGAATTCGTTTACATTAACTTTTTTTGAAGCTCTGACGAGAGTTGTATTAAAAAATAATAAAAAGGAGAAATTTTATGGTAGGAATTGTCATTGCCAGCCATGGAAAATTTGCAGAAGGCATTTTCCAGTCTGGATCAATGATCTTTGGGGATCAGGCCGATGTTAAGCCTGTAACACTGTTACCTAGCGAAGGTCCAGAAGACATCCGTAAAAAGATGGAAGAAGCAATTGCCACTTTCTCACAGCAGGATGAAATTCTATTCTTAATCGACCTTTGGAGTGGAACACCATTCAACCAGGCCAGCGCATTAATCGATGGTCATGAAGGTCACTGGGTTGTTGTTACTGGTTTAAATTTACCAATGCTCATTGAATCATATGCATTACGTCTTGGCACTGAAAGCGCTGCAGACATTGCGTCTCATGTTGCAAAGACATCTAGAGAAGGTATCAGAATTTTACCAGAAACAATTAAAGTTGAAGGTGAAGATGAAGCGGCTAAACCAGCTGCTCAGGATGCTGCACCACGTGGTGCAATTCCTGAAGGAACAGTCATCGGTGATGGCCATATTAAATATGTTTTAGCTCGTATCGATACGCGTTTATTACATGGTCAGGTCGCAACGGCTTGGACCAAAGCAACACAGCCAAATCGTATCATCGCTGTTTCTGATAACGTCGCAAAAGATAAGTTACGTAAACAGATGATCGAACAGGCTGCGCCACCAGGGGTTCGCGCGCACGTCGTTCCAATCGACAAAATGTGTAAAGTCGATAAGGATACGCGTTTTGGTAATACGAAAGCCTTATTGTTATTCGAAAACCCTGAAGATGCTTTAGCAGCTGTTAAGGGCGGCGTCCAGATTAAAGAAATCAACTTAGGTTCAATTGCGGCCAGCGAAGGCAAAGTTGTTTGTACAAAAGCCGTTGCAATGGATCAGAATGACGTCAAAGCGTTAGAAGAATTAACAAAATTAGGTATTAAGATTAAAGTGCAGAAAGTCCCAGGAGATCCTGTTGAAGACTTCAATGCAATTATGAAAAAAGCCAAAACAGAATTACATATGAATTAATCAGGAGGAAATTTATAATATGAACGCTATTAACATTATCCTGGTTATTGTCGTAGCATTCTTAGCTGGTATGGAAGGGATCCTTGATGAATTCGAATTCCATCAGCCAATTGTTGCTTGTACATTAATCGGGTTAGTTACTGGCCATTTAACTGAAGGAATCATGCTTGGTGGTTCTTTACAGATGATGGCATTAGGCTGGGCCAACATCGGTGCAGCCGTTGCACCAGATGCTGCCTTAGCATCCGTTGCATCTGCAATTATCATGGTTTTAGCTTTAAACGGTGGTTCTCACGTTAATACTAAAGATGCCATCTCTGCATCAATCGCTGTAGCCGTTCCACTTTCAGTAGCCGGCTTATTCTTAACTATGTTATGTCGTACAATCGCTATCCCTATGGTTCATGCGATGGACAGATGTGCTGAAAAAGGTGACTTTAAAGGCATCGAAGTATGGCAGATCTTAGCCATTTGCTTACAGGGTATTCGTATTGCCATCCCTGCAGCTGCATTATGTGTCGTTCCAGCTAAAGCTGTAACAAGCGCATTAAATGCAATGCCTGCCTGGTTAACAGGTGGTATGACTGTCGGCGGTGGTATGGTTGCTGCCGTAGGTTATGCAATGGTTATCAACATGATGGCAAACAAAGAAGTATGGCCATTCTTTATCTTAGGTTTCGTTTTAGCTGCAATTTCTGAATTAACATTAATCGCTTTAGGTTTAATTGGTATCTCTTTAGCCCTGATTTACTTAGGATTAAAAGAAGAAGCTAAAAAAGGCGGAGGAAACGGCGGCGGAAGCGGCGATCCTCTTGGCGATATCTTAAATGACTATTAATACTGAAGGAGGAAAAACAAATGGCTGAAATTAAGTTATCAAAACATGACCGTTTTTCGGTATGTTGGCGTCATCAGTTCCTTCAGGGGTCATGGAACTATGAACGTATGCAGAATGGTGGTTGGTGTTATTCAATCATCCCTGCAATCAAGAAATTATATACAAACAAAGAAGACCAGGTTGCCGCTTTAAAGAGACATCTGGAATTCTATAACACACATCCTTATGTATCAGCGCCAGTTATGGGTGTAACCTTAGCTCTTGAAGAAGAAAGAGCTAATGGTGCGGCAATCGATGACCAGGCTATTCAGGGTGTTAAAGTCGGGATGATGGGCCCACTTGCTGGTGTCGGTGACCCAGTATTCTGGTTTACTGCTCGTCCTATCATTGGTGCCTTAGGTGCATCATTAGCAATGTCTGGATCTATCGTTGGTCCATTACTATTCTTCATTGTATGGAACGTTATGCGTTTCGCATTCTTATGGTATACTCAGGAATTTGGTTACCGTGTAGGTACTCAGATCACCAATGACTTATCTGGTGGTCTTCTTGGTAAAATCACTTCTGGTGCAACCATCTTAGGTATGTTCATCATCGGTGCCTTAGTAGAACGCTGGGTATCAATCAGCTTCACACCTGTTGTCTCAACTGTTCAGCAGCAGAAAGGTGCTTATATCGAATGGGATAAATTACCAAAAGGTGCAGCTGGTATTAAATCAGCCTTAGAACAGTACTCTTCATTAGGTGCAACTGGTTTAAATCAGGCTAAAGTGACAACTTTACAGGGTAACTTAGATCAGTTAATTCCTGGTTTAGCAGCTGTCTTATTAACTTTATTAATCTGTAAATTATTAAAGAAGGGTATCTCACCAATCGCTATCATCATCGGTTTATTCGTTGTTGGTATCATCGGACGAGTTTGCAACTTCATGTAATCTAAAGGAGAAATATTATGGCACAATCATTAAATACAAAGGTTGATTTCACAATTGCGGCTTCTTCTCACCGCGGTCTTGGGACAACGGGGAAAGTGATGGTCGGGGATCATGCCTTTGAATATTATAATGATAAGAACGTCGAAGATTATATTCAGATTCCTTGGGAAGAAGTTGATTATATTTCCGCTTCAGTCCTCTTTGGAAAATGGATCAATCGCTTTGCGATCTTTACCAAGCGTAATGGGTCTTTTACCTTCAGTGCTCCCGATAACAAGCAGTTATTAAGAGCGGTGCGTAAGTATGTGCCAGAAGAGCGAATGTATAAATCGCTCAATTTCTTCCAGGTGATTGGTCGCGGTCTTAAAGCGATCTTCATCAGAAAATAAAGTTTAAAGGGTGTCTTCGGGCACCCTTTTAGTTTTATAAGAGGCGATCATTTCTTCATGGGTGATCGCTTTTTGTGCTTATAAATTGCTGAGGTTTTCAATTCAAATAAAAATAGTACCCGCAATGGGTACTATAAAGTCTTCATGATATCCTGTAATTGCTTTTTGACAACTTCGATGAAGTACTGATCATCTGATTCTAATGGTTTTAACAAGTCGAACATCATGAATCCGGATAAAGCTGCTTCATCAGGTTTAATTGCTGCAAAATATTTAAACTTCTTTAACAGTTTGCGATAGAAGAGGGCAAACTTTTGCACATTATCTAAAGGAATAAAGTTCTCTAAAGAAGAGAAAGTAATAATGATATCAAATAATTCGTTATAGAAGGTATCTTCCTCGATGACTTCAGGGAAGTAAACGGTATGCGCTAAAGGGGCTGGATCATAGGAATCATGAATCTGATAAGAAATCGTAAAGCCTTCTAATGGATTTAAAACGTCCTCCATATCAGAAAGTTTTTTCTCTTCCCCATTCATAACGATCTTCGTATGGTCCTGATCGTCCACGCTAAGTCGCACGACGCCGCTTTCATCATCAGCGTTATTGGCTATTAACTGGGCCATCTTTTCTTTAAGGGTTTGATAAGCCTGAAGACGTGCCTGATCCTGATCTTCTTTGGTATCTGCATCAAAGATATTAAACGCATAAGAGGTTTCATAATGCGTCAAATGATCAGTTGATGTTGGATAGATTTCTAGAGCGCGATAATAATAGCGCTTGCCGCCAGCAATATCGCGTGTAAACTGCATCAGGCCAAAGAAATGACTTTCTTCACCTTTCTTGATTACAAACTTAGGCACAAAGTCCGGTAAAGTCTGTCCTTTTTCATCCACATATTGTAATTCATTACGAGCCTTTTCAATCGTTACTTTCGCTGGTGCTTTAACTTCTTTTAAGTAAGCACCGTTGATCCGATCAAAACAACTAGCGCAGACCTGAGCTTCCAGGGCGTAATCATCAAGATGGATCTTTTTTGTGGCATCGACTTCACGGCCGCATAACTCACATTTCATGAAAATATCACCTACCATATTCTTTTCTTTTCCTTATTGTAATGGACGCAATTTATGAATGCAATGAGAATAGACAAGATTTTGAAATGGTAAGGGTTACATATTCAAAAAATAGCTAAAAGACGGTTTTAACGTAAACGAGACGGCCAATAATCTGAACTGGGAGCGTTGCTGCTTCTTCAGCGGAGAAGTAACGCGCGCTCACCTGTGGGTTGGCGGCTTCAAGAATGATCATGTCTTCTTTTTTGATCACGCGCTTGATGGTCACTTCTTCACCGCCAATTAAACAGACGGCAATTGTCCCGCTTGGGACATCCGAACAGGATTTGATATAGGCGAGGGAACCATCCATAATACCTTCACCAATCATCGAATCACCAGTCACTTGTAAAAAGTAATCACCTTGACGATTTTCCGCGGCTGTCACGTCTTCGTAGCCTAAATAGTTTTCTTCCGCATATAAGTTATAGCCAGCCTTTACATAGCCGAGAATCGGTTTTTTAAATTCGATCACCTGACCATTTAAGACGGCTTCCACATCATAGCCAAGGGCCTGGGAAAGCTTTTGCAGGGTTTCACTCTGCAGTTTTTTGACATCACCATTTAACCATTTATGGATCGTGGATTTGGTGACGCCAAGACGTCTGGCCATTTCTGAGTTATTGATTTGCTGTTCTTCTTTATACTGTTGAATGAATTCTTTTAATTCCATACTATCACCTAACAATAATATAGCATATTATGATACAAATAAAAAGGAAGAAAGCGGATGATATATGCGAAAGTTTCTAAAGAGGTTGTATTAGGAAACTTTATCTCTATAATGGGGAATGAAGGGAGTGATTGAGATGCGATTTATTGTCCATAGTGACATTAATCATTGTTATGCGCAGATTGAGGAGATGATGCATCCTGATTTAAAAGCGGTGCCGATGGCTGTCGGCGGACATGAAGAATTACGTCATGGCATTATTCTTGCGAAAAATGATTTGGCGAAAGCTAGCGGCGTGAAAACAGCGATGAGTTTGCGGGAGGCGCGGCAGGTTTGTCCGGATTTACTCATTATTCTGCCACATTATGACGATTACATCTATTATACGACCAAGGTGAAAGATATTTATCGACAGTACACTGATGCCGTCGAAAGTTTTGGTTTAGATGAAGCATGGATTGATTTGACGCATTCGCAAGCGCTGTTTGGCGATCCGGTGATGATCGCTCAAACGATTCAAAAGCGCGTCTATGAAGAATGCGGCATCAATGTCTCAATGGGTGTTTCTTATAATAAGATCTTTGCGAAGATGGGCTCTGATCTTCATAAAAAGCGCGGCTTTGATGTGATTATGCCAGATAACTATCAAAAGATCATCTGGCCTTTACCAATTGAAGATCTTTTCTATGTTGGCGTGCGGACGGCGCCGAAACTGCGAGCCCGGGGAATTGGCACGGTGGGCGATTTGGCCACCATGCCCAAAGGGATCATTAAAAGCTTTTTAGGTAAGATGGGGGAATACCTCTGGTATTTTGCTAATGGCTATGATGAAAGCGAAGTCCAGCCGCTTTATGAAGGCATGAAATCGGTTGGCAATGGGATTACCACCTGTAAGGATATGAACGGCCTCAATGATTTAAAAATCGTGCTTACGATTCTTTGTGAAAGCGTCGCTACTCGCCTGAAGCAGGCTGGCTTAAAAGGAGCGGTCGTACGGATCGGCTTACGCGGCAGTAATTTACGTTATTTCTCGCGTCAGCGTAAGTTAGAGCGGGCAACCAATGTCAGTTATGAAATTCTTGATATGGCGATGACACTAGTGAAAGAAAATATCCGTGATGGTATCTTTCGCTCCGTTAATGTGACGGTATCTTCGTTAAAGAAAGATGACGGAGTGGAACAGTTATCGCTGTTTGATGATCTGGAAAAACATGACTGCCATAAGCAGTTAGATCAGACCATTGATGCGATTCGTGAGCGTTTTGGCTATCATGCCATTGGTAAGGCGATCGTCTTAGAAGATCAGGAATTAGCTGACTTTAATCCCTTAGAAGAAAATGTCATTCATCCGGTGGGGTATCTGAAATGAGAAGTGCAATCGATGTGGTTATTGTGACAAATAAAGAAGGACTTATGCGACCATTAATTATTATCTGGGAAGAGTATGGGGTGAAAACAAAGCATTGGATCAAGCGTATTGTACAAAAGCGTCCCTGCGCGGAAGGGATGCTTTATGACTGTTTTTGTGAAGGCCAGCTCATGCGTCTTTATTATAAACAGGGCTGCTGGCAAATAGAAAAGATCTAGCGCCCTGCGCTAGATCAGATTACTTGTTTTATTGCCGTCTTCATCGGTTTTGGCGATATGTTCTCGGGTGACATAAATGCCTCGGCGATACAGGGAAATATTGATCAGACGAGAGAGCGTGGCGTAAAGCAAGGCGGTGATCGGGACGCCGGCCACGACGCCGAAGATGCCCCAAAGGTTGCCAAAGAAGGTAATGCCGATCAAGACATAGAGACCGCTGATGCCGACTTTCTTGCCGACGATACGCGGGTAGACGACGTTGCCTTCGAACTGCTGGGTGATGACGAAGAGCACAATAAATAAGAAGATATCCTTAGAATCTGCGGCCGCCACTAAGACGGTGCCGATACAAAGGGTCAAGAATGAGCCAAACATCGGAATAAATGAGAACAGGAACGCGCAGACGGCGATCAGTTCCGCAAAGGGAAAGTGAAAGACTTTGGTCATAATGTAGATTTCGGTCATAAAGACGGTCGCTTCTAATACCTGACCGGTGATAAAGCTATTGAAATAATGTGAGCCTTCTTCGCAGATTTCGAGAATCTGTACGGCGCGATCAGCGCCAAAGAAGTAACATAGCACTTTTCTAAACTGGGTGATATGTTTCTCTTTATTGAAAAGCAGGTAAACGGCCATAAAGAAGGCTGTGATCGTAGTGACGGTGGTACCGGAAATGGAATTGACGACGCTTGCTGTCGAGGCGTTGTCATCACTCGTCACAAAGTTGCCTAATGTGGACAAAATGGTATTTAAATTGACGGAATCAAAGAAGTTGTTGACATCGCTGGTCGTATAAGTCTTCTTGAGATGAAACGTACGCGTCATTTTGTTGAGCCAGTTGGCTAAACGGACGGCATAATCATTCAGGTTGGAGAAGATCATCGAGATGCTGTCTCCGATACGTGGGACAATGATGCTGGTAAAGAGAACGATAATCAAAACAAAGACGGCGAGCGTTGAGAAGATCGCGACAACGCGCTTGGTATCTTTTTTGAAATTGAAAAGCTTAATCTTTTTGCCGAGGCGGTCGAATAAATGTTCAAAGCCGCGCATCGGAATATTTAATAAAAAGGCGATCACTAAGGCGATATAGAAAGGGGTCGCGAGGGAGGCGACACTTAACAGCCAGTCTAAGACGTTATTGAGGTGAAAGACGATATAGGCGAAGATGATCGCAAAGATAATATAAAAGAGGAATTGATCCTTCCGGGGATTAATTCTTTTTCTTTTAGGTTCACTCATAAAAGTCACATCCTTTATTCTTATTTTAACATAACTGCACTGCGTTTTTTTAGAAATCCACAAGATTGGAAAATCAATTGATAGTTGCTAAGCGGGGCACATTTCGCTAGAATAGGGCTGAAAGGGGCGAAAGCGATGGCACGGATTTTACCACGGCATACGACAATTTTATATAACCTTCTCTTAGTGGGAACGATTCTCGTGACAGGGTTTAATCAGCTGCCGAAAAATGCCATGAAAACGGAGAAGATTTCCGCTAAGGATTTTTCTTATGAGGTCTTAACCCAGGATGCAGCTTTATGCGCTTATGGCCATATTGCGACGCATGATTCGTCCGCTTTTGAGAAAACGCAGATTATTTTGGATGCCGATGACCGGGTGGCTGGTTATTCATTAACGAATGCACAGAGTTTTACAAAATATGTCAAATATACCGGGGCGCATAAAAATGATCTGATCGGTTCTCAGGTCGCTAGTAAAGTCGCCTATTCTTTTTTATTGACCGGCGATGTCATCGCCGTGACGAATAAAAAAACGAATCAGGTGGTAAGGAAGATCGATAATGCCCGTATCACCTATTTACGGATTCCTTATATTGTTTCAGAGGATGGCAATAGTGTAACCTTTATGAATCAGGTGAAGGAGAAACGCACCGTTTCTTATTCGGTTTTTAAAGATGCATTATCGAATTTGAGTATTCGAACATCGATTCTGATTCGCCGCTCGAGTGAAGGCATTGATAAGAAGTCATCGGTGACTTCTCGCTTAAGTGAAGAATAGGTTTTTAATAAGAAATGTGCTATAATGCCCTGGAAGGAGGGGACGATGTGAATACTATTGTTATTAATAAAATTCTTGTTCACATGATTGATTTTGAACATCGGAAAATTCATTTATCAGATGAATTTGCGACGCTCAATGATACAACCCAGGATTATTATCAGAAAAAAGTAGAAAAGGGTTTAAACTCTAATCAAATCAAACAGGTCGTTGTGGGCTCGATGCATGAAATGATGCTCAGAGCTAATCAGATGATTGAAAACGATGAAAAGTTTAAAGAGCAGGCTAAAGAAGTTACTGAGAAGTTCTTTAAATTAGGCAGCGTGATCGAAGGCATGCCAAACTGCATGGTTTTGCATGTAGATTGTTATAAAGACGGAGATCGCGTTGTGGCAGCGTTAAAACTGAATTATAAATTTGTACCGGTATCGGTGCTGGATCCGGATAATGTCCGCATTTCCCGCGCGCAGACATTGCCAGGCATCGGCGCGCCAGTCGATGAAGCGATTATCGTGAATATCGATCGTCACAGTCTCTATTTAATTGAAAAGAAATATGCCATTGATGGGAAATTAGATACGTATTTAAATACGCAATGGATCAAAGGCGAAGAGAAATTAACGGATCGTCAGAAGGTCAGTGCGATGACCAAAGTGGTCAAAAAAGCGGAAGCCAATTATTCGGTGAAAGATAGTCAGGCGATTGCCCTGATGAAACAGCAGCTGAATCAGAAGGTTATGCATCAGGAAGTGATCAAACCGATTGAAATTGTTCAGCAGGTGTTAGCGAGCAATGACCAGGCGGCTGAAGAATCCAAAGAAAACCTCAAAAATTTAGGGGTGGATAGTGAGGATACAATTAACGCGAATACGTTAACGAGTGCCATTGAAAAATGTAAAATCACGACAGATACCGATATGAGTGTGACAGTGAGTGTCGAAGACTATGTGAATAAGAATAATATTGAAATTCGCGAAAACACTGATGGAACGAGCGATATTATCTTAAGTCATATTAATGAAATAAATGTAAGATAAAACAATTTTTGAAAGCGGTTTGAAAATTAATGGAAATATTTCCCGGATCCTGTATAATAAGTATATATGATGGAGGAAATATGTATGTTAGATGATTTCTTGATTAAATTATATCATGAAGGAAACTGTCTTGAAGCTTATAAGCTTTTCGGTGCACATCCCGAAACAGTGGATAATATCGATGGTGTGCGTTTTACTGTCTATGCACCTAACGCTCGCTCTGTGCAGGTGATTGGTGATTTCAACAACTGGGACGGTCACAATGATTATATGGAACGTCATTACAATGGCGGGATCTGGACCAAATGGATTCCTCATGTAAAAGATTTCCAAATGTATAAATATCGTATTGAGAAGGCTGATGGCGGCATGATTGAAAAAGCCGATCCTTATGCTTTCTTTAGTGAAATCCGTCCTGGTACGGCTTCTAAGGTTTATGACTTACGCGGCTTCCCATGGACTGATGGGGACTGGATGAAAAAGCGTACGAAAAACTTTGATCGTAAGATGACGATTTATGAAGCGAACTTAGGATCATGGAAATTAAAGAAGCCATTTACGGATACGGAAGACGGCACATTCTATTCTTATGAGGAATTATCGGAAATGATTATTCCATATGCGAAAGAAAATGGGTTCACGCACTTAGAATTAATGCCATTAAATGAATTCCCATTTGATGGCTCATGGGGTTATCAGGCAACTGGTTACTTCAGTGCAACGTCGCGTTATGGTAATCCAAAACAGCTGATGCATTTTATTGATGAATGTCATAAAAACGGCATCGGGGTTATTATGGATATGGTATTAGCGCATTTCGTTAAAGATGCGCACGGCTTACATCAGTTTGATGGCGGCTGGGTTTATGAATATGCTGATGTCAATCGCCGTTATTCAGAATGGGATTCTGTTTATTTTGATGCCGGGAAAGAAGAAGTTCGCTCATTCTTAATGTCAGCGGTCCATTTCTGGGCTGAAGAATTCCATATTGATGGGATCCGTTTTGATGCGGTATCCAATATGTTATACTGGAAAGGTAACAAGTTTATCGGCGAAAACGATGGCGCAATCGAATTACTCAAACGTATGAATAAACGTATGAATGAGGAATATCCAGGCGTTATGCTGATCGCTGAAGATAGTACCGACTTCCCATTTGTGACAAAACCAGTGGATGAAGGCGGTGTTGGTTTCGACTATAAATGGGATATGGGCTGGATGAACGATACCCTTCGCTATTTCAAAGAAGATCCTGTTTATCGTCAGTATGACCATAACCTTTTAACGTTCTCCATGATGTACTTCTACTCAGAACGTTTCATTCTGCCATTCTCACACGATGAAGTGGTTCATGGCAAAGCAACGATTCTGAATAAGATGTGGGGCTTAAATGATGATAAGTTTGCCCAGGCCAAAGCATTATATACATATATGTTTACACATCCTGGCAAGAAGTTAAACTTCATGGGCAATGAACTTGGCGAATACAAGGAATGGGATGAAAAGAAAGCGTTAGGCTGGGAAATCCTGAAATATCCACAGCATGATTCCTTCCACCATTTCTTCGCTGATTTAAATAAGCTTTATGATGAACATCCAGCATTATGGAAGCTTGATTATGATCCGGAAGGATTTGAATGGTTAGTTGTCGATGATAACCAGCAGTCAGTCTTTGCATATGCAAGACATGATCCAGATGGTGACTGTATCGTTGTTGTCCTCAACTTCATTGGCAATAAACATGAAGGCTATACGATTCCGGTTCCATTTAAGGGCACGTATACAGAAATCATGAACACAGATGAAGGTAAGTATACAGGAAGTAACTTCCTGAATACCAAACCAATCAAATCAGTTGATGGCACTTGTCTGAATCAGGATCAGTCTATTACTGTGAAATTAGCACCATTTAGTGCTTGCGTCTTCAGTTATAAGGGAAAAGAAACCTTAGCAACGAGAAAAGCAAAACGTGAAGCGGCTGCAAAGGCTGCCCAAAAGGCAAAAGAAGAAGCTGAAAAACCAGCTGAAAAACCAGCTGAAAAAACAGCAAAAGCGCCAGCTAAGAAAGCGGCAGCGAAAAAAGCAGCGTCCAAAACAAAGGCTGCGCCAAAAGCAAAAGCGGAAAGTAAAACAGTAAGTAAGACAGAAACGAAAAAGGCACCATCAAAGACGTCTAAAGCGACAACGAAGACAACACGCAAGACTGCCACGAAGACAGCAGCCAAGACGTCAAGAAAAACGAGCACGCAGAAAAAAGCTGCGGCTGACAAAAAGTAATCGGGGGTAAAAAATGTTTAAAACTAAGGAAGAATTTAAATACGAGTTCTCTAAACGAATTATTGAATCGTATGGTCGTACTGTTGAAGAATCACACATTACAGAAAAATTCATGGTTCTTGAAACAATGGTACGTGATTATGCCAGTGTCAACTGGGCAATGACCAAAATGGCCATTCAGCAGAAATCAAAGAAACAGCTTCATTATTTCTCAATGGAATTCTTAATTGGTCGTTTACTGGTTAACAACATGATGAATCTGGGTATTTATGATATTGCGAAGGAAGGTTTAGCTGACTTCGGTATCAATATTCATGAACTGGAAGAATTAGAAGCAGATGCTGGTTTAGGGAATGGCGGTTTAGGTCGTTTAGCAGCTTGTTTTATGGATTCTTTAGCCTCATTATCTTATCCTGCATTCGGTCATACTATTCGTTATGACTATGGCTTTTTCAAACAGAAAATTGAAGACGGCTATCAGGTCGAAGTACCAGATCAGTGGCTTCATTTAGGTTATCAGTGGGAAGTACGTAAACCAAAACATTCCTGCGACGTAAAATTCTGGGGGAAAGTCATCTGGGATGATAATGAACAAAAATGGAAACATGTTGATGCGGAAGCAGTCCGCGCAGTTCCATATGATGTACCAGTGGTTGGTAATGATACCATCATTACAAATACATTAAGATTATGGAAGGCTGAACCTTCTGAAAATATTCCTTCTAATAAGGATTTCCAGCAGTATGCGAACGAAGTGAATCAGATCTGTCAGACCTTATATCCTGATGATTCAACATTAGCAGGACGTATTTTAAGATTAAAACAGCAGTATTTCTTTGTGGCTGCCGGCTTAAATTCTATTATCCGTGCACACTTAAGAGTGTATCCAGACTTAACGAATTTTGCAGATAAAAATGTTATTCAGTTAAATGATACGCATCCTGTATTAGTTATTCCTGAATTAATGCGTATCTTTATGGATGAATATGACATGGGCTGGGATGAATCATGGGAAATCGTAAAACATACTTGTGCCTATACGAACCATACGATCTTAGCGGAAGCCTTAGAAAAATGGCCAATCGATGTCATGAGAGACTTATTACCACGTATTTATCAGATTATCGAAGAAATCGATCGTCGTTTCGTTGGCTTCGTTAAGATGAAAACTGATGGTGATGAAGAAATCCTAAGAAAAGTACGTATTCTGAAAGATGGTCAGGTGCATATGGCAAACTTAGCCATTGCAGGTTCATTCTCTGTCAATGGGGTTGCAGCATTACATACTGAAATCTTAAAGACACGTGAAATGAAAGAATTCAATGACTTATTCCCAGGTAAGTTCAACAACAAGACAAACGGTGTTACACATCGTCGCTGGCTGGCTTACTCTAACCCTGAATTAACCGCGTTATTACACGAAACAATTGGGGATGACTGGATTAAGGAACCTGATTTATTATCAAACTTAAATAAATATGTCAACGATTCTATCGTTCAGGCTAAATTCTATAACGTAAAACAGCAGAGAAAACAGGTTTTAGCAGACTATATCAAAGAACACAATGGTGTCGAAGTTGATGTCAATTCTATCTTTGATATCCAGGTTAAGAGATTACATGCTTATAAACGTCAGTTATTAAATATCATGCATGTCATCTACTTATATCAGGAAATGAAAGCTAACCCAGATTTCCGTATCTATCCACATACCTTTATCTTTGGCGCCAAAGCTGCACCTTCTTACTACTTCGCTAAGAAAGTTATTAAATTAATCAACTCTGTCGCTGATGTCGTAAATAACGACCGTGATACGAATGCTTATCTGAAAGTTGTATTCTTAGAAAACTATGGTGTTACTTTAGCTGAAAAGATTATGCCAGCTGCCGATGTCTCAGAACAGATCTCAACTGCTGGTAAAGAAGCATCAGGTACTGGTAACATGAAGTTCATGATGAACGGTGCTGTTACTTTAGGAACAATGGATGGTGCTAACGTTGAAATGTATGAACGCTTAGGTGATGACAATATCGTGATCTTCGGTTTAAAAGATCATGAAGTCGAAGACTTAAAACGTTCTAATACATACTCTGCTTGGAATTATTACAACAATGATCCTAAGATCAAGAAAGTCGTTGATTCTTTAACTGACGGGACATTCCATCAGTCAAGAGAAGAATTCAAATTAATCTTTGATGAATTAATGTCTAAGAATGATGAATACTTCTTATTAGCTGACTTTGAATCTTACCGTGAAGCTCAGGCCAAGATCAATGAATTATATCAGGATCGTCAGAAATGGTCAGCAATGTGCTTAAAGAACATTGCGGAATCAGGCTACTTCTCAAGTGACCGTACTATTGAAGAATATGTCAATGATATCTGGCACTTAGAAAAGGTTAAACACTAAACGTGGATGAAGATTTAAAAATCACTCTTGAAGATGAGGAAGGGGTCTTACATGACTACTTCCTCGTCTATAGTTTTGATCATCCTGAGCTTGATCGACACTATACCATCTATACCGATTACATCCCAGACGAAGAAAATAACATTTCTTATTATGCGATGTATCATGATGGTGATGAGGAAGAAGGCCTCCAGCATGCCGTGGAAGAAGATACCGATTGGGATTTTGTGAATTCGGTTTTAGAAGCCTTTTTAGGAGAAGATGATGATTTCGAATAAGTCACGATAATTCGTGGCTTTTTTTGTATTACAGAAAGAAACATGGTAGAATCTAAATAAGAGGTGAGACGTATGGATCAGAATAGGTTACCGTTGAATGTTCAATCATTTACTAAATTGAGAACTGAAAATTATATTTATGTTGATAAAACTGAATACATTTGGAATATTATTCATAGATATAATGCTTGTATTCTTAATCGTCCGCGAAGGTTCGGAAAGAGCTTGCTTGTTTCAACTTTAGAGTCCTATTTTAAGGGAGAAAAGGATCTTTTCGAAGGAACTGCTATTGCAAAATTAGAGAAAGATTGGAAGGTTTATCCTGTTATTCGTTTTTCTTTTGCTAGTGGGGAATATAGTGCATTAGATGGATTAAGAAATATCTTAAACAGTGTGTTAGATACCGCAATTGAAGAATATCATTTAGATTTACAAAAAGATTTAAGTGTTGTCGTCAAATTTAGATCTATTCTTAGAGCACTTTACAAAAAAACAGGAAATCGCGTTGTTGTCTTAGTTGATGAGTATGATAAGCCTATGCTTGATAATATGTTTCCCAATAAAGAGTTGGAAGAAAAGAATAGAGAATTATATCGTCAGTTTTTCAGTGCTCTTAAAGATCAGGATGATTATATTCAGTTTGTATTTTTTACTGGTGTTACAAAATTTAATAAAATCTCGATTTTTAGGGACTTAAACCAATTGAAAGATATCTCAATGTTAGAAGATATTAACGGTATTTGTGGTATTACAGAAGATGAGTTATTGAATAATTTTCAACCCGAAATTAACAATTTGGCTCGGAAGCTCAAATTGACAGTGGATGAGTGCAAGAAGAAATTAGCACAAATGTATGATGGATATCGTTTTTCTGAAACAGGAGAAGGTATTTATAATCCAGTGAGCTTGTTTAATTCATTTAATGATGGGCAATTGGGGATGTATTGGTTTGAAACTGGGACACCAACACTTTTAATTAGACAATTACAAAAATCTAATATTGCTATTGAAGATTTTAATGATGGTATCCAGGTTTTACGAACATATTTAATGAACTATCGATCAGATCAAAATGATCTTATTCCGTTATTTTATCAATCTGGTTATTTAACGATTAAAAATTATGACTCAGATCTTGATATTATTACCCTTGCTTTCCCTAATGAAGAGGTTAAAGATGGTTTTCTTAACGTTTTGCTGGATTATGTACTTGGCGATAATGATCAGGTTAAGGGTAATTCAACAATGAATTTTGTGATTGACTTAAAATTGGGGAAAATTGAAAGCTTTATGAATAAACTTCAATCTTTATTTGCGGGTATTCCATATGATCGTAACTCAATGAAATACGAGCATGAATGGCGTGATCAGATTTATATTATTTTTTCGCTGTTAGGGCAAAGGGTATCATGTGAAGTACATTCAGCAAAAGGTAGAGCAGATTGTATTGTGGAAACAGAATCCTTTGTATATATTTTTGAGTTTAAAGTTGATCAAAGTGCTGAATTAGCACTGAAACAAATTGAAGAAAAGAAATATAGTTCTCCTTACAGAAGCGGTTTAAAAAAGATTTATAAGGTTGGTGTCCAATTTTCATCAGTTAATCATAATATCGAAAACTGGATTGCCGTGAAAGATAATTAAAATGAAGGCTTTATTGGTCTTCATTTTCTTATTCTAATGCGCAGTGGTCTTTAAGAGAAAAAGCGTGGATAAAACGTTACTTTAACGAAAAAAATAAAAGTAATTATTGACTATTTGTGTTAGAATACCATAGAAGGAGTGTAAACTTATGCAAAGAGAATCCATTAGGATGTTTGCTTATGCAATATCCTTTGATGAAATCAAGGTTCTTTTATCAAAAAACTACTATAATGGAATTTCCAGCAAGTTTTATTTAAAAGATCTTGAATCAAATGAACATAGATTATTACACGGGGATGCCGGGAATGAAGAAAATGGTTTTAATACCTATTATTTCCGTACCTCTTTTGAAGTAGGAAAGAGCTACCGTATTTCTGACGCTTATGGCTTAACATGCTTTTTAGATTTTTCGATGTTGCCAATGTGTAAGGAATTCGATGAACATTTCTCTTATGATGGAGATGACTTAGGCGCATTCTACACAAAATCTTATACCACTTTTAAGGTTTGGGCACCAACCGCTACAAGCGTTACTTTAAAGTTAAAAAATGAAGAGAGCATTACGCTCTATACCATGAAACGTTTAGATCGCGGGGTTTTCTATACCCGCGTCTATTCGGATCTGGAATTATATGAATATACATATCTTATTTCCAACAATGATATTACAACCGAAACATGCGATCCTTACGCGTTTTCTTCAACATCTAATCAGCGCAGTTCGATCATTGTGGATTTATCAAAATGTCAGCGGAAAACCTATCCGCTGCCGCCGCTGGAAAAGAAAACGGACGCCATTATTTATGAATTGCATGTCCGTGACTTTTCTGTAGATCCTTATGGGGAATTACGTCATAAAGGGAAATTTTTAGCGTTCTGTGAAGAAGGCAATGCGACGATGCTCGGTTATAAGAGCGGGGTCGATTATTTAGCAGATTTAGGCATTACCCATGTCCAGCTGCAGCCAATTAATGATTATGCGACAGTCGATGAAGATCATCCTTATGAACTGTATAACTGGGGTTATGATCCGGCGCAGTATAATGTGACAGAAGGGTCTTATGTCAGTGATCCTAATGATGGCTATCGCCGTATTAATGAATGTATCCATATGATTGAAAGCATTCATAAACATGGCATGAGAGTGATCTTAGATGTGGTCTTTAACCATATGCATGATGTCAATGACAATGCTTTAGAAAAGACTGTTCCTTACTATTTCTTTAGAAGAGATGAAAATGGCAACTTGACGAATGGCTCATGGTGCGGGGATGATTTAAATTCCACTGCTTATATGTGCCGGAAATACATTGTGGCAATGTGTCGCCGCTGGCAGACACTTTATGGCTGCGATGGCTTTAGAATGGACTTAATGGGGATTACCGATATTGATACGGTTAACCTGATTGAAGAGCAGGGCCGCAGTTTAGACCCATCCTTCATGCTTTATGGCGAAGGCTGGAACATGGGGACACTGCCAAATGAACAGAAGGCTATGATTGAAAACAATCGTAAAGTCCCACGCGTTGGTTTCTTTAATGATTTCTTCCGTGATACTGTTCGCGGCAGCAATCAGTTAGAAATCAAAGGCTATACCTCTGGGGATACTTATAAAACGAATGATGCGATTATTACGATGTGTGATTATGGCAAATTCAGTTCGGTGGAACAGTCGATCAACTATGTCGAATGTCATGATAATGCGACAACCTTTGATAAATATTCCATTTGTAACCGTGATGAAGGGGAATCTGCGATCAGACGACGCTGTGAACTCGCCAATATTATGGTCTTATTATCAATGGGAGTACCATTCTTACATGCCGGTCAGGAATTCTTTGACACCAAACATGGGAATGCCAATTCCTATAATGCTGGTGATTCAGTCAATCAGTTTGACTGGGGGCGGCGTGATCAGCACATTGAAAGCATTCATTTAATCAAGGCATTGATCAAATTAAGAAAAGAAAATGCCTGCTTCAGATACAATAACTTTGATGATATGCATGAACATATCCGCATTAACAATATCAATCACCGGATGATTGAATATATCTTAACGCAGGACGAAGGTCCTTATAAGGAATTCAGAATTTATATTAACCCTTCCTTTGATATTATTGGGGTTGATATTGATGATGATTTTGAAATCCTCCATAAAGGCGAAAATGAACGTATTGAAAATCGTCATTTAAATGTTCAGGGCATTTCATTTGCCATTTGTGCAAGATAGGAGTTTTATGAAATTAATCGTTGGATTAGGCAATCCTGGTAAGAAATATGACGGGACCCGTCATAATACCGGCTTTATGTGCCTGGATGCCATCGCTGAAGCCTTCAGCGTCGACATTACCAATAAAAAATTTGATGGTTTATATACCAAATTTAAATATCATGGGGAAGATATCATTTTATTAAAGCCCCAGACGTATATGAATAATTCTGGTCTGTCCGTTATTCAGACGATGAAATATTTTAAAATTGATGTCGATGACTTATTAGTCATCTATGATGATATGGATTTACCAGTAGGGAAACTGCGCTTACGTGAGAGCGGCTCGGCTGGCGGTCATAATGGCGTCAAAAGTATTATTGCCCATGTCGGGACAAAAAACTTTAAACGCATTCGCGTCGGGATCTCTAAGATCCCGCACTGTGATGTGGTGAACTATGTTTTAGGACATTTCTCTCCGGTTGAATATCCGCAGATCAAGGAAGGCATTGACAATTGTGTCAAAGCTGTTGAATGTTATATTGAAAAAGATTTTAACTCTGCATCTAATGTTTTTAATGAGAGGAAAAAATAAATGAATAAAGTACTCGAAGTATTAAAAGACAATCCCGCCCTCAAGCAGATGTTAACGGGTCATGGCGAGATTGTAACGAATGAAGCTAGCGATGAGGCTTATCTCATTGCTAGTGCTTTTTGCTTGCAAAAGCGGACGATGATCATCGTAAAAGAAAACCAGTATCAGGCGTTAACGCTCTATCGTTTATTAAACGAGATGCTGCCAAAGGTTTGTTACTATCCAAGTGATGAATCACTGCGCGTAGAATCCGTTGCTTATTCTTATGAATTACTCGGCGAACGTATTAATGCGATGGCGATGCTAAACAGTGATGAACCATGTATCTGTGTCTGCCATATGCATTCGTTAGTCCGTTATGTTACGCCGCCACGCTTATTTAAGGAGGCCACCATCCATTTAAAAGTCGGCGATATTATTGAACCGCTCACTTTACGGAAACAGTTATTAGATTATGGCTATATCTCTACGCAGCGCGTTGATACGCCTTTTTATATGTCTAAACGCGGGGGCGTTGTCGATGTGTATTCGATTCAGTATGATAACCCGATTCGTATTGAATTTTTTGATGATGAAATTGAATCCATTTCTTTCTTTAATAAAGATACCCAGCGTCGTGAAGAAGCCATTATGGAGGTTGCTCTTTTACCGGCCACGGATATGCTTTACGATCGCAATCAGGTTGATGATGTCATTACCAAAATTCAGTCGTTAAGAGATCAGATGGATCTTGAGGAAAGTATCGCTGAAACTCTTGATGAAAATATCGCGATGGATATGGAATCGCTTAAAGGGGATGACTATAATCCTCGTCTTTATCAGTATATGAATCTTTTTGAAGATGACTGTACCATCTTAGATTATGCAAAAGATCCGCTTATTATTACGGCCAGCTATGAAAAGATTTTAGGCACCTATAAACGCTTCAGTGAAGAAAACTTCTATTATTTCCATGATATCCAAAGTATCGGGGAAATGGTCAAAGGTTTAAAAGTCATTCATGATCCTCAGGTGTTATTAAAAAATAGAGCCATCAATTTTGCTGATTTCAAAGAAAAAGAATCACAGATCGAATTCAAAGCCCAAAGTGTGCAGATCCCGATGATGAATGAAAAGATTTTCCTTTCGACTATCAGGGATTATCTGACTTATGACAAGGTGGTCTTCTGCCTGCAAAGTCAGGAACAAGTCCGTCATCTGATTCGCTTATTTGATGATCAGGGCATGAAATATACCCTCATTGGCAATGATGATCATATTTATGATGGTATCAACATCTTTGTCGGCAATTTAGCGATTGGGATTGAATTTGTCGATGAACGCGTTGTCTTTATTACAGCTCATGAATTATTCAAAGCCAGTGACACGAAAAAAGGCTATGTCCGTTATAAAGATGCCAAAGTTATTCATGATTATAATGAATTGAATGTCGGTGACTATGTCGTTCATGATACCAACGGGATCGGTCAGTATATGGGGATTAAGACTTTGGAAGTCAAAGGTGTTCATAAGGATTTCTTATATATTGCCTATGCCGGCAATGATGTTTTATATGTTCCTGTGGAAAACTTCCAGATGATTCGGAAATATTCCTCACGGGAAGGGCGCGTACCGAAAATTCATTCTTTAGGTTCAACCAAGTGGCAGAAAGAAAAAGCCCGCGTTCGCGCGAAAGTTGATGGCTTAGCGGATGATCTCATTGCCCTCTATGCCCAGCGCATGGCGCAGCCTGGCTTCGCCTTTGCGAAAGATAATGAGATTCAGAAAGAATTTGAAGATGAATTTGGTTATGATTTAACACCAGATCAGGAACGCGCCGTCAAAGAAATCAAAGCCGATATGGAAAGTCCGCGGCCAATGGACCGCTTACTTTGCGGCGATGTTGGTTTTGGGAAAACAGAAGTGGCTTTGCGCGCTTGCTTTAAAGCCATTTTATCCGGCAAGCAGTGTGCCTTCTTATGTCCGACAACGATTCTTTCCGCCCAGCATTATCGGACGATGGAAAAACGTTTTGCGCATTTTCCAGTCCGTTTTGCCCTCCTCAATCGTTTTACGTCGGTCAAAGAACGTAAACAGATCCTGAGTGATTTGGCGGAAGGCAAGTTAGATATGATTGTGGGGACCCATCGTATTTTATCGAAAGATGTCAAGTTTAAAGATTTAGGCTTATTATGTATCGATGAAGAGCAGCGCTTTGGTGTGCGTCAAAAAGAAAAGATCAAAGAATATCGTAAGACCATTGATGTTTTGACCTTAACGGCAACGCCAATTCCAAGAACGCTGCAGATGTCTTTGATGGGTGTCCGTGGCTTATCACAGATCGAAACCCCGCCAAGAAACCGGATGCCGGTTCAGACCTATGTCTCAGAGCGCAGCGATCCCCTTATTAAACAGGTCATTGAGCGAGAATTAGCGCGTGATGGACAGGTCTTCTATCTCCACAATAAAACGGAAACGATTCAGGAAACAGCGAATCATATTCAGGCCTTATGCCCGGATGCCCGCATTGCCATCGGTCATGGGAAAATGGATAAAGATCACTTAGAACGAGTGATGCAGTCGTTTATTGATCATGAATTTGATATTCTCGTTTGTACGACGATTATTGAAACGGGGATTGATATTCCTAATGCTAATACGATCGTTATTGAAGATGCTGATCATTTCGGCTTAGCTCAGCTTTATCAGATTAAAGGTCGTGTTGGCCGCAGCTCGCGTATTGCCTATGCTTACTTACTCTATCGTAAACAAAAGAATTTAACCGAAGAAGCCGCTAAACGTCTTAAAGCGATCAAAGAATTTACGCAGTTGGGTTCTGGTTATAAGATTGCCATGAAAGACTTATCCATCCGCGGCAGCGGGGATATCTTAGGCGGTGAGCAGGCGGGCTTTATCGATACCGTTGGTTTTGATATGTATATGAAGATCCTGCAGGAAGCGATTGATGAAAAGCAGGGGAAGAAAGAGGAAGAAAAAGAAGCCCCAGCAACGAATGTCAAAGTGGATGGTTATATTCCGGAAAACTATTTAGAGAGTGATATGGAAAAACTGGAACTTTATCAGCGTATTTATCATGCCAATAAACTTTCACAGCTGCGGGAAGTGCAATCGGAACTGAAAGACCTTTATGGGGAATTACCACATGAAGTGGCAAATATTGTATCTAAACGTCATTTTGAAATCTTAGCGAGTGATCGCATCGTCGATCATGTCGACGATGGGCCAAAAGGCTTAAAGATTACTTTTAGTCCCAACTATACTGCCCATGCCGATGGTGAGCTGCTCTTTAGCTTATCGACACGCTTGTTCCAGAAGAAAGCCAAATTATCTTTCGATGATGGAGCCTTATCGATTATTATTCAGGATGATAGTCATACCATCGACTATGCAAGTGAATTCTTAACGGAACTCATTCGCCAGAGCGATCCGCAAATGTTAGAAAGATAGTCATGAAACTTTAAAAAATATTAAATATGCCTTTTTAATGAGACTTTTTTGTGATATATTGTACGTAGAGAAAGAAGGGAAGTCTCATGGGTAAGAAGTACATGACATTGAAAAATGCCTTAAGTTATATATTATTAACGACAATGGTCATTTCAGCGGCCGTATTCTTTATGCCGGTAGCGGCAGAAAGCAGTGATCCAGCCTCTTATGATACTGCCTCGCAGCTTAGCGTCGATACAAGTGATCAGCTGAAAGATAGTGCGGATTCGCTTGTGCAAAAAGTGGATACAGACACTAAAGATACGGGTGATCAACAGGGCAAAGTGCAGGATAGCGCTGATGAACTTGTGAAAGATACCAGTGATCAGATCAAAAAGAAAACCGTTAAAGAAGAAGGCGGAATGGAGAAGTATGATCCAATTGACGGCGTAGCGCCAAGTCAGGAAGATGAAGCGCAAGAAGAAAGCGTGGAGGAAGATGAACCTGTCGAGGCCCCTGCTAAAAGCGTCACCGAGAAAAAAGAGAGTCAGCCTCGTTATGCGAAAAAAGCGGTCAAAGCAGCGCCTATCAAGAAAAGCGTGACAGCACCTAAGAAGATAAAAACAGTGACAAAAAAGAAAACAAAAAAGAAAAGTAAACCAGCAACGCAGACCAAGACAGTAGAAAAGGTCAGGAATCAGAAGTATGAAAGCCGTTATGATTCACCAACTCGTTACATTGTCGGCGCGATTGCAGTAGTTAGCGGGATTGGTTTCTTAATTGTCCAAAGATTAAAGCGAAAAGCATAAGAAAAAGAAGTGATCAAAAAAGGTCACTTCTTTTTATTCGTAAGAATCAATGATTTCTTCGAGGGAAATCCCTAAACGGAATCCTAAATGGAAATAGTCATCTAATAAATCCTGATAAACAATTGGATCAAAGGTATTTTTTAAGATGACGACCTGCTGGTAAATGGTGAACATCAGATCATCCAAAGGGATATTTTCGGGTATTTCCTGGGTGGTTTTGACAGCGTCAATGCGCATTTCATAACCGATGCTCATAAGCATAGAGATCCCTTCGACATAGGTTTCTAAAAGGTCTTCATGAACGATTTGGGTTTCTTTTTCCCAGAAGGTAAAAATGTGGGCAAGTTCACCGACCTGAGCAACATCGGATGTGAATGCTAAAAGCTTGGCTTTGATTCGTTTGGTATCAAGCACCTGATTCTTCGCAATGGCGATTTCCCGATTTAATACGAGCTGATAGAGTTTTGCTAAATCATACATATAAAACACCTCTCTTTCTTTTTATTATAGTCAATAAAATGAACTATGGTTGAATTATCACGCTTTTCTTTAGAAATTTATCATTGTAAATATCGTATAATCCCTAATAGATGATAAATTATTATAAAAATAATAAATTGTACTTGATAACGTGATAGAAAAGTTATATAGTAATAACAACTTATCAATATAGGGGGATGGAAATATGATTGATACAGGATCGACTGCGTTTATTATGATCTGCGCAGCTCTGGTGTTCTTCATGACGCCAGGTTTAGCCTTCTTTTATGGAGGCATGGTAAGACGAAAGAATGTCGTCAATACGATGATGAGTTCTTTCTTTATTATCGGTTTAGCAACCGTAATGTGGTTCGCTTTTGGCTATGCCTTAGCCTTTGGCGGTAATCATGCCGGCATTATTGGCGGCAGCAAGTGGTTTTTCCTCAATGGGGTAGGCATGAAGGCAGGACCTTATGCCAAAGGTATTCCAAATCTGGTTTATTGTGCTTTCCAGATGATGTTTGCCATTATTACACCGGCTTTAATTACTGGCGCCGTCGCTGGGCGTATGCGTTTTAAAGCTTTATTCTTTTTCATTTTATTCTGGTCTTTACTTGTTTATTATCCTTTAGCCCATATGGTTTGGGGCGAAGGCGGCTTTTTAGCGGCCATCGGCAGTGTTGATTTTGCGGGCGGGAACGTTGTGCATATCAGTTCTGGGATCTCCGCTTTGGTCCTTTGCCTGATTCTTGGTAAACGTAAAGATTACAGTTATGCCTCTTATCGTGTTCACAACATTCCATTTATCGCTTTAGGGGCAGCCATCTTAAACTTTGGCTGGTTCGGTTTCAATGCCGGCAGCGCTTTAGCCGCTAACGGTTTAGCAGCGCAGGCTTTCATGACATCCGCTGTGTCAGCGGCATGCGCTTTGATGACCTGGATGCTGATGGATGTGATCGTAAATGGCAAACCAACATTAATCGGCGCTTCTACCGGGATGGTTATCGGTTTAGTGGCCATTACCCCAGGGGCTGGTTTTGTCCCAGTCTGGGCTTCTGCTATTATCGGTGGTCTGGCTTCACCAATCTGTTATTTCATGGTTTCTGTTGTGAAGAAACGTTTTGGTTATGATGATGCTTTAGATGCCTTCGGCTGTCATGGCGTAGGCGGAATCTTTGGCGGTCTGATGACGGGGGTCTTTGGCAGTCAGGCAATTAACCCAGCCTTACGCTGGAATGGTTTAATCTTCGGTAATGTCCATCTATTTGGCGCGCAAGTCCTCGCCATCTTAGTCACGATTGCTGTGGCTATTGTCGGCACCCTCATTTGTGTCTTCTTAGTCAAACTGATAACACCATTACGTGTGGAAAGCCGCGATGAAGCGATCGGTCTGGATCGCGCTGAGCATGATGAAGTCGCTTATCCATCATTCAATGGTTTAGACTAGGAGGGAAGACAATGATTAAAATTGAAGCGATTGTCCGCGAAGAAAAATTCGAGGATGTCAAAGAAGCATTAAATAAAATTGATGTTCATGGTATTACTGTTTATCAGGTCATGGGCTGCGGGATGCAGAAAGGACGCACGGAAATGGTGCGTGGTCAGAAAATTGATATTATGATGCGTCCAAAAATCAAATTAGAGATTTATGTCAGTGATGAAAAATGGGAAGAAAAAACCATCAAAGCCATTCAAAAATCAGCTTATACCGGGGAGATCGGTGATGGGAAAATCGTCTCTTATGATTTAAAGAATGTGGTGCGTATTCGTACCGGGGAAACCGGCACGGATGCCTTGAATTAATCGGTGTGTTTAACACCGATTTTTCTTTTCCTGACCATAAGATCGTTTTATAATGGTTTGGGAGGATTTTGAAATATGGAAGAAATGGAATTACAGGCGCGCTTATCTCCGTATGTGGAACGTTTAGCGAGTAAGGATGTATTGGCGATACTCTTACAGGAGCTTATCATCCGCAGTCGGGACTTAGCGGCGATCAAACAGGATTTAGGGCCTTTGGATGTTTTAAACGTGCCAGTGCACGATTATCTGGAAATGATGATGCATCATGAACAGATTATGCATGGTATTATGACAACGTATGATGATGGCAAACAGGAAATCCTCATTGATGTGGAAGTCGAGGATGCCAATTTAAAAGTCAATACCATCAGTGAAAAAGCGCTTCGTTATCGCTGTGTTTTATCAGCGGAGAAGCGCTTGGTGATGGTTATCTTTATTGTTTTGAATACCCCGTATGTGCAGGGACGGATTATCCCTCATCCGGAAAGTGATGCCATCGAAATTGATTTGCCTTACTTAAATGGTCATGGCTTTTTATACAATCGTCTGATTCGGCGACTGTGCCATTATTTAACGGACATATAGTCCATACCACAATTTTCAAAGGTGAAAGTATTGTTAGTCAAATCTTTTAATTCGTCTAAAAAACCTTCATCTGGTAAAAATAAAGTATAGTGGACCTGTGTATCATAAGTTGTATCAAGAAGCGTATAACCTCTGGCCTTGATCAGGTAATCCACCTTTTTCGCATAATGATAATCAATGTCGAGGCGGTATTTTTTGACGAGCTCCTTCTCGACGATTTCCGCTTCTTTGAGCGCTTCCGCCACGGCATTGGTATAAGCGCGGGTTAATCCGCCAGCGCCTAATTTAATCCCGCCAAAGTAACGCGTAACAATGGCAATTATATTGGATAAACCTTGTCTTTTTAAGACGTTCAGCATCGGCAGTCCGGCTGTGCCGCTCGGTTCGCCATCATCATTGGCCTTCTCATGAGGACCGATAATATAAGCCACGCAGTTATGTGTTGCATCCGTTTTTGCAAAGTCTTTGATCAGATCATCAGCTTCATCAAGATCGTTGCAGGGGATGAGAGTGGTGATAAATTCAGATTTTTTGATAATGAGTGTATGAGTTGTTATTGTTTTAATAGATTTCATACTTTCATATTATAGTGTTCTTAAGAATTTGTCAAAAAAGTAAAATTGATTTATAATAGGGAAAGAAAAAAACGATGAGGAGTGCTTAAAATGAGCAAAGTAGCTGTATTAGCGGACAGCGGCTGTCAAATTGAGATTCAGGGCGATCATCCTGGTATCTATATTGCACCGCTGACGATCACAATGAATAATAAAACATATTTAGATCAGTTAGAGATTCAGTCTCTGGACGTTTTTAAAGCCATGGAACAGGATGAAAAACTGATGGTACAGACATCCCAGCCGAGTACTGGTGAACTTGTGAAAACACTGGAGCAAATTAAGGCGGATGGTTATGACGAAGTCATTGGCATTCCGATTGCGACGGGTTTATCTTCTACTCTCAATGGGATGAAAGTGGCTGCCGATATGGTTGGTTTGCCAATCACCTTAGTGGATTCAAAGGGAACGGCCAGAGAACAGCGAGAATTAGTTTTAACTGCCCATTCACTGCTAGAGAAAGGGAAGCAGATCGATGAAGTTGTACCGGTTTTAGAAGATATGATCGCTCATTCAGGAACCATTATTATGGTGCCTAACTTGGAACACTTAAAACGCGGGGGTCGTATAACACCGGCTGTCGCTCGTTTAGCGGGACTGTTAAAGATTGTCCCAGTTATGGAATTAAATTATGAATTAGGCGGTAAAATTGACTCTTTAGCCAAAGTGCGGACACTCAAAAAGGCCACCCGCAAATTAGCGGATCGCGCGATTGAAAAAGGAGCCAATGCGGCGAACTATAAGTTTGCCATCGAACATGTCTTATGTGAAGAAAGTGCTCTGGAACTGAAAGCGTATCTAGAATCAAAAATAGGGGCATGTGATGTCTTAGTGCGGGAACTGCCAGCAGTGGTTGGCGCCCATATGGGCATTGGCGGTGTCGGCTTACAGTTCGTCAAATCAGAGGGATAGTGTTATCCCTTTTTTTAATAAGAGGTCATTATGAGAAAAAATCAGATTATTATCGATGATCAGGGAGAAGAAAGCCTGATCAAATATACCTTTACTTATCAGGGACACACTTACGTTGCGGCATCATCTCATCCTTATCAGAAGGATGTTTATTTTCGGGAGATTCTTCGTGATCATGGACGTGTGATCTTCGATTATTTATCAACGGAAGATAAAAAGATCATTCCTGATATTTATCGTCAGATTGAAAAGAGTCATCCTTTATCCGATGGTGAACATTATGCCGTTGAAGAGCGTATTCAAGTGCATGATCCTTTGATCCTTAAAGATGAAATTGCCTTTTCAGCGAGGGAAATGGCGACCCATATGATCATCAGTATGATCATGACTGCTTTTTTTGCTTTTCTCGCAGTCGATAACATGCTGATGACAACAGCGATTGACAATACCTTGCCAGTAAAACTGATGATGATTGTTTTAAGCGGTGTTTTCTGCGCCATCAACTATTATGATTTAACAATCTTAGGCGATCGCCGCGGCTTTATATACTTTATGTATGGGCAGGCCGCTTTGTTAGTGCCTTATCTGTTTTTAACGGATGTCACGACAAAGATCGGGGTCTTCGCTTACTATGCGATTATGATTGTTTATACGATTTACTTAGGCATCAAAAAAGGTGGTCGCCGTTATGTTTATGAGAGCGAGCCGCTTTCTGCAGTGCTTTTTATCGCTTTGATCTTTGCGATGATCAGTGTGGGCATCGTCAGTGCGATCCTTATTCTTGGTTTATAAATATTGCAAAATGAAATGAATTATGCTATAGTCTCTCAAAACAAAAAAGGGGAGAGAGACTATGATAAATAAACATGAATCATTTTCTGCTTTGTTGAAACATATGTTTTCTATTTCAGAAGACACGGCTTCACATAATGAAATTCGTGAACGTCTTTTATCTGGCGGAAAGATTAGCGGCACCAATATGGTCATTATGATCTGTGCCATCTTAATTGCATCAGTCGGCTTAAATACTGATAGCGTTGCGGTTATTATCGGGGCCATGTTAGTATCACCATTAATGGGAACTATTTTAGCGATTGCTTATGGAACGGCTTCTGCCAACATTGAAATTCCTCGTAAGTTTGGGATTGGCTTTGCTTTTCAGATTATTGTCAGTGTGGCGACAGCGACGCTTTATTTCTTAATTTCCCCAGAGAAAACGGCAACGGCGCAGATTCTAGCGCGTACGCAGCCATCATTCTTTGATGTTATTATTGCCAGTGCTGGGGGCATTGCTGGGATTATCGGACAGACGCGACAGGATAAAGCCAACAACATTATTCCTGGGGTGGCGATTGCGACCGCTTTAATGCCGCCGCTTTGTACTTGCGGCTATTCAATTGCCAATGGACAGTGGGCAATGTTAGCGGGAGCCTTCTATTTATTTATGGTGAATGCGTACTTTATCTTCTTCTCGGCAGATATTGTCTTAACGGTTTTACAGATTCCAAAGGTGCAGGAATTAACCCCTGAGCAGTGGTTAGTGCGTAAACATAAGATGGTCCGCAATGCGATCATTATGATCATTCCGACAATTTTATTGGGTTATTTTGTTTACTAGGATGCTTCGGCATCCTTTTCGTTTGGGCAAGTCATCTCTTCAATATCTTCAATCATATGATGAAGTGCCTGCGTAACTTCACTGTTTGTAGCCTGATAATACATTTCTTTGCCCTGACGATGACTTTCAATCAGTTTCGCTGATTTTAAAAGACGTAAATGATGAGAAACGGCTGGTGAAGACATCTCCATGACTCTGGCAATACCTTGGACATTATCGCAGGTATGACAAAGATAGAGAAAAATGCGCAAACGCGTGGGGTCACCAAGCTGTTTAAAAACATCCGCTAAAGAGGATGCATCGGATAGATTGAGTAAATGGTTCATGATAAAATTCCTTTCTTTTTTCATTGTATCATGAATGCAAACTTATTGACATGACTACTGTTTAAGCGTAAGATGAAAGTAGATAATTAAACAAATGCTTAATCGTTGCAATGAGAGGAGAATGATTATGAAAAAACGTTATAAGATTGATGTCGACTGTGCCAACTGTGCCAATAAAATGGAAGTAGAAGCGAAGAAAACTGAAGGCGTGAAAGATGCTGTTGTCAACTTCATGACTTTAAAGATGATTGTGGACTTCGAAGATGGTGCTGATCCTAAAGAAGTTATGCCACGGGTTTTAGAAAACTGTAAAAAAGTAGAATCTGACTGTCAGATTTTCTTCTAAAAGAAAGGAGCATCGCGTTGGCGATGCTCGTTTTTATTTTACTTGAACGTATGTAAAGGTATAAGGTGAACTTAAAGCCATCTTATAAATCAGACCGCTGGTCTTAGGATTCTGTAATGCGGCAGCACCTTTCTGGAATAATGGAATGAATGCATAATCTTTCATTTCAATCTTTTCTGCTTTTAATAAGTCGTTCCAGCGTTTGTAAGCATCAGACTCTTTCTGAGCTGCTTTCATTGCTGCATCAAACTTCGGATTATTGTATTTTCCTCGGTTGTTAGAGTTATTTGATAAACCTAAGTTTAAATAAGTCGTTGGATCGCTATAATCAGGTCCCCAGTGCTGGAGAGCGATGTCATACTGTGAAGCATCCTGTTTCTGAATACGTCCCTGACGGGTTGACGCTTTGACGTCTACTTTTAAGCCTTTTAACTGAGAAAAAGCATGCTGGAGATATTCTGCAACGGTATTTTCTGGTGATTCATCAGTCCCGTATAAGATTTCTAAGGAAGCGGATTTCATGCCTAATTCCTTCAAGCCTTTGTCGAAGAGTGACTGGGCTTTCTTTAAGTCATAAGCCACATAGTTACCAGATTCCTTACGGAAATCTTCATGTGTTTTTGGATTGTAGGCAATCGTTCGGCCAACCATTCCGCCGATTGGCTGAGAACCATCTTTTAAGACGTTTGAAGTAAAGTCTTTACGGTTAATGGCATAGCTTAAAGCGGCACGAATGTTTTTATTGGCTAACAGTTTTTTCTTGAAGTTGATATTGATGTAGTAAACATAACCCTGCGCAAACTGCGTGTAAGCTTTGTTAGATTTATATTTATCGACTAACGATGAGTTAATCGTCGCAAAATCTACTTTTTCAGCTTCAAAGTTAGCGGCGGAAGTTTTCGGATCCTGGTTGAGATACATCGTTAAATTGTCAATCTTCACATCTTTCTTATCATAGTAGTTGTTGTTTTTCTTAAAGGTGATTTTGCTTGATTTCACCCAGTTTGTGGCCTGGAAAGCTCCGCAAGTTAAAAGATGTTTAGCATCGGTCGCAAAAGACTTGCCCCATTTCGTAATATATTTTTCACTTTGTGGATAGAAACATGAGAATGTCATGATATCTAAGAAATAAGAACAAGGTCTTTCCAAAGTGACTTTCACTGTCTTATCATCTGGGGCTGATATGCCTAAAGTGGCTAACTGTTTCTTGGTGGCTTTGGTCCCTAGTTCGACAAGTTTGTCGGCATTTTTAATACCCGCTCCATCACTCGAGAACATATAGGCATATTCACTGGCCTGACCAAGGGCGCGACGCCATGAATAAACAAAGTCCTGAGCTTTTAATGGGGTGGTTTTACCATCAGGATCAGTCCATTTTAAATTGTCTCGCAGGGTGAAGGTGTAGACTTTACGGTTTTTGCTGAGCTTGTAAGATTTCGCTAACCCAGCTACGGTATCTCCTTTCTTGCCAACTGCCATTAATCCTTCATTCGTGGCATGCAGGGCATTCATTGATGTCGGATCAGTCGCAAAGGCGCTGTCCATGGTGGTGATATCCTGATCAGCCGCAAAACGGTACGTTTTCGTAGCGGATGACGATGTGGAACTGCCACATCCCGCTAACATTGCGGTTGAGAGAATGATCGCAGTAAGATTTCTCTTCTTCATAGTGTGTCCTCCTTTATTGTACCCATAATTTAATTATGTGCTTTTTTGAAATGATGTCAATATTTGTGGTAATGGAATGTCTCTTTATAGCCTATTTAGCTGGCTATTAGACATTTTCTAAAATTTGGATAGTTTCCTTTTTACAAATAATAGGTATAATGGTAGGGAAAGTGAGGCAGTTATGAAAAAGTTTATACACATTCTGATGACATTAGGATTATGTTTAGCCTTAAGCGGCTGTATGAAATATAAAATGCAAGTGAACGTTGATTCTCAAGGGAAAAATACGACGGATCTTAAGATTATGTTTTCCGAGGATTTTATTAAAAACTATTTAAAGTCGACCAATGATCAGGTGATCAGTTCTTTTAAGACCTCTTTGGCGAAGTCTTCGAAGAATGCGAAGATCTCAGCAGTGGAGAAAACATATCAGGGCGTCAAATATATTGGGGTCGAATCCAAGGCTTCAAACAGTGCGATGATTAAAGGGATAGTGAAAGACGGGATCGTAAAAGTGACTATTCCGGTTGATAAGATTACCAATTCATTAACGAGCAGCGGTTTAGATACATCAACTTTATCGAATAAAAACTATACCTATCAGTCGTTAGAAGCGGCTGGTGTGGAAGTGAGTATGAGTGTGACGATGCCACAAAAAGCCACGAGTAATGTCGGCAGTGTCAAAGATAAAACGGTTAAGATTGATTTATTAAAAGAAATGATGAAACCGAAAAATAAACGCATCAATACAATTACCATTACCAGCAAAGCTCACGATTATACATATCTCTATTACATCGGTGGAGTGATTGGGGTAGCGGCGCTGATTTTTGTTTGCGTAAAGCTGCGTAAGAAAGATGCGTCTCAAGATGAAACATCAAATGAGCAGGAATCTGAAACATTGGATCAGGAAAAAGAAGCATAATGATAAAGGGTGCCAGCAGATGGGCATCCTTATTTTTCTGTAAATAAAAAAGTGCGAAGGGGAATTCGCACTTCGTGCCTTAAGGCACATTTCTTGGGGAAAATTAATATGATGATCGGAATCTCTTCCGATGATTACACTATAAAGAAGATTTATGACTTTTATATGAACGAAAAGAAAAGATAAAGAAAAAAGATCTCAAATACATGAGATCTTGAGTCCTCTAAATGGGGCGGCTAGTCAGGATCGAACTGACGAAATGCCGGAGCCACAATCCGGTGTGTTAACCGCTTCACCATAACCGCCATATTTGGGACAAGACTGAGTATACAGGATTCTTCGAAACTTGTAAAGAGAAAAATGAAAAAAGTTTAAAAGATTTTTGGGACGTCAATTGATTTTCGAAATTCCAGTTAGATATTTCTAACGTGAATTCTATCATTCACTTATTAATCCTTATGTTTTTTATGAATTTAGTTATTCAGTTATTTTAAAATGTGATAAAATTATCATGATATTAAAGTGTTAAACTAAATTCGATTTGGAGGTAAGGACAAAAAAAGATGATGAGTTAATGCCCTGGAAAAGCTTCTCATCATCTGTCCAACAAGACAATATGATAGTAATACACATCCCGCCTGTTTTCAAGTATAAAAGTTTAAATATGCATTTATGTGATGGTTCCTTTTCCTTCAATGATAAGATTTCCTCATGCTTCAAAGAGCTCATTAGAAATTCTTCTAGTGCAGAGCAGAAGCCTGAGCACGTCTTTCCTGACTGCGCAAATAACCACTTATGGAACAATAACTTTTCCGTTGCCCTTTTAGTGCGCTCTGATAACAGATTCTTTTTCAGACTGGTTAAAAAGCTTTATGAAGCTTGCCTTTCATCAACTGAACTTGCTTATGACATCATGCTTTTCATCAACGCCACCTATTCATATATCATGAACACCTTCTCTGCAGAGGATATTGTGAGAACAATACCCGATTTTTCTGATGAGAACGCACATGACTGGATAAAATTCGGGCATTACAAGAAGATCGTAAACATTAACGATACTCCTTATGAATTTCAGCTTCAGCGCATCTACTCCAAAAGCCTTCATAAAACTCATGCCGTGTTTCCGCTGGGAATTATCCCTTTTATGCGTGAAAACCTTTTTGATATCCTTCTATACCTGCATCAGATCTTTCACGGCGACAGCAGCCTTGAGGATTTTCATGGTCGGCTTAGAGCACTCCTGGAATATCTTTATGCAACCCCTAAGATCAATAAAATGAGTGATAATTTGCTTTCTAATCTTATATGCTCATTTATCGCTGATCACTTCAAAGATTTCTATCAAAACAGTTTCATGACCGTTACTAAAGGTCTCACCAAAGATTGCGTAAAAAACAGCTTCCTCCGCGATGATGTTGCCTGCCCATTACCAACATGGGAAAAATGTGAATCAGCCCTGACGGTGTTAAACTTCTTTGTAAAGAAGCGGGAAACCGCCAAAAAATAGGAAAAATATCAAGGAGGTGGCATTAAACATGTCAAATATCACAAAGAAGGCGGCTATTAAGAACAATAGCCGAGAAATCAATGGGACTATGCGCCCTTCGAAAGGCAAAAAACGTTGCAGAAAGCTTTCAGAAGTCGAAGAGGACGCATTAATGAGAAGACTCTATCCCTACACATTAATTGATTACTGCTACCAAACAGTAATGCAGGAAGGTGATAAGAATGGAAAGAGCCGCTAAAAAGCCCATAGGATATCAGAAGCACATAACTTATGAGCTTCGAGAAAAGATTGAAGCAGGTCTCAAGAGCGGCCTTAATAAGGCCCAAATTGCCAAGACCATTCATAAAGATCCAACTACCGTCGCTAAGGAAATTCGGAATCACAGAACTCCTTCAGGATCGCCAAGCAAGGCACCCTTTGACTGCGCCAACTACAAAAAGTGCACAAGAGGACGGGAGTGCAGAACCAGCCATGAGGTGTTCATGGAATGCACTGACTACACCCTGTTTAAATGCAATCAAAGGGACAGATCACCGGGCGTCTGCAACGGCTGCACCAAAGCCCCCAGCTGCAGATTCTCAAAATACTACTACAGAGCAGATGTGGCCCAAAGAGCATACGAATATATGCTTAGGGATTCGAGAATGGGCTTCAACCTCACCTATTCAGAGGCTCAGTGGATGGCTGATATCATCAAGCCTGAGCTTGAACAGGGCAAGTCACCGTATGCAATTCTTAACGAGCATCCTGAGCTCAAAATTTCCGAAAAGTGCCTGTACAACTATATTGAGCAGGGTGCATTTGAACAGTTTGGAATCAATAGCCTGGCGCTCAGAAACCAGGTAAAGAGAAGAAAGATGCCTAAGGTACGCGCTAACCAGTACAGAAAGCGCAAGGACAGCGGCTATTTAACCGGAAGAACATTCAAGGACTTTCTTGAATACAACCCCCTTGTGGCCGCACAGTACAGCATCAATCATAGCGTTAAGCTCTATGATGGTGCAGAACGGCCTGATAGCGAGCAGGCAATTGATCATCCTGTCGGCTATATCCTTATGGATACCGTTTATAATGATGTTTCTAACGGCCCGTTTATTCAGACTTTTAAGATCATGCCAGGCGGTGTATTTCTTGCCGTCTATCATGATGAAAAAACAGCTGAGGAGATGGTGAATGGCCTTGACTATATTGAAAAGCTGCTTGGCCCGGATGTATTTATTAATAATATAGGGTCTATCCTGACTGACAGAGGCAGTGAATTCTCGCTGGCCGATGAATTCGAAGACAGAGAGTCAGGAACATGCCGAATCTTCTACTGTGATGCGATGCATTCAAATCAGAAGGGATCACTTGAGAACGAGCATCTTGTTTTAAGATATATCTGCCCTAAGAAAAAGAATCTCCGCAAGCTTGGGCTTGTAAGTCAGGAGGCCCTTAACAGAGCCGTTAATAATATCAACTCCTACTCCCGCAAGCTCTATGGCGGCAGAAGTCTCTATGAAAACACGGCTTTCATGATGCCGGAGATCTATGAGGCTCTAAAGTGCAAAGGCTATAGCCAAATCGATAAAGACAAGGTGGAGTTAAAGCCTTCAGTTTTAAAGAAAAAGTAATCAAAAAAATGTGGAAATAAGTCCTTCACAGAAATGTGAGGTGCGAAGTTCCACATTTTTCGCTACAATCTTTTTTCATTATTAGCAATCAATTTAGTAAAATCAGACATGTTTTGACCTCTGAATTTCTAATAAGCGCTAACGAATTCCTTTAATAAAGGCATTTGTAAGACAAAACTACACAAAACCGGAATTTAAATTTAAGCGGAATTTACTTTTTCAATTGAGCAAGATTTTTGGGAGGTCTGGTATGTAGGTGTTTTCGCTCTCACTATATTTAGCTATTGTCTTTATAATAGGGGATAGGAGGATCGCTTATGGCCAAACGTTTAAAAGTAACGAAATCTAAAAATTCTGCATCATTTTATATCATTGATGATTTTTATGATCCCAAGTTAAAAAGAAATCAACGTATGTTGTTGAAAAGCTTGGCAACTTGGCAAGCTTAAGGGAAAAGTATCAGTACGATTCTTATGATGAAGTCATAAAACATTTACAGGAATATGTGGAGGCTTTGCGAGAGGCCGACCAGCAAGCAAAGGCGGGGATGACTCTCGTCTTTCATCCGAATCATTTGATTGCCTGTGAACCGCGCCTTTTTAATATTGGTTATCTGTACATGAAAAATATTATCTGTTTTCTAGGTTTCAAAGAGATCGGTGATGAGATGGCGAAGAAGCATCGTATTCGTTATGATATTACAAATATCATAATTGATGTGCTTTGTCATCAGATCTTAAAAGAGGAAATGGTCTTTTACGAAGCGCCGCAGTATAAGGTTCAGGATGCACAAAAGGCGCTGCGCTTATTAGCGCAAGAGAAGGACTTGATGATTTTTAAGCAAAGATCGCAATCAGCGTAAAGTCATGATTGATGCTGATTATTGCGCAGAGCACTTGTTAAAGGATCATACGGGGATACTAGGGGCTTTATCAGTGCAAGAAGCTGACAAGGTGATTGATGTCTTCAATGAAGAATTAGGCAAGGAATCCCCTGATTTCAATCAGGGGAGGAATTGCCTTTTTTGTTCGGCGAGTACTGGTTTTGGATATACAGTTCTACAACATCACGGCTCATATTTCCCAAAGTGCTCATATAGTAGCTGTTAGACCATAAATGCCCGCCCCAGAAACTTTGATCTCTGATGTCGGGATGCCTGCTGAAAAACAGTCTCCCACTAGCTCCTTTGAGATTCTTGACAATGTTTGTTGGCGCATATTTAGGCTTGAATGATACAAGCAGGTGGACATGATCTGGCATGACCTCCATCTCTTCAATCCTGACATCTGATGTTTCAGCAATATGGCGAAGAATATCTTTCATTTCATTCACAAGGGCAGGCGTAGTAAACACCTGACGTCTGTATTTGGTGACCCATATCAGATGAAAGTGAAAGTTATATACATAACCTCTCTCATATACAGCACCTTTTATCCTGTCTATATGTCTTTTCATATGTACACCTCATTCCTTCTTATATAATAGCATTATTATAGTGGATAATCAAATACATATGTGTTATAATTAAGCTATAGGAAGGAGGAGCCGTTATGAAAAAATGCAGCCAGATGAATTATCATTATGGAGTGGTCCTTAAAATATACCCATCAGATGCTCAGAAACATATTATTGCTGTCAATGATGGTGCACAGCGTGCTGTCTACAATCTTCTTGTAGGTGTCGATAAGGAAACTTACCGTCTTAAGAAAACAGCTGATATTGTGCCTGCCGACAGAAAGCGTCTTGAAGATGTTACGCTCAAGATCCGTGAACTGAACGGAAGCGGTTCTGACATGGCACATATCAGAAATACGCTGCCGTTCTTAAATGAGCCGGAAGTTGACGGTCAGGTGATCGCCACGGCAAAAAAGAACTACACGGCCGCATGGAAAAACATGCGCGAGCGTCATACCGGCGTTCCGACCTTTCACAAGAAATCGTATGAGCAGTCCTATCAGACCTCAAACCACTATCAGAGTGGTCACGAAGGTCTGAATGGCGGCAGCATCCGTTTTCTTGACAGAAAGCATCTTAAGCTTCCGATCATCGGAAGGATCCGGTGCAGCGGCTCGCCTAAGATTATCGATAAGCTGTTCAGTCACAGCGGTCAAACGCGCATCGGAACGGTAACTGTCTCAAGGGATGCCGTCGGCGAGTACTGGGTATCGCTGCAGATCGCATCAGATGACCCCTTCGTCGAATCGCTTCCGAAAACCGGATCGCAGGTTGGCATTGATCTCAACCTTATTGATCTTGTCAATGATTCGGAAGGCGGATCGTTTGAGAATCCGCGATGCCGGAAGAAAATTCAGACTAAGCTCGCCAAGGCGCAGAAGAAAATGAGTCGGCGAGCCAATCAGGCAAAAAAGGACGGGCGCGAGCTTCGTAATAGCAGAAACTACCAGGAGATGCGTCAGAAGGTCGCCTATCTTCACAGAAAAACCGCCCGCCAGAGAGCCGACTACCTTAATTTCGTATCAAAGCAGCTGATTAAAAGCCACGATCTGGTTGCCGCGGAAGATCTTAAGGTACGCAATCTGGTAAAAAATCATTGCCTTGCAGCAGCCATAAGCGACGCCGGATGGCGGACACTTCTGACCATGCTCAAGCAGAAAGGCGAGATGTACGGACGAGACGTCATACTCGTTGCACCACAGTACACTACGCAGACGTGCAGCGTATGCGGTCATGTCATGACCGGAGATCAGAAGCTTCCGCTGTCAGTGCGTGAGTGGGACTGCCCGGCATGTGGTGCACATCATGTACGTGACACCAATGCTGCAAAGAACATTCTAGCGAAGGCTCTTGAGAGTCTTTGATCCTATATAGTATGGGATGAATATCCCCTCTAGCATGGCAACTCGCTAGGGAACCGCCCTCTAACTGGCCGACCTCTGCACTGTTTCTGCGGAAACTCTGTAAGCCTGGCTGTATCTGGGTAAGCTGTATGCCGATGCCATGGCGGAGAACACCGCCCCGCACCGTCATGCAAGCCTGCGACTTTAGTTGCGGGTAGTTGACTAAGATTATGAAACCGGTAGAATACCTGCTAATGAAGAAAGTGTTAAAAGGGAAGTATACCGATCAGGATGTGATTGATCACTTAGCGGCGTTGAATATTGTTTATCTGGGTGGTATTTCATATGTTCCGGCTTTTACGAGAACCGTATTAACTGATGATTTGGTGAAAGCATATGGCTTTCAGCCATCTTTGGAGATCCTTTTCCAGCATGATCTGAAAAGAGGAATGAGAGTTGTGAATGCCCAAAATGGCTTGAAACTTGAATAATACAGGAAAGACAAAATGTGATATGTTTTGTCTTTTTTTATGCCGCAGAAAAAATATAAAGATAATGAAAGTAAAATGTAAGCTTTATGGAAAAGGATTTTTAAAGGGTTGTAAAACAAAATAAAGTAACCGGTTACTAAAAAGTTATTGACAGCGTTTTCGAAAGAGTATATGATGAGTGTGTCAAGAAAAGTAACCGGTAACTTAACCGGGAACTTCTCGAAGATGAGAAAGGAAATTTTATTTTTTTAGAAAAGAAAGTAACCGGTTATTTAAAGGAGGAGGAAAGCATGGTGAAAAAGAAGCTGTTGTCATTTGTCCTGGCAGGTACGATGGGACTGACATTAACAGGCTGTGGGACAAAGAGTGATCCAACGCCTGGCAGTATCAAAGGTTATGATCAAGGGGAACAGTATGTTTCAATCTGGGTACATAGTATTGAAGATACGCCTGAAGGTCATGTTTACCGTGAATCTGTCAATGCTTTTAATAAAAAGTATAATGGCAAATATTTCGCGGACATTGAATTTATTCCAAGAAATGATAGTGGGGGCGGTTATAGTGATAAGATCAACGCTTCCGTTATGTCAGGTGGGCTGCCTGATGTGTTAACGGTCGATGGTCCAAACGTTGCTTCTTATGCGGCGAACAAGATTATCCAGCCGTTAGCGCCATTAACGAAGAAGGAAAAGTCAATTTACTTACCTTCAATTCTTGATCAGGGCACTTATCAGAATAAGTTATATGCTTTAGGGGTTATGGAATCAAGTGTGGGACTCTACTACAATAAGGATATTTTGAAGAAAGCGGGCATTAAAGTGCCTGATCAGAATCATCCATGGACCTTCAGTGAATTCCTGACAATCTTACAGAAAGTCAAGAAGTATACCGATCAGGTGAAAGGTTATCCATTAGATATGACCTTCCCAGTTGGGGAAGCGACCATTTATTACTATGCGCCATTTTTCTGGAGTAATGGCGGTGATCTGGTTTCTAAGAATGGTTTGAAAGCCGATGGCTATTTCAATTCACAGCAGAACTTAAAAACGATTCAGTATTTCAAAACATTACTTGCTCACAAGTATATGTCGAAAGTAGCCGTTGCAAACTTATTTGAAGAAGGTCGGGCGGCCTTTAAGTTTGATGGGGCTTGGGAAGTTAATACCGTGCGCACACAGTTCAAGAAGCTCAATATTGGGGTTGCTCCTTATATTGTCGGTGACTCATGGAAAGGTGAAAAATATACGCCAACGGGATCTTGGGCTTTTGCGATGTCTTCAAAGTGTAAACATAAAGAAGCAGCGACGAAGCTGGTGCAGTATATGAGCGGAATCGATAGCGGAAAACGGATCTGGAGTGAAACGAAAACATTCCCATCAACTTACAAAGCTTATGCCGCGTTTGATGATTTTGATAAAGATCCTGAATACAAAGCCTTATATACACAGTTAAAAACATATGGTCATCCAAGACCTAAAACACCAGTCTATCCACAGGTCAGCACCTCTTTCCAGCAAGTCTTAGAAAATAGTGTGTTAAGTGGAATGGACGCAAAAACACAGCAGGATAAAGCTGTAGAAAGGATCAACGCCAAATTAAAGCGCTATACGATGTAATATGAACAGAAAAAAACAATCGATTATGGGAATGACGTTCTTTGGTCCAGCTTTGGTGCTGCTAAGTGTCTTCCTGTTTATTCCAATGATTCTTACCTTAATCTTCAGTTTTACTGATTTCTTTGCCTTAAACCCGAGCTTAACGCATTTTACCGGTTTAAGTAACTACTTCCAGATTTTCAAAGATGATGATTTCCGCATGGCTTTCTTTAATACCTGGAAATTCGTGCTCATCATCGTACCACTGCAGGGTTTAGGTGCGTTAGGCTTAGCGATGCTGATTAATAAAGTAACGCACTTTAAAGGCTACTTTAAAGTGGCGTTCTTCCTGCCAGTGGTTATGTCATTAGCCGTTGTCTCGACATTATGGATTCAGATCTATTCACCAGAAGGGATCCTCAATGCGATCTTAGGAAACTTTGGTATTTCTGCTCAGCCGTTTATTAACAGTTCTTCACAGGCTTTACCTTCAATCGCCATCATGAGTGCATGGCAGGGGGTCGGCATGCAGATGATTATCTTCTTAGGCGGTCTGCAGGGGATTAACCCAGCGCTTTATGAAGCAGCGGAAATGGATCATGCCAGCGCATGGCAGAAATTTAAAGATATTACTTTACCTGAACTTAAACCATTATGTGTGTTCGTCTTCATTACCATTACTATTGGTGCTTTCAGAATGTTAGTTCAGCCAATGATCATGACCGGTGGCGGACCTTCACATTCAACGTATACGATGGTTTACGATATTTATGAAACTGGGACAGTGAACTGGGAACTTGGTTTAGCAAGTACCATGGCCATTATCTTCGCTATCTTCGTTATGATTCTGACCGTTATTCAGACGATTGTCACAAGAGATAAAAAGGAGGTCGACACTCATGCAGACAAAAAAGCAAAGAACGCTTAATTGGATCTTAGTTGTAATTATGTTAGCGGCCTCGCTGTTATTCTTATTCCCTTTAGTGTGGATGATTGTGAACTCATTTAAAGGGGATGCAGCGATCGCCCATGATATGCATAGCTTTGCGGCCTTTCTGCCGCCAGTGATTACCAAGGGCTTTTTAAACAACTATACAAAGATTTTGTTCCATACGGATTTCCTCCGCTATTTAGTGAACACTGTTCTCTATGCCTTTATCATGGTGGTCTTAGGGATTATCGTCAATGGGTTAGCCGGCTACGCGTTAGCGAAGATCGACTTCCCATTCCGCGATCGCTGGTTATTGGTGATTATGCTCTTAATGATTGTGCCAATGGAATCCATCATTACCATTCATTTCTTCTTTATTGCAAAATTAGGCTTACTTAATACGATTCTTGGTTTAATCTTACCGGGGATTGTCAGTCCATTTAATATCTTCTTATTCAGACAGGTCTTTATTTCGCTGCCTGATGATATTTACGAAGCAGCGCAGTTAGATCATTGCAGTCCGATCAAATATTTCTTTACGATGGTTTTACCAATGAGTAAATCAGCGGTCGCAACGGTTGGGGTTATGACCTTCTTAGGAGTATGGAATGATTATCTCTGGCCATCATTAGTCTTTACATCAAATAAACTGTTAACTGTTCAGATTGGTTTAAATGCCATTACCTCAAATGATAATACGACGATGGGGATGAAATTAGCAGTTATCACTTTAGTCACAATTCCTGTGATCATTATCTACGCATTATTCTCAAAACAAATTGTTGAAGGGGTCGTATCGACCGGCAGTAAGGAGGGCTAAACAACATGAGTTTTATCGAATTAAAGAATGTCTGCAAACAGTATAAAGGGGCAGACAAGAAAGCAGTTACGAACTTTAACTTAGAAGTTGAACCAAAAGAATTCATCGCTTTCGTCGGACCTTCCGGCTGTGGGAAATCAACCACTTTACGTATGATTGCGGGCTTTGAAGAAATCTCTTCGGGGGATTTGATCATTGATGGCAAACGTATGAATGAAGTTGCTCCTCGTGATCGTGGGATTTCGATGGTGTTCCAGAACTATGCCTTATATCCTCATATGACCGTTGAAAAGAACATCTCTTACGGCTTAAAGAATATGAAAGTACCAAAGGATGAAATCAAAAAGAAAGTTGACTGGGCGATTGATGTCTTAGGCTTAGAAGAATATCGTTACCGTAAACCGAAAAACTTATCTGGCGGGCAGCGTCAGCGTGTTGCTTTAGGTCGTGCGATTGTTAAAAATCAGAAGTTATTCTTAATGGATGAACCATTATCCAACTTGGATGCCAAATTACGTGTATCGATGCGTACGGTCATTTCTAAACTGCACCGTCAGATTGGCGCTACGACCATTTATGTCACCCATGATCAGGTTGAAGCGATGACGATGGCGGATCGTATTGTCATTATGAAAGATGGGGTTGTTCAGCAAATCGGCAAACCAATGGAATTATATGATCACCCTGTGAATAAATTCGTGGCAGGCTTTATCGGCTCACCACAGATGAACTTCTTTGATGTCACAGTGAGTGGTCGTGAAGTGACTTTTGCGGATGGTCATAAAATGCAGATCACACAGACTGTCGCCAATAAGCTGCAGGCCCGTAATCGCAAGCTTACGTTAGGAATCCGAGGAGAAGATATCAAAGTGGATAACTTAAATCTTGATACCTTCAAAGATGGCATTATGCATGCGACGATCAATGATACAGAAATTATGGGTAATGAAAATAACTTATATTTCACTTTTGGTAATGCGAATGTTGTAGCCCGTGTTTCTAAATACGATGTGAAGAATATCGGTGATGATTTATCATTCATCTTTGAACCAGCGCATATCCATTTCTTTGATGCTGAAACGGAAGAAACATTAATTTAAGACTTCTTAAAAGCGGGGATGATCAAACATCATCCCTATTGATATAAAGTGACAAGTAATCGGGACAGAGAGCCCCTTAAAAAGCGAAAGGACAAACGTTATGCAGACATTAGAAAAAGCGAATCAATATATCAAAGAGCAGCCTGAAGATCATTCACGACCACTCTTCCATGTCACTGCGCCGACGGGCTGGATCAATGATCCCAACGGCTTTTCCCTCTATCAGGGAGAATACCATTTATTTTACCAGCATTATCCTTATAAAGATGTCTGGGGACCAATGCACTGGGGCCATGCGAAGACGAAGGATTTTATCACTTGGGAAGATTTACCCGTTGCCTTAGCACCTGATCAGCCTTTTGATGAAGAAGGCTGTTTCAGCGGCAGCGGCCTGGAAACACCAGAAGGCCACGTACTTGTTTATACCGGCTTACGGAAAGTCAATGGCGAAATAGAACAGAACCAGTGCGTCGCGATCGGGGATGGCCTCCATTATCAAAAACTATCAGAAAATCCCGTCGCTTTGGGAAAGCAGCTGCCTGAAGGTTTTTCGACAGAACATTTCCGTGATCCCAAGATTTGGGAAAAAGACGGTACCTATTATTTAGTGGCAGGGAATAAGAATGCCGATAATCATGGACAAATCGTCTTATTCACTTCGACAAACTTACGTGACTGGCAGTATAAATCAGTACTGGCCTGCGATGAAAAAGGAGAAATTGGGGTGATGTGGGAGTGCCCGGATTTTTTCCCGCTTGATGATACGTATGTATTATTAACATCGCCGCAGGATATGGTCGCCACCGAAGAATTCCATAATGGTAATAACGCTTTATGGATGCGCGGCCGTTTTGATGAAGAGAAAGGTGTTTTCACTAAAGAAGTCATTGGGGAAGTCGATGATGGTATTGATTTTTATGCCCCGCAGACTTTAGAAACAGCGGATCATCGCCGGATTATGATTGGCTGGATGCAGTCTTGGGATAACTTTATGAAACCAGCAGATCAGAAATGGGCCAATATGATGAGTTTACCACGTGAACTTTCAATGAAAGACGGTCATCTGATTCAAAAACCAGTACGAGAAATCAATCAGTATCATCAAAATGTGATGGTCTATGCACACCAGCAATGTTTAGGGGAGATGCAGCTGCCTTATGTTAAAGGACGCTGCTTAGATATGACCGTAACCATTCATTCTTCAAATTATCATGAATTTACCATCCAGTTTGCGAAAGATAAAAGTCATCATGTGTCTTTCACTTATCATAAAGATAAGAACATGTTTGAACTCGATCGCAGCTACTGTGGCATGATTCGTGATGTTGTGGCGATTCGTCGGAAAGCTTTAAAAGTGCCTTATCCGGAATTGACGATGCGTGTGATCTTGGATCGTTATTCTGCAGAAATCTTTATTAATGGCGGGGAACAGGTCTTCTCAACCACTTTCTATACGCCTTTAGATGCAGAAGATATCAGCTTTACCTCATATGATCAGGTAGAATTTTCGGTTGTAAAATATGATTTAGTGAAGTAGGAGACGGAAAATATCCGCCTCTTTTCTATTATGTTAAGTTTAATATAATTTCTATGAAAAAAACCTCCAGGCGGAGGTTAATGGGTCGTGTGACGAATGATGAGTGATGGTTCTACCTGACGGTGAATCAGCTGCTTGCTTTTTTTGTTTTGAATCTGATCGACTAATAATTCCATGGCGGCATGAGAGAGGGTATCAATATTCTGATGAATGGTTGTAATGGGAATCAGCGCTTCCCGTGAGATTGATGAATCATCAAAACCGATGATATTATAATCTTCTGGTAAATTCCGATAATGTCGATAAACGATATTTAAAAAGATATTGGCATGCGTATCATTGGCAATAAAAATACCTTTCTTTTGCCCTTGGTATTTGGTATCGATTTGCTGGAAGAGATCTTCATAAATAGTATTGGTTTCATCCCAGGTAGCGCCTAAATATTGCGCGATCAGCTGGTGAGGCAGATGCTCTTTCTCACAGATATCCAAGAAGCCATGGGTACGTTCATAATCCGGGTTTTCGGGAGTTAATTCACTATTGATATGAATGAGAATATCGCAGTTTAAAGACTGCAGGTAGGATGTTGCAATGAGGGCGCCGCGATAGTTATCGGTGGTGACGCCATTTAAAAACTGTGATTCACGTTCGATCGTGACGATCGGAATTGGTAAGCGGGAAAGTTCCTGACTGCTTAAACAGTGCGATAAGATGATCATGCCTTCAATATTATAGGCGATCAGTTCACTGATATACTGGCGTTCCATGACGGGGTCATCATTGCTTTCAAAGACAAGAAATTTATAACCAAATTCCTGATAAGTGGCTAAAATATGACTTAACATTTCGGCGTAGTAATGCATCGAGAGGTTTGGGACGATAATACCAATGAATTCACTTTTGCCATTAGCTAAGACTTTGGCAAGTTTGTTTTCATGATAGTTGAGTTTTTCTAAAGCGTCTTTGATGATCGCACGATTCTTCTCGGTTAAGGTTTCCGGATGATTAAAATAACGGGATATGGTTGTTTTGGAGAAATGGGTATATTTGGCGATATCATCAAAGGTGATTTTTTTTTGCATAAAAGCCCTCCATTATTTAGAAATTCCCTTTTATTATAACAAAAGTAACCGGTTAAGTAAACGTGTGACCACCTTTTTTGAAGGAAATAACATGGAAACTTTAAAAACGGTTACAGGAAGATTATAATAAAGGTATACCTTATCTAAGAAGCTTTCTCACAGGTTTAAAAAATAGTTTTGTAATATCTTTATTACGGAAATGTTAAGATTGTGAAAAGTGGCTTGTCTTGAGTCAATGAGCGTGTCTACAATTGTGTGACATGTACACAAGGAGGGGTTGTATGAACGAATGTACAGATAACCGAGAATTATCTTGGCTGAAATTTAATGATCGTGTGTTATTACAGGGGAAGGACCCAGGGGTGCCTCTCGCTGAAAGATTAAGTTTTATTTCGATTTACCAGACGAACCTGGATGAATTCTTCCGTGTGCGTCTTGGGTCATTGTATGATACGATGCTGTTTTATCCAGCAGCGCGGGAAAACAAGACGAATATGACGTCTGAAGAACAGTTAAAAGCTTGCTTTACTAAGATTCGCAGTCTTAATAAAAAGAAAGATCGCATTTATGAAAAAGCGATGGAACAGCTAGATGAGTATGGTTTTCATCTTGTGAAATACGCTGATTTAACAAGTAAAGAAGATGAAAAATATTTAACAATGTATTTTGATCGGCAAATTCTGCCGCTTATTTCTCCACAGGTGATTTCTAAAAGACAGCCTTTCCCATTCTTAAATAACGGTGAACTGTATATTGCTGCGCAGCTGGAAAGCAAGAAAGGGAAACGTAAATTAGGGATTATTTCGATTGTTCATACTGAAGATGGTCGGCTGATTCATTTACCAAGCGGGGCTTTCATTCTTTTAGAGGATGTGCTTTTCCATTTCTTGCCGAAAATCTTTGCCCATCAGAAAGTGATCAAAGCCAGTGTCATCAGAGTGACCCGCAGTGCCGATATTGATGAAGAAGAGATTGAAGATCATCATGATTATCGTTCGATGATGGAATCTCTGATTAAACAAAGAAGAAAACTGCGTCCTTTAAGACTGGAATATACCGAAGGCTTAGATGAGTTAGAATTAGAGATGCTCGCTAAATTCTTAGATTTGGATATGAAACAGTTATTCCCAAGCAAGTCGCCATTAGAATTCTCATTCTTTGGCGAAGTGCGTGATTTCTTAAAAGGCTCTCATCCTGAATTATTCTATGTCCCTAATATTCCTAAGAACTCACCATTAGTGGAAAATCGTACACCAATGATTAAACAGGTCCTCAAACATGATATCTTCTTAGCTTATCCGTTTGAATCGATGGCGCCATTTTTAAGAATGTTAGATGAAGCGGCCAGTGATCCAAATGTAGCCAGCATTAAGATGACACTTTATCGTGTGGCGAAGAATTCGAAAGTTGTCAAAGCCTTAATCAAAGCGGTGGAAAATGGTAAAGAAGTGACGGTCTTAGTAGAATTAAGAGCACGTTTTGATGAAGAAAACAACATTTATCAGTCCAAAGCTTTAGAAGCGGCGGGAGCCCATGTCATCTATGGCTTAGATGGCTATAAAGTGCATAGTAAATTATGTCTGATTACTTATCGTGATAAATCAGAAGTGAAATATATTACCCAGATCGGAACGGGCAACTACAACGAAAAGACGGCTCAGTTCTATACGGATTTATGTCTGATTACGGCCAAACGGGAAATTGGCGAAGATGCCAATAACGTCTTTAACCATTTGGCTCAGGGCCAGACCATTCACGATGTAAAAGAATTAATGGTGGCGCCACATTCGATGATGAATAAAATCTGCGCATTAATTGATGAACAGATTGCCTTAGCGAAAGCAGGCAAAGAAGCATATGTGGGCTTTAAGTGCAACTCTGTCACGAGTCGAACGATGATTGACAAACTGATCGAGGCTTCCCAGGCGGGTGTGAAGATTGACATGGTGGTCCGCGGGATTTGCTGCATTTTACCAGGAGTGCCTGGTTATACCGATCATATTAATATTATCTCTATTGTCGGCCGTTACTTAGAGCACTCGCGTATTTATATCTTTGGCGCCCAGAATCCAAAAGTCTATATTTCTTCTGCTGATCTGATGACCCGTAACTTAGAGCGCCGCGTGGAAATTGCAGCGCCGGTTTATGATCCGAAGATCAAGCAGACGATTTTAAATATGTTCAAGTGTATGCTTGCCGATAACGTGAAAGCATGTAAGTTATTAAGTAACGGTAAATATAAACGTATTAAAAATAAGAATCCAGAAATGAACTGTCAGGAACATTTCTTTAAAAAGAAGATCTAATCGAAAACTGAAACTTATTTAAGGGGGGTTAACAATGAGTTTACGAGTAGGCATTTTAACAAGCGGTGGCGACTGTCAAGCGCTCAACGCGACGATGCGCGGATTGGCGAAGACCCTTTATGCCCAAGTCAAGGATGTGGAAATCATTGGCTTTAAAAATGGATATAAAGGCTTGATGTATGAAGACTACATCAAGATGAGTCCGAGAGATTTCTCTGGCATTATTAACCAGGGTGGTACGATCTTAGGATCATCACGCTGTCCGTTTAAGAAAATGCAAGTGATTGAAGATGGCTTTGATAAAGTCAAAGCGATGAAAAAAACATATGCAAAACTGAATCTGGATGCTTTAGCAGTCCTGGGCGGTAATGGCTCTTTAAAGAGTGCCAATCTGTTAGCGCAGCAGGGCTTAAATGTCATCGGCTTGCCAAAGACTATTGACAATGATACCTATGGTACGGATTATACCTTTGGTTTCCAGTCTGCCATTGATGTGGCGACGCGTTATCTGGATGATATCCATTCTACGGCGCAGTCGCATTCACGGATCTTTGTCGTCGAAGTCATGGGCCATAAAGTTGGTCATATTACCTTAGCCGCTGGTTTGGCAACGGGCTGTGAAATTATCCTTTTGCCAGAAATTCCTTATGACATTAATGTGATTGCGAAAAAGATTAAGGAACGTAATAAAAAAGGCAAGAAATTTACCATTATTGCGGCCGCTGAAGGGGCGATCTCGAAAGAAGATGCAACCTTATCAAAGAAAAAGTACAAAGCCAAAGTGGCAGCCCGCGGCGGCCATAGCGTCGTTGAAGAAATTGCGCGCGATCTTCAGGCGATTATGCCAGAGGCAGAAATTCGTACTTCAGTCATTGGTCATGCGCAGCGTGGCGGTGAACCAGATGCCTATGATCGTATGATTTCTACCCGCTTTGGTATTGAAGGGGCACGTCTGATCATGAACCGTTCGTTTGGTCAGTTAGTTGTCTTAAAGCAGGGCGAAGTTGGCTCTATTCCATTACAGGATACCGCTGGTAAACTCAAATATGTCGATCCCGAAGGCAAGACTGTTAAGAATGCCCGTCTGATGGGTGTATCCTTTGGCGATCGGTAACATGATGAGAGAAAAGAATGCTTTTCTCTCATTTTTTTAGTCAGATTTATAACTTACTTATGAATAGGCGTCACAGTTTGTGACAAAGGTGTATACATATGCATTTTCTTTTTTATTTCTATACAAATAATTTGAAAAATACGGGTCGTGGGTATAGAATGGAGCTAGGTGATACAAATGAAAATAGCAATGGCGCAAATGGCGATGACAGATCGCCTTGAAGATAATTTTTATAAATCGCTGCGGATGATTAACCTCGCAAAGGATAGTGATCTGATTTTCTTTCCAGAAATTCAGTTTTCACCCTTTTTTCCTTTGCGTCCCAATCGTCAGGCAGCTCGTTATCTGATGGATCGAACGCATCCTTTTATTGGCAAAATGCAGGAGAAAGCCCAGGAACATCAAATGTATATTTCTCCCAATTTTTATATGCATGATGGCCATAACTATGATACGTCCTTACTGATTGATCCAAATGGCGAGATTGTTGGGGAATCGCATATGGTACATATTGCCGATTTTCCTCATTTTTATGAAAAAGAGTATTATACGCCAGCGCCTGATGGCTTTAAGGTGTTTGATACACCTTTTGGAAAAATTGGCATTGTCATCTGTTTTGACCGTCATTTTCCCGAATCGGTGCGCAGCTGCGCTTTAAGAGGGGCTCAGCTGATTCTTATTCCAACCGCGAATTTGAAGGAGGAACCGATGGCACTCTTTGAAGCGGAAATTCGCACCCAGGCTTATCAGAACGGTGTCTTTATTGCCATGTGCAATCGTGTTGGCCGCGAAGAAGATGTGATCTTTGCCGGCGAATCATTAGTGGCGCATCCCAATGGCCGGATTATGATTAAAGCGGATGATCGGGAAGCTCTCGCAACGGTGGAACTCGATTTGTCGGAAGCGACGAAACGTCAGAAAGAAGTGCCATTTTTAAAATTAAGAAGACCGCAGGAATACGAACTTTAAGAGTCGTATTCTTTTTTTAACGAAAAATGAATCAATTTGTTTACAGCTTTTCGAAAAAAGAATAATATATAATAAACTTTTTCTCGTTCACGTCAGTTGAATAGATAAGTGAGCTTTGATATGATGAGGACGGAGGTGGCAAAAGAGAAATGCTGCAATTTACCAAGATGGAAGGCATTGGCAATGATTACGTCTACATGGACGGAATTCATCAGCGCGTGCCGATGGATGCAACTTTTATTTCCAAAATCAGTGATCGCCATTTCGGCATTGGTTCCGATGGTTTAATTGTGATTTTAGAGAGTGAAGTGGCAGATTTTAAAATGCGCATGTTCAATTTAGACGGCAGTGAAGGCAAGATGTGCGGTAATGGTATCCGCTGTTTTGCAAAGTTTGTCTATGATGAACACTTAACCAAGAAAACAACTTTACAAATCGAAACTTTAAGTGGCATTAAAACATGTGAACTGAAGATCGAAAATGGTGAAGTCACTAGCGTCACTGTCGACATGGGAAAACCGGTGACGACCTGTCGAGAGATTCCAGTCGTCTATGATCAGGAAGAAATGATTGATGACGAACTTGTCATCAACGGGATCAAGTACCGTGGAACCGCTGTTTCGATGGGCAATCCTCATCTCGTTATTTACCGTGATAATCTGGATTTCAATTTAGAAAAGATCGGACCTCATTTTGAAAAGGATCCGATGTTCCCAGAGAGCGTAAATACTGAATTTGTGCAAGTGATTGATGAAAAGCATCTGAAGATGCGTGTGTGGGAACGCGGCAGCGGAGAAACCCATGCCTGCGGCACGGGGGCCTGCGCGGTCATGTATGCCAGCTATCTGAATCACTTATGTGGTCCAGAGGCGGATGTTGAATTATTAGGCGGTCATTTACAGATTGCTTATCGTGATGGTCATATTTTTATGACCGGACCAGCCCGCACCACATTTAGAGGGTATATACAGGAGGAAGATTACAGATGAATCAGGCAGAAGAAATTATTCGCTACATTGCCGAGAGCGAAAAGAAAACACCCGTAAAAGTCTATGTCAAAGGACATGACTTACCAGACACTGACGCATTCCATTGTTTCGGTGATCCAACCTCAAGAATTTTAATTGGGGAATTGAAAGATGTTGAAGCGTATTTAAAAGACAATGAAGCCAACATTACCGATTCTTATTTAGAACAGGATCGTCGTAACAGTGCGATTCCAATGTTAGATGAAAGACGCATCAATGCCCGTATTGAACCAGGCACATTCATCCGTGATAAAGTCACGATCGAAGATAACGTCGTCATTATGATGGGCGCTGTGATCAATATTGGTGCAGTCATTGGCGAAGGTACTATGATTGATATGAATGCTGTTTTAGGCGGTCGTGCTACGGTTGGTAAACACTGCCACGTTGGGGCTGGCGCAGTCTTAGCGGGGGTCATTGAACCACCAAATGCGAAACCAGTTGTTTTGGAAGATAACGTTTTAATTGGGGCAAATGCGGTTGTCATCGAAGGTGTTCATATCGGTGAAGGTGCCGTTGTTGGCGCTGGGGCGATCGTCACAAAAGATGTTCCAGCCGGCGCGGTTGTCGTTGGTAACCCTGCTCATATCGTTAAGCAGAAAGACGAACAGACCAAAGAAAAAACCCAGTTAATGGATGACTTAAGAAAACTATAAAATGAACGTTGAAGATGTCAGAAAATGGCGCAGGGATCTCCATCAGATCCCTGAGCTTGGTTTAAAAGAATTCCAGACCAAAGCTTATCTTAAAAAACAACTTGAAGCCATGGGCTATACGCCGATGGATATTTTAGAAACGGGGCTTTACGTTTATATTGATCAAGGGAAAGACAATACGATTGCTTTCCGCACCGATATGGATGCTTTGCCCATTACCGAAAAAAATGACTGTGACTTTGTCTCAAAACATGAAGGTGTCATGCATGCCTGCGGTCATGATGGGCATATGAGTGCGCTTTTAGGTTTTGCAAAAAGACTCAGTGAAGAGCAACATCACTTTGATGTCAATCTCTTACTTCTTTTCCAGCCCGCTGAAGAAGCGCCTGGGGCTGCCAAATTAATTGTCGAAAGCGGCTTGCTTGATCGCTATAACGTGAAAGCGATCTATGGCATTCATTTAATGCCGACTTTAGATGAAGGTGTTGTGGCAAGTAAAGCGGGACCATTAATGGCCGAATGCGGAGAGATTGATGTCACTATTCATGGGCAGGATGCTCATGCCGGCTTACCTCATTTAGGGGTGGATGCCATTACTATTGCTAGTATATTAATTAATCAGTACCAGCAGATTTTAACGCGTATGAAAACACCATTTGAACCAGCAATTATTAATATTGGTGAAATTCATGGTGGTCAGGCTCGCAACTCGGTTGCTTCGACAGTTGAGATGCATGGCACGGTGAGAACCTACAGCGATGAAGTCTTTGCAATGCTGATGAAACATATTGAGGATCTGCATCAAGGCGCAGAAAAAGCGTATGGCTGCACTATTGACTGGAGCTGTCCGCCCATGTATCCGCCGGTTTTAAACAATGCAAAACTGTTTCAACATGCGCAAAGCAGTTATCCGATTGAACAATTATCAACACCATTAATGTTGGCAGAGGACTTTGCTTTTTACCAGAAAGCGATCCCTGGTCTCTTTGTCTTCGTAGGTACCCGGTCATCCCGGTACCAGAGCGGTCTGCATACAGACCGGTTTAATTTCAACGAAGAAGTATTATTAAAAGCAGTTGATATGTATATGTCAATTGCAGAAAATTTCAAGGGGGCTATGTGTGATGAATTATTATGAACAAGGTGAAAAGTATTTTCTGCATGCTTATGGCAGACAAAAGATCGTTTTAGATCATGGTCAGGGTGTTGAACTCTATGATACCGATGGCAAGAGATATTTAGATTTCTATAGCGGGATTGGGGTGAACTCATTTGGCTATGGCTATCCTAAATACACTCAGGCATTACATGCACAAATTGATAAACTGATGCATGTCTCGAACTATTTCTATACCCCAATCGCGACTGAGGCGGCGAAGAAAGTCGTTGAAGCCACTAAGCTTTCGCAGGTGTTCTTTGCGAACTCTGGCGCGGAAGCCATTGAGGGGGCTTTAAAGTTAGCGCGTAAGGCTTACTTTATGAAACATGGCAAAGCAGATAGTGAAATTATTTCTTTCCATTCTTCTTTCCATGGGCGTACGACCGGAGCTGTGAAGTTAACTGGTAATGCTCATTATCAGGAAGCTTTTGGGCCATTAATGAATGATGTCAAATATGCTACCTTAAATGATTTAACATCCGTTAAAGCGTTATTAACGGATAAAACGGCGGCTATTATCGTTGAACCGATTCAGGGTGAAGGCGGCGTCAATCCATGTACGAAAGAATTTTTACAGGGCTTAAGAGTTTTATGTGATGAACATGACTTATGCCTGATTCTGGATGAAGTCCAGTGCGGCATGGGACGTACCGGCTATTTATTCACTTATGAATATTATGATGTCAAACCAGATATCGTCTGCTTAGCCAAAGGCTTAGGCAGCGGCGTACCTGTCGGCGCTTTCGTTGCTAATGAAAAATACGCTCAAGCGATGGAGCCCGGTGATCACGGCTCTACTTATGGCGGGAACCCATTTGTCTGTGCAGCGGTCAGCACGGTCTTTGATATTATTGCAGAAGATCATATCTTAGAAAATGTCAAAGAAGTATCCGCTTATTTAGAAAAGCAGTTAGATGCTTTAACGAATGAATTTGATTGCGTAGAAGGGCATCGTGGTTTAGGTTTCATGCAAGGTTTAGTCCTTAATAAACCTGCTGGAGCAGTGGTTAATGAAATGATTGCGCATGGCGTCATCGTTATTACGGCGGGCACAAACGTAGTCCGTATGTTGCCACCATTAATTACGACAAAAGAAAATGTCGATGAAGCGATGCGTGTCTTTAGAGATGTTTTATCGATGCAATAATGTGAGGTCTTGTCCTTTTAGGGCAAGACTTTTTTGTATAGAAGTCGATGAAGCAAAGGAAGCGATCCAGGGTATCAATCATGGGGCTACGGCTATAAATGATGCCTTTTATTCGACAATGAAAAGGGATGAGGGTCTAAAATCTTTAGACATTTTAAGAGATTTGTCCAAAAAGGCCTCTGAGACTGTAAAAAAGGACTAAGAAAAGTAAAAAATGTTCTGATTTTTTGTGAGAAATGACCTCGTAGAAGTGTTTAAACTAATGAGGTGATAAAAATGGCTACTTATCCAGTAGAAATTCAGGACGACGAAACAGCTTGCGGCGTCTATTGTGTGAAGATGATTTTGAAGTATTATGGTATTGATGAAGATGCTTCAATCATTAAAGAGAAGTGTCGCGTTGATGCGCAGGGCACAAGTGTGAAAGGTCTTGTCGAGGCATTATCGGGCTACGCGATTGAAGCGAAGGCGTATCATTGTCCGCTTGATGATTTTCGGAAGATTAAAATGCCTTGTATCCTCCATCTGGAAAAAGATGGATATGGACATTTTGTGGTGCTTTATGAAATGAAGGATGATGATTATCTCATTGGTGATCCGAGCTGTGGACTGCGTCATTTTACAAAGGCAAAGTTAGCAGCGCTCTATAGTGAAAATCTCATTACCGTGACGCATTTAGGACGCTATTATCATTATCAAAGCCGCTTATTACATTCTTTTCTCTCTTCCCAGCATAAGCGTTATCGTCATGATTTACGCGTTTTTAATCGGATCAGTTTTGCGATGTCATTGATGAGTTTATTAAGTGCGATGCTCTATGCTTTGTTAATTGATCATGTCCGCGTCAATAGTCCGATGTTATTAGTGGCCTTGATTTTGGGGGCTTATGGACTGATGGCATTATTAAAAGTGCTCTTAGCTCAGCTTAAAGAAAAGAAGGCCAGTAAGCTGCATAGCCTTTTTGATCAGGACTATGTCTGTGATTCATTAAAGCAGGTGATGCATTATGATGAATCCTTCTTTGCCCGCGGCGAAGGGAAGATTGTGAATAGCTTATTAGATTTTTACAGTTTAAGTGATTTGAGTCTGGATTACTTTCAGGTGATTGATCATGATTCTATTACTTTAGCGATCTTCATCATTGGCTTATCATTAATTTCTTTGCCGATCACATGCATTGTCATCGCCTGTTTACTCATTATGGGCTTGATTGTGCGCTATCAGAGTGAAAGCTTAGTGCTTGTTTATAAACAGATGAAACATGATGACGCGATGCATAGTGAAAAGCTGGTCAGCATGATTCGCAGCCGCTTTAATCGTTATCTATTTGGAGAGACTTACTTTCAAAGCTACGAGGAAGCTTTTACGAAGGCGCAGGAAAGTCAGTTAGCCTATGAGGATCAGAAACGGAAGCTGCAGCGCACGTGTCTGCTTTTTGAAGCCTTTTTAAATGTCATTGTTTTAGGCTTAGGTTTACTCTTCTATCATTTACAAATGTTAAAGATGGGGGAAGTTTTTATGGTGATCATGATTACTTTTCAGCTCTTTGATCCAACTATGACCATCATGCGTTTAATGGTCTTCTATGGGGAAGAGAAGATGGTTTTTGAACATTTTAAAGAATTTCATTTACCAATCAGTCCCTTAGCAGATCATTTAGAAAAGGTTTCTTCGCTGACCGTGCATAACCTTTCTTACAGCTATGGCTATCATGAAGATGTCCTTTCCCATTTAGATTTTACCATTGCGCATAGCTGCTTTTTGTCAGGTGATAATGGCGCTGGCAAAAGTACGCTCTTACGCTTACTAGCGGGCAGTGATCATTACTATCGCGGTCAGATTTTGTATAATGATCAGGAATTAAGAAATCTTTCGACAGCGGCGATTGCGTCACATGTCCTTTATATTGGGGATCGTCAGCTTTTTAACGGCACCGTCTTTGAAAATCTTTTATGCGAAGATATGAGCAAAATTGCCAGCGTCTTAAAAGAAATGCAGGCCCTTGACTTAACAGAATCCTTTGATTTGCATATTGATGAAACAGGGGCCCCTTTATCGAAAGGACAGGCGGCGCTCATTCTCATTGCCCGCGCTCTCCTTTCTAAGGCGGAAATCTGCCTGCTTGATGAAACGCTTGATGCTTTAGCGATCAAGCGTGCGCAGATGCTTGTAAAAGTGCTTATGAACAGTGAGAAAATCTTTGTCATTGTCACCCATCACGAGGCTTTAAAAGCGGGTTATGAGAGCCTTGATCTCTTAGTACAAAAAGACGCGTGATTATGCTATAATTTGTGTGAAAGTTTAGAGGTAAAATATATGGCCATAGATTTAGCATATGTCAATGAAACATCTTTCCCTGATGATTATCAGGAAGATTTTCAGGCAATTTTAAAAACAGCATTAGCGACATTAAACATCCATGATGATGTGGAAATGTCGGTCATTTTAGTCGATGATGAAAAGATTCATCAGATCAACCGTGATTATCGAAAGATCGATCGGGCAACGGATGTCATCAGCTTTGCTTTAGAAGATAATGAACAGTATTATGTTGAAGGCATGCCCCGGGAATTAGGCGATATCTTTATTTCCGTTGACCATGCCCAGGCGCAGGCTCAGGAATATGGACATTCGCTGCGCCGGGAAATGTGTTTCTTATTCACCCATGGCGTTTTACATTTGTTAGGATATGATCACATGAATAAAGAAGATGAAGAAGAAATGTTCGGTCTTCAGAAAGTGATCTTAGATAAACTGCAGATTACAAGAGGTGAAAAGTAATGAAAGATTATCAGTATTTAGTGGATGAAGCGTACGAGGCGCAAAAGAATGCCTATACCCCTTATTCCCATTTTAAAGTGGGAGCCTGCTGCGAATTAAAAGACGGCACCTTCATCCATGGCTGCAATATTGAAAATGCGGCTTATGGTTCTTCGATGTGCGCCGAGCGCAATGCCGTTTTCCAGACGTACTGTCGCGGCTATCATAAAGAAGATATCGTCGCTTTGGCGATTGTGGGGGATGGCCCAACATTAATTTCGCCATGCGGCAGCTGCCGCCAGGTTTTAGGAGAATTATTAGATCCTGAAACACCAATTATTTTAGGGGCTCGTGATCGTTACGAAGTGACGAATATCAAGGAACTCTTGCCCCGCACATTTACAAGTGAGGATATGTAAACTATGTACAAATCAGGTTTTATCAGCATTATCGGCCGGCCAAATGTCGGCAAGTCGACATTGCTCAACCATATTTTAAAAACCAAACTGGTGATCACATCACCAACCGCCCAGACCACCCGTAATACGGTTCAGGGAATTTATACCGATGAAGAAGCGCAGATGATCTTCTTAGATACACCAGGGATCCATAAACCCCAGGATGGTTTAGGCAGCTTTATGAATGCGACGGCTTTAGGCTCGATTGCCGGCACGGATATTATTTTATTAATGGAAGCGGCGGATGAACGCATCGGTAAAGGCGATCGTTTTATCGTTGAACGTCTCAAAAGCGAAGCAGAATGTCCGGTTTACTTATTACTGAATAAGTCGGACTTATTAACGAAAGATGAAATGCTCGCTAAGTTAACGCAGTGGAGCGCTCTTTATCCGTTTAAGGAAATCATTCCGATCAGTGCCCTCAATGGGGATAACTTAGATGATCTGATGGCAACGTTAAAAAGCGATCTGCCCGAAGGAGATCAGATTTATCCAGAAGAGATGATTACCGATCATCCTGAACAGTTCATTCTTTCGGAATTTATTCGTGAAAAGATCCTCTATTTCACCCATGATGAAATTCCTCATGATGTGGCGATTGTGATTCAGCAGTGGGAGGAAGATGATGATCATATCCATATTATGGCGGATATCGTCGTCAATCGGAAATCGCAGAAAGGGATCCTCATTGGCAAGCAGGGCGCGATGATCAAGAAAATCAAACAGCAGGCGCGCCGCGATATGCGCCGCTTCAGCGGGAAAAATGTGGATCTGGAATTATATGTCAAAGTCGAAAAGGATTGGCGCAACAAGCAGACCTATCTGAAAGAATTTGGCTACAACAGCGATGACTACAGCTAATACGCAGGGCATTGTCTTAAAGACAATGCCCTATAAAGAAACAGCGCAGTTAGTGACGATCTACTCATTAACGTTTGGCAAGATCACTTTAACGGCGCGAGGTACGCGGAAGATGACCTCAAAAAATGCGGCGATTGTCATGCCGATGAGCCTTAGTGAATTTGAGATCACGCCGCGGAAAGGATTATCAACGCTTATTCGCGGGCAACATCTTTCTTATTACAACAATATTCGTAAGGATCTGAATCGTGAAATTGTGGCGGATTATCTGATGGAATACTATTACCGTTACCTGCCGGAAAACAAACCATCGCAATCGACCTTTGATTTTTTGAAAGAAACGCTTGAAGCCTTAGATGAAGGCGCAAACTATCTTTACGTCTATGCCCTCATTAATGCCCATATTATGAAAACGAATGGTGTGAAACTGCAGGTGGATCACTGCGTCTTTTGTGATTCCACCAAAGTGATTGATTTTCAGTTAGATGATGGCGGCTTTGTCTGTCATAAACATCATACGGGTCCCATCCATTACGACTTAGATGCCTTAAAAGCGATTCGCTACTTATATAAAACGACGATGAAACAGGTGTCGCGTTTGACTTTAGCGGATGATATAGTCAAACAGGTGTTGCCGATTTTTGAGTACTATGTGGAAGAGTACATCGGGATTCGTCTGAAATCGAAAACTTTCCTCAAACAAATTGTTTAAATGCAAACAATTTGTTTTTATTTTTGCGAAACTTGTTGTAAAATGGAGCTATATAAGAAGGAGGGCTTGCTTATGATTAGTGAAGAAACGTATACTTCAAGTTTACATACGCATGTCCATTTTAGAATATATGAACCAAAGATCGTGCTGCGGATCAAAGCGGTGTTATTTGTGCATCACGATTTAGGGGAAGATTTAGAACGTTATGATCATTTTGCAAAATGGATGCAAAATAAAGGATATGTTGTGGTTGTCAGTGATTTTGCCGGTCATGGCCGTTCACTGATTGATTTTGAACAGGGCTATTTTGGCGAAGGTGATGCGATGGAAGGCTTACTGAAAGATATGCATCATCTCCAGCAGGTGATCATGCCGCGTTATCCGGAAGCTCTGCACTTTTATATTGGGATGGGCTTTGGCGCTTCGCTGATTCGTCTTTATGCAACGCGCTTTGGTGATTTTTTCCAAGGGATGATTCTCTTGTCGCCAGCTCATAATATCTCGTTCTCCCATACTGGTACTTTACGTTTTCAGTTAGAAAAAATGGTCAGGGGATCGCGATATCGGGCGGAAAAACGAATGGAGATCATTCGTCGCCGCTTTGCGAAAAAAGTGGGTAAGAATCAGTTTGACTATCTGACGAGCAATCAGAAAGAAATTGAACTTTATGAGAAAGATACGATGAATAATTTCCCTTATACAGCTAAAGGCTTTTTAGATGTTTTGCATATCAATAAGATGGCGAATCTGCCGACGACAATTGAAGCGACGCCAGATTATCTTTCGATCTATCTTTTAAGCGGGAAGGATGATCCTGTCACCCGTTTTGGCAAGGATGCGCAAAAGATCTATGAAGACTATCGTAATCGAGGCATCAAAGACTTGACAATCAAGGTCTATGAAAAGAGTCGGCATGCCTTAATGAAGGAAGAAAATAAGATCGATGTTTACAATGATATTTATCATTGGCTCGAAGAAAGATGTTTTTACTAATACACTTATCGTTGGTTGACAAATCACTACTATAAGGGTATTATGCGATTTGAATTTAATCGAATGTGATGACTTAGCAGTTGCTAGGTCATTTATTATCTTATGAAGTCTTAGGAGGATAAAATGGCTAATACAGATATGGATAAACTCATTGCACACGCTAAAGGTCAGGGCTTTGTCTATCAGGGTTCAGAAATCTATGATGGACTGGCAAATACATGGGACTACGGACCTCTAGGTGTTCAGTTAAAAAATAATATCAAGCAGGCATGGTGGAAGAGATTCATTCAGGAATCTCCATACAATGTCGGTATTGATTCGGCAATTTTTATGAATCCAAAGGTATGGCAGGCATCAGGACACGTTGGCAACTTCAACGATCCATTAATTGACTGTAAAGTCTGCAAAACCAGACATCGTGCGGATAAATTAATTGAGGCTTATGATCCTGAATTACATCCCGATGGATGGACCCCAGCAGAAATGATGGCGTTTATCAAGGAACATAACATTGCTTGTCCAAACTGCGGCGGACATGATTTTACCGATATCCGTAAGTTTGAATTAATGTTCGAAACATCAATGGGTGTTGTCAAGGATGATAAGAGTACTGTTTACTTACGTCCAGAAACCGCTCAGGGTATTTTCGTCAACTTTAAAAATGTGGCGCGTACAACCAGAAAGAAAATTCCTTTCGGTATTGGTCAGATTGGGAAATCATTCCGTAATGAAATTACCCCAGGTAACTTCATCTTCAGAACCCGTGAATTCGAACAGATGGAATTAGAATTCTTCACCAAACCAGATACTGATTTAGAATGGTTTAACTACTGGCGCAGTCATTGCATGAAGTTCTTAAATGACTTAGGCATTAAACCAGAAAACTTACGTTTCCGTGATCATGATCAGAAAGAACTTTCATTCTACTCTAAAGCAACGACGGATATTGAATATAAATATCCATTTGGCTGGGGTGAATTATGGGGGATCGCCGATCGTACAGATTACGATTTAAATAGACATATCGAATATTCTAAGAAAGATTTATCTTACTTAGATCCTCAGACTCATGAAAAATATGTCCCATATGTTATTGAACCATCGGTTGGGGCGGACCGTTTATTCTTATCGGTTTTCGCGGATGCCTATGATGAAGAAGTCTTAGAAGATAACGATACGCGTATCGTTATGCATTTACATCCTGCTTTAGCACCAGTTAAAGCAGCCATCTTACCATTAACGAAGAAACAGTCGGAAGAAGCCGAAAAGATTTACGCTGAATTATCTAAAGACTTCTACTGTGAATATGATGTTTCAGGCAAGATCGGTAAACGTTACAGAAGACAGGATGCGATTGGGACACCACTTTGTATCACAATTGACTTTGATACAGCTGAAGATCATGCTGTTACAATTCGTGATCGTGATACGATGGAACAAATCCGTTTACCAATTGATCAGTTAAAAGACTATATTGCGAAAAAAGTTCAGTTATAATTTTTAAGGAGGGATATGTGTGTCAAGAATACCTCAGGAGAAGATTGATGAGATCCGCAATAGCGTCGATATCGTCGACGTGATCGGCCGTTATCTCTCTCTGCATCGACATGGCCGCAGCTACAAAGCGCTTTGTCCATTTCATGACGACAGTGATCCCTCTTTATCTATTTCTCAGGAGAAACAGATTTACATGTGCTTCGTCTGTCATAATGGCGGGAATGTCTTTACCTTCTTACAGAATTACCTGCACATTGAATGGATTGAAGCCGTCAAAATGGTCGCCGAAATCGGTCATGTTGATTTATCAGCCTATCATTTAGAATCTTATAGTCAGCCGGTGAAGGAAGAAAATAAGGTTTATTATGATATGCATACTGAAGCCAATCGTATTTACAGCTATTATCTCAACACCAAATCCGGAACATTAGCGCGTGATTATCTCGCTAAGCGTGGTTTTGATGAGGAACTGATCAAACGTTTTGATGTCGGTTATGCCCCTAGTAAAAATGTTTTGTATGAAGCGTTTAAACATATGGGATATCAGGAAATCGATATGGAGAAATCTGGCTTAGTCATCGAATCACAGCGTCATTACGATCGCTTTAACGATCGTGTGATGTTCGCTTTGCATGATGAATATGGCCGTGTTGTAGGCTTTTCTGGACGTATTTATAAAAATGGTCAGGAAGGCGCTAAGTATATGAACTCGCCAGAGTCCGATATCTTCATTAAAGGACAGGTGCTCTATAACTATCATCGCTGCAAGGATGCTGTGAAAAAAGAAGGCTTTGTATATATTAACGAAGGCTTCATGGATGTCATCGCGATGAGCCGCGCCCATCATGAAAACTGCATTGCCTTAATGGGAACGGCGTTAACGCAGGGACATATTCGGATGTTAAAGAAATTAACGAAGAATATCGTCTTATGTCTTGATGGCGATGCGCCAGGGCAGGCCGCTGCTTATAAAGCTGCCGCCTTTCTTGATGAACAAGGCTTTGATGTGAAACTGATTCTTTTACCGGAAGGCCGGGACCCGGATGAGATTTACAGCAGTGAAGGGCAGGATGCCTTAGATGCGGTCCTCAAAGATCGTTTGTCGCTGATTGATTTCATGTTAATCTATGAATCTTCAAAACGTGATTTACGGAACTATGATGATCGCCGCAGCCTGCTTGATGCCGGCATTAAAGCGATCGCTAAACTGACCGATCGGATTGATCGGGAACACTATATCGAGAAACTCTCTAAACTGACGGATTTCTCGCTAGATATCGTGAAGGAAGCGGTGAATGATGCAACCTTGCGGGAAGTACCGACGATTGATTTCAATCGTCAGGTGAATACGCAGTTTGCCCGCAGTTTCCAGAACGTGGCTAACATTGTTCATAATAAATATGAACTGGCGGAACGTAATTTACTGTATTACATGTTAAATGAAAAAGCGGTAGCGGATTTATATGAAGCGAAGTTAGGCTTTATGTATAACGAAGAATATCGCGTGATCGCTTCGTATGTCGTAGACTACTACCGCCATCATGTCAAACTTGATGTGGCGACGCTGATGGATATTATCGGACCCGATCACCCACAGTTAGTGCAGACCCTTTCCCAGGTCGATGATCTTCATTTACCCTTACCGAGTGATGAAAAAGCGATTAATGACTATATAACAATTATTTCAAAGAACGCGATGAAGCTGAAGAAGAATCAGCTTTTAGAGCAGCTCAAGGATGTCTTAGATCCGAAAGCCCGCGCGCAGATTGTAGATGAAATTATTAATTTACAAAAGGAGAACGTATGAGCGAAAAGAAACCAGCAAAAGCAATGACATTTGATGATTTAAAATACATGATCAAAGAAAATGCCCAGATTCGTGGCGGGCAGTTAACCCAGGATGACTTAGATGCCTTCCTTGATAAATATGATCTGGATGATGAATCATCAGAAGAACTTTTATCTTATATTTCAGAAAACAACTTATTATCTGAAGAAGATTTAGATATTGATATTGATGACAATGAAATCATGAAAGGGTCAGATGATGACTTAGATGATTTAGAAGGCTTAGAATTAGATTTAGGTCTTGATGATGACGGCACAGGAGCCGAAGATGATGATACGCCTGATTTAGACTTCTCAACGGATCTGGATATGGGTGATACCATTTCGATGATGACCGGTGATGATAAAGAAGATGATGCCAATCAGCTTGGTTCAAACGTTAAAATCAATGACCCTGTCAAAATGTACTTAAAAGAAATTGGTCGTGTTGACTTATTAACGCATGAACAGGAAATCGAATTAGCAAAACAGATTCTTGAAGGCGGCCAGGTAGGCGAAGAAGCAAAAAAGAAATTAGCCGCTGCCAACTTACGATTAGTCGTTTCGATTGCGAAACGTTATGTTGGTCGTGGTATGTTATTCTTAGACCTGATTCAGGAAGGGAATATGGGTCTGATCAAAGCCGTGGAAAAATTCGATTATACCAAAGGCTTTAAGTTCTCAACCTATGCCACTTGGTGGATTCGTCAGGCGATCACCCGTGCGATTGCCGATCAGGCGCGTACGATCCGTATCCCTGTCCATATGGTGGAAACGATCAATAAATTAACCCGTATTCAGCGTCAGCTGATTCAGGAATTAGGGCGTGAACCAACGGCGGAAGAAATCGCCGAAAAGATGGATGGCATGACTCCGGAAAAAGTCAGAGAAATTCAGAAGATTTCTCTTGAACCAGTCTCATTAGAAACACCAATCGGGGAAGAAGATGATTCCCATTTAGGTGATTTCATCGAAGATGAAGGGGCGATGTCACCAGATGATTACGCATCTAATGAATTATTAAAAGATGAATTAAATGAAGTCTTATTAGAATTAACGGACCGTGAAGAAAAAGTCTTACGTTTACGTTTTGGCTTAGATGATGGTCGTACGCGTACCCTCGAAGAAGTGGGTAAGGAATTTAACGTCACAAGAGAACGTATCAGACAGATTGAAGCGAAAGCTTTAAGAAAGCTGAAACATCCCTCACGTTCTAAACGTCTGAAAGACTTCTTAGACCGTTAATGAAACTCCATTCTAAGCGCCTGCTTAAGATTTGCGAGATGATTACACAGTATAAAACCGGAAACACATTGGCAGATATTGGCACTGATCACGCTTATCTGCCTTGTTTTCTATACAAAAATCATGTGATTGAAAAAGCCTATGCCTGTGACGTGGCAGAAGGCCCGCTCGCAAGTTCTCAGGCCACGATTGTGCATGAAGGGGTAATTGGGCATGTTATTCCCTTATTAGGAGATGGCTTAGACCCAGTTGCATCCCTGCCTACTGACATGATTGCGATCTGCGGCATGGGCGGTTTATTAATGAGTCAAATCTTAGAAGCCCACGTTGAAAAGATGGATGATAATTTGTTTTTCTTACAGGCGAATACAGCGATTGATTTATTAAGAGCCTGTTTAGAAAAACATCAGTTAGCGATCATTGATGAAGCGATGGTCAAAGATGGCCATCATATTTATGAGATCATCGTCGCTAAAAAAGGGCAGGATGTTTCTTATAGCGAAGAAGATCTGATGTTTGGCCCGGTATTAAGACAAAAACAAGGTCCGCTTTTTGAAGAAAAGTGGATGCATGCTTTAGAAGTGCAGAGACGGATTTTAAAAAGTCTTGATCCGCAACATGAGAAATATGAGAAAGTATTAAAAGAAAAAGAAATGATTGAGAAGGTGTTAGATCATGCAGGCTAAAGAATTAATAACTTTAATGGAAGAAAAATATCCCTTATCACTGCAGGAGGCTTGGGATCATTCTGGCTTATAATGCGGAAATGCTTATAAGGAGATTCACAAAGTGATGATCGCTTTAGATTGCGATCAGCGGACAATTGAGGAAGCGATCGCCGCAAAGTGTGATATGCTTATTACCCATCATCCTTTTTTATTCAAAGATCTTTCCTTAGACCTTAATAGTTATGTGGGAAAATGTATCGCGCTGGCGATCAAAAATGATTTAGTCATTTATTCTTCGCATACGCCATTAGATAAAGTCTCCATGAATACATGGTTATGCGAGGCTTTAGGGTTAACGGAAATTACTGATTTTGAAGAATCCGGCATTGCGAAAAAAGGAACGTTTACAACGCCGCTCACTTTTGATGACTTTATTGCCCGGGTGAAAGCAGTTTATCATTTACCAGTTGTCCACGTAGCGGGAGAAAAAGCAATGATTTCTCGCGTGGCGATCTGCGGCGGCAGCGGCAGTGATTTTATTCACGAAGCGGATGTGGATGCGTATATTACTGGTGATCTTAAATACCATACCGGGGAAGAAGCAACGATTCAAAACAAAGTCTTAGTTGATATTGGCCATCACGCCGAGGTGATTATGGTTTCTCATTTGAAAGCAGAACTTGAAAAATGCACAGATCTGACGATCGTCGAAAGCTGCTCGCCAGATTATTATCGGTACTTGTAAATGAAAGAAACAACGCTTATTTATCTGCATCGTCCTCATCAGACCTTAATGCTGCTGCGCAATAAGAAGAAAGATGATTTAAATAGTGGAAAATGGATTGGCATTGGTGGTAAATTAGAAGCAGGAGAATCGCCTTATGAGGGCGCTAAGCGAGAAACGTATGAGGAGACACATTATATTATGCATAGCGCCCGCTTTGTCGGGACGGTTTTATTCATCGATTTAACGCGTCATTATGAAGAAAAAATGTATGTTTATACAAGTGAAGATTTTAGTGGTGAAATGCATGTTTGTGATGAAGGAGAACTGCATTGGATTGATGATGAGAAACTGTCTGATTTACCAATGTGGGAAGCGGATCCTTACTTCCTTTCCTGGCTAAAAGATGAAAAGGTGCATCAGGCTAAGGCGACCTATCAAAACGATCATCTCCTCTCTTTTGAGGAAACGCAAATGTAAGAAGGTGTCATTGTGAGTATTCAATTAAATTTATATAAAAATGTTTTAAAACATTCAGGCTTTAAAAAGTGGACGACCAAACCTGAGGAATTACCATCAAGAGTGGAACGTTATAATGCCAAACATGCATTTGAGATGCCGAAGGAAAATTATGATCATCTCTTTTCACAAGTGGAGATCTCTTTAGTCGTTCATAATCAGATGATTACTTTTCAGGTTATTCGGATGGTTCAGAAGACGCCAGCTGAAAAAGCTATTTTGTATTGCCCTGGCAATGTTTTACCGCTTTATCCCACTAAAGAGGAATTAGAAGCGGCCTGGAAACTTGGTGATGAAACCCATCGTGATATCTGGCTGCCGCTTTATCCGCATACCTTTGATTCAACAATCAACGGGCAGGTGGCTTGCATTTATGAAGTGTACAAGGAAATGTTGAAATATTATGAGGCGGGGGCGATTGACTTTTATGGCTATTCGTTAGGGGCGACGATCCTTTTAGACTTCTTCCCATTTAATAACAGTCATGAAAAGTTAGCATCGCCACGTTATCTCTTCCTCATTTCACCAGTCGGCAATGCCGTTGGTAAAGAAGCGGAGACAATGAAAAAGATTTCCCGCAAAGATCCATTAATGAGCTATACCTATGGTCATGAAGTTTTAAAGGGCAGTGATGACTTTACCCATTTCCGGCATATGGATTTAGCCAATACCCCAGAAACCTGGCTTTATTATGGTGACTGTGATATTTACAGCGCGAAAGCGCCAAGTATTATTTCTACTTTTAAAATGGATCTGATTCCCATCCATGCGGTGTTACGCAAAGAATGTCCGCATAACTACTGTATCCGAAATACTTTTAAGGAAGCGAAGGAAGACTATGAAGAAATCCGTCGGACCATCACCCAGAATGACCCTCAATCAGGCGATTGAGGAGGTTTATAAAGGCCGCCAAGGCCGGCGGATCAAACGTGAGTCAGCGGTCTTATTGCCGTTAATAGAGGAAGACGGATCATTATCTCTGCTTTATGAAGTGCGCTCTTATCAGTTATCTTCGCAGCCAGGGGAAGTTTGTTTTCCCGGCGGCCGGATGGAAGGGCATGAAAGCCGTCAAGAAACGGCTGTTCGCGAAACTTGTGAAGAATTATTGATCAAGCCGGAAGCGATTGAAGTGATTGGCGGCATGGATAGTTTTGAACTTGGCAATGGCGCGATCGTCTGGCCTTATATTGGGAAGATCAAAGGTTCTTACAGTTATTCTCAAGATGAAGTGGATCACTTATTTAAAGTCCCGCTCACTTGGCTATGTGCTAATATTCCCCAGCAATATAAACTGACCCAGCAAACCATTCCTGATCCTCATTTTCCCATTGAACGCTTACCAGGCGGGAAGGATTATCAGTGGTTAGAGAAAACCCGTGATGTGTATATGTATTTATTTCAGGATGAGGTGATTTGGGGCTTAACCGCCGATATCACTCATGCCTTTATTGAAAGTATCAAAGCGATCACTTTTTGAGTGATGGCTTTTTTTATCTAGGAGGCTCTTATGCAATCCAAAAATTATTTAAATGTCATTTCGCTTTATGAATTTGAAAAGATTTTAGAGATGTTCGATTTACCAGCTGATGATGTGACTGCGTTAAAAATCTTATTAGTGATGAGAAGGAATATTGATAGTTTAAGCTGTGAAGTCTGTCAAAGATTTCTTGTTGAAGAGCTTTTTCGTCTTTCTTCTATGAAAAAAGACCATCTTGCGAAGATGGTCCATTATTTTGCCTCATATGCCTCTTTGAGATGAGGATTAAAAGTATTGGTTTCAAACATCATGATTTCATCCTTATAAGGGGCGTGATCATTGATGTAAGGTGTCTCTAAGATCTTCGGGACATTTTCTAAACGCGGGTTATGCACAACTTTGTTCAGAGCCTCAAAACCAATGGTGCCAAAACCGATGTTTTCATGGCGGTCCTTATGCGCACCACGCGGATTTTTGGAATCATTGATATGAATGGCTAACACTTTATCTAAACCAATCTTTTCTTCGACTTCATCTAAAATAGCATCAAAGTCATTGATATCATAACCAGCATCATTAAGATGGCAGGTATCCAAACAAATGCCTAATTTATCAGATAAGGTGACATGATCAATGAGATAAGATAGCTGATCGATCGATGTGCCTAATTCACTGCCTTTACCAGCCATTGATTCTAAGGCAATCATGACATCCTGATCAGGTGTTAAGACCTGATTGAGTCCCTCAATGATGGATGCTAAACCAGCTTCTTCTCCAGCTTTGACATGCGAACCAGGATGTAATACCAGCCGCTTGGCGCCAATTTCATGAACGCGTTCAATCTCTGTTTTGAGAAAGGAAACCGCTAATTCAAAGGTTTCTGGTTTAACCGTATTAGCTAAGTTAATAATATAAGGGGCATGAACGACAACCTGATCAATATCAATGCCATTATCAATCATTAACTGACGCGCTTCTTCTACGCGTAATTCAGAAATATCTTTCCGGCGGGTATTTTGCGGAGCCCCGGTATAAAACATGAAGGTTGTAGCCCCATAAGATAATGCTTCCTCAACCGAGCCAAGTAAAAATTTCTTTGCTTTCATGCCCACATGGGAGCCAATGAGCAGTTTCGTCATTAGTAATCACCACGCTCTTCTGCCATCCGTTTTTCCGCCTGCGCTTTTTTATAACGTTCTTTACGCTGACGTTTGATATCGGCCTGAATGATGGCGCGTTTCTGTTTACGGTAGAGCTGATCAATTTCTCTCTTACGTTTCTTTTTATAGCCTGGTTTGACTTTCTTTGGTTTACGGACAATCTTCTGGACTTCTTTTTCCAGTTCAGTTGGCTGATGGGTACGGTTTTTACGTTTCTGACGTTCCCCGGCATCAATGAGTTTGCCGTTTTTGATAGCCTTCATTTCAAAATGGATATGTTTCTTTTCTAACGCTTCAACCATCACCTGGTTAGAAGTATCATACATGGAGAAACATTCCCCCGTGTATTTTCCACGGCCACAGCGGCCTGAGCGATGAATATAGAAATCACGTTCGGTTGGGAATTCCATGTTAATGACGTGCGAAACCCCATCGATATCAATCCCGCGGGCAGCGATATCGGTCGCTACGATATACTGGTATTCATTATTATGAATACGACGCATCATCTGTTTACGTTCACGCGGCTCAAGGTCCCCATGAATTTCGCCAATTTTATAGCCATCTTCACGCAATTTAGAAGCGAGCTTTGCGGCTTCGACGCGGGTATTGGTGAAGATAATACAAATATAAGGATCGATCATGTTCATGATGTCTTTTAAGACTTCATAGCGATCGCGATGCTTGGTTGGGATTAAATAATGTTTGACATGACCTGATGATGGCAAATGCGAATCAATCGTCACCATTTCAGGGTTTTTCATATATTTCCGTAAGAATGGTTTCATCGCTTCAGGAATGGTAGCTGAGAAGACCAGCATTTCTAAGTCGTCTTTCATTTTGCCTAAGACTGTATCTAAGTCTTCAAAGTAACCATATTCTAATGTCATATCCGCTTCATCGATAACGAAGATATCAGCGGTGGTAATTCTTAACGCCTGTTCATCGATTGATAAGTCTTTGATACGACCTGGTGTCCCAATGACTAAATGGGGCTGATTATTTAATTTACTAATTGCTTTCTGTTTATCACTGCCGCCAATAAGTAATGAAATGCGTAAATCACTATTATACTTTTTAAAAGCTTTTGCATTCTCATAAATCTGCTGGGCTAATTCGCGTGTTGGCGCTGCAACAACCGCCTGGACTTTTCCTTTTGTCACGTCAATACGCTGAATGATCGGCAGTAAGAATGCATGAGTTTTCCCCGTTCCAGTCTGGGAGATCCCGACCACATCACGATGATGTAAAACAAGCGGAATCACTTTTTCCTGAATTGGGGTTGGTTTATGAAAATGAATGTGCTCTAATGTCTGCACAATATCTTTACGAAATGAAAATTGATTGAAGTTTTCCATGTTTTTCGCCTCCTTAAATCTTTGGCATTATATCACAAATTACCAGAAATGCAAAATGGAAAATATATGCTATAATGGAAGAGAAAGTTGAGGTTTATTATGAAAGTTACCGGGATTACGCCCCGCGGGTACTGTAAAGGTGTTGTGCGGGCGATTAATATTGCGAAAAAAGCAACACAGGATGTGACCAAACAGCCCCTTTATATTTTAGGGATGATTGTCCATAATGAATATATTGTCAATGCGTTAAAGGAGATGGGCGCTATTACGATTGAAGATGCCCATAAAACCCGTTTGGAGCTATTAGATGAGATCGATCATGGGACTGTCATTATTACCGCGCATGGAGCGGGTGATGTGGTCAGTCAGAAAGCACGTGAAAAGGGCTTAGATGTGATTGATGCCTCATGTTTAGATGTGATAAAAACCCATGATCTGATTAAAGAAGAGTTAGCGAAGGGATATGAGATTCTCTATATTGGGAAAAAGAATCATCCGGAAGCGGAAGGGGCGATGCTCATCGATCCTGAGCATATGCACTTAATTGCAAAGAAGGAAGATTTTGACGGCTTAGATCCAGAGAAACATTATATGTTAACGAATCAGACGACGATGTCTCTTTATGATGTGTATGATTTAACGGAATATGCGAAAGCGCATCTGCCGCATTTAGCTGTGGAACAGGAAATCTGCACGGCAACGAAGATTCGTCAGGAAGCGATCGCAAAGATGGATGAAGATATTGATCTGGTCATTATTGTTGGGGATCCGCATTCTAATAATACGAAGAAGTTAGCGTCCATCTCGCATGATCAGGCGCATAAAGAAGTGAAGATGATTGGTTCGATCGAAGAACTAGATATTGCCTGGCTGATGGATAAACATCACGTCGCCGTTTCTTCTGGGGCTTCGACACCGACGAGTTTAACGAATCAGATTATTGATTTTATTGCCCAGTTTGATCCTGCTGATCAAACAACTTATGAAAAACCAGCGGTGGATTACAGCCGGATTCTTAGATAGTCACATTTCTGGTGACTATCTTTTTCATTTGTAAGGGGATAGTCACAATCATGGGGGATAACATCTTGGAAAGAGGGAGAAAGTCACCATGATGGGGGATAAAGGTAAAATAAAAAAACTTATCCACCAAAACAGGGGATAAGTCTTGTCTAAAAAAGGTTTATTCACCATCATGGTGAATAAGTCTTTATTTGTTGTGTTCTACTTTCGAATCGCAATAGATACAGCGGTAAATCTTCTTTTCCCGATTCGCTAAATAGAATTCCTGATCGATGCCTCTTTCCACCGTCGTAATACAGCGGGGGTTTTTGCAGCGTTCTACGTTTTTAATACGCTCTGGCAGGGCTAAGTGTTTTTTCTCAACAGTTGTGCCATCTTTAATATAGGAGATGGTAATGTTGTGATCAAGATAGCCAAGGACATCTAAATCAATATCAAAATCATTATCGATCTTTAAAATATCTTTATGGCCCATTTTATGACTTGGGACATTTTTTAAAATGGCAATGGTACAATCCAGTTTATCTAAGTTTAAGGCATTGTAGACTTCCATGACTTTACCAGCGGTAATATGATCAAGGACAATACCGTTCTTTATACTATCGACTTTCATAAACGTTCCACCTCATGATCAAGATTTAAGAGACTTAAGATAAGGGCCATTCGAATATAACGGCCATTTTCGACCTGTTTGAAATAGCAGGCTCTTGGATCATCATCGACTTCCGTTGAAATTTCATTGACACGTGGTAAAGGATGCATGATGCATAAATCTTTTTTCGCATTGTCTAATTTTTTGAGATCTAAGATATAAGTATCACGTAAACGTAAGTAATCCTGTTCATTGAAGAAACGTTCCTGCTGAACACGGGTCATATAGAGAATATCTAAGTCACTCATGACTTCTTCCATTGAGCGTACTTCCTTATAAGGAATACCCAAAGGATCAAGTAAGTCTTCTTTCAAATAATCTGGCAGCATTAATTCCTCTGGCGAGATAAAGACGAAGCGAACGCCTTCATAGCGGGACATCGCTTTGACTAAAGAATGGACCGTGCGGCCAAACTTTAAGTCGCCGCAGAAACCTACGGTTAAATGATCAAAACGTCCTTTCTCACGATGAATCGTTAATAGGTCCGTTAAGGTCTGGGTAGGATGGTTATGACCGCCATCACCGGCATTAATCAGAGGGACTTTGGAACGGCGAATAGCGACTCTTGGTGCGCCTTCTTTGGGATGACGCATAGCGATGATATCACTAAAGCAGGAAACGGTCCAAATCGTATCGGTGACAGATTCTCCTTTAGTCGCTGAAGAGACATTGCCGCTTGGGAAGCCTAAGACATTGCCTCCTAAAGAAAGCATCGCACTCTCAAAAGAGAGACGGGTACGGGTGCTAGGTTCAAAGAATAAAGTAGCGAGGATCTTATGCCGGCAAACATCCTGATAGCGGGACCGGTCTTTAATGATGTCATCAGCGAGATCAACGAGCTCATTGATTTCATCAACACTCAGATCCATCGGATCGATAATAAATTTTTTCATGTTCACTCTTCCTTTCGTGCCCATTATATTACAAGGGGGAAACCATGAAAATAGAAAGCCAGGAAAAATGAAAATTTTCATGAGTACCATAGGTGAAGAGAGTGGCAGTGATACTTTTAGAGTATAGAAAAAACGCAAGCTGCCTTGCGTTAGTAAAGATGTAATGTGTCTAATAAATGAGCGATGCCATCGGCATCAGGATCTTCAAAAGTGCCGGTCGCAATATCTTTTAATTTTTCTGGTGCTTTTTGTGAAACATACGCTTCATGGGTCGTGGCCACCATCTGATAATCATTCATCGAATCGCCAAATGAGATCGTATCCTCTAAAGATCCGCCTTCTGCTTTTAAGACGCGTTTAATACCATCCGCTTTGGTGCAGTTCTTCAAAATGATTTCGCCATTGATGAAGTCATCATTTTCACTGTTGAAAGTCACCACATTGAAATGATCTGTTAAGTATTTGACGATATCTAAGAAGAGATAACGATCCTGAGCGATAAAAGAGACTTTCGTCACACCAATGGTCTGGGGATCGAATTCTAAAATGGACGTACGGTTTTCTTTGACGCGTTTGAGTTCAAAGAAACGCTGTAATTCGACATTGTCGCCAAATTCCTGATGATGTTTCATATCAAAGAATTCATTGACGCCAGGTGTCTGATAAATAGCCTTTTCTGTTTCTAAGGCAAATAAGACTTTGTGGTTGGTAAATAGAGTCATGACTTCCATTAAAGTTGTTGGATCGATATAGTTTTTAAAGATATATTCCCCTTCGACATTCACGAAGCCGCCAGCACTGGCGATAAAGCCATCTGCTGGTACTTTTTCTAAGTTCCCGCCGACAATTGAAGTAGGAGCGCGGCCAGTGCAGATAAATACTTTATGGCCAGCATCTTTGACTTTATGTAAAGCCTTAATGGTATTGTCGGTAATAAAACGTGATTTCCCAAGTAATGTCCCATCGACATCAAAAAATAAGTATTTCATAATATCCTCCTGCAGTAATCATACAAAAAGGTGGTTTGTAAGGCTACAATTTTTTCAAAAATGGTAAAAAATATTGCAATCATCAAAAGAAGTTCCTAAGATGAAAGTAGAGGGAATGCCGACGACAAGAAGGCAGGTTATGTTTATGTCAATTATGCATATCTTTTTACTTTGCGCTATTATTGCACTTATTTGCGGAGAAGCGTATTTCCGCCATTCCAACAAACATAGAAATGAATCATAATAAATCATCATGTCGGTATTCCTAAAAAAAGATCGCAATTAAGCGATCTTTTTGATTACTCTAAGGTTCCTTCAATGAGCTGAGGTTTAGTGACTGGTTCACTTGTGATATGATAAGCTTTGTAAATATCTTCTTTTAAAGCATCATTCAATGGCACATTGCAGTGCACGGTTGCCAGTGATTCGCTCTTTTCCACGTGATCACCAATTTTTTTGTGTAGGACTAAGCCGACCTGATGATCAATGACATCATCCTTGCGGGCACGGCCGCCACCAAGTTTCATGGAAACTAAACCTAAGCGTAACGCTTCTAAATCTTCAACATAGCCGCTTTCTCGCGCCGGGATCTCGATCTGATAGTTGGCTTTTGGAAATTTTTCCGGATGATCGATGTACGTTTCATCGCCGCCTTGGGCTTTTACCATCGCTTTAAAAGCAGCTAAAGCCTGCCCGGAAGAGATGGCATCTTCAACCTTAGCGCGCGCTTCTTCACGGCTGCTGGCTGCCTTAGCCATCAGTAACATCGTTTCTGCTTCTTCTTTACATAATGTCGTAAAATCTTCAGGACCTTGACCTTTTAAGGTATTGATCGCTTCGATGACTTCTAAGGCATTGCCAATGGCATAGCCTAATGGCTGGTTCATATTGGAAATCGTCGCTTTGGTATTTTTGCCTAAATGTTTCCCAATCGCAATCATTGTCTCGGCTAAGACTTTTGCATCGGCGGTTGTCTTCATGAAGGCCCCATCGCCATATTTGACATCTAATAAGATGGCATCTGCGCCAGCCGCTAATTTTTTGGACATGATGCTGGAAGCGATGAGTGGAATAGAGTTCACAGTTCCGGTGACATCACGTAAAGCATACATTTTTTTATCAGCGGGATCGAGCGCGCGGGTCTGTCCGATAATCGCTAACTTAATATCATTGACCTGGTCGATGAAGGCTTCTTCACTAATATTTACCTTGAAGCCTGGAATCGATTCTAACTTATCGAGTGTTCCGCCGGTATGCCCGAGGCCGCGGCCGCTCATTTTCGCAACGGGCACGCCACAGGCTGCCACAATCGGTCCAACTGCTAAGGATGTTTTATCACCGACGCCGCCGGTAGAATGCTTATCGACTTTAATACCTTTGATTTTTGATAAATCGAGGACATCACCGCTTTGCATCATGGCATAGGTCAGATGCGCTGTTTCTAAGCTTGTCATACCTTGAAAATAGACCGCCATCATAAAAGCGCTCATCTGGTAGTCAGGAATCTCTTCTTTGACATAGCCATCAATAATATAATGGATTTCTTCTTTGGTAAGTTCTTTTCCTGATTTTTTCTTTTCAATTAAATCAACCATTCTCATAACATAAAACCTCTACTTAAAACAATGTCCCACTTCAAAGATATTTTTACCATTCAAATAATCTTTGACCGCCATCCGCTTTTTGCCAGGGACCTGCAGGGATGTGATCAGATAAATCCCATCATTCGCTTTGACGCCGATAGCATCTTTAAAGATCTTAACGATTGTGCCGTTAGGCTGATCGCCATGGTGGCTCATGGCATTTTCACAGTTGTGAATATGGCCTTCCCAGATTTTGACTTTCGTGCCTTCATAATCACTGAAGCAGCCAGGGGCAGGATTAAGACCACGGACTTTATTGAATACATCACGAACGGATGTATTCCAGTCTAAATGTTCATCTTCTCTTTTAATAATTGGCGAGAAAGTGACCAGTTCCGGATTTTGTGGGAGACGGGTATTAGTACCATTCATAATCGATGGCAGAGTTTCTTTTAAAAGTTTCGCGCCCATGTATGCTAAACGATCATATAAAGAACCTAAGGTATCTTCATCAGTGATCTGCGTTGCTGCCTGAGAGATAATATCGCCGGCATCCATCTTTTCGGCCATATACATAATGGTGACACCAGTTTTGTGATCACCTTCAATAATTGCCCGCTGCACCGGCGCTCCGCCGCGGTGACGCGGAAGCAGTGAGGCATGCACATTGATGCAGCCTAAACGTGGCGCCTGTAAGATCGCATTAGGGACAATCTGCCCATAAGCGGCGGTAATAATAAGATCTGGCTCTAAGGCGAGAACATCAGCATAATCACTGCGGATGCGCTCCGGCTGAACAACGGGAATATTATGTGCGAGCGCAAGCTCTTTGACATCACTCATATGTAAGACGTGTTTACGTCCAACATAACGGTCGGGCTGGGTCACGACGCCGACCACATCATAATGCTCATCGATGAGCATTTGTAACACTTTTTTAGAAAAAGAAGCGGTACCCATAAAGACAATTTTTTCTGACATGTTTAAAACCTCCATACTTCAAATTATAACATATTTATAGGGATCTTCGCGCACTTACGCATAATAATGAAAAAATATATGGTATAATGACGAGCATAGGAGGGGATCTTGTGAGAAAAGATCAGGCATTTCTTATTGCATTAATAGCGCCGATTCCATCAACGCTATTAATGGAGTATTTAAAAACGTTATCAAACGCGAATCCTTTAGGGGAAATGCGTGTTTTATTGAGTGCTTTAGCAGCCGTTTTTTTAGGCTTTCTGATGGCTTATGTGGGGGACTTGAATATGAAGGGGTATACGTTTTTCAAACATGTCATGGCGCTTGTCTATACAGCCTTAGCGATTGCTGGTATTGTCAGTTTGTACATTCCTAAAGTTGCATCCTTTCATCATTTCCAGGCATACTTTTTTGCCCATGCGATCTTTTATTTGGTTTGGGGCGGAGTTTATGCCTCGTTATTATTACTGGTTGGGAGAAAAAGTCAACCGCTTACTTATGTGGCGCCCTTTTTATGTATTATGGGATTATACTTTTTAGATCGTTATGCCCAGTTGCCGCCTTTACTGCTCACGAGCCTGCGTTACAGTCTCTATTTTCTTTTCGGCTTAGTAACGATATTAATGGTCAATCACTTTCCCGATCGCCGCTATCCGCTAGCGGCGGGCGCATATCTCGTGGCTTTTCTGTTTTTGGTGCTTGCGCCATTATTTTGTGAATTGCCGGCTGCCTTTGATTCCTATATTCATTCGACCTATTTACTCTATGCGTTAAGTGCGGGGATGAATGCCTATGGCTTATCGAACCGCTAACGAAAAAAGTCCATGTAATCAGTGTAAAAAAAGTATTGCATTACTCTTTGAGATTTGATAGAATACAAAGGCAATGAAAGGAAAAGGTGATATATAATGGCAAACATGAAACAGCAGATTAAAAGATATAAAAATGCTGATAAGAAACATGCATTCAATGTTGCTTTCAAATCTTCATTAAAAACTTCTATGAAAAAAACATTAGAAGCTATTGAAGCTGGCAACAAAGAAGAAGCTGTGAAATTATTCAATGAAACAGCTAGTAAGTTAGATTCATCTGTTTCTAAAGGCATTCATCATAGAAACTATGCTAGCAGACAGAAATCAAGATTACAGAAAAAAATCAATGCTCTTGGATAATTTCTAAGAGTTTTCTTTTGGACTCAGGGCCTCCTTAGTGTAAAATAGACTAAGGAGGTTTTTTGCATTTTATGAAAGAATTTGTGAGAAGAGAGAAGACCCGCGCTGTGCAGGTCGGTAAGATCACCATTGGCGGGAATGATCATGTTGTCATTCAGTCGATGTGTAATACCAAAACCCGTGATGTCGAAGCGACGGTGGCGCAGATCCGTGAATTAGCCGCCGCGGGCTGTGAATTAGTCCGTTTAGCGATCTTTGATATGCGTGATGCCGAGGCGATTGCGGATATTAAAAAACAAGTCAATATTTCGCTTGTTGCGGATATTCATTTTGATTATCGCTTAGCCTTAAAGTGTATTGAAAACGGGATTGATAAGATCCGTATTAACCCTGGCAACATTGGCAATATTGATCATACCAGAGCGGTGGTGGAAGCCTGCAAGGCCAAACATATTCCGATTCGTATCGGCGTCAATGGCGGTTCCTTAGAAAAAGACTTGTTACAGAAATATGGCAAGCCAACCCCAGAAGCGATGGTTGAATCGGCGATGAAACATGTCAAGATCTTAGAAGATTTAGACTTCCATGATATTGTCATTTCTTTAAAATCATCCAATACGTTATTAACGATCAAAGCTTATGAATTGGCAGCGCAGACGTTTGATTATCCACTACATGTCGGGGTGACTGAAGCGGGCACCGCCCTAGGCGGCACGATCAAGTCATCATTAGGCATCGGCACGCTGCTTTACGAAGGCATCGGTAATACCATTCGTGTGTCTTTAAGTGATAATCCTGTCGAAGAAATTCGCGTGGCGAAGATTCTGTTAAAGGAATTAGGCTTAACGAAGGGTATCCCAACGTTAGTATCTTGTCCCACTTGCGGCCGTATCCAGTATGATATGATTCCGATTGCGAAAGAAATGGAAAAATTCTTAAATGGCATTCATGCGGATATTACGGTAGCCGTGATGGGCTGTGCCGTAAACGGTCCGGGGGAAGCACGTAATGCGGATATCGCTATTGCCGGCGGGGTCGGTGAAGGCTTGCTGATTCGTCACGGCGAAATTATTCGTAAAGTGAAACAGGAAGATATGTTAGACGTCCTCAAACAGGAAGTCCTCAAAATGGTCAATGAGATGGATTAAAGTCCATCTTTTTTATATGAATTCGTTTACATTTAGGCTATACTAATAGTAAGTGAGGTGATTTGTTTTGGATCCTGTCACAAAATCTTTAAATCGAAAATATAGTGAAATTCAGGGACTCTTCTATGTTGTCTTTTGCACCGTTTTAGGCTATGCGGCCGTTTATCTCGGGGCCATTGGTTTATCCGCAAGCATTATCGGGGTTATTCTCGCTTTAGGCAATGTCTTTTCAACGCTTTTTTCACCAGTCATTGCCCGCACGATTGATCGTCTGCATCTCTCTTTAAGTCGCGTCCTGATGGCGATTGCCGGCAGTGTCGGCGTGTTGGCAGCGGTGATGATGTTATGCACGAATATGAAGGCGATCGTGGCGGTGATCTTTGTCATTTTGTTAGGCTTGCTGTTTGCGATGCTGCCGCTGATTAATTCTTTAGCTTTTGTCTTTGAAAAACATGACATTCATATCAGTTTTGGCTTAGGACGCGGCATCGGCAGTGCGGCTTACGCCTTAACATCTTTGGCGTTAGGCTTCTTAGTACGCAGTTATTCGCCTAAACTGTTACCAGTCTTAGAGATTGTCGTTATCGCGGCCCTCATTCCAGTGATTGCCTCTTTTAGAGTCAAAGGGATTTCGATGAAAGGGGAGGAAAGTGAACACCCTTCCATGGATATGAAAAGCTTTGCCGCGCGTTATAAAATCTTTGTCGGTTTAATTATCGGCTTAACGCTTGTCTTAGCGGATCATACCTTTATCAATAATTTCTTCATTAACATTGTGAAAAATGTTGGCGGGGATACTTCAGATATGGGCATTGCAGTGTTCTTAGCGGCGATCTTGGAACTGATTGCGATGAATGTGTTTGAAAAGATTAAACACCGTATTGAAGTTGGTCGGTTACTAAAGTTTTCCGCAGTTATGTTTACAGTAAAACATATTTTAACGTTCTTAGCCCCTAATATGGCAGTGATCTATTTAGCACAGTGCCTGCAGATTTTTGCTTATGCGATTTATATTCCCGCAGGTGTTTACTATGTGGATCTCTTATTTGATCGGGCGGATGCGACGCTGGGACAGTCTTTAATGGCTTCCACGGCGACTGCTGGCGGCGTTATTGCCTCTTTTGTTGGCGGGTTCTTAATTGACAGCATCGGCGTTTCTTCAACGTTAATGATTGGCATGATCACTTCTATTATCGGCACGGTCATTGTCCTGATGACCGTTCAAAAAACTAAGAAAGCAGGGATGAGTTATGAATAAAAAAGAAGTTAAAGCATTAGAGATGAAAACAAAAGAAAATGATCTTGAAGCGATCAAAACCTTAGCGCAGGCTTATTTTAATGGCGATGGTGTTAAGAAAAGTAAAGGGAAAGCCATTGAACTTTACACGCAAGGGGCAGAGCTTGGTGATGGCGAATGTGCTTATATTTTAGGTGATTATTATGAACGCGGCTTGATTGTCCGTCAGGATTATAATAAATCTCGTCATTTCTATATGATTGCGGCGAAGGCGCATCATCCTAAGGCAACTTATAAAATGGGGTACTATTTAGAATATGGCTATGGTATTTATAAGGATGAAAAGGAAGCGCAAAAATATTATGAAGAAGCCAAGAAACTTGGCTACCACGCTTAAGAGGACTGCTTGGCAGTCCTCATCTTTTTGCGATGGTATAGCCTTTGCCTAAGACCGAGCGAACATCTTCGATGATCACAAAGGCGGTCGGATCAATGGCTTGAATCGCCTGTTTAATACTATTAATTTTTTGATAAGGGGTAATCGCCATAATGACTTTAGTATCTTTTTCAAGATAACCTGTTTCGGCTTTTAAGAAAGTCATGCCGATATCCTGATGATGCAGTAATTCCTGACGAATCTCTTCGTAATGGGGAGAAATAATAATGAGGGAAGACTGAGAAGTCCCATAAGAAAGGACTCGGTTAATAAGCAGGTTGGTACACAAAATAATGACGATCCCATAGATTGTGGTCATGACATCATGCATCTGTGTGATGACCACAAAAGTATCACATAAATACATGATCAGGGAAACGGGAACGTGGAAATATTTATGGGCAATAACCCCTAAAATATCAAAGCCACCGGAAGACCCGTTACCGCGTAAAATAAGCCCGCCGCCTAAGCCTAAAGATAGGGCAGCGATGATCGATGCTAAAAGGGGATCACTTTTAAGTGGGGCTAAGATAGTAATCTTACTTAGCAGTTCGAGAAAAAATGGGAAGAGTAGCGATGATAACAGGGTTTTCATAATGAAATCTTTCCCGACAAAAAGGAAGCCGAGAAGAAAAAGTAAACCGTTGAGCATATAAATAATCACTGACAAAGGTAAAGGAAGAAATGTATGCAGGGTCACGGCTAAACCAGTTACCCCGCCAGCCACAAAATGAAGCGGTAAAATAATTAAGCCAAAGGCGGCCGCTACAAGGATATTGCCCAGCAGAATTTCCATCAGTTCTAATATTTTCTTTTTCATGTGAATCACCTCGCTTATAAGTATAAGCATTGTGATATAATGAGTTTGTAGTCTAAACTACAAAGAGGTTAAAAATGGTTATTATCGATCAAAAATATTACTTGCTGTTTGAAAGTCAGGGGATTGTGCGTCATTATGCACCGCATGAAGCGATCTTTATGGAAGAAGATGAAGCACGTTATACGTATCTGATTGAGGAGGGCCGGGTTCGTGTTTTTATGAATTCCAAAGATGGGAAAGAAACGACTTTAGAAATTTTAAAGGCAGGACGAATTTTCGGTGATGCCTCTTTTTGCGAACATAGTCTGCGCAGTGTGACGATCGAAGCAGTTGTGGAAACGAGATTAGTAGTTGTTGATACAAGACGCTTAGTAGGAGTCTTACATGAGCATGAAGAACTGATGGTTCTTATGTTTCAGCACTTAACGGAGTCTAATCAGCGGATGACGCATGTGTTAAAAAGACTGATTCATTATGATGCTACGCAGAAAGTTGCAGATTTTATTTTAACATCTAGTGAAGAGGATGGCACTTTGCCTTTTACTCAGCAGGAAATGAGTGAATGTTTAGCGCTCAATCGGGTAACGGTGAGCAGGGTGATCACAAAACTCAAACAGCAGGGTTTGATCCAGACATCTTATGGGTCTATACAAATAAGGAATAAACAAGGGCTAAAAGCTCTTTTATAGGAGGTTCTTATGCGAAGAATAGGTATTTTGACATCCGGCGGGGATGCGCCGGGAATGAATGCGGCGATTCGCGCTGCCATTCGTACCGCATTAAAAAATGATATGGAAATTTATGGCATTTATGATGGTTATAAAGGACTTGTTGATGGGGATATTCATCCTTTGGATTATCGTGATGCTTCAGAAATTTTAACACGTGGGGGCACGGTATTAGGCTCTTCTCGTCTGCCAGAGTTTGAGCAGGACGTGATGCAGGATTTAGCGGTCAATCAGCTCAAACGCTGGGGGATTGAAGGATTAATCGTAATTGGCGGGGACGGCAGTTATCGCGGAGCCCAGGCCTTAAATCGTAAAGGCATTAAAACAGTTGGTATTCCTGGGACAATTGATAATGATATTAATGGCACGCAGCGAACGATTGGCTTTTCGACGGCTTTAAATACGATTTGTGAAGCGGTCAATAAGTTACGTGATACATCTTATTCCCATCATCGCTGTTTTATTGTGGAAGTGATGGGACATCACTGTGGCCAGCTCGCGTTATGGAGTGCGATTACCTGCGGGGCTGAAGTACTGATCAATCAAGAAATTGGCTATAGTGAAGAACGTGTCATGGCACAGCTAGCGATTCACGATCATTTCCGTAATAAACGTCATGCTTTGATTATCACGGCAGAGAATATGATTGATATTCAGGCGTTAGCGAAGAAAGTATCAGAGGAAACGAATTTCTCTGGTCGAGCGATTTCTTTAGGGCATATCCAGCGTGGCGGTTCTCCAACGCCAGAAGATCGTATGCTTGGATCAAAGATGGGAAAAGAAGCGGTGGAAGTGCTGATGCGCGGTGAAGGTGCCAAGTGTATTTGTTTGATTCAGGATCGGATTGTCGTGAGAGATATTGATGAAGCGTTAGCGGATACGACGCGTGATGATGAAGAACTGTATGATTTATTTAACGATTTAGTATAAAAAATAGCTCAGGACAACTCCTGAGCTAGATGTGTTCTAAGACCCCGGGATGAACGATGTATTCACCGTTAGGGGATTTGACATGGATGGGGGCATCACCAAAGTTATAGACATAAACGGGTCCAAACTTACGGCTGAATTTATAGAAGTTGACTAAATGATCACCGGCATAATATCGGAAATCATCGATTTCCGGATAACCAATGAGAACGGAATCTTTATAGAGCCCGAGATGCAAGTAATGATGTTTGGTGAAAAACTCATTATCATGGTCATGATAGAGTACGGATTCAAAATAATAGTCGGTATCATTTAAGTTGATGATGACACATTCATCTTCCGGTACAATCGAGATGGTAAAGTCTTTCTGGGCTTCAAAGGATTTCTTGGAAGCTTTATTGATAAATTTCTTGATATAAGAAACCTGATCTATGCCAAAGACATCAATGAGATAATTGATATCATCTGATTTACCACTATGCTGGGTGAAATCGCAAAGATACTGAGAACCTGAATAGGTTTCTAAGACGATGCCTTCTTTGACCACCATACCATTCATCACCCGGCTGGTTACGATATGATAGCCAGGTTTAAATTGCGGATGATCATAGACATAGCCTGTGATCACTGGCACTTTATGTTTCAGATCAATTGTCCACTTTTTGAATTTATACATCTTCAACCCTCCGAAGAGTTATCATAGCACATTATTGGTCAATAAACCACTGTACGATTTTATTTTGTGCCTCCTTAGAATAGAGGACCATTTCATAATGTTCATTATTTTTGGTGAGGCGACTTTCTTTCAGTAAGCCAAAAGCTTTTCCCACATCACTGATAATAACAGTGTTATCGAAGCCATTTTTATAATAATCATATTTCTTAACCAGTTTGGTAATATCCGTTGCGGAGCAGGTGATTTCACTGCTGGCAATACGATTTAATTCCTTGGCGATATTAGTGGCTGTCATTTTCTCCTGATAACGGAAATGACTGGCTTCTTCTTTGGTTAAGGTAAAGCGTGGCCTTGGCATATCTAAATGGTAGAGACGTTTTTTAAAGCCATGGGTAAAGTTATAAATGATTTTAATAAAGGTATCCATATAAAGATCACGATAATCTTTAGTGACCCCGTAGATACGTACCATCTCTTCTCGGCTATAGGGCAGTAAGACGACAAAACTAATTAAGGTCTGGTCATTGACCATAATTGTTGGTTCAACGTCATGCACTGCCGCAATCGATAAGCGAGAAATCTTTAACTGTTCTAACAGTCTTCTTCCTTCTTCGGTTAAGAAGGAATGATAGCTTTTACTATAATCAGGTGTTCCTTTATAGTAAGGGCCTTTATGCGTTAAAGTAAACTGTCTGATTAAGTAAATAAAGCGTTCTCCATAACGATCATAACCTTTTTGCCCAACTTTCTCACAAGTGAGAAAGGTCGCTTCATCAATCGGCTGTTTGACCACCATATCCATTAAAGCAGTATTAGAAAAAACATAATATACTGGAATAACTTCTTCTTTTGCAATATCAGCTCTTAATGCTTTTAACTGATTATAAAGTTCTAAACCGGTCTCGGTTAATGTGAATGACATAGGATCACTTCCTCTCTTTCATTGTACCTAAAATCAATAGAAATGAAAAAAGGAATCGTCTCTTTTAGAAAAATCATTTTATAGCATTTACGGATATTTTCTCTGCATAATAGAAGTTGTCATACATGTCTGAATCGTTGCCAAACTTGACAAAAATGGAGAAGATGATATAAAATATGCATGCAGTTAGAAAATTGGCGATGTGTTAAAAAGAAAAGGGGAGGTCTGGTCACCTCTCCTTTTCAATTAGCGTTACTTTGAAATCTGACGACGTGTTAAATTAGATGCAGAAGTTACGCATCTAGCACTTTACTGAACCCTAGCGGATGCAGTAGAACAGCACGGCTGTTGCGATAAGAACGAGATAAAGCATAACGAGATACTTCATCGCCTTTTTCCTCCTGAATCTGTTAAGTCATCGCCAGAAATTCAAACGCTTCCTTTGATGCTTCAATGTCAGATTCCTCCGTAACCGACTTCATATATCGAAGGTACAAAAATATTATTATAATGTGTTTGTAGAAGCAATGTCTTATCTAAGCTTCTTTTTTATTTTTCAGCGATCATAATTGAATAAATTGAAGCATAGCAGATGGAATAAGGAGTACTGGTTCTAATGTTCAAACTCACATAGAAAAAAGAGATGTAACTATTATTTTCTTCACTCTGCGTAGATGCGGTGATAGCAAAGTTACTAAGTAACAACGTTTATTAAATAAGCATATAAGCAAAGAATCATATGTGCAAGAAATATACAGTCTCAAATACAAATAAAAAAAGAATGCCAAAAAGTCCAACGGAAAAACAGCCATTGCGACCGATCAGCCGGTTCATATGGCAACAAGCAGCGCCGTTTGAAATGAATGCTGTGGAAAGCAGAATATTTGAGATAAGAAACGAAAATATCTATGTTCCAATGCTTACAACCTGCGGATCCGGTACAGTAATGTACTATGTGGCTGCAGCAGCGGTAGCGGCGGCATGTGCGGCAGCTTATGTGTTTAAAAAGTGAAAACGGAACTAATTAAAAGGACTGGCTCGGCATGAGTCAGCCTTTTAGTTTTCACAAAAAAAACTCAGCCTCTTTTGAGACTGAGCTTAATCATAAGCTAAGAAATAAGTGATTTGAACTGTTCGCTCTGGGCAAATGATGACCAGTCGAAATTATCATAATCAGTAGCTGTAGCAGTTACAGGGTATTCGCCATCCCCGCTGCGGTATTTGACTGCGTGTCTTCTATCACTGAAGAAGTCATTAGAGCAATTATCAGATTTCATAAAGCATTCAGCACCTTCTGGATTGAAAGGCTCTTCATCATTATTAGAAACATCCACATTGTACCACTTACCGCTGACGCATATTTGATTCCAGCCGTGATTTCCAATGTCACCAGTGCTAATGTATCTTGATTTAATATTTTCAAAGCCCAGCATCCATTCGTAGGTTTTTGCGTAATCATAACAAACGCCTTTTCCTTTTATTAATGTACTAATAAGATAATCAGGTGATGTACCATTATAGTCTGAAGTATCTGCTTTTCCATAAGATATACGTTTTTCGAGCCATTTATCAGTTACAAATGCTTTATGAGCATCGTCGAGGTTAGAAGCATTTATTTTATTTAAAAAGCCTTCAACCGCACAGTATGGTTTTGAGCCGCTAACGTTTACTGTATATGATTTTGAGCCGCCAGGATATGAAATGGTAATAGTTACTTTTCCTGTTTTCTGAGGTTTAAGGTCGCAGCTTGCATATGCTGGGCTAAAGCCTGGGTCACCTTTATAATAATTTACATCAGTTTTAATTATAGATGTATCTGATGAAGAAAATTTGATGCTGTTTGGTGTGTCTGTGTAAACGGTAATGCCTACATATGCATTTGCTTCCCCCGGCTCATCGAATTCAATAGTTTCGTTATTTTCAATCCCGCTAATTCTTACATTTACTTTTTTCTGTGAGGCATTTGTCTTCTTTTTCGATGTATTTGTCTTATTCGTCTTTTCCTTTGTACTCGTTCCAGTTGGTTTTGGATTTGCCTTTTTCACCTTTACACTAAAGCTCCACTTTGCACTTCCAGCCTTTCCGCTTACCTTTGTGCTTCCTTCCTTTTTTGCAGTGACTTTCACTTTGCTTTTGCTTATGCTTTTCACTGAGGCTACTTTCGCATTCGATGATGTCCATTTGACCTTGCTTTTTGTTTTCACGCTTACCGTTCTGCTTTTTCCTTTTGTTAAGGTGACAGCCTTAAGCACAGTCGTTTTTGCCTTTGCCTTTTTCTTTGTTTTTGTTACGGGCTGGGCCTGCGTGAAGCTTGTGATGGCAGGGGTGCTTGCACCTGCTGCCACTGCTAAAGCCAGCATGGCTGCACCAATATTCATGATGCTATTGTGTATTTCTTTTGTTTTGTTCTTCATACTTAAATCCCTCACTTTCCTTAAGCTTATTATAACGCAAAGGAGAAATGAAGAAAACGTGTGGGGAGTTCACCAGAATGAAAATGCCACTCATCTCTTTTGACTATGCGTATGCATAAAAAAGCGGCTTCTTGAATGTGATATGATAATCATAGAAATTGAAAGGGGATATGTCTTATGCGTTTAGAAATGAAGTCATTCTTTAAGAGATTCGTTTGCTGTTTTATTGCTTTTTATATTGCTATAATGATTACATTTAAACTGATATTCATGATTTGTCTGGTGCCTAGTGTCTCAATGGAAAACACGCTTAAGGCAGGGGATATTCTAATTGGTACACGCTTTGATCGAGAGAATATTAAACGCTATGATCTCATGGCTTTTGAGATGCCGGATCATCCTAGTCAGTTATACATTAAAAGAGTGATGGGGTTACCTGGAGAAACCATCGTTGTAAAAGATGGAAGGGTGTATGCTGATGGGAAGAAATTACGATCTGATTTTGTGAAGGGGACTATGAATAGTAGTGGTGATGGTGTCTATCATGTGCCTGAGGGGCATTATTTTATGATGGGGGATAATCGTAATAATTCTTTTGATTCACGTTTTTGGAAACACAAATATGTTTCTGTTGATGCTATGAAATGTCATGCCCATCTTCGTGTTTATCCGTTTAAGCGGATCACGAACCATTTATAAAGAGATCTTTTAAATTCCGTATGCTTGTACTAACTTACTACGGAATTTTTTATTTTTTCTTAAAGGACTATTGGGGGGATTAGTCTTATTTCCCTTAAAAAATGGGATATAATGTCAGATTGATGCTTCGCCTAAAGTAGAGACAGGCTGCAGTGTGTTTATTCATCTTAAGGTGACTACTCTTTTTGGTTGCACCTAAAGATGACGTAAGGTATAAAAAGACTATTTCCTTTTGACCTGAATCTCTCTTTTATGGAAATAAGTCTATCCGTGTGCATAGAAAATACAAATCCAAGAAATGATATATTATAGGCAGAAGTGGTTTTCTCCTCCATTTATCACTTCTATCTTATTTATGCTATGGAAGGAAGACGATATTATGGTGATAGGCAGCCGCATTATTTGCTGGAAAAATGAACAGATACTTAATATGTGAAAGAATGAAAAGATAAAATCAAACTGATTAATTGAGCGGATTCTAGCGAGCGTGCAGGATGCTAAAGTGGTCAGGAACTTAGACGCACGATAAGATGATGGATTTTCACTTAGGATGGGGATCCATTTTTTATGCAGGGACATAGCCAAGTATGAAATGAGGTATAGCCGTATTTAACTAAGGTGTTCGTATGCATGAAAAAGGCGGTATGACGAATGTGTTATAATAGAAGACTAGGATCCTGTCGTAGATATTTTTAGTTAGACTTTAACCTGTTGGTGCATTCATTAGGAATTCGTATGCACAAAAAGTGGGTGAAGGCGTTTATGTTAAGATCATGAGGAAAGGAGCTAACAAAAATGGAAGAAGTAAGTCATCATTATCTTATCCTGATCAGAAAAAAACAAAATAAAGCGTTTGCCTCATCTATCTATTACAATACGGAGGCTATTGGTGGATATGTTAGAAAAGCTCACGCAAGCAGAAATGGAATTTCTAGTCATTCTGGATCCTGTGCGTATTGAAAGGCTTCAAAATTTGTTCTCAATCATCTTACCGATAACGCGTATGCACAGCGGGGCGGTTAATGCGACTTTGTTATAATGTAATCAGTATTTGAGGGAGGCGTAAAAATGATCAGAGAAAGTGGATGAATGATCAGTTACTAAAAGAAAATATGACATGAAGAAAGGAAGAAAAAAATGAGTATAGAAAAATATAATTGGCTGGCTGTTATATGGATTGGGGAAGGTAAAAAAAGATGTGTGCCGCATCCAATGCATGCAATAGACGAGGAAGATGCGATCCGTCAGGCAGAAGAGCGTGTCAACAGACTGCAGCGATATCACAAAGCGATATCACAAAGCGAAATTACATTATGAGCTTTTCACAGGTGCTGAAATGGAAGCTAGGAGACATTTGTATGATCCAAGTCTATGGTAAGGAGCTAACGCTATGAGAGAAGACGAAAGAAAAGAAATTGAAGAAATGGGAGATGAGCCATTAGGCAAGCTGGTTAAAAGAATGCAGAATGAGGTGATGGATCCAAGAAAGCTGTATCCTGGTATTGGTGTAGAGGGACAGCGCTATTACTGGAAAAAATATGAACCTTTTCAGCTTCTGATGGAAGCTTTTGATTTGGGCTATAAAAGTGCAATAAGTGGTCGTGATATTGATCAAATTGAAGGGGCAATGGCAAATGACTGGATCGATGAGATTGAAAAAGAAATGGAAGAAATGGGACTGTATAATAGGCGGGAAAAAGAAGCATAAGAATAGAGGGAGGGAAGATGACTAGGTGCGAATGATCAAAGTATGTAAATGATTTTAAAGCGATCATAAAAGCATAAAATAAAGGTTATCACTCATGCAGTTAGAAACCGCAAATCGTGATAACCTTTAATTCTTTGAAAGGCAGAAATCCGCAAAACCAATGAGTTTGGCCGAGATGTGCCGGCGTTATGGATTACAAGTCAATCGCAAAATAACAAGGAAGCAAAATACATACGATGACGATCGAAGAATACAAAAAGCTGTATCTGCAGGATAGATGTGGTGGTGGTGATTTTGCATTGGCATGCGATTTATGTTTTTATGCAGGGTTTCGTATCTCTGAAGCAAAGAACCAGAAAAATGAACAAAATTTTACATAGTTCTTTATATATTAAAAATTATCAAATGAGGATAAACTAAAAGCGCCCATAAATTCAATGAAATTACGGACGCTCTCAGTGCAAGAAAGACACCGTGGGCAGGTGCCTTCCTTACGTTAGGGATTGATTTTTTATGAAGGGATGTAATCAAATTTGATTACAGGTATATCATATGATTATTCATTGTGTGAAATGTGTGATAATTATGTGATAATATGTGAAAAATAAATTTTCATTTTTTGATAATATTTCATAATTATACATTGATAAATGTGATAATAGCGTATATAATAAATACTGTCTTCAACGGATAGTCAACCCCGATACGTTAACTGACTATCCTTTTTTTGCGTCTTGATTTATAATAGACTTAATAAGAGAAGGGGGCCTGTTATGGATCAGCGATCATATATTTGTATTGATTTAAAGAGTTTTTATGCATCGGTTGAGTGTATGCAAAGGGATTTGGATCCGATGCAGGCTTATTTGGTTGTAGCGGATGAATCACGCACGGATAAAACAATCTGTTTAGCGGTGTCACCCGCTTTAAAGGCTTATGGCGTACCTGGCCGACCAAGACTTTTTGAGGTCAAACAGAAATTGCGTCATCTTGCCAGAGAAGGGATATTTATTGATTTGGTTATTGCTCCGCCGCAGATGCGTAAGTATATTGAGATCTCTAGTCAGATTTATGGGATTTATCTGAAATACATTGCTAAGGAAGATATTCATGTTTATTCCATTGATGAGGTCTTTATTGATGCTACGAGTTATTTAAAAATGTATCATATGTCAGCTCATGCTTTAGCGCAAAAGATGATTCAGGATGTTTATACAACAACGGGGATCACGGCTACGGCCCGGGGATTTTACAGTTAGACAACCTAATATCTCAAATTATGCGCTTGAAAAAAGCTTTTTTTGTCAACTTTTGTTAATTTTAGACTCGTAATATTCCGTAATGTATGTTATAATGATATGGGAGGGCTTCCATATGGCTAAACGTTTAAAATCAACCAAATCTAAAAACTCTGAATCATTCTATATTATCGACGACTTCTATGATCCTAACACTAGAAAAAAATCAACCTTCGTTGTTGAAAAACTGGGCAATATCAGGACTCTCATGGACAAGTATCATACCGATTCCCGTGATGAGGTCATGAAGCAGCTTAAGCTTTATCTTGATGAACTCAGACAAAAAGACAGTGAGGACAAGGCAGATGTTAAGCTGATTCTTAGTCAGGATGACCTAATAGAAAAAGACAAGGAAAATCTCTTTAATATCGGCTATATGTACATCAGAAACATACTGTGTTCTTTGGGCATTAAGGATATCTGCAATGAGATATCAGACCAGTACAAGTTTCAGTATAATTTAGCGAGCATTATTAATGATCTTGTTTCTGCCAGGGTTATTTATCCCTCATCAAAGCTGTCTACGTATAAGTCATGCAGTAAGTTTTTTGATTTGTCTGATTATGAACTGGCGGATGTTTACCGTTCCCTCAAGGTTCTCTCTGAGCAAAGATACTTCATTGAAAAAATGCTTTACAAAAACAGTTCACAGCTTTTCAAGAAGAACACAGCGGTTCTCTACTATGACTGCACAAATTTCTATTTTGAGATTGAAGAAGAGGATGACTACAGAAAATACGGAAAAAGCAAGGAAAACAGACCTAATCCTATTGTTCAGTATGGTCTGTTTATGGATGCTGATGGTCTCCCTTTAGCTGATTATGTCTTTCAGGGCAATATGAATGAGCAAAAATCCATGAGAGAGTTAGAGGCTATTGTTGAAAGGGACTTTGCAGTTTCAAAGTTTGTTGTCTGTGCTGATGCAGGTCTCAACGGCTGGGAAAACAAGGTATATAATGACATGAAGAAAAACGGTGCCTATATTGTCACCCAGCCAATCAAGAAAATGTCAAAAGTCATGAAGGAATGGGCAATATCTCCAGAAGGATGGAAGCTTGAGGGGTATGCCGGAACTTTTAATCTTAATGACCTGGCTGATAAGGAAACCATTGAAATTGAGGGTGTAAAAAGAAAAATAAAGGATCTTGTTTTCTACAAGAACCGATGGGAAAAAAGAACTAAGAAATCCGAGTCATCGGGCGGCAAGTACACCCTTGAAGAAAACTACATAGTTACTTATTCAAGAAAATTTGCCAGCTATCAGAAACACATCAGAGAAAAGAAACTGGAAAGAGCCAGAAAGCTCCTTAATAACCCAGGAAAGCTCACAAAAACAAACCAGCGAGATCCCCGCTACTATATTTCTAAAGCATCAGTCACCAAGAATGGCGAGGTGGCTAATGAAACGGTTTATATGATTGATGAGGAAAAAATCGCTGAGGAAGAAAAGTATGATGGCTTCTATGCCGTTACCACTGATCTTGAAGACGATGATCTTTCATTGATTATTAGCGCAAACAAGCAGCGCTGGGAGATTGAAGAAAACTTTGAAATAATGAAAAGCGAACTAAAAACAAGACCTATGTATGTCACAAAAGAACATTCAATCAACGGTCATCTCCTAATATGCTTTATTGCCCTGCTGGTTTATCGCCTGCTTGAGAAAAAGTATATGAATGAGAAATATACATGTGCAGAATTATTTGATACACTCCGTGATCTTAACCTAACCTATATAAATGGAACAAACTATATTCCGTCCTTTAAAAGGACAGAAATTGTGGATGACCTGGCTGAAGTTTTTGGCTTTCAGCCCTCACGAAAAATAATTACTCAAAAATATTTAAAAAAATTTCAAAGAGTCGTTAATTCTAAAAAAAGTACGAAACTGATTTAAATAAAAGGAAGGCAAAATATGTTGAATACATCAATACATTTTGCCTTTATTAGCTTATTAACTGTAAAATATGGGATCATATGATTATTCATTGTGTGAAATGTGTGATAATTATGTGATAATATGTGAAAAATAAATTTTCATTTTTTGATAATATTTCATAATTATACATTGATAAATGTGATAATAGCGTATATAATAAATACTGTCTTCAACGGATAGTCAACCCCGATACGTTAACTGACTATCCTTTTTTTGCGTCTTGATTTATAATAGACTTAATAAGAGAAGGGGGCCTGTTATGGATCAGCGATCATATATTTGTATTGATTTAAAGAGTTTTTATGCATCGGTTGAGTGTATGCAAAGGGATTTGGATCCGATGCAGGCTTATTTGGTTGTAGCGGATGAATCACGCACGGATAAAACAATCTGTTTAGCGGTGTCACCCGCTTTAAAGGCTTATGGCGTACCTGGCCGACCAAGACTTTTTGAGGTCAAACAGAAATTGCGTCATCTTGCCAGAGAAGGGATATTTATTGATTTGGTTATTGCTCCGCCGCAGATGCGTAAGTATATTGAGATCTCTAGTCAGATTTATGGGATTTATCTGAAATACATTGCTAAGGAAGATATTCATGTTTATTCCATTGATGAGGTCTTTATTGATGCTACGAGTTATTTAAAAATGTATCATATGTCAGCTCATGCTTTAGCGCAAAAGATGATTCAGGATGTTTATACAACAACGGGGATCACGGCTACGGCCGGGATTGGTACAAATATGTATCTGGCTAAGGTTGCTATGGATATTGTAGCCAAACATGCTAAGGCGGATGCTTATGGCGTGCGTATTGCTTCATTGGATGAGGAAAGCTATAAGCGATTATTATGGGATCATCGACCGTTAACATCTTTTTGGCGCGTTGGTAAAGGAACTGCGAAAAGATTAGAAAAGTATGACATGTATACGATGGGAGATATTGCGCGCACCTCATTACATAATCAGCAGCTGCTTTATAAGTTATTTGGGAAAGATGCGGAGATTCTGATCGATCATGCCTGGGGCCTTGAGACATGTCTGATGAAAGATATTAAAAACTATGAACCGGATCGTCATTCGATTGGTATTGGACAAGTGCTTCATGAACCATATAGCTATCCAAAAGGGAAAACGATTATCAAGGAAATGCTGGAAGACTTAGTTATGGACTTAGTGAAAAAGAAACTGGTCTGTGATGCGATTGTTTTAACTGTCGCTTATGATCGGGAAAATGTCGATCGGGATGATTTTGATGGCGAGAAGAAAACGGATTTTTATGGTCGCGTTGTCCCTAAGTCAGCCCATGGCACTTATCCCTTTGAGACGTTTACGGATAGTCGTAAGAAGATTATTGAAGGCGGGATGTCCTTATATGAACGCATTACCAATCATCGTTATACGATTCGTAAAGTGAATATGTCTTTAGAGCATGTGAAGGATAAGAAATATTCTTATGAACAGTTAGATATGTTTAGTGATGTGAAAAAAGAGGAAGAGGATCATACATTAGAAAATGTCTTAATCTCAATTAAAGAGAAGTATGGTAAAAATGCGGTTGTCAAAGCTAGTGACTTACAGGAAGAAGCAACAACTTTAGAACGTAATGATCAAATTGGAGGTCATAAAGCATGAGTTATGAAGATATTATTCATGAACATCGTCCTTCACCAATTAGAAAACGGATGACGCGCAGTGAACGGGCGAAGATCTTTATGCCTTTTGCGGCCTTAAAAGGGTATGAGGAAGCGACGGCAGCCAGGGAGGATGTGTTAACTGAGCGGATTGAATTAAGTGAAGAAAGGCAATCTTATCTTAATGATCAGCTCACACAGCTCGAAAAGGGCATGCCTATTCGCATTACATATTTTCAGCCGGAAACCTATAATCACGGACATTATGTAAAAAAGCAGGGAAAAGTAACGAAAATTGATACGTATGGACAACTGCTTGTGATCAATCAAAAAGAGATCCGTTTTGCGGATCTCTATGACTTAAACATTCTGACTTCTTTATAGAGACAGGTATAGTGATCATCAAAATCTTTGGTTTCATGATAATGACCAAAATACCAATGCTTGAATGTGATTTGCTGGGAGATTTCTTCTAAGAAATCAGTCAGCTTATTTGGTGCACGGTGGAAATAACGTTTTTCTAAATGCGTTGGTGCACAATGTGTAATAATCAGATCAACACTTGAGAGCTGCTCAAGTGTTTTTCGCGCATGGGCATATTCTTCGTCGCTAGGCATTTCTTCTTTCCACCAGGTATAACCTTCGACGCGGTGAGCGCGATCCGTTGACTGAGCACCGCCCATAGTGAAAACGGTGGTGCCTTGAATGTTGTAAAGCTCTCCGCGCATCAGATGGTACACATGGTTTCTCACTTCATGAACCTGACCGCCCATCCAGGTTTTCTGAGGGAAACTGTAGAGTCTTGGAAAACATTCATGATTGCCATCGACGAAGACGGTGGTCCAGGGGGCACTTTCAAAGTAATCTAAGCAAAGCGATAAGTGCTCCTGCAGTTTCTGGAGGATGAAGTATTCGCGGCTGGTGCGCGCTTGATCACTCCAAATAAAGCCGAAGTCACCGCAGATGATGAGAACATCATCTTTGGTAAAATGATGGGCTTTTTCAAATTCGATAAGGGGAATCATTTCCCGGCGTTCATCGCCGTGGAGATCACCTGTAATATAAATCATTGTCATCACCTATTCTATTGATTTTAAGGATTCAATCATATCGATACGATTGACTTTGTAAGACGTGATGATCGCCATAATAAAGGCAAAGCTTAAGGTAATACCGATTGTATAAAGATAACTGATTGGCTTCATGGTTTTGATAAAGATGGTATCACTGGTTTCCACAAACTGCATGAGTGTACCAAAGATCAGTGTTGTGACAAGTAAGCCGAAAAGGATTCCGATGATCATCGCAATGATCGTTTCACGATCAATATAAGCATTGGTTTCAGATGGCTTAAAGCCTAAGACTTTAAGGGTCGCAATTTCTCTTGTGCGTTCACTCATATTAATGCTTGTTAAGTTATAAAGCACACTTAAGGCTAATAAGCTTGAGATAATCACTAACATTACGACAATTTCATCTAATCCAGAAATAGATTTATTGGCCTGATCAATAAGATTTGCAGTGTATTGAATTGTTAAAACATGATCACTATCTAAAAGATGCTTCGTTATCTTTTGCTGGGAAACCTGGCTTTTTGCAAAGACGGTATTAAACTGAATTGGTTTGTGGTAAACCTTCTGATAATAAGCTTTGGTCATATAGGCATAGTTAGAAACATAATTATGGCAGATCCCACTGACTCTTATTGTATACCTTTTTCCTTCACTATCCTTAAAAGAGACTTTATTTCCGACTTTGACTTTTAAGAGTTCAGCCATTTTTTGGGTGATGATCGCACCATCATCTGTTAAAGTTAAATTCTTAGCGGAATGGATATCTTTAAAAGTGAATAAATCATTTGTCTTACTAAAAGCCATGGTGTAAAAGGTGCCTTCATGATCACCATAACTATAGGTATTGGCAGATGAATAAGCGTAGAGGCGCTTATTAAGAGAACCATCAAATAGTTTCCGTAAGGCTTTGGTCTCCTTTGTGACAGTATGATTAAGAATAATCATTTCATCATAATGGACACATTCTTTGTATTGTCTTTCCCCAATGGAAGAAATCCCATCACGGATACCAAAGCCAAGCAGGATGAGCATAGCACAGCCTAAGGTGCCAAAGATCGTCATAATTGTGCGCTTTTTATAACGACTCAAGTTACGTAAGGTCACTTTCCAGCTAAAAGAACAATGACGCCAGATCCAGGGGATTCGTTCAAAAATGACATGAGCTCCTTTGGATGGTGCTTTTTCTCTTAATAGATAGGCTGGTGCTTCACGTAATTCCCGATCGCATGAAAGCAAAGTGACACCGACCATTAAGACGATTGCCACTGTCAATATAATCAGTAATAACGGTAAGTTTAATAAGGGCGTTAACGCTGGATAAGTGAGAGGGAAACAGTTATAGACAAAGCGCGGCAAGGTCGCAATCCCGATCAAATAGCCAAGGCATACGCCGCTTAAAGTCGCTACTAATACGTAACATAAATAGGTTGATACAATTTGTCGGTCACTAAACCCAAGAGAGGCAAAGGACCCCATTTCACTGCGTTCTTCACTGATCATGCGGGTCATCGTATTAGAGGTCATCATCATGACAATGATGATAAAAAAGACGGGAATAATATTGGCAATCGCGGTGACTTCATCATACTGTCCTTCTAAGTCTTTATAACTGGTCACTTCATCATTCCTGTTAGTGATATACCATTTCGCTTTTTTGAGCGAGGCAATTTTCTTTTTCGCTTGTTTCATTTTTGACTCAGCGTTTTTTATTTCTTTTGTAAACTTTTGCTTTTGCGTATTCAATTGTTCTTGGGCATTCGTGAGCTGCTGTGTTTGTGTATGAAGGCGCATTTGCCAAGCAGCGAACTGTTTTTGACTCTGAGTTTCCTGTCCTTTAAGCTTTTGCATTGCCGTATAACACTTTTGCTTATTGGTCTGAATGGTTTTTAACTGCTTTTCTAATGTCGCTTGCTGTTTTGAGAAAGCAGCCTGCTTCACCGGCATGGCAGCTGTATTTACTTGCTGCGATTTTGCTGTCTGCATCGTGGCAAGTGCCTGCTGGCATTTCTTTTCAGCTTCTTTTAACTGGCTGATTTGTTTTTGCAGTTTTATACGCGCATGAGTCATTTGCTTTTGTGCTTGCACTTTTTGGGTATTGAAAGTGACTTGCGCTTTTTGTAATTGAGATTGCGCTTTTTTAATTTTATTTTCCTGCTTTTGTAAAGCATGCAGACCTTCTGATTTCTTCTTTGTAAGCTTCTTTTCTTTTGGCTTAAGCTTTTGATAAGCTTCGTTTTTCAAATCCTGTGTTCGTCGTGTTTCCGCCTGGCGGGCAATAGACTGCAAAGTATTGGTTTTCTCTTTAATGAATGTTTTATAGTTTTTAGCATAGGCATCTTCATAAGATCTCTTGAACGTGAGATAAATCAGCTGATAAACAGGGACATCAAAACTCTCTTTAGGGATATAAAGATAGCTGAAACGCTGCCCGTTACCTAGTGAGGCGGTGCCATAATTGGTTGTCGCATAGAGTGGATTGGTGATTAAACCAACCACTTTAAAACGATGAACTTTTAACTGTTTCTGATCTTTGGTAATGGTGAGAACCTGATGCAGTTTATAGTGTTTAACGTCTGCTAAACATTCCTCTTTCTTTTGCGGCAGCCGTCCTTTGATTAAGCGAGAGGTATTTATATGCGTGGTGATGGCATGAATCATGATCGCATGATCTTTCTCTAAAGCTTCGACGTTATAACTGCCTTCGATCTCTTTGACATCTTTACTTGTTAAAGCCTGGATATCTTTGTGGGTGAGTCCCTGCGTAGAGACAATCTTAAAATCCATTAAATGGTATTTCTTATTATATGTATTTTGGACATGCCTGATTTGGGGGATGGCTTCTTTGATCCCGGCATAGAAGCCGACGCCGATGGCAATAATGAGAAAGAGGGAGAGAAAGCGACCGAGTGAATGGCGAATTTTCAAATACGCATTTTTATATAGCAACATTTTTTCTCACCACGTAATCTCATCCACACTTAAGGGATGCTCATTTTTTATAATTTTCGCAATCTGGCCGTTATGGACATGAATGACCTGATTGGCTAATTGGGCAATGGCGCTATTGTGGGTGACAATAATGGTGGTGACACGCTCTTGGGCGCAAAACTGGGTCAGTAACTTTAGAATATGTACACCGGTTTCGCTGTCAAGCGCACCGGTTGGTTCGTCGCACAAAAGAATCTGGGGATTTTTTGCAATCGCCCGGGCGATCGCAACGCGCTGCTGTTCGCCGCCGGATAATTGTGATGGAAAGTTATTGAGCCGATCGCCTAAACCGACTTTTGTGAGAATGTCGGCGGGATCAAAAGCGTCTTTACAAAGCTGACAGGCTAATTCTACATTTTCTAAAGCAGTCAGATTAGCAACTAAATTATAAAATTGAAATACAAAGCCGATATGATCACGGCGATACATCGTTAACTGCTTTTTATTATATTGATCAATGTGGCTTTCGTTCATGAGAATCTCCCCGCTGCTAGCGCGATCCATGCCGCCAAGCATATTGAGAAGAGTCGTTTTCCCAGCACCGCTAGGACCGAGAATCACGACAAATTCTCCCTGATCAATGGTAAAAGATGCGTCTTTGATCGCTAAAGTATCAACGGCGCCGTGATAGATTTTATTGACATGTTTGAATGTAATGAATGCCATAGTATCACCTCTGCTTTCATTGTAATGGAAAGTTGAAACAAAGAAAATAGAAAGTGAGAAAGCGGTTTAATTCTTTTGGCTGAATCATTGCATTGGCTTTCTTTTTGGCATACACTATGGATAAGGAGCGTGAAATAAATGAAACGATTAGCAAGTATCTTAACGGCGGCGATGGTCATCGGTTTAACGATGCCTCATGTGCAGGCAAGCAGTGCATCGCAGACGTTAACGAGGAAGAATGTGGAAACCTGGAACTTTACTGGCGCAAGTGCGAGTGAAAAGGTCAAGGTCATAAAAAAAACGAAACATAAGAAGGTTACTTCTTATAAGATTTATGTGAATAACAAGTTTGCCGGAAATATTAATAAAGCTTTGGTGGATGGAAAAGGTTCTGAACCAACCTTAATTCGTTTACGTAATGGCAAGACTTTCCTTTATGTTTATTCGGCTGGCACGACGAAGTCGCGTGATCTTTTCTATAAGTTTAGCGGGGGTAAGTTTAAACTCTTAAACTATGTGACGCAGGATTACGATGATGGCGGTGATGTTAACTTTGGGGTTACGGATGTCTCAGGCAATGCCTTAGCACTGTCTAGTATCTTCTATGGCTATCGGACTGCAGAAGTGTACTATGATCGTATTTATAAATATAAGCATGGCAAGTTTACCACGGGTCATACCTTTAAAGCGAGTGCCAATAAAGCGTTAACAGCCAATAGAAAGATTAACTTTGTCGTAAAACCAGGCCGTGATGATGTCGCTTTTGCTTTGAAGAAAGGTCAGAGTGCGACGGTTACGAAGATTATCTTTAAAGGTAAAAAAGTGTATGTTGGTTTTAAGAAAAATGGTAAAGTAGGGTATTTACGTAATACTTCCTTAAGTGATAAATATTTTGATTAAGGAGAAGACTATGAACGAAGTTTTAGAGACATTAAAAGCGCGCCGCAGTGTGCGCTTGTTTAAAAGTGATCTGCCAACCGATGATGAGCTCAAGGCCATTGTCGAAGCAGGGCTCTATGCACCAAGTGGTAGGAATATGCAGGAAGTTATTACCATTGTCGTAAAAAATAAAGAACTGCGCGATGAAATTGCGGAGGTCAACAGACAAATTGGCGGCTGGAAAGAAGGTTTTGATCCCTTCTATCAGGCGCCGGTCATTATCATTGTTTTAGGCAATAAAGAGCGTCCAACGCATGTCTATGATGGCTCGGTCGCTTTAGAAAATATGATGCTGGCCGCGACATCTTTAGGCTTGGGCAGCTGCTGGATTCACCGCGCTAAGGAAGAATTTGAAATGCCGCGTTTTAAGCAGTTACTCAAAGATCTTCATATTGAAGGAGATTGGGAAGGCATTGGTCATTTAGCGATCGGTTATCCGGCGAAAGACAATAATGATGTGCCTAAACGTAAAGAAGGGCGTGTTTATACGATTGATTAATACCTGCTTTGCCAGGTATTTTTTTGAGGAGTGTTTATGAAAAAATCAAAGTTTGATCTCTTTTTTGTGGTTTTAGAAATAGTGGTTGGTTTAATCACAATGGGCGTGGTGATTTATTCTATTGCGACAAGCTATGCAGGGGAAAGCATTTATATGCCATTGTTTATCATCTTTTACTGTATTCAGGCTTATAATCGGCGGGATACGAAGAAAGCTTATATTGCCTCCTTGGCGGCGGCTTTTCTCTTTTTTTGTTTAGCGATTTTTATTCTCCGATAAAAAAGGCTGCTATCTCTAGCAGCGTCGCCTTTGATAAGGAAGGGTGCAAAGGCGAGAGAGGCATGATTGTAGCGGATTGAGCATCGGATACAAGGGATAGAAATAAGGAAAACACAATCAACATCTACAAGGAAATAATTCTTTTTGCCTTACAGGTTCCATTATAGAGATCTTTTTTGAAATCTTGTGACAACCTTTGTAACAAGTTCAAATCGAAATAATTTTATTTGTAATATAATTATATATATGTTTTAAAGAAGATACATTTTGTTAAAAAAATTCTCGTTTTAATGAAAGTCACATTAAAAAAATAGAAATCAAAAGATTTTGATATATGACCTTTTTGGCAGTTCGTGATATGATAGTGTTATCACAAGTATGATAAGGAAGCGGGTGAGAAAAGAGTGAAGCGATATAATATAGCGATGTTCAATGATAGCTTTCGCTTTGATTACAACTTGGAAATGGTGCGCGGTGCGGCTATTGCGATCAAAGAATGCGGTCATCATTTGATTCATGTCCCCATGATGGCGCCTACTGATGATGTGGATCAGGTGAATGCCTATTTTAGACGGATGACTGATTTTTTGGTCGATATGAATGCTGATGGTTTTATTTTGCCAGTTGGCACCTTACGCTCTGGCCGCCTTGTCGAAGGAGCAGCGGTTGATTATATGCTGGAACATATTGATCATAGTAAAATATTGTGTATTGAAGATCATATCGCTGGCATTCGTTCGATTGCGAAAGATAATTGCACCGGGATGCGTGAGCTGATGATTCATTTGTTGGATCATCATCATTTCCGTCATGTTGGTTTAGTGGAAGGACCCGCAAATTCTGTGGGTTCACAGGAACGCCAATATGTGTGCGTGGAAGAATTAGCGAAGCGTCATCTTTCTTACGTGATGACGCGGGGTAACTTTCGTGGCAATAATCGCCAAATTATTCGTGAATTTCTTGATGAAAATCCGCATTTAGATGTTTTAGTCTGTTTTTCTGATCAGATCGCCATTAATGCCTATGAAGTCGCTAAAGAAAGAGGCTTACGGATTGGCAAGGATATCGCTATTTCAGGCTTTGATGATATCCCTAGCGCGGCTTTGATGGATCCATCCCTCACCACCGTCAGTATTGAACCTTATGAATTTGGTTATGCAGCGGGTAAGGAAATGGTTAATTTATTAGATGGAAAGCCCCAGCAGATAACTACATTCTCTTCGCATTTTGTGCATCGCATGAGCTGCGGGGAAAAGGAAATGCCGGAATCTGAGGAATTTGATCAGCTCTTGCAAAGAGATGTTTTCCCACATCAGGAAATTACCGATTGTATTTATCGCAGCTGCACTTCTGGCTATCATCAGGAACTGTATCAGGCGATTAATCATTTGGTGTCCATCAGTGAACATATTGCGACGGCGCATGCGCAGCGTAACGGGGAAGATTTGATCCGTAAGATCTTACAGTATGAAGAGCAGGATTATTTCAATCTTTCAAAGTTTTATGAAACGCTGATGCATTACTATCAGGTTTTACAAAAATCGGATCGCTATTATAAGACAAGTAATGAAATCGTTAAATACCAGCAGGTCTTCGCAAAGTATTTCTATCGCCGTCATACGGAACAAATAAAAAAATCTGCTCAAAAACAGACGGATATTTATCAGATCATCCTTAAAGCTTCGGCTTTTGAAAAGAATCCTGATGCGGCTTATTATGAAATGTTTAAAAGTATTGATCAGTTGGGTTATAAGTTTGCCGGGATCTATATTTTTGATAAAGGTGCTGATATTAGTCAGCGGGCTGAAGAAGATCTCTATTTTAAAGCTGAATTGCTTGATGGCAGGATTCAGGTTCATCCTCAGCGTTTGCGTGAACCAGGTTTTATTCTTTCGGAATTTGGGCAGAATCATCCGCACACTTATACGGTTGCCGGGCTGATGGCTGATCGCTCGCTGCTTGGTTTCTTAGTGCTGGAAGCTTCACATTATGATTTGCAAAATGTCTTTTTTATGTCTTTGGAATTAGGCTTGGCGATTAAATATCTGAAGATGTTTAAAGTGCAAAATGAACTTTTAGAAACATTAGCCAACCGGAATGTTTCACTGCATTTCCAGGCAGCTTATGATGAGTTGACGGGGCTGTTAAACAGACGCGGTCTGCAGGAGAAAAGTACGGAATTATTTAATATCTATCAAGGCATGCACGTTTATATTTATTCTATTGATTTGGATCGTCTCAAATATATTAATGACAACTATGGTCACGCAGAAGGGGACTTTGCCATTAAGAAAATCGCCGAAGCTTTACATCATAGTTTCCGTCAGACTGATTTAATTGGCCGGATTGGCGGGGATGAGTTCCTCGTTGTGGCGATTAAACCGCATAGTGATGAAGATTATGTCATTAAACGTATTAATCTCTATCTGGAAGATTTTAATCGTTTAGGCGAAAAGGCTTATCCTATTCGCGTTTCGATTGGCTATAGTGAATTTGATGTCACGAAGCATATGGACATGGCACTTTATCTTAAAGAAGCGGATGAACGTCTTTATGAAGTGAAAAAACTAAAAAAAGTTTCTCGTATCGACTAAAAAAAACAGGTCGCCCTAGTTGACCTGTTTTTCTTTTGAAAGAGCGCTCATGTGGATCTTTCATGGATATCATAGCGCGCTTATCTATTTTTTGGTGACAACTTGTGAAACAGGAAATCAACTTTTTTGAAAAAGGTGTTGCAAAATGCATCATCTCATGATAATATACACGAGCAGTCAAAAAACGGCGGATTGGAGAAACGGTTAACTCACATGCCTTTCACGCATGCATTCACGGGTTCGAATCCCGTATCCGTCACCACAATGGTCTGGTAGTTCAGTTGGTTTAGAATGCCGCCCTGTCACGGCGGAGGTCGCGGGTTCGAGCCCCGTTCAGACCGCCATTGGTCTCATAGCTCAGTAGGTAGAGCAAAGGACTGAAAATCCTTGTGTCGCTGGTTCGATTCCGGCTGAGACCACCATTTCAATATTACGCGCAGCTTTACCCAAGTCCGGCTGAAGGGATCGGTCTTGAAAACCGACAGGGGATGCAAGTCCCGCGGGGGTTCGAATCCCTCAAGCTGCGCCAGTCGGGAAGTAGCACAGCTTGGTAGTGCACCTGGTTTGGGACCAGGGGGTCGCAGGTTCAAATCCTGTCTTCCCGACCATTTTTTTGCTTTGGAAGCGAAGGCTTCTTTTTTTGGCTCTCAGGAAATTGATGGGGTAAGTCATAACTAACCAAATTTATTAAGTTAAATTGATAAGACCCCATAATCTCTTGGAGACCTTTAGGAAGATGTATAAACAATATACATCTTCTTTTATTTGTTATGTCTATATATTTTCAGTATGTTTGTTTAAATCCAAAATACAGCTCAGTCATGCTTGCTAATTGAAATATTAAAAGAAGGAAATAACGAGTCTCCTTCTTATTATGCTGTTTTCACTGCATTCAAAGCGATACAGTTATGCACATTTTTAGAACTGTACATCATCATCCTGGATGGCATATTCAAAATCCCTGTCGTTTTCTTCGGAAACCATCTGATCATAATATGATGCTACGCTGTATGGAAGTATCTTGTGCATAAGAGTCATATATCTTTCAGGATATACGTATTCAATCTGGCTGATTAAATCTGATACTTTATTCATGTATAATTCTAACAGGTTATCCTCGTCAAAAGGCTTAATGATATCACTGCTCATTGCCTCTCTTATATCCTTCATGAGGCGGGGATCATCAATAAGCATCTGATAAATATTAATGTTTTCATCCGATGACATCAGTTCCTTTATTTTCTTGCTGCTGGAGGTTGCGCTTAGCGCTGTTTTGATTCTGGACAGTGAATTAGCGATATAGGTATAGTATGCTCCCATCGCTTCTACGCTGCCGTCTTCGTACATTTCCGGATCATAGTCATCATCCTTCTCTGTAAGAGGATCTGAGCTGATTTCATAGTCTTTCATTGCCATAGTTAATTCTCCTTTCCTGTATATGAATTGACTTGTAAAAAATCCTCATTTGCAGCCACTGGACTGCCAAATGAGGAGTAATGAAAGCTTATAAGCCATACCCAGGCATTATCCAGTGGCTTAGTAATTAATGATGCATCTCTGATGTATATGCGTTATTCAGTTGTCAATGTTTAATGTTGATGATATAAGTGCCGGCACGGCTTTAAAAATGATTCTCATTGCAGAGACGATGCGTTGACATGATCGCTAATGCCGCGGAGTATATACGTGCCGGTAGTGCGGCTGCAGGGTTCATGATGAAGCATCATTATTTGCTTGTTTTTTTAGATTTATTGCTGCGATCATTATCGTCATCAATTCTTCTTTTAGGCGTATAAGGCATGTAGATTGGCGTATCTGTGTTTATCGCAAAGAGGCAGCGGTTTCTGAATCTCTGGAAGTTTCTCACACCGTTTGAAGCCCTCTTTACGTCTTTGATGATTTTATTCCGTGATTCAATTTTCCCGGTCGAAATATGAGTGCCCGTATCGTCAATAATGATGAACGAATTGACGATTGATTTTTTCCATTCGCTGAGGGTGCTGGCATATCCGCATATTTCAGGAACGTTAGACATTCTCAGGTCTCCAATCAGGGAATTGAGCGCTTCTCTGGCTTCATTGTAGCTGATTGTGTGGTAAAACGCTCTAAGCTTGTCGTAGAAGTTTTCCGCTTCAGCCAGATCAGGATTGGTTTCAATCAGAAGGTTATGGATATCATAGAAATTGAGATATCTGCCCAGCTTTTTGTTCATCTTCTTTGCTCTGTTAGGATCCAGGATAGGCAGCTCCTCATCGTCAGCGTGCTTGCCTTTTTTCTTCTTTTTTTTCTTGTTATCTTTGCTTTTATATTCATCAGACTTCATCAGAAGCCAGTTCCACTTGCTGAGAAGATAATGCTGGATGTCATATTTATTCCATTCGGGGTTGAGATACTTGCGGCCGTTAGGAGTAGTGAGATACTTTTCGAGCTTGTCACGCTTATTTTTAGCGGCCTTCATTGTATCAACTCGCAATCCTTTGTAAATTTCTGTAAAAATCTGAATGATGTGAAATTCATCGCAGGCATGGATAGCGTTAGGAAAGCATATCCTGGTGATTTCACGATAGGTTTTCCAGCAGTCAGAGCAGATGATTTCAACTTTTTCACGCTCCTCCCGGGGAATAAGAGTGAAGTATCTGACAAGATCCTCCTTTCTTCTTGTTGGCAGAATGTCGATGATGTCCTGCGTTACAAAGTCCATGATAACGCACGCATACTTTGAATCGCGGCTGTCAACGGCATGAACTTCGTCGATTAGAATATACTTGGGAAGCGGCTTTCTGGGAATCTGAACGTGTCTGTCAAATATGATCATTACCGAAGAGGCAGAAATATTAAACGTTTTGGCGACATCCTCATAGCTCAGTTTAGGATTTCTCAATGCAGTCAGGACATTATACACGGTCAGCACACTGATTGTGGAATGGCCTTCTGAGAAGGGGTTGTCTTCATTAAATGTTTTGCCGCATGCAGTGCATTCATAGCGTCTAACATGGTATTCAATATAGCAGTTGATGTTGTGAAAGATCGAATGGGTGATCTTCTTGGTGTGATAGCCTTTGATTTTTTTGGTGGGCGTGGTGCAGTACGGACATTCGTGCTTTCTTGCGGCTAGCGTAATAAAAACGTAAATGCCGTCTGCCTGATGAATGCATGAAAGATCCTCAACGTCTTCTTTATGCAGGTTGAAAAGCTGGAGAATGAAATCCCCATCTATTAAGCCGTTTTCACCAGGGATTATGTCGGCAAACACTATTTCGTTATCGTTGCTTTTCTTCATTTATGACCTCCTGTAAGCTTACAATATCATAATAGAAGGAAATACTTACTAACTCAAAACATGTCGTGTGAGAGTTTTATTTTTGAAATATACGCATAGAATTATAATGATTCTAATAAGAAATTAAGAGAAAAAACAGATAAATTTGTCAGACGGCAACCACCAGAGTTTCGCACTTATCAATGAAGTGTCCTCTGCAGAAGGCCATACATGCGCTAACGTAATCAGTGATGCGGTGAAGCCTGATGACATTGGTCAGCCATCGGATATATGCTTCGCTGTAAGGAAGATCATCGGTATCGCCACTGATCACTGCATTCAGATCTTCGGAAGAGATCTGATGATACGGCACCATAAAATCAAAGAGCACAGCGTGTGTCTTGCCGGTTCTTCCAGAGCGGATGCGCATAATTCTGTATTCAACGGGTTCTCCGTCAATGTTCACATATCTTGTGTAGAATCCAAACACAGTGAAGGTGTCGTTATATAGCTTTCCTAAAAGCTTTAGGACATTAAGTCTGGCGATTATTTTCATGTATTCAGATGGAGGAAAAGGTTTGCTTTTTTTAGGTCTTTGTATTATACTCATATTGTTCTTATTGGACAGATGAAAGCTAAGTGGTCAACTTAATGGGCTTTCATCTTTTTTTTGCCTTTCTTAGGAATTTGATAAACTGAGCAATTTGATTATGCTGTTCTATATCTCAAATATATCAAATTTCAGGCACCCCAAAAACATAAACCGCAGCTGTAAAAGAAAAAAGTCTTTGAGAACATAACCCCAAAAACTTTTAAAGCTAGCCAAAACCCCAAATTAATATAGAGACTCCTTTTTTTATACAGTTTTATAAAAATGACTGTTTAAAATAAAAAGATTTGGAGTAAGATATAAGTAGGAAGTGAGTATTATGAAAAATATTCAGAAATATTTAACTGGCAAAATTATTGCATCTATTTTCTTTATTGTTCTGGGCATCATCATGATTGCCAGACCATTACAGATCGTTTCTCTGATTACGATGATTTTAGGCATCGGCACCATTATTATGGGGGCTGTTCTGATTGGCTTAGATGTGCTCCAGAAGGAATTATTCTTACGCAGCGGAACGCTTATGCAAGGGGTTTTACTCATTGTTATGGGGATCGCTTTACTGGCTTATCCAAATGTCGGTAATATTCTTCTCCCATTAAGTATTGGGGCGATCATTATTGCCGATAGTATCTTACGTTTACAGATTGGCCGGGCGATTACGCATATTGGCGGCACGTCTTATTTAACGATCATTTCGATCTTAACGTTTATCTTAGGTCTGATCTGCGTCTTCAATCCGATGATCTCTTCTCAGGTCATTACCATTTATTTAGCGATTATGATGATTGTCGAAGCGATCACGTCATTGGTTGATACAATTTATGTGAAGAAGTACATGAAAGAGTTACAGGATAACATCATTGATGTATAACATTCCAAAGGGGAGCGAGCGCTCCCCTTTAAAAATAAAAAATCCACCTTAGTGGATTTTGGTGATCAGTGATAAGCCGAGGCTTAACATCGCCACATAGGCGAGTGTTTTTGGCATCATTAACATGCCGACGGCTGGATGCTTTTTTGCATACAGCACCACTGGTAAGTAACAAATGAAGGAAATGGCAATGGCGATGGACATAAACTGCATATGATAGCCATACGCATTACCGGAAAAGAGGAAGAGAATGTACATCGTAATCCCGGTAAAGATAAAAGGAATATTACGATAGATGCCCCAACGCGGATTGCCTTCATAGTGATACCAGTTATTTTGCGGCATCAGGCATAAGACGATGCGGATGATCGCGGTCAGCCAAATGATGAAAGGGTAAATGAAGGGAACAGAAATACCGAAGAGCTGTTTCCAGATATAATAGAGTAAGACATAAAATAAGGTCATCGTCATCGAAGAAACCTGCAGGCCTAAGCCTAGTGCATGTTCGGTTTTTTCATCCTCACCTGATAGCGCACGTTTCATCCGCGGGATGAGATGAAAAGCATCTCCGCCGCCCAGTAATAAAGCGAGGCATCCATACATCGTAAAGATGATACTTTGATGACCGTGCATAAAAAAGATGATCGCAGCGACAAGATCAAATAACAAATAAGCCCCATCAAAAAAGGCTTCGAATTTATTTTTATTCATTGAGATAAAATCTCCTTTCTGCGCAAATTATAACATAAGACGATATAAAAAAAGAGCGTTTCGCTCATTATAAGGTAGAGAATGTAAAGAGGACGCCAGCAACGATGGCGGGAAGAAGAAAAATCAGATCGTTGACTTTCTTTTTGATCGCACATAATGAGACAAACTGCATCAGTGAAGAACCAATTAAGGCTAATGATAAACCAAGCAGGATACCTTTCTCATGGGTGGATAAGCGCAAAATATTTTCATAGCTTGGATAGAAATTATACTGGGTATGAGACAGGATAATCGTTCCTAAATATAAAGCACTGTAAACCACTAATAGGCATGATATAAACTTGATGATTCGCATTAAATTCTTCATTTACTTTCCCTCAACACATCTCTTTAGACTCTTACTACGGGAGATTATAGAACAGTTTAGAGCCCTTTTCAATGTTAATTCTTAATTTTTTCTTAATTATTTTCAGTAAGCTCTTTCATTATAAAAGTACCTGTTTAGGCCTTGTTGGAAGGGTAAACTATGATACAATGAAGATGGTGATGACAATGATTATAAGTCAATATTTTGTTGGTTTTGTATTCTTTAGTTTTCTGGGCTGGATTTATGAATGTACCTATTGCATGCTTAATACCGGCACTTGGGAAAATCGCGGTTTTCTCTTTGGGCCCTATTGTCCCATTTATGGTATTGGCGTCATGAGTGCTTTTTTTATCTTTCATTCAGGCGTCTTACCAACAAGCGGTGATACCAATCCTATTGAGATCTTTTTGGTTTGTATGATTGGCTCGGCAATTATTGAATATCTAACCAGTTATATTTTAGAAAAGAAATATCATGCCCGCTGGTGGGATTATTCTAATGTACCGCTCAACATTCATGGCCGCATCGCCTTGCCAATATCAATAGCCTTTGGCTTGGCGGGCGTAGTCATTGTTCGTTATATTTTACCGCTTTTTAAAGGTTTTGGGACAAGTGAGCCGTCATTATGGATGGAGCTTTTATCACTAGCCCTCATGGCTGTGGTAGCGACGGATTTCGGCATGACTTTAGCGACCTTATCAAGCATTGTCGATAAGATTACTGATGTCGAAGAACAGTTTGGCGATCGCGTGCAGTGGGCTTATGATCGGGCGAGTGAAAGTAAGGATGAACTGCAGATTCAGCTTGATAACTATGCCGAATATGTAAAAATGAAAGTGTCACAGGCAGCCGGCAGTCTCGGCGGTAAGGAAATTAATATCTTGCATCGGATGCGTTATACGAAAGATGAAGTGGAATATACCGCACATAAGATGGAAAACTTAGGCAAGATGTTAAGAAAGAAAAAGAAAGAAGAAAAGAAACAGGAAAGCGATTAGTCGCTTTCCTGTTTGCGGTTATAGGCTTTTTTGGCGAGGTACTCGACAATCGATAAAGCCGGGACCTGTGAAGTAATATTCATATGATTGTGTGATTTGGTAGGAATATAATAAGCAATCGACACATCAGCGAGTTTCGCTAAGGTTGAGGTTGAAGTATTGGTAATCGCAATAACCTTCGAATTAGCGACGCTCTGATCACTGATGAAATCAACGATATCCTGATGTTCACCATTCACAGATAAGACAATGAGGCAGATATGACTTGCTAACTTCCGTTTGAATTCATGCAGGAAGGTATTTTCTGGATCATCGACGGCAATCGAAAAGCAAACCAGGGAAGAAAATAACTGGGCTGCATAAGAGGCGATCATCCCGGAAGCACCTTTGCCAATAAAGATCAGAAAATCGGCGGCAAGGATCTCATTGATCGCTAAGTCTAAGTTTTCTACATAGCTAGGTGTGGAAAACTTGTCAAAGAAGGAGGCGATCATTTTGATATCTGTATCATAGCTGCTCTCTGGCGCTTCCTGCAGATAATTTTTGAGTTTGAATTTGAACTCGGAATAGCCGTCACATTCAAATTTCTTACAGAAACGCAGGATCGAAGTTGTTGAGACATTGGTTTCACTGGCTAATTCACGAATACGCATATAGGGCACTTTGGTAATATTAGCGATGACAAATTTATAAATATGCAGTTCTAAGTCATCTAAAGCAACATCTTTTTTTAAAAATAACATAGTGATTCTCCTTTCTTAAAGCGTAAAACAATCCTTTATAAAAAACAAGATGTTTTTTATAAAAACTTGTCACAAGGGCTGTAATCTCTCCCTAAACACGTCAAAAAGCTGATTTTCTATTTTTGTTTGATTATAATAGAGGCGAAGAAGAAACAAGGAGGTACAGATCATGAAAGTGATTATTAAAAAGAATTATGAAGAAGTGAGTCAGTATGTCGCTCAGGAAATCATCCATCTCGTCAATGTCCATCCTCGGGCCGTGTTAGGTTTAGCGACGGGATCTTCACCAATACGCACTTATGAATTATTAAAAGAAGACCATATGAATAATGGGACCAGCTACAAGCAGGTCTGCAGTTATAACTTAGATGAATATAGTGGTCTCACCCCTGATCATCCGCAAAGCTATCATTATTTTATGCACAAACAGTTATTTGATGGTTTAGATATTAGGCCTGAAAATATTCATTTACCAGATGGTGAAACGGATCCTGAAAAAGCCTGCGCTCACTATAGCGCAATGTTAAAAAAGCATCCGCGTGATTTACAGTTATTAGGTGTTGGTTCAAATGGCCATATTGGTTTTAATGAACCAGGCACATCATTTGATTCCCATACACATAAAGTGGCATTAAAAGAAAGTACCATCAAGGACAATGCCCGATTGTTCTTTAACGGTGATGAAGACGCCGTGCCCCATTATGCAGTGACGATGGGTATTCGCGATATTCTTGATGCGAAAAAGATTATTTTAATTGCCTGCGGCGCGCGCAAGGCAAAAGCGGTCGCCGCCTTAGTGAAAGGGCCTGTCACCACCGACTGTCCAGCCTCTGTTTTACAGACGCATCCTGATGTCCTCATTGTCATCGATGAAGAAGCAGCGCAGCTGCTTAAATAAGGCTTCCTGTTTCTTCTTAAAATATTCATATCATTGCCTATGAATGCAATATCTTTATCCCATGGCATTTCATTAAGATAGACTTGTGCTTACCGATGAAAAGATAAGTATTCTTCATTCATTTCTTCAAATTCACTTTAAAGCGCAAAGGTCGGAGTCATCCGGCTTTTGCGCTTTTAGGTATAATCCTGCTCTTGAAAGCCATTTCTCAATCCACTAAAATGAAATCAGGAGATGATATCATGCAATTATTAAAACTTAAACCAGTCCTTTATTCATGCCCAGACTTTGGGGCTTTTGTCGATGAATTCAAGGTGACCGATCGGGATCTGATTTTATCTAATGATTATATTATGGCCCCGCAGTTAGAAAAAACGCTATGTGAAGCGACGGTTATCAATTTAGAAGATTTTGGCAGCGGGGAACCAAGTGATGTGATGATCAATGCTTTGCTTGAACATGTATCGACGTATGATTATGATCGTCTGATTGCCATTGGCGGAGGCAGTGTGTTAGATATTGCGAAGATCGTGGCTGTCGCCGGCCAAGAAACGGATGTCAATAAACTTTATGATCAGCCCCTCGTTAAACATCACCAGCTGATTGCCGTGCCCGCAACTTGCGGGACAGGCTCGGAAGTGACCAATATTGCGGTTGTTAACCGCACCGTTTTAGGGACCAAGCAGGGTTTAGTTGGCGAAGCGTTATATCCAGATGCGGCCGTGATTGTGCCAAGTTTCCTTGAGACGCTGCCCTACGAAGTCTTTGCGACAAGCTCGATTGATGCGCTTATTCATGCCATCGAAAGTTATCTCTCACCAAAAGCTACGCCTTTTACCCAAACGTTTTCAGTTGATGCGATGAGTGCGATTCTCAATGCTTATCTGTTAGTGAGAGAAGACCATGAGGCTTACAAACAGTTAGGCCAGGTCTTATTACAGGCTTCGACGAGTGCCGGCATCGCTTTTGGGAATGCGGGATGCGGGCTGATTCATGCGATGAGTTATGCCTTTGGCGGAAAGTATCATGTCCCACATGGCGAATCCAATTATCAGTTCTTAATGAAAGTCTTACATTTTTATCGCCTCAAACAGCCAGAAGCGTTTCAGGAGTTTTCTGATATGCTAGGGGAAATGTTAAATGCGCTTGATCCATTAGCGACCTTAGAAGATTTACTCAATGAAATCTTACCTTATAAACCAATGCGCAGCTATGGCGCCATTGCCAGTGATCCGGCGACTTTTGCGAAAAGTACTGTCGCTCATCAGCAGCGTCTTTTAGCAAATGCCTTTTTTAAGGTTGATGAACAGGAAATTCGTGAACTTTATGAATCCTGCCTCTAAAAAAATGAAATGAAAGTGAAAAAAGTCACTTTCATTTTTCTTATGTCCAAAGTATTGAACATCGGAAAGTGTATAGTATAGGTGTAAGGGGGGATGCACATGAGAAAGAACGGTTTAATACCAGTGTATATTTTGAAAATTCTGAGTCAGACCGATGCGTCGCATCGTCTTACCCAGAAGGATCTTCTTCAGCTGCTTCACGAGAAATACGATGTGAAGATTTCTCGCGGAACCTTAGGGAGTTATCTGCATGAACTGCGACAAGCCCATTACGTCAGCGGTGAACGCGGTATTTATAGAAATCGGGATTTGAGCGATGAAGAAATTCGGATCGTTATCGATAGTGTTCTTTTTGGCCATTTACTGCCCCAGGATCAGGCCAAAGCGCTCATTGGGAAACTGCAGAGTCTGGGAAGCTTGGCATTAGAGCGGAAAGTACGCGCGATTCACGAACTGCCAGATATCAATCATAATAATAATGAGCATCTCTACGAGATTATGGAGGCCTTAGATGAAGCGATTGAAAACCATAAACGGGTGCGCATTACCAGCTGCCGCTATGGCATTGATAAGCAGCTTCATGAAACGTCCACCAGGATTGTCGACCCTTACTATATTGTTTCGGATTTATCACGCTTTTACCTCATTTGTCATAATGACGGCAGCGACGATCTGGGAAATCGACGCTTAGACCGGATGGCGAAGGTGGAGATTTTAGAAGAAGGCTGTGTTTCTATTCGCACTTTGTCTTCTTATGCGCACGGCTTTGATTTAGGTGATTACATGCGTGAACATATTTATATGTTCGCCGGGGAATCAGAGACCTGTCAGTTAAAAATTGTGAAAGATCATATCGGCGATTTCATTGACTGGTATGGCACGTCTTTCCATGTGATGGAAGAAGATGAGGAATATGTGCTCATCAGTGCGAAAATCAATACCCAAGCCTTATATTACTGGGTTTTACAGTATGGCGAAATGGTAGAAGTGCTCTCGCCGCTCTCCTTACGGGAAAAGGTGAAGGCGGGATTAATGCGGATGCTTGCGCGTTATCAAGCATAGGGATGTTACTCGGGAAGACATTAAATGTCTTCCTGCTTTTTGATACAATAAGAAGCGGAGATGAAGTTTATGAACAAAGGAAAATTTTTAAGTCTGATCTTACGCCATCGTCCCGATGTGATTGGGATGACCTTAGATGAACATGGCTATGCCCATGTGGATGAACTGATTGAAAAGATGAACACGCAAACCCCGATGGATCGGGAAACCTTAGAAGAAATTGTGCGCACGGATGACAAGCAGCGCTTTAGCTTTAATGAGGATCATACCCTCATTCGGGCAAACCAGGGCCACTCCATTTTGGTTGATGTGGAACTTATGGAAAAACGACCGCCGGATGTTCTTTATCATGGCACCAGCACCAAGGCGGCGCCGTTTATTGAAGCGTCAGCGATTTTGCCAATGACGCGTCTTTACGTCCATTTATCATGGGATGTGAAAACGGCGATTAAAGTGGGTTTACGCCATGGCCAAGTGGTTGTTTACAAAATCGATGCGAAGAAGATGTATGAGGATGGTTATCGCTTTTATTTATCAAAAAATAATGTCTGGTTAACGAAAAAGGTGCCGGTCTCTTATATTCAAAAAATACCAGCAGAATAATTCTGCTGGTTTCGTATTATAAGCTATTAGCAACTTCAAAGGCATCCCAAATGGCATACATGATATTAGAAACTTTACGGGCATCACCTAATAAGTGAATATCTGAAACATCAAACTGTAAAGATTCATAAAGGGAAGCTTCTTCTTTATAGCCGATGGCTAAGACTACGCTGTCTGCTGGCAGCTGTTTTTCACCATCAGGGGTGGTGATTGTTAAGGTCTTGCCATCATAGGCTTTAGCCTGTGATGAGGTATACATCTGAACGTCTTTATAAGGGACTAGTCTTTCCAGCATTTCCTTATTAGCGGCGCATAATGGACCATTTAAGGCTAAGATCTTATCTAAGGCTTCGACTAAAGCAACGTTACGGCCTTCATCTTTTAAGGCGATCGCTAATTCACAGCCGACCAGACCGCCGCCGATGACAGCAACATTCTGCCCAGGATCGACTTTCTTATTTAAGACATCTTCCGCGCTGTATGTTGTTTCATCATGACCTAATGAGAAACGTTTAGGCGTTGAACCTGTCGCAATGATGACAGAATCGTAGTTATGGGCTAAGACTTCTTCACGCGTCACTTTTTTGTTGAGGGTGACATCAACTTTTAATTTTTTCATCTGGTATTCATACCATTTGACTAATAAGTGATCATCTTCCTTAAAAGAAGGGGCACCGCCAGGAATCAGGTTACCGCCTAAACGATCGGTCGCTTCAACGAGAGAAACGTGATGACCGCGGATTGCTAAAACGCGGGCGGCTTCTAAGCCAGCAACCCCGCCGCCAACGATTAAGACATTTTTAGGAGCACCGATGACGGGACGATAAGCCGTATAACGTTCACGGCAAGCTTGTGGGTTTACGGCGCAGTTGAGCGCTGAGTATTCCTGGATACGGCCCATACAGCCTTCCTGACAAGATAAACATGGACGAATATCCTGAATATCACCACGACGTAATTTATTGACATAATCTGGATCCGCTAATAATGGACGACCTAAAGAGATGATATCGCAAGTGCCATCTTCAATGGCTGCTAAAGCCATATCCGGATTATCCATACGACCGGCACAGAAGACTGGGACATCAACGTTTTCTTTAACGATCTTAGCGTAAGGACGATAAGGACCTTTTTCGATATACATTGGCGGATGATTCCACCACCAGGCATCATAGGTCCCGACATCGACATCTAAAGCGCAGTAACCATAAGATACAAGCATCTTCGCCGCGGCGATGCCTTCTTCAATATCACGGCCTTTTTCTGCAAATTCTTCTCCTGGCAAAGCGCCATCACGTAAATCCTTAATGAATGATTTTAATGAGAAACGTAAGGTGACAGGGAAGTCTTCGCCACAGCGCTGATGAATTTCTTCAACGATTTCTTTTGCGAAGCGCAGGCGGTTTTCTAAAGAGCCGCCGTATTCATCAGTACGGTGATTGAATAAGGAAATGGCAAACTGATCAAGCAGATAACCTTCATGCACAGCATGAATCTGAATGCCATCAAAACCAGCTCTCTTGGCGTTATAAGCGCCATTGCCAAACTGTTTAACGATATGATGAATTTCCTCAACGGTCAATGCGCGACAAGTTTTATCTAACCAGCGATGCTGGATTTCACTTGGTGCGACTGGTGGGATTTCCCCTCGTATAATATGTTTGTAATTTGATTAATGAATCATCGCTAATAATTGATGATTCTTTAGATTTGAATATACACTTCAAATCCAGGATAATAGATTCTGTTTTGAACCTAAGGTTGTATTCTTTCTCCTTGCGGCCCCTATGGGATGTCCGCTTCACATAGACTTATTCCTCAGCCAAAACAGTTCTTTATACCCTAATGAGTTTGTTGAAGCTTTGTTTGCATTGTCTTCTTATTTTCGAGGTTGCGTTTGTCTTGGCTTAGAGGTGCAGTTCAAAACAAATTACTATCAATTTATGAAATGAGGTACTTATCGTGAAAAACAATATCTTTTCAAAACAATATGATTTATTTATCGGTTTAGACGTTTCTAAAGGCAAAGCAGATGCTGCCATTTATAAACGTAACAGAGATAGAAATGTTAAATCCAAATTTGTTCGAAAGGCGATAAAGTTTAAATTCACCAAGCCAGGTGTCGATGAGTTCCTCGATACCGTTAGACATTACAAAGATGAAGACTGCCTGAGCGTTCTTTTCACAATGGAAGTAACAGGCGTGTACTCTGACAATGTCTATATGTATATACGCGATCATCTCCAGGAAAGTGAAGCAGTTAAGTTTCTGGATACTAAATTCGTTGACAGGTGGCGCGATGCACACGGATATGCCAAATCCGATCCACTTGACGCTAAGACTATTGCACAGATGTGCGCAACTGATGATGATGCACGTTATGTTGAAAAAGCTCCTAATTACAACGAAGAAAACAACAAAAAAGGACATGCGAATCTAAAACTTCTGACGCATCGCTATCAGCAGCTGAATAAACAGCTAAATGCTGAATACAATCGACTGAGTGCACAGTGTGAAAAGTTCTTCCCGGAGCTTACCGCTGTTTTCTCAATACGTTCTGCGACTGCGCTTGCAATCTTAGAGGCATATCCTACTGCACATCATATCATTAAATCTTCTAAAAATGAAGTCTTTAATGTGGCTTACGAGGCCTCTAAGCATCGCTGTAAGGAAGCTAAAATAGACGATTTGTTCGATCTTTGTGAAAATACCATTGTTACTCTTAATGTTCCTCAGGAAGCTGAACTGATCACCGTTGAAATGGTCAGCAGTATCAGAAATCTGCTTCAGACAAGGAGAAACTACAAGAAAATGATGGTTAATCTTGCTTCAGAACAGCCTGCATTTAAGCGTCTTCAGACATTAATCGGTGTTGGTGAAGAATCCGCAGCTATGATTCTTGGTGAGGTATATGACATAGCTCTTTCCAAGAAAGCGGAAAACTTTGCATCATACTGTGGATTAACGCCAAGAAATAAGAAATCAGGTTCATCAGTTGATACCCATGGGAAGATTTCCAAAATGGGATCGCCTATCCTCAGACACGCTATATACCTGGCATCAGAGTATGCCAGACGGCATAATCCATACCTTGCCAACCTTTTTGCAAGGGTTAAAAATGGCAATAAGAAGCGCCATAAGCTTGCAATAGTAGCTGTTGCCAATAAGATGGCACGTTATATTTACGCTATTCTTAAGCATGATAGTGATTTCGTACTGCTTTATGAGGATCTCATGAAGCTTCCGGAAGATACCCGAGCCACGTTCTTCCAAAGTATTACTACTGACATTCCAGAAAAGACAAGAAGATGTATTTACAAATATTCTGATGAGAATGGTGTAGTACATGATTTTACCTTTACTGGAAATGACCCAGAAGAGTAATACTGTATGTAGATTTTTGATATAAAACACATATGTTTCGATAGCTTGTGACATCTTTCACATTTATACACACTAAGATGTTTTCTTTTTGTAATTTTTAATACTACATATTTGTAGCACTCACCTCTAAGCCAAGACAAACTCACTTGGCTTTAGAATCAGAGTAAACAAAGATTCAATTAATTTATATAATTAACAAAATCAACTCCCCTCATATTTTCTATTGACATTTAATAGTATGTCTAAGTTGGTAGGGATCGTAACCCGTCCGAAACCAGCGCTCATCTGTAAGAATATTTTCGCGTTGTAAGCATGAATGCGTTCCGTCATTTCACGGGCTGTACGGATAAACTGAATCGGATTGTGGGTTGGTGATGGACAGTTTGGTAAACCATGCTGCTCAACATCATCATCGGCGAAAGTAACCCCGGTCATGATTAAGCCGGTTCCGCCTTTTGCTCTTTCGACATAATAATCAATACCACGCTGGTTAAAGCCGCCATCGCTGTCGCTTAAACCAAGCGGTCCCATTGGGGCCATGGCAAAACGGTTTTTAACCGTAATAGAACCAATGGTCATTGGGGTAAATAATTTCTGATATTTCATTTGAAAACCTCCATGTGAAAATCATAACGTCATTTTACTTGTGTGTCAACATTTACATGTTTAATATTTAAAAGAACATGTTAAAATAAATACAGGTGAAAAAAATGAGAACATTAAAATATGCAATTTTAGGATTAGTTTCGCAAAAACCGATGACCGGTTATGATATTTATAAAGAATTTGATGGACCGATCGGGAACTTCTGGTCTGCGAAACATAGTCAGATCTATCCGGAATTAAAGAAACTGACACAGGAAAAACTTTTAAACTATGAAATGCCGGAAAGCGGCGAATCGTTAAAGAAAAAAGTATATACCATTACCGAGGCGGGGGCTAAGGAACTTGATGCCTGGTTATCAGAAGATGAAGAGCTTGCGCCAACAGCGAAAGATGTCTTCCGCTTACGGATGTATTTTTGTGAGCGAATGGATCCTTCTCTCGTCAAAGATTTACTACTCTCACAGCTTGATAAGCATGAAGATAAACTGGCCTCTTTAAAAAGCAGCATGGATGAGCATTATACGAAAAAGCCAACTAAGGCACAGCTTGGAGATTATCTGGTTTTATCCGGCGCAATCTCGCGAGAAGAGGCGTATTGTGACTGGATTCGCTCATGTTTGCCTTATTTTAAGTGAAAGGATTATGGGATATGAAAAAATGGGGAATGGCTGTTTTAGCCATCATGATGATCATGCCGGCCAATAGGCCGGCAGTGTGCGGGAAAGAAAAACAGGCTATTAAAAAAACAGTGCAAAAAGATAAGAAAGAGAAGAAAAAGAAAGTGATCTGCATTGATGCCGGGCATCAGCTGCATGCGGATACTTCGCTAGAGCCTAATGGCCCACATTCTAAGGTGAAGAAAATGAAGGTTACGGACGGGACGGTAGGACGTTACACGCATGTTAGAGAAGCAAGCGTGAATTTAGCGGTAGCGTTAAAGTTAGAAAAGATATTAAAACATCGCGGTTATCAAGTGGTGATGGTGCGTCGTCATGAGAAGGTGAATATCCTTAACAGCAAGCGTGCTGAGATTGCTAATAAAGCGCACGCTGATGCAATGATTCGCCTGCATTGTAATGATATGGGTGAATCACATACGCATGGCTTTTTTGTCTGCACACCATCGCGACATAATAAGTTTATGTCGAAAAAACTTATTGATCGTTCGTTACAATTATCAAAATGTCTTTTACCAGCGATAGAAAAGCAGACGCATGCCAACAATCGCGGCCTTTCTTATCGTGATGATTTAACGGGAACGAATTTCTCCAAGGCGCCGACCGCGCTTATTGAAATGGGGGAAATGCACAATAAACAGGAAGATCAGTTATTAGTGACCGCAAGCTACCAGCAGAAGATGGCCTTAGGCTTAGCTAATGGCATTGATGCCTTTTTTCACTAGATATTTTGAAATTGTTTCGAAAAGAAATAAAGAATGATAAAATAGAAATAGTTCAGGAGGACAGATCATGAAATATTGTGACCAATGCGGGAAAGAGAACCGTGATGATGCACGTTTCTGCAGATACTGCGGCACAAAGTTTCGGGATTTACAAGGAAGGGTTTCTTTAGCGGATGATATCAGAGATGAGCATGAGCAACGTCACTCGCTTTCTCTATCATCAAGCCAAAGGGAAAATGTCTCTGTTAGTGAAAGCAGCACTTTATCACAAATGAATAGCATGGTAACGAGTGAATCTCTATCACATGATGATGCAGAAAGCACGTCATCAAGTGTCGCTTCCTCACAATCGCTTGATGAAGCGATGGGCGCATCTGCAGATGATTATGTTACAAGCCAGAAGCGTTCCTCTCAGGCACGCTATGTCAATGGCATGATGATCGCTTATAGTGTCATCATGAGTGGCGTTTTGCTTTTGGTTTATCACTATGGGCGTACGATTAACTGGGTGAACGGTTCTTTTATGAACCAGTTAGGCATTTTGTCTTATGGCCCGCTTTTGTATGTGATCTTATGGGGCTTTAGCGTTGTGGTGAGTATCATGAGCCTCTTACGTTTTTATAAGCACCCACAGGAAAAAGTGAATGGTTTATACCTTGTTATTGGGATTATTAACTGTTTGGTTTTGTGGTATATTTCACCGGCCATTTCACTATTAGGAATTGCTATTAAAGCGCTGCATTCATCCGCTTCTTATTTTGGGGCCATGTTTGGGATGATGAACCAGGCCAATATGGCTTTGGTGATGGAAGTCACCAATCACGGTGACGCTTATCGTCAGGCTTTAACCTTGATGGCGATCGTTGATGGTATCAGCGCGGTGGTTTGTATACTCATTTGTTTACAAATTCATAAGATTTATACATTTACTTCATTTTTTAATATCGAGGAATGAAAGGAGTGAGCATCATGAAAACATGTCCAAAATGTGGCTGCGAGGTTGATGATGAAGATCAGTTTTGTAAATTCTGCGGGGCGCCTTTGACTGATTTGCAGTCAAAGCAGGAAATTCGCCAGATGGAACATGTGAAAATTATTCTGATGCTCATTCTTTTTTTATGTATTGTATTAGGCTGTTACTATTTGTGGCAAGGGGGACATTAAATGCAAAATATTTCCACGGCGATGAGCGGTGATGCGAATTATCTTCATTTGCAGGAAATACCAGTCAAGAAAATCAGAGCGGATGTGGCATGCTTTCGCTCAGTGCGCAGCGCCTGCTTTTTCGCTAATGGCATGACCTTGCAGTTTACCTTTGAAACCGATGTGGATATGCGCACCATTTGTGCCACTATTTCGCAATATACTTTGTAACATCTGTCTTTTGGCAGGTGTTTTTTTGTTACACAAGTTGTCACCGATTTTCATCATGCCTGATTACAATGTTTGGTGAAAGAAGGTGTTTCGATGAAAAAAAGTATTTTATTAGCCGTTTTGGTTATCTCATGTTTCGTCCTTTATGGAACGTATGTCTGTGTCTATGCGGCGGGAGAAGATGTTGAATTACTGTCAACGACGATGACGCCAAAGTTATTAACCACTTCGCTTAAGCAGAAAGGCAATAAGTACACGTATTCTTTTCCCAAGGGGACATCAAGTCATACTACGCGCAGTAAAGTGATTCCTTTAAAGGTCGATGTCAATGGTCCGGTGACGATTACGAGTAATAAGAGTAAACTCAGCTATGGCGTCTACCAGGATCAAAACTGTCATCAAAAGGTAGCGATTACGCAAAAAGGAACATACTATGTACGCATTTCCCAGCCGGCTTATGCGATTGATTTGCTCGATCATAATAAAGCCCAGTATAAGAAAGCGAGTATCATTCTTTATGTATCCCAAGTGTATCATGATGATTTCACTTTAAAAGCGAAAACCTATGCCTGTTTTAGCGGCACGCCCGCTATTCATATCCACGCTAAAAATGGGTTATTAAAACTGAATTCAAGCTATCTTGATCAAACTGGTAAATATGTAAAAGGAGGCCATTATACTTTAGGATCAGTGACGGTAAAAGAGGATCCGGTCGCCTTAATGAAGGGGACTATATTTTAAAACCTGATGGCAAGCATACCTATCGTCTCAAATACACATTTTCTAAATTACCATCCCATAAAAATGTGAAAGAGAAGAAAGCCTCCACGATCAGTGTGCATAAAACAAGTAAAGGGGTTTTCCTCAATAATGATAAGAATGATCGCTTTTATAAGATGGTGATGGCACAAGCAGGCAGCTTATCCTTTGATTTGTCGTTATTAGATAGTGACGTTTCCCTTTACCACCGCGATGCAAAGAAGAATGTCGTCAATGATGCATTATCAAAATCGCAAGTAGATGCCCATACGATGCGCTATCATGCGCAAGTGAATGCGGGCACATATTATGTGAAAGTGCATAAAGTGGTGAAAAGTCCGATTGGTGCTTATTACACAATCACGCGTCAGTCTTGATCTTCTTTAACGACAAGTGTAAAATCGCCTTTAGGTGATTTTATGAAACAAATGAAAAATGCACTGATCATGGTGCTGATAATCTTCCTGACGGGTTTTCAGCTCCAGGCTAAAAGACCGCAAAGTATCCCCGTTTTAGGCTATCATGCGATTGTCCCTGATCAACTCAAAAAAGAGAAATATCCACATTATATTTATGCCCAGAAAGTTTCCGCTTTTGCCAAGCAGATGCGCTATCTTTATAATCATCATTATCAAACGTTAACGATGAAACAGTTTGATGATTATTATCATGGTCGTTTAAAGGTTACCGGTAAGGCGGTGGTCTTAACCTTTGATGATGGTTATGAGAACTTCAACACGATTGTTAAGCCGATCCTGAAGAAATATCATATGCATGCGACTGCTTTTGTCATTGGGAAACATCTTGATCATCCGGTCAAAGGTTTCCTCACCCGCAGTGAAATTCATGATGATGCCACCGCCGCTTATTATTCACACTCTTTTAATATGCATAAAGTGGCACCAGGCTTTGATCGTAAGAAGATTCAGGATATGTCATTACAAGCCATTGATGAAGATTTTCAAAAAGATGGGGCTAGTGAAACGTATTTTGCCTTTCCCTTTGGCCGCACGCGTGATGATATTGGTCAGATCTTAAAAGCCCATCACGTTCATCTCGCTTTTAGCTATAATCAGTATCGCAATGCGTCGCGAGATGATGATCCTTATGACCTGCCCCGCTATATGGTCGTTTCGCTCACACCAATGTGGCTCTTTCGGTGGATGGTCTCACGTTAAATGTTGATATTTTATCTAGTAAAGTGTAAAATTTAAAACATAGAGAACATGGGAGGTGCCCACAGGTGAGAAATACATTATCAATTTTATTAGTCAGAGCAGAAAATACCGATGTCAGAGTCGATATCGTATCCTCATTGCTGGCAGGTCAGACGATCATCGTTAACTATGAAGATATCGCTGGTGCTGATCGAAAATCTATTGAAGACTTTATCTCTGGTGCGGTGTTTGCGTCAGACTTACACGAAACACAGATTTCTGATGATATTATTATTTACGGTGCGGACGTTGAAGGCTATACTTATGCCGACGAAAATGAAGATTACGAATAAGGCCATTGCAAGGCCTTTTTTCTTTTCTTCTATAGATCCTGTTACACTGGTTGTAACCACTTTTTTCATTATCCGATTATAATCGAAGGGGAGATGAGAAGGAGGGATCTGTGATGCGTACATTAAAAAACGAGCTGATCACATTGATCACAGACCTGGTCTGCGTCCTGGTTGAGGTTACGAAGAAGAATGATCCACTGTTAAGCCGTTTCTCGGCGGCTGCTCACGAATGTCTTGCGCTTATGGTGACAATCAAAAAGAACTGCGATCAGGCTGAAGACAAAATGAAAAATCTCTGTATGACGGCTTATGCACATATGAAAGCAATCCTCTTTCATGAGAGTGCTAAAAGCCTCGCGCAGGAGAAAGAATTTCAGGCGATGGTGAAACATCATTATTTAAGACGCGTCAAAAAATGTGCAAACCATCATTATTCTCCTCAGGAGATCACACAGCTTATTGCGAGTGCCAATCAGTATTGCGGGCTGATTGAAACGAGCGATGAATACTCATCCTTAAAGGTCATGATTTCAATGCTGGAAAGCTACAACAAGTTGACATACACAAACATTTCTTATGATCTTATTGTACAAATCATAGCGTTATTTGAAGGTCTAAAGACCCAAACGATTCCCATTTTAGACTTGTCGGGCAATCTCTATCTGATTCACTATTTATATGCTTTACACAGTGAAGCATTAGAGGCTTACACCGACTGGTATTTACATCCTTAACGCGCTGCTTGGCGAAGCGCTAGGCTCCTTATCATCTTGCGGAGAACTTCTTGATGGAAAGTTGATGGAAAGTTCTCCTTTTTTTTGGTTTTTCATATTTTAAAAATGCGTGCTTTAGGCTATAATAATCCTGCTTAAAGTCACAATAGAGAAAATTGAATGTAAAAAGGTTGCAATGTGTGACTTTATATGATACATTTGTGCCCCGAAAGGAAGAAATCTATGAATACACCAAAAGCTAACCGAAAAAGTCTGATTATGGGCTTTGTCTTCACCTTACTGCTAGCTTCATTCTTTTTTTCAATAAAAGCGATTAACTTTAATCTGGCGGGAATTGTCATTCTCGTTGCCTGCCTTGTTTATGGCGGATATAAAGGCGGAATCGCTAGCGCTATTGCCCTTGTCAGCGCGGATTTGTTTTATTATACGGATGGACTTCGATTCTGGCATTTATCTCTTCATGCCCGTAAGGACCTATTAGCCCTTATATTGAGCGCAACGATCATTGTCTTGATGGTTGGTCATTTATATCGCAAACAGGAAAAAGCAATGAAAGCCCTCGAAACTTTTAATGATATCTTAAAACAGCGCAATAACTCACTGAAAGAAAAATCTGAATATGATGAATTAACCGGTGTGAAAAACCGCGCCGCTTTTCGCACCGATTTCACCGGGATGATGGAAGGTATGCAGGCTGTGATCTTCTTTGATATTGATGACTTTAAGAAATTTAATGATTCTTATGGTCATGATATGGGCGATTTTGTCGTGACCAGCGTGGCGGCAGAACTTGTTCGCGTCTTTGGCCGAAAGCACTGTTACCGTTATGGCGGTGATGAGTTTATTGCCGTAATGCCGTTCCATACAGAAATTGAAATTCAAAAATCGATTAATAAAATGCAAGCCGACTTATTACAAACCACTAAAGATGGGAAAGCGATATCGATCAGTATTACCGCCGGTTACTGTTTTGGCTTTACCAGCAGTGCTAAAGACTTACGCGGAATCATGCATCAGGCGGATTTGAATCTTTATTATTCAAAAGCGCGGAAGAAAGGTTCTGGCTTTGGCTCAGAATATTACAGTGAAGACTTCTATACAAATCACGAATGTGCCTGCGGCCAAGAAAACATCACGATCTAAGTGGTGTTTTTTTAATAAGTGGCGTATACTTATAGGCAAGAAGGGGGCTTTCATATGTTTGATGAAATTCGTGAGCTGACACTGCAGCTTTACTTACCATTACTGGCAATGATGATGGAGGATCAGCGCGTTAGTAAAGCAGAGATTATTAAGGCGGGGGAGAACGCTTTACAGCTGATTCGTGATCATGAGCTCTATGAACATTTAGATACCAAAAAAGACTTAGATGTCTATCGTAAACTTTTATCTGGGGACTTAGAAGCCCTCAACCTTGCTTGCCTGAAGAAAACCATCGATATGTATTTTATCTATGAAGAGATGGGTACTTATCATATTGCCAATACGCAAACGAGTTACTGGCTGTCCGCAAAAGGGATTGCCATCATGGTGCGTTACAGTGATGATTTGACTTTTCTTACAAAACTGCAGGAGCAGTTATCGCTAGAGACTTTAGAGAAAGCAAAAAATGTCATCGAGATGATCGCAAAAGATAAGCAGGTCCATCATATTCATGAACTGATTAGCCTGATTAATGATATTATGCGTTTAGATCCTAAAGCTTATGAGCTGCGATTACAGGGGCTGCAGATGATCGAAAAGGCTACTTTGCCGGTTTATGATCAGTGTGATTTATCAAATCAGATGGCTTATGGCTTAATGACGGCTGATAAGCTTAATCTGCTTAATATTGGTAAGCAGCATTTAGATGCCATCAAAGAGAAAATGGCAGGCTTAGAGAAATGTGAAAAGAATGATTTACTGATCGCCAAGATCGATTCCAATATCGGCGCTTATTATCAGGGCCGCTTCAAACTAGATAAAAACCGGGAAGATATTGAAAAAGCGATCGCTTATCATAAACAGGCTTTACAGATGCGTCAAAGCTTACAGTCACCAACGGTGGCGAACTCTTATCTGACTTTAGCTAGCGATGATTTCTATGCTTATAATTTAACCCATGATGTCAATTATTTAAGAGCATCGTTAGATAATCACTTATTAGCTTATGAACGTTTAAGTAATGATGAAGAAGCCTATAAGAACCTGATCCGTATTGCGGGAACGAAGATTATGTTATGTCTGGAAGACTATGATGAAGCGATGGTTTCATCCATTTATGATGATTTAGCCCGCTCTTACGTGGTGGCGATGGCCCATTATGACACCAAGGAATTACGTAATATCAAAGAAAATTTCAAAGAATCATTGGAACTGTTTAAGAATCATCCATGTTCTCATGAACGTTATGATCAGATTTACCGTTTAGCAAGACAGATTGATGAAGAAGATGGCTACTTTGAAGATTTAGTCAGAAGAAAGCTGTAGGAGATGCGTCGCATCTCCTTTGTGATTTCTAGAAACGGAAGCGTTCTCTTTTTTAAAAGGGACAATGATCCTTTTAAGATAGGGTCAGAGGAAAGAAAAAACTGTGCAAAACGATATCGTATGAAAAAAAGAATTTCCGGGAAAGGCCTTAAAAAAACGGAGAATTTATGGTATGTTTATATGTAGGGGAAAAATACATAAGGGGGAATTCATCATGAAACAGACAGAATTTGTTTGCACAAAAACACCCGCAATTGAAAAAGAATTTGAAGTAGGGACCATCTTAGCCCAGGTGCTGGAAGCCCGCTCATTTACTAAGGAAGCGTTTGAAAAAATCGGTCAGGACTATGACTTTGATGCGTCAATGATTGATCATGGGGAAGATTTTTTGAAGACGTTTCAGAGTAAAATTGAAAACAAAGAAAAATTCTTATTCGTGGCCGATACCGCTTTGGACTCTCTTTTTTCTGTGCTCATTTTTATCAGATTATTAGCGAAGATCAAGATTCCATTTGAAGTGAAGTACATTCATAAAGATGAATATATGTTAAGAGGGAATATTCTGATCTTTAGAGATCATAGCATCAGCCTCTTTAATCGCAGTGAAGATATCAATATCACAATCAATGAAGGACCACTCGCTTTATCGACGATCGCCTGCTCCATCGCTTCATTATATGGGTTAGAGAAATACTCTCTTGCTTTAGGGGCGATCGGTGTGCTTTGCTCGACAACACCGCTTTTAAAACAGAACCGGACATTATTTATTCGCGGCCGGGAAATTTTAGAAGAGGAACGCTATTTCACCTTTGAACGGATTATGATTACCAAAGAAAAACGCAACAACATGCTGCTATATGGCGGCGATGGCCATGTTTCCTACAGTGCGCCGATGGTGCGTTCACGCGTGGTTTATCCATTAGAAACGTATGTGGAAAAAAATCCCGAAATTCACTGGAACCGTCTCTTACAATATTTCTTGAATCCGAAAAAACAAGGCGGTACTTATCAAAAATTTGGCGAAGCTTTATCAACGATCAAAGCGGATCATGAAGAACCGCAAAATGATTACACACCGATCGTCACAACTTTAGAAGACATCACTAAAGATGCAATTAAAGAGATGGAAAAAGCGTTAGAACCATATGGGGTTGGGAACTTACGCCCATTCTTTAAGATTAAAGATGCTGAAATTGAAAGCATCCGTAAGTTTGATATGTCCCGTGGTCTCGAGTTATCATTTAGAACGTCTCATGGTCTTGTCAAAGCGACTGCTTACGATGTGCCTATTGCCCATACAAAATTAAAGAAGGGTGATCACTTAGACATCGAAGGCTCTTTATATATCAGTTCTTTCTCTGGTTTACCAACCATTAAGATGGAAGATATCGCGGTTAAGTAACATGCGTTTCGTCTATGCCTTGTGGGATCAGTATGTGGCTATTACTTATGAGCCGAAAATAACGCTATTGGTCCATCATCGTCATGGCCTTAAAGAGACCATTACATTTGAAGATTTGCCTCGTTTTGAAGAAGATTATGACTTGTTAATAGATGAGACTTTTCGCTGGGATACCAGTCTGCATTTTAACTATGCTGCGAATCTTAGTGATTTTGAACAGACTCTGTACCGTAAATATGGCGTTCCTCCTTTTTCAGGTGATATGATTGATCGCTATGAAGCGATCAAAGCCTATATGAAAAGGGAACAAATTGGTCTTGATGTCTTATTTGCCTCTTATCCAATCGCCAATCATACCTTTTGCTTTACCGGGCGAATGCCGATGCCCCGCCGATATGCGGTAGAATTCATTGAAGACAATGGCGGTATTGTGGTAGATACTAGCAGTCAGGCTGATTACTTAGTTGTTGGCGAAATGGATCACTATACAAACAAATATTTAAATCGCGGTGAAAATACAAAGATTCTCGATGTAGGGGACTTCTTTGAACTTTATCTGAATAATTAAAAAAAGGATGCAGCGCATCCTTTTTAATTCCCCGTAAAGAAGCCAATGATGGTAGATAGGAAGTCTTTCACTTTCTGGGCAATTGAAGATAAGAAACCAGTATTGCCGGTAATCTGTGAGGCATAACCTTTGATGCTCTCATAAATATCTTTGGCCTGAGTTTTGATTTCATCTTCATTTAAATTGACATTTTTCATCTTGTCCATTAAGTCAAGAATTTCATCTTCGGTATCATCGGATAATTGAATATTCATGGTGTTTTCTAATTCTTTCAGGGCATCTTCACCGCTCGAACGGGTATAATCATCACCCATTGCGGCAACTTTCTGTTTTAATGAAGCCACTAATTTGGCGGCGTCACCAGAACCGACTTCCTTGGCGGCATCAGATGTGACACTGATCTCATTATTAGCGGTGTCCACCGCCGTGCTGTTTAAGGTTTTACCGGTCATGATTTCATAAGACTTGGTGGCGGCCACTAAGGCTGCGGTCCCGGAAATCTTGAACGGACCGGCAACGGTTAATTTGACATCTTTAACTCCGGCAGTAATCAGGGCATTCTGATACATTTCCGCGGAGCAGTAAGTAATATTTTTGGTAGTGACAGAAATGCCGGCATTGGCGTTCTGTTTTTCCATCACAACGCTCGATAAAGCGCGGGAACCAATTTCCGAAGCGGAAATATAGTTACCTAAATACTTTGTTTCATCCGCGTGGGTAATGTAAGAGACATTGTAGTCGGCTTCATTGGTCACACCGAGTAAGTTTAAGACCGTAGCTTTTTCACTTGTCGATAAGTCTTTGCCTAAGACTAAATAGCGTTCACTATCCGCGAAGACATGACTGACGGGGGTCATCATGACGAGTGTTAAAAACGCGGTCATTAGTTTTTTCATATTCACGAAAATCAACCTCTTTTCACAATTAAGTCAGGGATAGTCTAGCATACTTACAGGATTTTGCAATTGCTTTTAAAAATTCACATAATTAAGAAAATAGGATTATAATGAAAGCATAGGAAGTGATATCAATGAATGAAGAAGCATACAAACAGCTCAATGAGATGATTCGAACCTCCCATCATATTGTCTTTTTCGGCGGGGCCGGGGTCTCAACCGAAAGCGGGATTCCTGATTTCCGCTCGAAAGATGGTCTTTATAATCAGCATGATGTCGCCTTTGATGCCTACAGTCCAGAATATTTATTATCCCATGACTGCTTAGTCCATCATCCAGATGTCTTCTATGAATTCTATCGTCAGAAACTTGATGCTCGGGGGATCAAACCGAATCGGGCGCACTACAAATTAGCCGAGATGGAACAAAAAGGAAAACTTGATGGCGTCATTACCCAGAATATTGATGGTCTCCATCAGTTAGCGGGTTCGAAAAATGTTTTAGAAGTGCATGGCAGTACGCTGCGTAATTACTGTGATGCTTGTGGCACATCTTATCCCGCTGATTTCATCTTTAACACCAAAAAAGGTTTGCCAACCTGTCCAAAGTGCGGCGGTTTAGTACGTCCGGATGTGGTCTTATATGGCGAAGCTTTACCAAGTCAGACCTGGAGTGATGCGATTGATCTGATTCATCAGGCTGATTGCCTGATTGTTGGCGGGACTTCTTTAACCGTTTACCCCGCTGCTAATTTAGTGGATTATTTCCGTGGCCGTTATTTGATTTTAGTGAACAAAGGGGAAACGGGTTATGAGCGTCGTGCCTCACTGGTTTTCCATGATTCAATCGGCGAAGTTTTTTCACACATTGAAGTATAAAGGACGTTGTTCTTTATACTTTTTTCATATACAATAAGCGAGGGTGAAACGAAAAATGTATAAAGTATTATTATTTGATTTAGATGGAACCCTCACTGACTCAAGTGAAGGGATTACCAAATGTGTCTCACGGGCTTTAGCCCACTTTGGAATGACCGATTATTCTCTGGAACAGTTACGCGTCTTTATTGGTCCACCATTAAAAGACTCTTTCCATAAATTTCATATCCCTGATGATCAGATTGAAGAGGCGATTGCGCTCTTTCGCGAACGTTATTTAACCGTTGGCAAGTTTGAAAATAAGCCTTTTCCGCATGTCATTGAAACCTTAAAACAGTTAAAAAATGAAGGTTATAAACTGTATGTGGCAACCAGCAAGCCGGAAGAAACAGCGATTGAAATTTTAAAACATTTCCACATGGATCATCTCTTTGATCAAATCTGCGGGGCTTCTTTTGATCATTCAAGAGAAAACAAAGCAGATGTCATCCAGTATCTGCTTGATCATAATGAAACCGGGGATCAGCCGCTCATGATTGGTGATACGATTTATGATATCAAAGGGGCGAGCGCATTAGGATTGCCAAGTATTGGTGTTTCCTGGGGCTTTGGCGAAAGTGAAGAAATGAAAGAAGCGGGCGCTTTAGCAATCATGCACAGCATGGATGATTTGTATCAGTTTGTGACTCAGGAGTAAGCTTATGTATGTATTAATGCATCAGGATACCAAAGTGCTAGCTTTTGATGAAGAGCAGGAAATTGTCTATGAACCCCGTCTTTTACCAGAAGCGATCCATTATGATAGCCTCAATGGCTTTCTGTATATGCGTGCGACAGCTTTTCGCGCACGCGAAACGTATGCCGCGCTCGTTAAAACCTTAGGGGTTGAAGATTACCGTGATATGATGACAGTAATCGAAAAGACGCATGGCTTATCCTTAACGGATGACTACTGGATCAAAAAAGAAGAAGAAAATAGCACATTTGAGGAATTGAATCTTTATGATCATCCTTTCGACGGTGCGCCGATGCAGGCAGGCTATTTAGGAATAGCGCAGGGTCAGGGTACTTACTCGCCGGAATATACCACTGATGGACAGCTGCCTAAGTGTTATGATCGTCAGGGCGATCAGATCGTTTTATACAAACGCGGCAGCACCTGGGGCGAAGCGCCAGGGCGGGAAATGTATAATGAATATTATGCCCATCAGGTTTTAGACGCTTTAGGCGTCCCTCATGTGCCTTATGATCTCACCATGTATAAGGGCCATCTTGCGAGTGTTTGTCCTTTAGTGACATCTCAGCGTTATAGCTATGTCCCCATCAGCGCTTTTAACTATGCCCATGAAGATGATATCTTTGGGGATTTTATCAAACGCGGCATGAGCAAAGAGATACGGACAATGATTTTATTTGATGCCCTCGTTTATAATTATGATCGTCATATTGGCAACTTTGGCTATTTAAAAGATCATGTGACAGGAACTTATTCGTTTTTTCCGTTATTTGATCACGGTGATGCCTTCTTCCCGCTCTTTCAGGGCCAGACAATGGCAGAGCTGGACGCTTATTTGCCTAACATTGCTTATAGTGCGATGGGCATTCCCTTTGATGCGTTAGTGAGCCAATACTGCACAAGCGAAGAGGGAAAACTGTTAGAAAAACTAAGCGGGTTTATGATTCAGACTCATCCAAAGTATGGTGAAAATGTCGATTTGTATAATGCTTTTTTGAAAAAAAGAATTACCGAACTGCAGAGGATTATTTTCAACGTAAGAAAATAATAGAAAAATTATCGTTCTTTTATGATAAAAAGATATAATAACGAACAAAGGGGGATGCTATGAGGAAAAAGAAAAGAACAATACAGCTCATCGTGATGATAATGGCGCTGCTGATTGCCATCAGTTCCAGCTTCATGATGATGAATTCTTATACCAAAATGCGTGATGTCACGCAGGAGCTGCAGTTACGAGAGAATCAGGATGCACAGTATTATTCTCGTTATAATGTGCTCTTTATCAGCTCTTATGCGCCGGAGTTTATGACTATGCCGATGCAGCTGCGCGGTCTGCAAAGTGTTTTTCGCAAGCATAAGATCTCGATTATTCAGGAATATATGCGCTCGCGTCTTTTACACGGGAAAGAGAACGGATTTTATTTTCATATTAAAGATGTGCTGAAAGCGGAAAAACGAGCGGGCGTCAATATTGATGCCGTCGTTGCCGGCGGCGATGAAGCCCTCACGTTTGTGAAGAAAAACCAGCATACGCTCTTTAAAGGAATGCCGATCTGTTTTATGGGAGTGAATAATCGTCAGGCGGCGATTAAAGCTGTGAAAGATCCCCAGATCACCGGCAGTTATTCCCCAGATCATATTCGCGAGACACTCACTATTGCGACGAAACTCCAGCCCAGCGCTGAAAATATTGTCTGCCTCTATGATGAGACAGTTGCTGGCTTACAAAATAAACGCAACTTCTTTGACTTAAAGAAATATTTCAAAGGGAAGCACTTCATTGGCATCGATATGGGCAAGTATGACTTGACTGGCTGGACGAAACGTATTTCGCAGCTTGATGCGAAGCGTGATATTGTTTTGTATATGTCGAGCTATGTTGATCGCAATGGTCATAACTATACGATTCCGGAAACGATTAAACTGCTTAATGATTACTGCCATGCTCCGGTGTATCGCACCCGCGATAACGGTCAGGGTTCAGGGGTTATTGGCGGCGTTGTCTATGATACCTTTTATGAATCACAGTTAGCGGGTAAGCGTATTGTGGATGTGATTATCAATCATCATGATATTTCCAAAATGCGTCTTTTTACCAATACGCACCATCAAATTGAATTTGATGCCAATATTCTCAAGAAATATCATCTTGATCAGCAGGTTTTACCGACAAATACAAACTTTTTAAATCAGCCGGATAACCTAAATAGCTTTACGTTCACGTTAATGGCGGGGATTGCGATTATTGTGGCTTTAATTCTTCTGATGATTATGGAAGAACGCAGTTATTATGCCTATGAGAAATCGATTACCCATCTGGAATATCTTAATCATCATGATGATTTAACGAATATGTACAGTCGCGCTTACGCAATTGAGATGTTAGAAAAAGCCTGCCTCAAGCATGATGGGACATTGGTGATGCTGGATCTTGATAACTTTACAATGATCAATGATACCTATGGTCATGACAAAGGGGATCTGGTCATTAAAGAAGTTGGGACTCGTCTCAATAACTATGGCAAAGCCTATGGTCTTTTCTGTGCTCGTTTAAGTGGCGATGAATATCTTGTTTATTATGATCATGTCATTGATTCCGAAGAATTAAGGCACTTACGTCGGGCGATTACCCGCGATATGAATATTGGTCATGATCAGGTACATATTGGGGTATCCCTTGGCGCTGCTTTACATCAGCGTGGCATCACTGCTGGTGAACTTATGACCAATGCGGATGTGGCTTTAGCCCATGCCAAACGCGAAGGGAAAAATACGATGGTCTTCTATAATAATGCGATGAAAGAAAATATCACGGAAGAAGAACGCATTAAAGAATACTTGATCGAAGCGCTGCGTCATGATGGCTTTGAAATGGTTTATCAGCCTAAAGTGGATCCGTCAAATGATTTAGTTATTGGCTATGAAGCGTTAGTTCGCTTAAAAGATCGCCGTTACTCACCTAATATCTTTATTCCGATTGCGGAAAGCAATGGTCTTATTAGTGAATTGTCACGGCAGATTACCGAAAAAGTCATCAAACAATTAGCTGCTTGGCAAAAAGCGGGAGAAAAGCTTTATCCGGTATCCATTAACTATTCGCCCGCGCAGATTTATGATCGCGGTTATGTGGCTTATTTAGCGCAAACATTATCAAAATATCATATTGATGCGCGTTATCTTCGGGTTGAAATCACCGAAAGTCTGATGATGGAGGATATGAGTGCCACGAATAAGCTCTTTGAAGATTTTGCACATTTAGGCATTTTAACACTCATTGATGACTTTGGAACGGGATATTCATCTTTAAGCTATTTAATGCATTTACCAATTTCGATTGTGAAAATTGATAAATCCTTTATTGATCATTATCTAGTACCAGGAAAAGAATCTTTTATTGAAAATATGATTAAGATGCTCAAAGACCTCGATAAAATGATTGTTGTAGAAGGGGTCGAAGAAAAATGGCAGAAGGATAAGCTCAATGAATATGGCGTCGATGCCATTCAAGGGTATTTCTATTCTAAACCATTATTGCCAGATGATGTTCTCATTTTCCAGCATCAGCATCAATAAAAAAGGCTCTCGGGCAATTTATGAATGAGAAAAGGGCTTGCTTTTTCTCGAACTTTGTATGATATCGATATTGTTCTTATTGGACAGATGAAAGCTAAGTGGTCAACTTAATGGGCTTTCATCTTTTTTGTCTTTCTTAAGAATCTGATAAACTGAGCAATTTGGTTTTGTTAATGTATCTCGAGTAAATTACATTTCAGGTACTTCAAAAAACTTAAGAGTAAACCCCATATTTATAGAGACTCAAAAGGAGAAGCGTTGCGCTTCTCCTTATTAAATCATTATTATTTGTGTTTAAATATAGACAAATGTGTCTAACTCACATTATCTAACCAATAAATCTTAGAATATTTCCAAAGCACTTTGCATTTTCTTGCGTTAACTTTCTTGCAATGTTTTGTTGGACTTTGAAAATTAAGAGCGTTTTGTTCTGGATATAAAGCTGTTACATACCCTCTATGTGTTTCACCGTTCATAAAAGTGTACTCAACCAAATCGCTATGTTTAATTCCAAGAACATTATCTGTCTTAGCCTTACTTTGTCTTCGCATAGGTTTTATTACCCATTCTTTAATTTCACATGTGTCTGGTCGCAGGTCTGTGATACATATGGCATCATTAGAATGTGATTTTGCAATACCCCAGTCAATACGCTTATTGGCTGTATCACCTCCGTTGGTTAAATGTAACATTCCTAACTTTGATAACTGTTTTCTCAGCCATTTTTTACCTATCATTACATGCTGTGCATAATTCAGGTTCTTATTGTCAGAAGAATTTAACAAAGCGAAGTATCTGTTCATATATAATTCTTCTACACCTTCTGTTTTCTGGTGACATCCTGTACATAACGTAATAAGATTACCAAGCGTATTTGAACCTTTCAGTCTTCTTGGCTTAATGTGATGAACCTCTAATCTACAATTAGATTTTCCACATTCCATACATTTGCAGCCGTCTCGTAAAATGACAGCTTTACGGATATTCTCGTCCAGTCTATTTGATTTTTGATATTGCCACCGATATGGTTTATAGCCATCTGTCAATGCTCTTATATCAATAGCAACATCTTCTAACCAATAATTCGTTATATTTACCCATTTGTTAAGTTGATTGATAACCCTTATTGTTGCTTGACGTTTTTGTAAAATACTTGGTGCAATTCTCTCTTTTCGTTTAGAGGATTTTCTGTTGTTAAATCTCACTGGTCTATATCTTTTGTGATCACGGTGATAACGCCTAAATCCACGTCTAACGTCCATAAGATGTTTTACATCATTACGCTGTTCAATAGTTCCTTTAAAAATGACTTTGTTTCGCGTCTGACATTTCTGTACTAATGCGACACCAACATGAAGACCGCCGTCATCTATTCCACAACGAATTTCATCTTTGCAGATTTCTTGATCTGGAATTTTCTTTTTAAGTTGTATCACCATTGGATATCTGCTGAGCAATGTTGCTCGTTTCTTACGAATAAGAAACCAAGCCTTTTGTTCTTTGGTTGGCGCTAATTGTTTATTATTAGCATCCAATACAAAAGCATAAGTTGTCATTTCTGACCCCTTCCTTTCGGAGTATTTCTCTTCGTGCCAATATCGAGTAGAGGACATGTGTTTCCCTGTTATCAATGCAGGACATTAGCATTGTTTCTTGGTTTGCACTCACAGAGCTTCAGACTGAAGATTACATCTAAAGGTGTGTCTTTACCTTACTGCTTAATGTAGTTCATATCTGCAGCATATCTTTCGATAGCAGCAGTCACTTAGGCTCGAAACCTATTGTTAAGCCATAGACAAGAGACTTAATGTGTCCACTCCTGTCTATGTTTACGTACATATTTCTATGTTTTTGATTGCTTAACAATTAGTCCTATTTGATTTCCACAATATCTTTTAAAGCCCGTTTTGGGACATAGAAATGTGCATTATCATCCATGGTGTAGTTGATATTATTGTCTTGCATATCGACAATTGTACTTTCACAAGCTGGATGTCCTAAGGCGATGACTAAGCGAGGATTTTCCTCTTCTTTTAAGGTAAGAAGTTCGCTGACTTTGACGGGATTATGCGACGCAAAGATACAGCTGGCAAGGCCTAAATCAGTGGCACTAGTCATAATTGTATTGGCCGCGATCCCGGCATCGATATCAGTGAGGCCGCCTTTTTGATGCTGGATGATGACAAGATAAAGCGGCGGGTACTGATCATCGGCAGGGGTACCTTTGCCATCGGGCAAAGCTGCCGCCCATTTGAGTAAATGATGCATAGCTGACACTTTCTCTGGTGATTTGACGACGACATAAGTTAAGGTTTGGGCATTGCGTCCGCAAGAGGCGATGCGACAGTTTTCTAGGATCGTTTTCAGCGCTTCATCGCTGACAGGCTCCTTAGTAAAGCGACGAATAGAACGGGCTTTACGATACAACGCGTTTAGATTCATGTGATTTCAACCTTCTTTCTAAAGGGAGGGTGGATAAAATGACGGCTGTAAAGATGAGGGCGCAGCCAATGATATTGGTCAATGACATCCGTTCACCAAGTAAAAGGGCGCCAAAGATCGCCGCAAAAACAGATTCTAAGCAGAGAATCAGCGAAATGCCTGAGGCGTTGCCGCTTTTCTGAGCCACGATCTGCAGTGTATAAGCGACGCCGGTGGACATGATGCCGCCGTATAAATAAGGGATATACGCCTTTAACATGGCCTGTGGCTGAGGGGATTCAAATAAGAACATACAGAGGACACCTAACAGTCCGGAAATGATAAACTGCAGACAGCTGAGGATGACACTTTGACATTTCGGTGAAAAGTAATCAATCACCATAATATGTAAGGCAAAAAGCAATGAGGAAGCGAAGCACCAGAGATCGCCTAAGCCAAAGTGCATAACACTGCCTTGCATATTGATCAGATACAAACCAGCCGCGGATAATAAGGCGCATAAGAAAATGATCGGACGGACCTTTTTCCCAGTAAATAAAGAAAGAATCGGGACGAAAACGGCATAGATGCTGGTGATAAAACCGGCTTTGCCGGCAGTTGTATAAGCGATCCCAATCTGCTGGGCGCTGCTAGCTAAAAAAAGCATCAGGCCACAGGATAACGAGCCTACCAATAATGTCTTGATATTTTTCTTTTTTTCTTTGAGTCCTAAAATGAAAATAACTGGAATAAGAAAGAGGCCGCCAAGTAAAGTACGAGGACCGTTATATGTAAAGGCCCCGAGCGTGCCACCAGTTTTCTGGGCAATAAAGGCACTGCCCCAAATCATGGCGGTTAATAAAGCCAATAAATAGCTGCGTGTGTTTTTAGTCATTATTTCCCTCCTCGATGTCTTTATTATAGTGATAAATATTTATAATGGCTACAGTTTTTTCATCTCTTGTTCAATATGCGCAATGCGGTGATACATGCCTGGATGATCATAAGTTAAGAATTCGGTTAATGAAGTGGGATTGACATCAATCAGTTCATCACTTGATAACTGCTTGAAAGTTGTAATGAGCGCCTGACCATAGCCTTCTTTCACGGCATTGTCGTCAGCTTCATACTCTTCACTGCGGGAGACATAGTTATTGAAAATATTAATAGCTGCGATAATGGGACGCATGAGAATCATGATGATCATGATCAGCAAAAAGTCATTTTCAGTTTGTAAGTGAAAAGCCTTATTGACATCCGTCACAAAGCTGGTGATATAGGATAAATGCGTTAATAGGAAGAAGACGATCCCCGCAAAGAGAACACTGGCGCAATAACGTAAGTAATTGAAGAATGTCTTTTGGTGTTTGAGATGACCGACTTCATGAGCTAAGACAGCAAGTAATTCATCATGGGAATTCTCTTCTAAAAAGTTATCAGCGATGCCAAATTCCTTATGAAAAGGTAATTTCATTAGGAAGGCATTTTTAGAGGTACTGCGTTTGGATTCATTGTAGACATTGATCGTTTTGACTGGTTTCTTGCAATCTTTCATCAGCTTTTTGATATCTTCTTTTAAAGGACCTTCTTCTAATGGCGTAAACTTATAGAGAATGTGCAAGTAGATATAACTGATTGACATAATGATTGCCATGAGAATGAAGATGATGATCGCGAGAATGAAGGTATAGCGCAAAGCGGTAAGGGTATTAAGTGAGGCGTTCTGGACAAAGATGCGTGTTTTAAAGAAATACCAGGCGCCAAAAAGTAAACCGTAAAGCACTAGGCTTAAGACAAAGTCGCCGAGGCTTTCTCTGAGAAACATCGCTTTGGTCTGTTTGTTTTTATCATACTTTTCTTCAATGGTGAAAGTGGCATAATACTGCAGGAAAAACTGCGGCAAATCATTTAACAGGGTGACGAAAAGAATGGTATAGGCTAATGTCGGTAATTCCTGATGGCGGGATAGGGCTTCGACCTTTTGAAAAAAGGGTGAAAAAAGCAGAAAGCCATTGATGAGTAAGGAAATGAAAATATTGATGAGGGTAATGATACGATAATCATTTTTATAATCAAGAAAACGCTGATAGCGCCCTGGGGCATAGATATCAGCGACTTCTTGGGGTAAAGGCTTGGCGCGCTGAATGGTATTTATATGCATCAGGTATAAAGTGAACAGACTGCTGAGCAGTAAAATCAAAAATAATAAGCATTTTAGTAACATAAAGGATCCTCCTTGAGGCTTATTATAAGGAAAATTGGTATAAAAAGAAATGGTATGTTAAAATGGAGAAAAGGAGGAGGAGAGCATGCGCCGAGTCAAAAAGTTTCTGTTTTTATTATTAGCGATGAGTGTGCTTTTCGCGGCGGTTTACACGTTTACCTGTTATAGTCTCTATGGCGAATTACCGACCTTGGAAAGCGTGCAGCGAGAATGGAAACGAGATACCCAAAATTTTAAAGAGTCCCTTAATATTACGCAAAATCAAGTGGATCATAGCCAGGCGAAAAAGAAGATTGCGGCGATGACACCTCTTTATGAAAACAAACAAAGTGTTGTTTCTTCCCTGCGGGAGGCTTTAGTGAAACGTGAGAAAACGATTAAGCTCTATTATCATGCCCCTTCAAAGGAAAGTAATGAATTAGCGAAAGGTCTTTATCATGAAGCGATTCTGCCGACATCAATAGGGGATGAAGGAGATTATATTCAGTATCATATTGATCAGATCAAAATGACGACGTCTTCATTAACCTATGATGAAGGGTATTACTATACCCTGAGTTACCAGGTGAGCTTCCGCACGACTGATGCGCAGGAAGAAGCGGTGGGCCGGATGATCAAGGAGATCATCATGCCACTTCAAAATAAAAGTACAGTCGATAAAATTCGTTTTATTAATAATTATATTACCGCCCGGGTCACTTATGAACAGACCGGCGATGATCTCTGTTATACGGCTTATGGTGCACTGATTAAACAAAAAGCGGTCTGCCAGGGCTATACGTTACTGATGTACCGCATGTTAAAGGAAGCGGGGATCGATAACCGGATGATTACCGGCACCGGCATCAGTAATGGCAAAGCCGTGGCGCATTCATGGAATATTATCAAAATTGGCCATTTGTATTATGACAATGATGTCACCTGGAATGATTCGTTTAGAATGAATCAGTATTACTTGGCAGGTGCTGCGACTTTTGCGAAAACACATCAAAGTGACGAGACTTTTAAGTCTGCGGCTTTTCAAAAAAGTTATCCGCTTTCACAAACGGCATATAGAGAATAGCTCTTACTTCTTTGTGGTAAGAGCTTTTTTGCGTCCCGGCATCGCACTTGTTTTTAAAAAAGCTTGTAAGAGTCATAGATATTCGTATTGGAGATGGTTTTGAAAGAAATCATTCTTTTTCATTTTTCACGGTGAAAAACATATACAAACGACTCATAGATTGGTATAATAGTGGCATAAAGTGGGAAAAAGTGGAGGAAGGTGGTGGACGACAGTGTTCTTCGGTGAATTTCGACATAATATGGACGCGAAAGGGCGTATGAGCATTCCGGCAAAAATGCGTAATGAATGCGGCAGTCTGGTCTATGTCACCCGTGGTCACGAAGGATGTCTGGATGTCTACAACGAAGAAGGCTGGCAGGCTTTCTACAGTGAACTTTCGAAGCTTTCCAATAAAAAACGCAAAGCGCGTCAGTATCTGCGTATCATCAATGCCAAGACGCGCGAATGTCCTTTCGATAAGATGGGGCGTATTAATATCCCATCCGACTTACGCGCCCTGGCTCATTTAGAAAAAGAGTGCGTCGTGATCGGGGCTGGTGACCATATGGAAATATGGAATGCAGACTCATGGGATGCTTATTGTGATATTAGTGATGATGAATTTGATGAACTTTCTGAAATGTTAGAGGAAGATGAAGAGGAGTAAAAATGTTTGAACATAAGAGTGTGATGTTACATGAAGCCGTAGCGGCCTTAAATGTGAAAGAAGACGGTATTTACTGCGATGCCACGCTCGGTGGTGGCGGCCATAGCGCGCAGATTCTCGCGCAGCTGACAACGGGACATTTATACTGCTTTGATCAGGATGATCATGCGATTGCGGCGGCACATGAGCGCTTAGAAAAGATCAATGATCATTTTACGATCATTCATGCCAACTTTAAAAACTTAAAAGCTGAGCTTAATGCCCGCGGCGTTGATCATATTGATGGGATCCTTTTTGATTTAGGGGTCTCTTCGCCACAGTTTGATGACGCGGAAAGAGGCTTTAGCTACAATCACGATGCCCGCTTAGACATGCGCATGAACCAGGCGCAGGCGTTAAGCGCTTATGAAGTCGTGAATACTTATTCTTATAACGATCTGATACGGATCTTATATAAATACGCGGATGAAAAATTTGCCAAGCAGATTGCCCGCGGCATTGAAAAGCAGCGTGCTGTTAAGCCTATTGAAACGACTTTTGAACTTGTCGATGTGATCAAAAGAGCCATTCCTGCGAAATATCGCCGCAGCGGCGGTCATCCCGCTAAGCGCACTTTTCAGGCGATTCGCGTGGAAGTCAATGACGAGCTCAATGTCTTTGAACAGGCGCTTAATGATGCTATTGACATGACGAATGTCCATGGCCGCGTGGCGGTGATTACCTTCCAGTCGTTAGAAGATAAGATTTGTAAATATAAATTTAATGAAGTAACGAAGATGCCAGATCTTCCCAAAAATATTGCGGTGATTCCGGAAGGCCTTGAACCAGCCTTTAAAAAGATCACACGTAAACCCATTCTGGCGAGCCAAGATGAATTAGCCGAGAACCATCGTTCTCATTCCGCAAAACTAAGAGTAATAGAGAGGGTCAAACAATGATTAAGAAGTTAAAAAAACAACCAAGATTTTTCCGCTACGCGATTATTTTCTTCATGGTTTCATGTTGCGTATTTCTGGTTTCGCTGACATTTACCAATTCCTGTGAATTGAACATTAATGCCAAAACGAGAAAGGTGCAAAATGAAATTACCACGATTCAGAGTGACATCGATGGCTTAGAAATTCAAAAATCGGAGCTGGCTTCTTTTTCTCGACTGAAAAAGGTCGCAACGTCGAAAGGTTATCATTATAAGCAAGGATCCACTGCCGCTGCTGCTGTTTCTGATGAACAAAAGAACTGATGAAAACGCAACGATAAAGAAAGTAGGCATGTTCTTTGCTTTCTTTATTTTCCTCTTAATTGTTAATATTGTTTACCTTTGTGTCTCTGGGAAAGGTTTGATTTCTCAGGAAAATATTCGTGATTACAACAAGGAGCGCGGCGGCGGCAGGGTCACGAAGATTGATTATGCGACGCGAGGAACAATTTATTCTAGCGATGGGGAAGTCATCGCTAAAGATGTGAAACGTTATAACCTTTATGCGATTCTCTCGAAAACGAGAACAACGGCTGATCATAAACCTGCTTACGTGGTGAATAAAGAGAAGACAGCGGCGCAGTTAGCGAAAATCTTAGGCGCTAATAAAGATTATCTGCTTAAAAAACTAGATACGAAAAGTTATCAGGTCAGCTTTGGAAATGTCGGCAATAACCTCTCTTCGATTGTCAAAGCGAAGATTGAGGCTCTCAATTTACCAGGACTAGAATTTACCGAAGTATCTTCCCGTAACTATACTTTTGGGGATTTCGCTTCTTATGAAGTTGGCTATGCCTCTAATACGGCGGATGACAGCCAGCAGGTTGTTGGCAAGATGGGCTTAGAGAAAAGCTATAATGACTATCTGACCGGGACGAATGGCAAAGTTGTGTATTTACGTGACTCTAAGGGCAATACCTTGCCTAATGGGGTGTTAAGTAAAACCAGCTCGGTGAGCGGGAATGATGTGCATCTGACGATTGATAGTGATTTGCAGACGCAGTTAGATTCGTTAATGCGTGATTTTGTCGGTATTGCGCGGCCCCGTCATGCGACAGCCGCCATCATGGAAGCGAAGACCGGACGGATGTTAGCTGTATCGAATTATCCATCCTTTGATCCGAATAAGCGTAATATGAAGAGTTACAATGATCTCTTCCTTAATGGAGCCTATGAATGTGGGTCAGTTTTCAAACCATTTGTTTATGGCAATGCCTTGACGGATAAAGTTTTAGATATTAATGATTACTATCAGTCCGGCAGTTTCTATTATAAAGGAGGCACAAAACCTATTCGTGACACAAACAAAGTCGGCTGGGGGACGATTACCTTCGCAGAAGGGCTCTATCGTTCATCCAATACCGCGATTTGTAATATCTTAAAATCGCATACCAATATGAAATCATTGGTGTCAGATTATAACTCCCTTGGTTTCTTTAAGTCTTCGACAGTTGATGGCTTAGCCTGCGGCAGCGGGGTGGCAGCGTTTGATGGCAAGACGAAAAACGCCGAGTGGTACACGACTGGGTTTGGTCAAGGTTCTTCGGTAACGCCATTCCAGTTATTAAGAGCGTATTCAGCCTTTGCCAATGACGGCAAGATGGTATCCCCATACTTCGTCGACAGCGTGGTGAATTTGCGGACGAAAAAGAAAATTTATACGGGTAAAACTGTCTTTAGCGAAAAGATCTTCCCTTCTTCTGCCGTGAAGACCGTGAAGTATCTGCTTTATGGGGTTACTCATAATAAAGCTGGGACGGTGCATTCTTACTATCAGGATTCGCCTAATGATATCATTGGGAAATCCGGGACTGGTCAGGTCGTTATTAATGGGGCGTATTCAAAGTCGATCAACTCCCATTCATTCTGCGGGATGGCGCCTTATAACAATCCTAAAGTCGTCTTTATGATTACCTGGGTCAATGCGACCAACAATACCAAGGATGCGGCTACGGTCATCAAAGGCATTACGAAATCAGCCTTAAATAAATTGAATGAATCAAGCAAGAAAGTGAAGACGATTTCTTATAACTTACCAAACTTTATGAATCAGTCGGTCACTTATGCGAAATCTCAGTTATCGAAAGCAGGCTTATCACCGATTGTCATCGGTGATGGCACAAGTGTCATCGGACAGTATCCGGATGCGAAAACGACGATTACCAACTCGACGCGAGTCATGTTCGCCACGAATGGAGCGAAGATCACGATGCCATCGATGGTGGGCTGGTCTCGTAAAGAGGCGGAAGCCTTCGGCAGCTTGGCCGGGGTGAATATTACTGTTTCCGGAGCGGGAACGATCTATAAACAAAATGTAGAAAAGGGCACAACCCTGAAAAGTAAACAGACGATCAAGGTTTATGCTTCTTAGCATAAGCCTTATTGTTAGGGTTTAGAAATTGTGCTATAGTGTAGGCGTTTAAAAGGAGAAGGAAAGATGAATTATATACGATTATTGGCATCATTTGCCCTCGCGTTAGCGATTGTCTTTGTGGTTATGCCGCGAATGATTCCATTTTTACACAAACTGAAGTTTGGCCAGGTGGAAAGAGAAGAAGGATTAGCTTCTCATAAGAAGAAACAGGGAACGCCAACGATGGGCGGCATTGTCTTTATTATCGCTGCCGTGGTGGCTGTTTACTTAGTCAACTTACATTTATTAAAGAACCCTTATATGAACTTATTAACGTATACGTTTTTAGGTTTTGGTTTCATTGGTTTTATTGATGACTTCTTAATTGTCGCCAAGCATTCTAATAAAGGGTTATCCCCAAAAGCTAAATATGGGTTACAGTCATTATTTGCGATTGGCTTTATCTTATTAGCAAAACAGTTCTTACCAAATTATTCGACGGAGATTATTATTCCGGGCACCCACAATGATGTGGATTTAGCATGGTTCTATCCGATCTTTGTCTTCATTATGTTTACCGCTGAATCGAATGCTGTAAACTTAGCCGATGGCTTAGATGGTTTAGCAACTGGTTTATCGATGATTGCAATAGCGCCATTTCTCGTCTTTGCCTTGATTCAGAAGAATGTGCCGGTCGCTTTATTTAGTGCCGCATTAGAAGGCGGGCTATTAGGGTTCCTTTATTTCAATGCCCATCCAGCAAAGATCTTTATGGGTGATAATGGATCTTTAGCCTTAGGTGCTGTTTTAGCAGCCTTAGCGGTGATGACGAAACAGGAATTATTACTGATCTTAATTGGCATTGTTCCATTATGTGAAACATTATCAGTTATTATCCAGGTCATCTCATTTAAGACAACTGGCAAACGTGTCTTTAAGATGGCACCGATTCATCACCATTTTGAAATGTGCGGCTGGTCTGAAACCAAAGTTGTATTTGTCTTCTGGTTAGTCGGTTTCATTGCGGCGATTTTAGGTTTATTACTAGGAGTGAGATAAATCATGTTTGAAGGTAAAAGAGTATTAGTATTAGGATTAGGCAAATCCGGGAAAGCAGCGATTCGCTTACTGGATCACTTTGGTGCTTCGATTGTCATTAACGATGGACATCAAGCAGAAGAAATTCCGGAATATGAAGAATATGTCAAAAAAGGCTATGACTGCCGTTTTGGCGGACAGGATCCAGCTTTATTTGAAGAAGATTTTGACTTTTGTGTCAAAGTGCCAGGGATCAATTATCATGCCCCTTTTGTCTTACGTTTAAAAGAGCGTGGTATTCCGGTGATTACGGAAATTGAATTGGCTTATCAGGTGGCTAAGCCGCAGCATTATATCGCGGTTACCGGAACCAATGGTAAAACAACGACGGTCTCTTTGATCTATGCTATTTTAAAAGGCGTGAAAGAGCATGTGCATATCTGCGGGAACTATGGGATTCCTTACTGTGATGTGGTGATGGATCATGCGCTTTATGAAAATGAAGGGCATACCATTGTCTTAGAAATGAGTAACTTCCAGTTATTAGATATTAAAGATTTCCATGCCCAGGTTTCCACTGTTACGAACTTAACCCCCGATCACTTGGATTACATGGATTCCTTAGATGAATATTATGCGTCAAAGATGCGTATTTATGAAAACAGTGATGAACACGATGTGTTTATTCGTAACTTAGATGATGATACCTTAACATCTTATTTGAAACGTTTCCCACCAAAGGCCAAGATCGAAACATTCTCCGTAAGTAAAGAAGCAGACTGCATGTTAAAGGATCAGACGATCTATTATAAAGGTGAGAAAGTGATTGATCGCAAAGATATCAAGATTGTCGGGATGCATAATGTGGCCAATATTATGGTAGCGATCTTAGCCTGCGTGCATAGCGGCGTCGCATTAAGTGATATTGCCAAAGGCATTAGTGCGTTCAAAGGGGTTGAACACCGCTTAGAGTTCGTTCGTGAATTACATGGTGTGAAATATTATAACGACTCGAAAGGGACCAATACGGATGCGGCTGTGATTGCGATTAAGGCTTTTGAAAAACCAGTCATTTTATTAATGGGTGGTCATGAAAAGAATCTTGATGTCAGCGATGTCGCGAAGTACAACGACCACATTAAAACCTTAATTACATTTGGGGAAGCGGGCGCACGTTTTGCGCGTGATATGCATCATCCTCATACCTATACTTTGCCACATATGAAAGAGGCTGTCTTAAAAGCCCATGAAATTGCCAAGGATGGGGATGTCGTCTTATTATCACCATCAACCAGCTCATTTGATGAGTTCCACAATATGGCCGAACGTGGCAATATGTTTAAAGAGATTGTCAATCATTTTGAATAAAAAGGAGACATTATGAGAATTATTGTAAGTGCGGGCGGAACCGGCGGACATTTATATCCGGCTTTAGCCCTCGTTGATTACATCAAAAGTCAAGAGCCCGATGCTGAGTTCCTCTTTGTCGGGACAACTGATCGATTAGAATCTAAAGTGGTGCCTTCTTTAGGCTATAACTATCGTGGTTTACACGTTAAAGGCTTAGTGGGAAATCCGCTTCAGAAAGCAAAAAATGCGATGATCTTCGTCAATTCTCTCAAGACATCGAAAAAGATCTTAAAAGCATTTAAACCGGATATTGTCATTGGCTTTGGCGGTTATCCTAGTGCATCCATCGTCTTAGCAGCTTCTCAGAAACATATTCCGACGATGATTCATGAACAGAATTCCATCATCGGTTTAACCAATAAGATTTTAATCAAACGGGTCGATGAAATTATCTGCTGTTATGAAAAGGCCTATGAACAGTTCCCGAAAGAAAAGACGAAGTTATTAGGGAATCCAAGAGCCTCTAAAGTCTGGGAAAATGACTTAAAAGATGTTCATGATATGTATAACATTCCTAAAGGAAAAAAAGTCTTAGTCATTGTCATGGGATCACTGGGCTCACGTTCAGTCAATCAGGTGATGATTGATACGCTGCGTCGCATGAAGGATAAGGACTATCATGTCCTTTATGTAACCGGGAAAGATTACTATGATGAAATGATCAAAGCGACGGGTGATTTAGGAGATCATATTCATATTGTGCCTTATATTGATGATATGCCAAGTGTCTTATCAAGCAGTGATGTGATTGTCTCACGGGCAGGGGCGACCACTTTAGCGGAAATGACATCGCTTGGCAGTTGCTCAATTATTATTCCATCACCTTATGTAGTGGCAAACCATCAGGAATACAATGCCCGCGAGTTAGCGGATAAAGGGGCAGCTATTATGGTCTTAGAAAAAGATCTCAATCCTTCTCATTTAGTGGGTACGATTGATGGTCTGATGTTTAATGATGAGAAGCGTAATGCGCTAAAAAAGGCTTCTAAGGCATTAGGCAAACCACATGCCTGCGAAGATATTTATAAAGAAATTAAAAACCTTTTAAACAGGGGGTAATGTATGGATCTCAATTTCAAACGCGTCTATCAGGAACTGAAAGAGTTAGATGTGGGCAAGGTCATTAAAAATGAACCAATGTATAAGCATACGACTTATAAAGTCGGGGGACCAGCCCGCGTGTACGTGGAACCTGATTCGATTGAAAGCTTACGTCAAGTACTTGATTACTGTCGCTCGATCGGCTCCGCTTATATGGTCATCGGTAAGGGCAGTGACTTGTTATTCTCCGATCGTGAATACGAAGGGGTCATTATCTCGCTCAATCATTTTGATAAAGTAGATATTCGCGGCAACATCGTCAAAGCGCAAGCGGGCGTTTCCCTTATCGCTTTAGCTTATCAGGCTGCCAAATATGGTTTATCAGGCTTTGAGTTTATGGGTGGAATCCCGGGATCGATCGGCGGCGCCCTCTATATGAATGCGGGGGCTTATAAATACTGCATTGCCGATGTGTTTAAGGAATGTACGATTTTAAATCATCAAAATGAAATTGTCACATTAACGAAACCAGAAATGCAGTTTGCCTATCGTCATTCGCGCTTACAGCGTCATCCTGACTGGATTATTCTCGAAGGAACTTTTGAAATGAATGAAAAGGATCCGGAAGAAATCAAAGCGATTCTTGATAAACGTAAGGAACGCCGGATGGCTTCCCAGCCTTGGAACTTTGCCTGCGCCGGATCGGTATTTAGAAATCCTGGTGATCAGCCAGCCTGGAAATACGTTGATGATGCGGGCCTTCGCGGCTATGAAATTGGCGGTGCGCAGGTCTCACCAAAGCATTCTAACTTTATTGTCAATAATGGCTATGCTTCAGCGAAAGATATCTTACAGCTCATTCAGCTCGTGCAGTCGACAGTGAAAGAAAAGTTCGGGGTAGAATTACGGACCGAAGTTATTTTAGTCAACTGGGAGAAACAAAATGGCTAAGAAAGCCAACAAAGCATCAGGCGTCAAGTTTAATGAATATGATAAAGATCAGCGTAAGGTTTTATTAAAAAATAAGAAGCGGAAACGTCTTAAAAAACGAGTAAAGATCGTTTTGGTGGTGGTTATCATCGCTTTAGTGATTGTCTTTTTTGTTAATCCGATTTCGAAAATTAAAAGCTTCACTTTTTATGGCAATCACCAAATCAAAACATCGGCCTTAGAGCAGGCTTCTGCGCCCTATAAGAAAAGCTATTTCTTTGCTTTTTCAAAAAAGCAGTATCAGGAAGAATTAAAGAGCATGCCGCTCGTGAATAAAGCGCGTGTTTCGGCAAATGTCTTTGGCTATGTCAGTGTCGATATCCAGGAAGCAAGTATCGTCGCTTATGGGACAATTGGCAAGCAGACTTATATCTTAGATGATGCGAAGCATGTCTTTGCCTTAAATGATGATTATCATATTGCCTCATTGCAAAAGTATCCGAAACTGCAGAAGTTTAAAAGCGTAGAAATGATGCAGGCCTTCCTGAAGGAATATTTGAAGCTGCCGGATATTATTCGTTCATCAGTTTCGGATATTCTCTATGATCCGACAAAGACGGAAGACAAGCAGGTTCGCTTCATTATGGATAATGGGAAAGCAATCGTTGTGCGTTATGATGAAATGGCGGATGAATTAAGTGTGAAGAAGTTTAATTATCAGGCTTATGTGGCCGCCTACAGCGATTACTGTACCTTTACGATTCGCAATGATCGCGTGGTCTATATGACAAAATGTAAATAGCGCAGACGCCTGCGCTTTTCATAAGATTAGAAAATCATTTTCTCGTAACTTTTTTCTAATTTTATGAAGAGTTTATCACTGATTTATGGTAATATTAATCATGTATAATTAAGCTCTGACAGAAATGTTAGAGAAGATATACAAATTGTGTAAGGAGAATAAAAATGAAAGAAATTTATGCCGTTTTGGATATCGGTTCTACGACAATTAAATTACTGGTAGCTGAAACAGTGAGCGCAAATATCAATATTCTCTTTTCTAAAAAAATCCCCAGTCATGGTATTGTGAAAGGGAATATCAAAGATATGGATGCAGTAGTCAAAGATATCAGGACTATTGTGAAAGAGTGTGATAATGAGTTAGGGACGACCATGAAGTCAGTGGCCTTAGTCTTACCATCCAATGATGCGAAGATTTACTTAGGTGATGGGATCACCAAGGTCAATTCAGCTAATGACCGTGTGGGCGTGGAAGATGTCTTAAGAGCTCTAAAACTCTCACGACGCTTTGAGTTATCAAAGAATGAAGATGTCGTATCGACGATTCCGATCCGTTATCATACGGATACAAAGACAATGGAGAAGATTCCGCTAGGCGTTAAATCAGCTTCTTTAAAAGCGGATACGATGATTGTCACAGCGCGCAAGAAACATTTATATAGTTATTTAGGAGCGGTGGAACAAGCCGGTCTCTCGTTATTAGATATTACAATTGATGCCTATGCCTCAGCGAAGGAAGCCTTCGATGCAGCCTATCTGCAGGAAGGGGCGATCCTCATTGATATTGGGTATCGCAATGCAACCATCGCCTTCTTTGAAGATGGTTATCTGAAATACTTAAGTCAGGCGCATGTCGGCGGCTTTGATTTAACCAAAGCGATTGCGACGGCCTGGGATATTCCTTTAGATAAAGCCGAGCTTTATAAAGTGAAATATGGGACCTGTGAAAAGGGCTTAGGGGATGATGATATCATTCATACCATTAAGAAGGATGATGAACTGATTAATTATACACAGGCGGATTTATCGCAGGTGTTATGTGATGCTGTCACTGATATGATGGGACAGATCAAAGCTAAAATTGATGTCATTAATGATGGCCGCAATTATGAAACTTTAATTGTTGGCGGCGGCGGTGAATTGCCGTACTTAGATCAGGTCGCTACGAAAGCCTTAGGCTCACCGGTGCGCTGTTATCGCCCGGAAACGATCGGGGCGCGCGATATGAGCTATGTCCCTGCGTTAGGAATGATCTATTACATTAATGACCGCAAAGAACTGCTCGGAGAGGACGCTGTATCGTTGACTCTGCCGGATATTTCAAGTACAATGAATTTGCGTTTAAAAGGCTTGACAAAAGCAAAAACAGAAGAAAAACACAAAGGGCGTTTCAAACGACTGATGGATACGTTCTTTAGTGAGGAAGATTAAAAGAAAGAGGAATGAGACGATGGATGAAAATATGGATTTTGTGCAGGTTGCAAAAATAAAAGTTGTAGGTGTCGGCGGGGGAGGATGTAACGCCGTAACCCGCATGGTGACCGATGGTGTCAAAGGTGTTGAATTCTATGTTGCGAACACTGATGCCCAGATGTTAAAAGGGATTACCGATGTCAATAAAATTGTATTAGGAAAAGATTTAACGCATGGTTTAGGCGCCGGTGGAAATCCAGAAATCGGACGCAAAGCAGCGGTTGAAGCAGAAAATGAGATCAGAGAAGCTTTAACTGGGGCCAACATGGTATTCGTAGCAGCTGGTATGGGCGGCGGAACTGGGACTGGTGCAGCCCCAATCGTAGCTAAAATTGCCCGTGAATTAGGTGCTTTAACAGTTGGTGTCGTCACTTCTCCTTTCACTTTTGAAGGACCAAGACGTGCCCGTCAGGCACAGGCCGGCTTAGCTGATTTAAAAGAAAATGTCGATTCAATTATCGTTGTTTCTAATGACCGTTTACTTGATGCGATCGGTGGTCGTCCAATGAACGAAGCGTTCCGTGAAGCAGACAACGTATTACGTCAGGCAGTGCAGACAATTACTGACTTAATTGCCATTCCAGCATTTATCAACCTTGACTTCGCCGATGTATCTTCTGTCATGAAAGATCGTGGCGCAGCCTTAATCGGGATTGGTATGAGTGATGGTGACAACAAAGCTGAAGAAGCTGCGAAACGTGCTATTTCTTCACCATTATTAGACGTTTCTATCGCTGGGGCGAAAGATGCGATCGTCAATGTAACAGGTGGACCAAACATCACATTATATGATGCCAATACGGCTTTAGCCGCAATCCGTGAAGCAGTTGGTAATGAAGTCAACACAATCTTAGGGGTTGCCATTAATGATCAGTTAGATGATCAGATCATCGTCACAATTATCGCTACTGGTTTTGAAGATGAAGAAGAACCAGAAATGCCTCATACAAGCTATACTGCTAAGGCAACTGCCAAAGCAATGGAATCTAGCTTTGATGAACCAGATGATGATTTAGATGATGATGTTCCAGCATTTTTGAAAAATAGAAGAATTTAAGCTAACACTACGTTAGCTTTTTTCATTAGAAGAGGAGAAAAAGTATGTATAAATTAGGTTTTATTGGGATGGGGAATATGGCTTCAGCCATCCAGGAAGGTTTTATCAATTCCGGTTATATCAAAGCAGATGAGATTTGCGGTTTTGATTTATCAGAAATCGCCACTGAAAAAGCCAAAGCGAGAGGTGTCACACCATTAAGCGATGGTCATGAAGTCATTCGCAATGCGGAAATCATTTTTATGGCGGTCAAACCACAGGTGGTTGAAAAAGTGGTGGCTCCATTAAAAGAAGACTTAAAAGGCAAAGCTTTAGTATCGATGGTTTTAGGTTATGATTTCGCCAAATATGAAACAATGTTAGATCCTTCAACCAGACACTTAACCTTTATGCCCAACACGCCAATTGCCGTGGGGGAAGGCATGATTCTCTTAGAAGATCAGCAGACATTAACGGATGACGAATATGACTTTATTAAAAAAGCCTTTGAATCAGCTGGCTCAGTGGAAGTTTTACCATCTCATTTAATGGGTGTCGGCGGGGCTTTATCAGGCTGTGCGCCAGCATATATTTATATGGTTATTGAAGCCTTAGCGGATGGTGCTGTCGCTCAGGGGTTACCGAGAGCGAGCGCTTATAAATTAGCGAGTCAGACAGTCTTAGGATCAGGAAAAATGCAGTTAGCTTCTGGCTTACATCCTGGGATCTTAAAAGATAATGTCACATCACCAGCCGGATCAACGATCAAAGGTGTGAAAGCCTTAGAAGATGGCGGGCTGCGTGCAGCATTTATCAACGCAATTGAAAAGTCAATGGGGAAATAACCCATTGGCTTTTTTAAAAAAGTTCAAAAAATTTTCAAAATTTAAAAATAACACTTAAAAGCGGATTCAAACAGGAGTATAGTGTAATTAGAAAGAAGAAGGAAGGACTGATTAAACCAACTTCTTAATTAAAAAAAGATACGAAGTCAGTGAGAAGGATAGAGTTCTTGTGAGAGTGTCATCAGCAAGGATATTGATCAATCAAAACGTATTGATCCCTGCTAAGGATGCAAACAGTATTCTATGAGCGTGAAGAGTCATAGAAGGAAAGCTCAAAAGAATTAGCAGATAGAGAGCGGGAATAAAGTAAGCTTTCACCTAATTAACTGACGGAGTATCTTTTTATTTTGCCTTGCGAGCTGTAAAAAAGTGGTGCATAGCACCACAAAGAGATTATTTCTCTTGTTTCATCACGTAAGTGCGTCGCCAGGTGCGTAAATCCTCCATCAGAGTATTATACATAGGCAATGTCACTTGATCTTTTTCGATCGCGGTGATGATTTTTTTATTTTTTGCAAGCAGGGCATCAATATCTTTTTTACACTTTTCTGGGTTATCTGTCGACTCGGCTACTTCATACATTTCTTTCTGCAGCGCCTTGTCTAACTGATCGCCTTTGAAGTGTTCAAACATCTGTACTTTACTCATATTAATGACATTCTGCATTGCGCGGGCTATTAAATCTCGATCCATTTTTATCACCTAGACCTATTCTAAGGGATATACAATGCATTGTAAAGATCAGAGAAAGTTTTCGCTTGATGAAAATAATGTCTTGAAATCACTTTCATCTAGTTAACAAGTAATATATAATTAACTTAATGAATAATAAGGAGCAAGACAATGAAGGATCTTTTTTATAGATTAATTATTTTTTTGAATACCGCAAGTGAAAAGGATACAAATTATAACATTGCTTTATTCATGGCGAATAACTTCTATCGCATCTCAACGATGCGAATCAGTGAGTTAGCCGATGCCTGTTACGTATCGCCGGCGACGATTTCGCGTTTTTGCCGCGCTTTGGGGTATGAAAATTTTGCCCATCTGAAACAGGAGTGTATGTCTTTTCATGCTGATACGAAGAAGTTTAATAATCTCATCAATATTCCTTTGAAGATGATGAAACAGACGCCGACATTAGCGACGGATGCTTATGTCAAACAGGTCGTAAAAACGTTATTACAGCTGCCGGCTACATTAGACTGGAAAGTTATTGATCAAGTGTTAAGACTTATTCATGATACGAAGGAAATCGCACTTTTTGGAACGCAGTTCTCCAATAGTGCCGCTATTCATTTTCAAACCGATTTATTAATGCTGGAAAAGTTTTCTTTAGCTTATATGGATGGTGAGAGACAGTTAGAATGTGCGAAGAAGATGAGCAGTGATGGCTTAGCCATTATTTTTTCCGTTAATGGCAATTATGCCATCGGGAACTTTAAGACACTGCAGTATTTAAGACGTTCCGGCTGTACGACGGTCTTAATTACCTGCGCGAGCAGTGACTGCATGCATATCCCGATTGATTACACCATCAATATTGGTCATCCCGAAGATGGCAAGACGGGGAAGCATGCTTTATTAACGACGGTTGAACTGATGAGTTTACGTTATTATACAATGTATTATCCTTCTCTTGATGACCTGCAGGAGAAATTAGTCAATAGGAAGTGAAAAGATGAGAACAATAGAAAGTCAGACCATTACTGAAGCGATTAAAAAGCTTTGCGTGGAAGCAAATTATGATTTACCTCATGATGTCTATGCGGCGATTTGCGAAGGCATCGAGAAGGAAGAAACAGATTTAGGAAAAGACACCTTAAAGGTGTTAAAAGAAAATGCGGATATCGCGAAAAAAAGAAAACGTCCCATTTGTCAGGATACAGGCATGGCTTGTGTTTTTGTGGAGATCGGTCAGGATGTTCATGTTGATGGTCCTCTTGAAGAAGCCATTCAAAAAGGTGTAGCTTTAGGCTATCAGGAAGGGTATTTACGTAAAAGTATTGTCAATGATCCATTGTTTGATCGTGTCAATACCAAAGACAATACCCCAGCCATGATTCATTATGACATTGTCCCTGGTGACAAGATTCATCTTACGGTAGCACCTAAAGGTTTTGGCTCAGAGAATATGTGTCAGGTGAAAATGTTAAAGCCGAGTGACGGGGTGGAAGGTGTCAAAGAGTTTGTCATGAAAGTCGTGAATGATGCCGGTCCGAATCCCTGTCCGCCAATTGTCATTGGGGTCGGTATTGGCAGCAATTTTGAAGGCGTCGCTTTATTAGCGAAGAAAGCGATGATGAAAGATTTTGATGCGCATCATGAAGATCCTCGCTATGCGGCATTAGAAAAAGAATTATTAGAAAAAGTCAATGCAACGGGCATTGGTCCCGCTGGTTTTGGCGGCGCCACGACTGCGTTAAGCTTGCATATTGAAAGCGCGCCAACGCATATTGCCGGCATGCCGGTAGCGGTCGCCATCTGTTGCCACGTGGCACGCCATAAGGAGGTTATCTTATGATCCATTTACAAACACCACTCACAAAGGAAAAGATTGCCTCATTAAAGGCTGGCGATCGGGTGCTTTTATCAGGCGTCATTTATACATCGCGGGATGCTGCGCATAAACGTTTTTGCGAAATGTTAGAGCGGGGCGAGAAACTGCCTTTTGAAGTGCAGGATGCCACCATTTATTTCGCCGGTCCTGCGCCGGCAGCTCCAGGGGAAGTCATTGGTTCCTGCGGTCCGACGACAAGCTACCGCATGGATGCCTATTCACCGCGGATGCTTGCGGAAGGCTTACGTGGGATGATTGGCAAAGGCAAGCGTAACGACGAAGTCAAAGAAGCGATCAAAAAATATCAAGGGATCTATTTTGGCGCCATTGGCGGCGCTGGCGCTTTGATTTCAAACTGTATTAAGAAATGTGATGTCATTGCTTTTGCGGATTTAGGGCCAGAAGCGGTGCGTCGATTAGAAGTGGAAGATCTGCCGTTGGTTGTTGTGATTGACTGCCAGGGACATGATTTATATGAATTAGGAAGAAGGAATTATTTGGAGGTGCACCATGATGCTTAGATCTATTACGAATTATAATGAGGTGGATATTTTATATACCCTCATTACCTATGTGAATTACTCGTCTTCCCAGGATATGTATTATACTATTGCCCAGACGATTCTTTCTCATCTTGATGATATGCCAAATATTTCCATCAATGATTTAGCGACGATGTGTTATACGTCCCCGGCCACGATTTCTCGTTTTTGCAAGGATTTGAATACGAAGTCATTCGCCAACTTTAAGAAAGAATTACAGATTGCTTTAGACTTAGCTAATGATGAGATTCATTTAGAGGAAGCTGAGGAAAAGCAGTTAAATGATGATCCAACTTTAATTATTGATAAAGTCTATCGGGAAACGATTGACTCTTTAAAGCAGGGACAGGCTAGTTTAGATATGGCCCATATTGATCAAGTTTGTGAATTAATCCATGATGCGCCGAATATCCATATGTTTGCCTATCAGTTCTCTAAGCTTGTCTGTACAGATTTCCAGCAGAAGATGTTAAAACTGAGAAAGTTTGTGTATGCGTTCGCGGATCGCGGGGATATGCTGGCAAAGTTTGATACGATTGAACCAGGTGAATTAGTGATTATTGTATCGGTCAGAGCCCGTAAGAAGATTATGGATGGCTTAGTGGATAAGTTAAAAGAAAAAAAACCAGAAATTCTTTTAGTCACTTTAAATCAGGACTATGAGAATGAAGGCATTTCTCATTATCTGCGCATTGGCGGCTATGAATCTGATTATACCCAGTCAGCAATGATGGGGACGCTTGATCTGATGACCGTTTTTAACATTATTTATGTCCGTTATGGCTTAAAATATTGCAATTTGTAAAAGCGATTGTATAGTTGTGGCCGCTTTGGTATAATGTATAAAGAAAATATTAAAAATAGAAATGGAGACTTATTATGAAAAAAGCAGATTTAGTTGCACAGATTGCAGAAAAATCAGGTTTATCAAAAGCAGATGCTGAAAGAGCATTAAAAGGTTTTACTGAAGCTGTTGTAGAAGCATTACAGAACGGTGATGAAGTCCCACTACAGGGCTTAGGTAAGTTTGAAGTACGTGAAAGAGCTGCCCGTAAGGGTATTAATCCTGCGACTAAGGAACAGATCGATATTCCTGCTTCAAAAGTTCCCGCTTTTAAAGCTTCTTCATCATTAAAAGCATTATTAAAGAAATAATTTATGAAAGAGCGATTCCCTTTTGGAAAAGCTCTTTTTCTTTTTTATAAAGACGAATAATCCGCTATACTAAAGGTAAGAGGTGAGAACATGAACGAAGAGACAAGAAGGAAAATCGAGCATACCGCTGTAGCTATTTGCGAAGATCTCGATTATCATCATAATAGCGAATTAGCTGATTTTATTGATCGCATTGGTGGCGCTTTAATAATGACCAGTGCACTTGACATCTTAAAGGATGCAGCGCTCATAAAAACGGGGGAACACTCATTTCTGATGAAAGTCAGAGAAGATCAGACAAACGAAAGAATAACTTTTACCATCGCTCATGCGTTAGGTCATTTGTTTTTACATTGCGGTTATCATTATGTGCTAGAAATGTGGGAGGCTTTACCTGTCAATGAGATTTTGTTACCAAATGCTTCGAATGAGCAGGAGCTTCAAGCTCATGCTTTTGCCAAGGCTTTGTTAATGCCGGAAGATCTTTTTAAGTTCTATATTCATACACATGAAAAAGACGGTTTCATTAATATGAGAGATGTTGCTAAACATTTTCATGTTTCTTATGATACTGCAAAATATCGCGCCAAAGAATTAGATTTGATCGCTTCCGCAATTCTCTGATCATTTTTATAAAGCTCTTTTTCATTGTGTCAAAAAGTATTAATATAGAATTAAGGAGGGGAAGAGAAATGATCGGTGTAATTTATAAAAGTAAGCATGGGGCGACTAAGAAAATTGCGCATATCATTGCCATGCATGTAAAGAGTCCGGTGCAGGTTATTGATTATCAGACACTATCACATGATGATCTGAAACAGTTTGATACGATTGTTTTAGGAATTCCGGTTTATTATGGAAAGTTAGATGAAGAGATGGTGCATTTTGTCACGAATAATCAGGAGCTGCTTTCCCAGAAACATTATTCGATTTTTGTGATGGCGCTATTTTATTCGGAGTTTATGCGTTATTTAACAGATGTTTTTGATTATGAGATTCTCAAGAATACAAAAACCTTAGCGGGGTTAGGCGGAGCGCTCTATTATCCGGATTTGAGCATCAGTGAAAAGATGGTTTTAACGGTGATGAATAAAAGACGACCATTACTGCCAAAAGGTTTTCATGGGGATATTTATGAGAATTTTAATAATGAGGAGATTGCTCTTTTTGCGAAAAAGATCGAAGCTATTGAAAGGGCAAACTAAAAAAGCTGCATGAAGCAGCTTTTTGATTAGTCGACAATTGTTCCTTCTTTTGGTCCGCCAGCCGCATTGCTTTCATCCGTATCGATGTGCATTGCTAAAGCGTAAGTGTCTTTGACTCTGATGACAACATCATCAAAGATTAATGAACGGCCATCAGTATCTACTCTGACTTTGACGATCTGACCGTTTTTAACATTAAAGTTTTCCGCATCTGCCGGAGTCATATGGATATGACGTTTAGCCGCGATGACACCTTTTTCTAAAGTGATCTGTCCTTTAGGACCTTTTAAAACGCAGCCGTTTGTACCTTCTAAGTCGCCGGATTCACGCACTAAAGCTTTTAAGCCTAAAGCGCGGGCATCGGTTAAGGATACTTCGACCTGTGATTCGCTTCTCACTGGGCCAAGTACGCTCATCGCTTTTTCGCCGCGTTCACCAACAACGGTTACCTTTTCTTGAGCGGCGAACTGACCTGGCTGTGATAATTCTTTTTTAACGGTTAATTCATAACCTTCCCCAAATAATGTTTCTAAATCCTTCTGCGAAAGATGGACATGATGCGCAGATGTTTCTACGATAAATTTACTCATTTTCAAACCTCCTTCCTTTATTGTACGCTTTTCATTCGTTTTTGAAAAGGATAAATGTAAGTGATTCCATTCACGAATACTCCTAAAGGATGAAAAATAAATAGAGAAACACTAATAAAAAACCTTTACATCAATAATAATGTATTGTATATTATTTTCAATCGTAGGGAGGTACGTAGATGAGTCCAAAATTGTATGACAAAGCATTTGAACATGATAACTGCGGGATCGGTGCCGTTGTTAATATTAAAGGTGTAAAGACCCATGTCACGGTCGATAACGCTCTTAAGATTGTTGAACAGCTCGAACACCGTGCTGGTAAAGACGCGCGTGGTGAAACCGGCGATGGTGTTGGGATCCTGACTCAGGTTCCTTATGCTTTCTTTAAAAGAATTATCGAATTTACTTTGCCGAAGGACGGTCATTATGGTGTCGGGATGTTCTTCTTCCCACAGGATAATGTCAAACGTCGTAGTGCACAGGCAAGTTTTGAAAAAGTTATTAAAAAAGAAGGTATGAAATTCTTAGGCTGGCGTAAAGTCGAAACGGATGAATCCGTTTTAGGAACCAAAGCTTTAGAAAAAATGCCTTATATTATGCAGGGATTTGTGAAGATTCCTGATGATGTTGCCCCAGGTATTGATTTTGATCGTAAGTTATATCAGGCAAGACGTTTATTTGAACATTCGAATGAGGAAACTTATGTCTGCTCGTTATCTTCAAGAACGATTGTCTATAAGGGGATGTTCTTAGTAAAACAGTTACGTACGTTTTTTAAAGACTTACAGTCAGACGATTATAAGAGTGCGATTGCCTTAGTGCATTCACGTTTCTCAACCAATACAAATCCATCATGGGAAAGAGCCCATCCAAACAGATTTATTGTCCACAATGGTGAAATTAACACTATTAAAGGGAATGCCAACAACATGCTTTCTCGTGAAGAAAACATGCGCTGTGATACCTTAGATACAGAAAAGATTTTCCCTGTTGTCAATGTCGATGGTTCTGACTCAGCGATGTTAGATAACACTTTGGAATTCTTATATATGTCAGGGATGGAATTACCAAGAGCAGTGATGATGTGTATTCCTGAACCTTGGGAAAATAACCCTAACATGTCGAAGAAGAAAAAGGATTTCTATGCCTATAACGCAACGGTTATGGAACCATGGGATGGCCCTGCTTCCATCCTCTTTAGTGATGGGGAATTAATGGGCGCTGTCTTAGACCGTAATGGTTTACGTCCATCACGTTACTATATTACTAAAGATGGTTATTTAGTCTTATCTTCAGAAGTCGGTTCCTTGGAAATTGATCCTCAGGATATCGAAGTGAAGGATCGTTTAAGACCAGGAAAGATGCTATTGGTTGATACCAAACGTGGTGTCCTCATTAAAGATGAAGAATTAAAAGAAACTTATGCCCAGAAAGAACCTTATGGTGAATGGTTAGATTCGCATCTGATGAAGTTATCAGATATTAAGATTCCTTCTGTTAAAGTGGAAGTATATAAGAATGAAGAGCTTGAAGCGCTTCAGCGCTGCTTCGGTTATGCTTATGAAGACTTAAAGGATTATATTATTCCAATGGCTATGAAAGGTACTGAACCTATTATCGCAATGGGAAATGACGCCCCATTAGCGGTGATGAGCAAGAAGCATCAGCCGTTATTCAATTACTTTAAACAGTTATTTGCCCAGGTGACGAACCCACCAATTGATAGTATCCGTGAACAAATTGTCACGAGTACCTCATTAATGCTTGGGACAGAAGGAAATATCTTAGAGGATTCCCCAGATAACACCCATTTATTAAAGATTAAAAATCCAATCTTAACGAATACGGATATCTTAAAATTAAGAAGTCTCAATACGAAAGATTTCAAATCAGCGACTGTTTCTACTTTATATTATAAGAATACTTCATTAAAGAAAGCTTTAGATCGTTTATTCAACGAAGTGGATAAAGCTTATCATAAAGGTGCTAACATCATTATTTTAAGCGACCGCGGAGTAGATGATAACCACTGTGCGATTCCTTCATTATTAGCGACGGCAGCGGTCAACTCATACTTAGTGAAAACGAAAAAACGTATGAAGTTAGCCTTAGTCATCGAATCTGGTGAACCACGTGAAGTCCATCATTTTGCAACGTTATTAGGATATGGGGCTTCCGCAGTGAATGGGTACTTAGTTCAGGATACCATTCATCAGTTAGTCGAAGATGGCTTAATTGAAAAAGATTATTATGCAGCGGTTCATGATTATAATGATGCAGTTTTATCAGGCATCGTTAAGATCGCTTCTAAGATGGGGATTTCAACGATTCAGTCATACCGCGGCAGTCAAAACTTTGAAGCCATCGGTATTTCTAAAGATGTGATTGATGCTTATTTCCCTAAGACAGTCTCAAGAATTGATGGGATTACCTTAGAAGATATTGAACGTCAGGTTAATGAATTACATGATTCAGCCTTTGACCCATTTGGTTATGAAGTCAATATGACGCTTGATTCGATGGGCTTCCATAAGGAAAGAAGTCATAAAGAAGAACATCTTTATAATCCAAAGACAATTCATCTTTTACAGCAGGCTACGAGAACCGGTGATTACAAGTTATTCAAACAGTTCTCAGATACGATTACACAGGAAGAAGAAGGGATCAACATTCGTGGCTGCATCGACTTCGATTTCTCAAAACGTAAAGCGATTCCGCTAAGTGAAGTGGAACCAGTGGAAAATATTGTGAAACGTTTCAAAACTGGGGCAATGTCTTATGGTTCAATCTCTAAAGAAGCCCATGAAACAATGGCGATCGCAATGAATAGATTACATGGGAAGTCAAACTCTGGTGAAGGCGGCGAAGATGCTGAAAGATTTGCCCCATTACCAAATGGCGATTCTCGTAACTCTGCGATTAAGCAGGTGGCTTCTGGCCGTTTCGGGGTCACTTCTGAATATTTATGTTCTGCGCAGGAAATCCAGATCAAGATGGCTCAGGGAGCTAAACCTGGTGAAGGTGGACACTTACCAGCTGGTAAGGTGTATCCATGGGTTGCGAAGACCAGACATTCAACACCTGGTGTATCACTCATTTCCCCACCACCACATCATGATATTTATTCAATCGAAGACTTAGCGCAGTTAATCTATGATTTGAAGAATTCAAATAAAGATGCCCGCATCTCTGTGAAGTTAGTGTCTGAAGCCGGGGTTGGTACCGTTGCTTCTGGGGTTGCGAAAGCCGGAGCTCAGGTCATCTTAATTTCTGGTTTTGATGGCGGTACTGGGGCAGCGCCTCGTAACTCTGTCTACAATGCGGGGTTACCTTGGGAATTAGGCTTAGCAGAAGCACATCAGACATTAATTATGAATGAATTACGTGATCGCGTTGTCATTGAAACGGATGGTAAGTTATTAACTGGTCGTGATTTAGCGATTGCCTGCTTATTAGGGGCTGAAGAATATGGCTTTGCGACGGCGCCATTAATTACGATGGGCTGTGTCATGATGCGTGTATGTAACTTAGATACCTGCCCAGTTGGGGTCGCTACGCAGAACCCAATCTTACGTAAGAGATTTACTGGGAAACCAGAATACGTTGAAAACTTCATGCGTTTCGTCGCTGAAGAAATGCGTGAATATATGGCAAAATTAGGCTTTAGAACTGTTGATGAAATGGTTGGTCATAACGACTTATTAGTCGAAAAGGATTTAGGCAAAGCTTATCATATGGACTTAAGCGGCATCTTGGATGATACTTATGCCAATGAAAAAGCGCATTGTTTCAACCCTGCTCATGTCTTTGATTTCAAACTTGATCAGGTCAAGGACAACGAATTAAAACCATTAATCAAGAAATATGAAAAGAAGAAAGGTCCTCAGGAAACAACGATTGAAGTCTCTAACATTAACCGTGCCTTCGGGACAATGTTTGGTTCTTACATTACGAAGAACTTAGGCAACGATGTGCCTGATGATACTTTCACTGTTCATGCCATCGGTGCTGGCGGTCAGTCTTTTGGGGCCTTCATTCCAAAAGGTTTAACCCTGGAATTAACGGGTGATTCTAATGACTACTTAGGTAAAGGCTTATCTGGTGGTAAGATCATCGTTAAAACGCCAGAAGATGTTTCTTATAAAGCTGATGAAAACATCATTATCGGGAACGTTGCTTTATATGGGGCAACCAGTGGTGAAGTGTATGTCAACGGGGTTGCTGGTGAACGTTTCTGTGTCCGTAACTCAGGCGCACGCGCGGTTGTCGAAGGGGTTGGTGACCACGCTCTTGAATATATGACAGGTGGGGTTGCAGTCATCTTAGGTGAAACAGGTCGTAACGTAGCTGCCGGAATGAGCGGCGGGATCGCTTATATCTACGATCCAGACAATAACCTCTACGAAAAACTGAACAGTGAATTAGTAGAATATGGTGAAGTTACTCAGAAACATGATCAGGATACATTACGTGAACTGATTGAAAATCATTATCGTTATACGGGCAGTGAAAAGGCAAAATTCCTGCTTGATGATTTTGATACTAACATCAAACACTTCAAGAAGATTGTGCCAACAACCTACAAGAAGATGATGGATCTGATTGCCCACTTCGAATCTCAGGGATTAACCGAAGATGAGGCAAAAGTCGAAGCCTTCAATACGGCTATGAAAGGAGCTTAGAAAGATGGGTAAGAAAACAGGATTCTTAGATTATGAACGTAAAACATCACGTGCTTTACCTTGTGAAGAACGTATTAAAAATTTTGATGAATTCCATATTCGTCTTTCCAAAGCTGAACAGATGAAGCAGGGGGCTCGCTGCATGGACTGCGGCGTTCCTTTCTGCCAATATGGTCAGAAAATTAAGGGCATGTATTCAGGCTGTCCTTTAAATAACTTAGTACCAGAATGGAATGATCTGGTTTATCAGGGACATTATGATCAGGCTTATAAACGTTTGATCAAAACCAATAACTTCCCTGAATTTACATCCCGCGTATGTCCAGCCTTATGTGAAAAAGCATGTACCTGTGGTCTTCATGGAGATCCGGTAACGGTTCATGAAAATGAATATGCGATTATTGAATATGCTTTTGAACATTTATTAGAAGAACCAAAACCACCACTAACAAGAGTGGGAAAAAAGGTTGCTATTATCGGTTCCGGACCAGCTGGCTTAGCGGCTGCGGATACTTTAAATCAGCGTGGTTATGAATGTCATGTGTATGAACGTGATGATCGCATCGGTGGTTTATTAATGTATGGTATTCCGAATATGAAGATCGAAAAACATATTATCGATCGCCGCATGTTTAAGATGAAAGCAGAAGGTGTGCGTTTCCATACTAATGCGAACATTGAAAGCAAACGTCAGGCCAAAGCCTTATTAAATGACTTTGATGCTGTCATCTTAGCGGTTGGTTCAAAACAGCCACGTGATATTAAGGTAGAAGGGCGTGAAGCCCCAAATATCTACTTTGCGGTAGATTACTTAACGCAGGTGACAAAATCATTATTAAATAGTGAATTAAAGGATAAGAAATATCCTAAAGGCAAAAATGTCTTAGTCATCGGCGGCGGTGATACCGGGAATGACTGTGTCGGCACGAGCATCCGTTTAGGCGCTAAGAGTGTGACGCAGTTAGAAATGATGGATGAACCACCACTAGAAAGAGCGGAGAATAATCCATGGCCAGAATGGCCATTAGTCAAGAAGACAGATTATGGTCAGGAAGAAGCAATTGCTTCATTTGGTCATGATCCACGTATCTATGACTCAACGGTAAAAAAATTCATCTTAGACGATAAAGGTGAAGTCAAAGCCGCAGTTGTGGTAAAACTGAAATGGGAATTCAAAGATGGCCGTCGTGTCATGAGTGAAGTTCCTGGCAGTGAACAGACGATCCCATGTGATTTAGTCTTAATTGCGGCTGGTTTCGTTGGGGCACAGCTTCCTGTTATGAAAGCTTTCAACGTAAAACTGGATGGCAGAAATACAGTGGAATGTGGGGAAAATGATCATCATACTAATATTGATCATCTCTACAGTGCTGGTGACTGCCGTCGTGGTCAGTCATTAGTTGTCTGGGCGATTCGCGAAGGACGCGATGTCGCTGCGGCTGTTGATCGTGACTTAATGGGTTATACACCATTAGATTCCTTATAAGAATAAAGGGTATAGGCTTAGAGCTTATACCTTTTTTGTTGAAGTACTTCAATGAAAAATTCAATAAGAAATGTGAAACTTCAATAAAAACTTCAATAAGAAAGTGAGAACTTCAATGAAAACTTCAATAAAAAATCGAGAACTTCAATAAAAACTTCAATAAGAAATATGAAACTTCAATAAAAACTACAATGAAAACTTCAATATGAAATTCAAAAAGCTAATATATTCTAATTGCTTAAATTACCTTTAAAATGGAAAAATAAATAAAGCTAAATTCAAAATAATATTAAAACTTCAATAAAACTTCAAGGAAAAAGCATCCCCGAAGGGATGCCGATTATATTCTTTCGGTAATGGTGACATGAATAGAATCACCTTCCGTTACTTGTAAGATTTCCCGAATAGACTTTCTTACCCCAATGATATAACAGATTTGACCTTTGTCGTCTTTAATACCCATGTTAACGATGCTGCCATCATAGGGGATCCCATTAAAGGTGGCGTGTACTTTGACGCGTCCTTTGCCAAATTCTTCTCTGATATTCCAAGGGAAGATCACATAAGCACCGCCTTTTTCAGGGACTAAATGTAATACTGTATCATATTCATATGTTTTCATCGTCCGTCCTCCTTTCCAATAATATTAAGGAATGCATGTATTGGTTTCAACTATAATAGTTATTTCTCAATATTATGAGGAAAATGGAAGAACTCTTTGAAAGAAGAAATCAAACTGATGCAGAAAGAGAATTGACGCTCTATTGGGATAGGATCTCTGCTTAAAAAAGTGAAAATTATTAGAGATGATAATTTGCATTTAATAGAAATGATATGTTATGAATTCTAAATAATAGAAAGTATGTATGAAAATAGTGATTTGATGCTTGCAAGAGGGTTTTATATGACTTGTCAGAGGCTTAGATTATCGATAAAATAAGGGAAAGGAGTGAAACTATGGAAAGAAAAACTTTATGGGAATCTTATTCAGATGAACAGTTTAAAGAAATGAATAAGGTTACCGATGATTATAAATACTGTCTGGATCATGGCAAGACAGAAAGAGAATGTGTCACTTTAGCGATTGAAAAAGCGAAAGCGGCTGGTTATGTCAATATTGAAGAGTGTATTGCAGAAAACCGCAGCTTAATGGCTGGCGATAAGGTTTATGCTGTTTATAATGGCAAGCTGATCGTTCTTTATCATATTGGGACAAATCCGATTGAAGAAGGGATGAATATCTTAGGGGCACATATTGATTCACCTCGTTTAGATATTAAACAGAATCCTTTATATGAAAAGGACGGCTTCAGTTATTTAGATACTCATTATTATGGTGGGATTAAGAAATATCAGTGGGTCACCATTCCTCTTGCTATTCACGGTGTCTTCGCAAAGAAAGATGGCAGCGTTGTGAATGTGAATATTGGGGAAGATGAAAATGATCCTGTTTTTACTGTTACTGACTTATTAATTCACTTAGCCGGCAATCAGATGAGCAAGAAAGCCAATGTTGTCGTAGAAGGGGAAAACTTAGACTTATTAGTTGGTTCAGCTACTTTAAATAGTGAAGAAAAGGATCAGATCAAAGCCAATACGATGCGTTTAGTCAGTGAAAAGTATGGCGTTGAGGAAGAAGACTTCTTATCCGCTGAATTAGAAATTGTCCCTGCTGATAAAGCCAGAGATTTAGGTTTTGATCGTTCGATGATCTTAGCGTATGGTCAGGATGATAAGATCTGTGCCTGGACGTCATTATTTGCGATGTTAGATATTGATACGCCAGCGCGAACTGCTTGTACGTTATTAGTTGATAAAGAAGAAATTGGTTCTGTAGGGGCAAGTGGGATGCATTCACACTTCTTTGAAAATACCACTGCTGAATTATTAAACTTAATGGGCTTATCTAGTGATTTAGCTGTCAGAAGAACAATCAGTCGTTCTAAGATGTTATCAAGTGATGTCTCAGCGGGCTATGATCCATTATATGCTGATGCGTTTGAAAAGAAGAATGCGGCTTTCTTAGGTAAGGGTATCGTCTTCAATAAGTTTACGGGCTCACGCGGGAAATCTGGATCAAATGATGCGAATGCGGAATATATGGCAAGCATCAGACGTGTTATGGATGATAACAATGTCCAGTTCCAGACGGCTGAACTTGGTAAAGTTGATGTAGGCGGCGGGGGAACGATCGCTTATATCATGGCTAACTATGGCATGGAAGTTATCGATGCCGGATTAGCTATTTTATGTATGCATTCGCCACAGGAAGTGTCTTCTAAAGTGGATGTTTATGAAGCGGTGCGCGCTTATAAAGCATTCTTAAATGATATGGATTAAAGGAAAAGCATATAACCTGATATAAGAGAGAGGAAGCGTTTGATTGTGAAAAGCGATCAGGGCTTCCTTTTTTGCTTTAGGTAAGTGTTTAATCGCATATTCCAGCTTGCTGGCCTGAGAGCGATCCTCACAGGTAAAGAGCGCTGCTATATATAAAGGATGATGGGATAAGGTATATTTAGCGGCCTTTGGGCTATGGGTAAAGTGTTCGTGCATGCGTTTTTCTAAATGATTGGTTATACCGGTATATAAGGTATCATCAACGCAACGTAAGATATAAATATAATACATAGGATCACCAAGGAAAGTATAGCATGAATGATGATTGCTTTCTTGTATACAATTTGAAATAAGAAATAATAGAGGCTGAGAAAAACAGGGTTCAGAAAAAATATTTTAATGAAAACGATTACAATGGCAAAAATTAAAAAGTATGAAGAAAAGGGCAAAAAAATAAAAATATTGTAAAAAAGTGCTTGCAATGGGTCCTGATTTTTTGTATACTAGCCTCGTTGTGAAACGCGAAGATGTGCGAGGTTGCTGAAACGCTGATAGCCGTTGTCATGAACGGAAGGGTGCTTCAGGTAATTCGTTCGGAGCGTTGTCTAACAAATAGACAAAGGAGGAACAAATCATGGCAAACAACAAAATCAGAATTAGATTGAAATCATTCGATCACAAGATCTTAGATGATTCAGCAGAAAAGATTGTCGCAGCTGCGAAAAAGTCAGGTGCACAGGTCGTTGGTCCAGTACCACTTCCAACTGAAAGAGAAGTTTATACAATCTTAAGAGCTGTTCATAATTTCAAAGATTCTCGTGAACAGTTTGAAATCAGAACTCATAAGAGACTAATCGATATTGTAAACCCAACCCCAGAAACTGTAGACGTATTAACACGTTTAGAATTACCTTCTGGTGTGGATATTGAAATTAAGTTATAAGAAAGGTAAGAGGTGTAACTCATGAAAGGAATCTTAGGCCGTAAGATCGGTATGACTCAGGTTTTCACTACTGATGGACGTTTAGTGCCAGTTACTGTTGTTGAAGCAACTCCTAACGTTGTTTTACAGAAAAAGACAACTGAAACTGATGGCTACAACGCAATTCAGGTAGGTTTCGAAGACAAAAGAGAAAAATTAGCAAACAAGCCAGAACTTGGACACGTTGCTAAAGCAAACACTGCTCCTAAGCGCTTCATCAAAGAATTTCGTTATGACGAAATGATGAGTTATGAAGTAGGACAGGAAGTAAAAGTTGACGAATTCGCAGCAGGCGAAATCGTTGACGTACAGGGAACTAGTAAAGGTCACGGATACACTGGTACAATCAAGAGATTTGGTTATCAGCGTACACCAATGGCTCATGGTGGTGGTCCTAACCACAGACATGCTGGTTCAATGGGTCCAATTGCCCCAAATAGAATCGCTCCTGGTAAGAAATTACCTGGTCAGTATGGACATGTTACAAGAACAGTTCAGAATCTTGAAATCGTTGCTGTTGATCCAGAAAGAAATGTATTATTAATCTCTGGTTCAGTACCTGGACCTAAAAAAGGTTTAGTTGTTGTACACTCAGCAGTCAAAGCAAATGGAAAGGTTAATGAAGCTAAGACATTAGTTTCATACGCAAAAGCAGCAGATGCTGCTGAATAATGAAGCGGAAGGAGGAAACACACATGGCAAAAGTTGCATTATTAAATCAGAAAGCTGAAAATGTTGGCGAAATCGAATTAAACGATGCTGTATTTGGAATTGAACCAAACAATCAGGCAATCTTTGATATGGTATTACTACAGAGAGCTTCATTAAGACAGGGTACTCATAAGGTAAAAGGTCGTTCAGAAGTTAGAGGCGGCGGTAAGAAACCTTGGAGACAGAAAGGTACTGGTAGAGCTAGACAGGGTTCTACGCGTGCTCCACAGTGGGTAGGCGGCGGAACTGTATTCGGTCCTACTCCTAGAAGCTATAAATTCAAATTAAACAGAAAAGTAAGAAGACTTGCATTAAGAAGTGCATTATCTCAGAAGTTAATTGACAATGAATTCACTGCTTTAGATGCTTTAGCTTTCGATACAAAGAAAACGAAAAACATGGTTGAAGTCATGAATGCATTCGAAACTCCTAGAAAAGCATTAATCGTCGTTGATGAAATCAACGAAAACGTTGCTTTATCTGCAAGAAACTTACCAAACGTTAAATTATTAGATGCTAAACACTTAAATGTTTATGATGTTTTAAACAGCACAAACTTATTTATGACTGAAGCAGCAATCAAAGCTGTTGAGGAGGTACTTGCATAATGGCACACATTACTGATGTATTAAAGAAACCTGTCTTAACTGAAAAATCTTTAAAGTTAATTCAAGATGAAAATAAATATACTTTCGATGTTGATGTTAATGCTAACAAGACTGAAATCAAACAGGCTGTTGAAGCAATGTTCAATGTAAAGGTTACTTCAGTAAACACAATGAACGTTCGCGCAAAGACTAAGAGAGTTGGTCGTTATGTTGGTAAGACTAACAAGAGAAAGAAAGCAATTGTCAGCTTAGCAGCTGATAACAAGATCGATTTATTCGGCGAAGAAGAATAATCTGATCACTTATTGGGAAATACTCGTCCCAGATATTCATTAAGGAGGATATACACATGGCTATTAAAGCTTATAAGCCAGTCACTAACGGTCGTAGAAATATGACTGCTCTGACAAAAGACGAAATTACTAGTCAGAAACCAGAAAAGTCTTTATTAACTACTGTTAGTAAAAAAGGTGGCCGTAACAACCAGGGTCAGATCACTACTAGACATCATGGTGGCGGACATAAGAGAAAATATAGAATTATCGATTTCAAAAGAAATAAAGATGGTGTACCTGGTAAGGTCGCTACCATCGAATACGATCCAAACCGTTCTGCAAACATCGCATTAATTCATTATGTTGATGGGGAAAAGAGATATATCTTAGCTCCTAAAGGATTACAGGTTGGGGCTACAATCATTTCTGGTGATGAAGCCGATATCGTAACTGGTAACGCATTACAGATGGGTAACATGCCTGAAGGTACATTAATCCACAATATTGAAATGCATCCTGGTAAGGGTGGACAGATTGCACGTAGTGCAGGTGTTTCTGCTCAGATCTTAGGTTTTGAAGGAAAATATGTTACTGTCAGATTATCATCTGGTGAAGTAAGAAAATTCCTTAAAGTTTGCCGTGCTACAGTCGGTGAAGTTGGTAATGAAGACCATTCATTAGTTAACATCGGTAAAGCTGGTCGTAATCGCTGGAAAGGTATCAGACCTACAGTTCGTGGTTCTGTTATGAACCCTAACGATCACCCTCATGGTGGTGGTGAAGGTAAAACTTCAATCGGTCGTAAAGCACCACTTACTCCTTGGGGTAAAAAAGCTATGGGTGTTAAGACTAGAAATAATAAGAAACATTCTACTAAATTAATCGTACGTAGAAGAAACGGTAAATAAGAGGAGGAGAAGAAAACATGGCAAGAAGTTTGAAAAAAGGGCCTTTCGTTGATGAACACTTAATGAAAAAAGTGGAAGCATTAAACGCTTCAGGCAAAAAAGAAGTCATCAAGACTTGGTCAAGACGTTCTACAATCTTCCCTCAGTTCATTGAACATACATTCGCAGTATACAATGGAAGAGAACATATCCCAGTTTATGTAACTGAAGACATGGTTGGTCATAAGTTAGGAGAATTCGCTCCTACAAGAACATTCAAAGGCCATGGCGATACAGATGCCAAAGGATAATTTGAGGAGGATAGAACATGGAAGCAAGAGCGCAAGCTAAAAACATTCGTGTATCTGCTCAAAAAGCCAGATTAGTCGTAGACTTAGTAAGAGGCAAGAGTGTCAAGGAAGCCTTAGGGATTCTTGAATATACGAATAAATCTGCTACACCTGCTATTATCAAGGTTATTAAATCTGCTGCAGCAAATGCAGAACATAATGAAGGTGCAGATAAAGATAAATTAGTATTAAAAGAAATTTATGTTGATGAAGGTCCAACATTAAAGAGATTCCGTGCTAAAGCAAAAGGTCAGGGAACTCAGATCTTAAAGAGAACATGCCACATCACTGCTGTGGTTGAAGAAAGATAGGAGGAAGAAAGATGGGTCAGAAAGTAAGTCCAGTAGGATTCCGTGTTGGTGTTAACCGCGATTGGAGTTCAAGATGGTATGCAGATAACAAAAATTTCGCAACATTACTTCATGAAGATTTAAAAATTCGTAACTTCCTTCAGGAAAAATTAGCTAGAGCATATGTTGCAAAGATCGATATCGAAAGATCTAAAAAGAGAATCAATATCTTCGTTCATACATCTAGACCTGGTGTTGTCATCGGTAAAGGTGGCGAAGCTATCGATGCTTTAAGAAAAGAAGTTGTTAAATTAGTTGGTGGTAAACAGGTTTACATCAACGTTGTAGAAATCAAGAACGCAGACACTAACGCTACATTAGTAGCTAAGAGAATCGCTGAACAGTTAGAAAACCGTGCGTCTTTCCGTACTGTTCAGAAGAGAGCTATTCAGTCAGCTATGCGCGCTGGTGCTAAAGGTATCAAAACTTCAGTTTCAGGTCGTTTAGGCGGTGCTGATATGGCCAGAGCTGAAGGTTATTCTGAAGGTGTCGTACCTCTTCATACATTAAGAGCAGACATCGATTATGCTACTGCAGAAGCCAATACAACTTACGGCAAGCTTGGTGTTAAAGTCTGGATTTGTAAGGGAGAAATTCTTCCTGGCAAAGTAAAGGAGGACAAATAATCATGTTAATGCCTAAGAGAACAAAATATAGAAGACCTCATAGAATTAAATATGAAGGAAAAACTAAAGGCGGATCTTATGTCGCTTTTGGTGAATATGGTTTAGTTGCTTTAGATGGTGCTTGGATCACTTCAAGACAGATCGAAGCTGCCCGTATCGCAATCAACCGTGAAATGGACCGTCAGGGTCAGGTATGGATCAGAATCTTCCCACACTTAGCAAAGACTAAGAAGCCTTTGGAAGTCCGTATGGGTTCAGGTAAAGGTTCTCCAGAAGAATGGGTAGCTGTTGTTAAACAGGGCAGAGTGATGTTCGAAGTTGGCGGCGTCAGCGAAGAAATCGCTAGAGAAGCATTAAGACTTGCATCTCATAAGTTACCTATCAGATGTAAAATCGTTAAGAAAGGTGAGTAAGTCATGAAAGTCGCAGATATTAGAAATATCGAAACTCCTGAACTTAACAAAAAAGTTGAGGAGTTCAAAAAAGAATTATTCAGTTTGAGATTTCAGCAGGCTACTGGCCAGTTAGAAAACACTGCTCGTATTAAAGAAGTAAGAAAATCTATCGCTAAGATCAAAACTGTTATTAGAGAAAGAGAATTAGAAAAATAGGAGAGATGAAGATGGAAAGAAATAACCGTAAAGTTTTAACTGGAACAGTCATCTCTACTAAAATGGATAAAACAATCACTGTTCTTGTAGAAACACATAAACAGGATAAAATCTATGGCAAACGTATGAAATCATCTACTAAATTCCATGCTCATGATGAAAATAATGAAGCACATGTTGGTGATATCGTTAAGATTATGGCTACAAGACCATTATCTGCAACAAAGCGTTTCCGTTTAGTAGAAATCGTTAAGAAGGCAGAAATCATTTAATTCTTCTGAAAGGAGGTCCCTCAAATGATCCAGAACGAAACAAGATTAAAAGTCGCTGATAATACAGGCGCTAAGGAAGTATTAGTAATTAGAAACCTTGGTGGTTCAACTAGAAAAACAAGCAACATCGGGGATGTCGTTGTTGCTACAGTAAAACAGGCTGCTCCAGGTGGTACAGTAAAAAAAGGTGAAGTTGTTAAAGCTGTCATCGTAAGAACTAGATATGGTTTACACCGTCCAAATGGTTCACATATTTCATTTGATGATAATGCATGTGTATTAATTAAAGATGATAACTCACCAAGAGGTACTCGTATTTTTGGCCCTGTTGCGAGAGAGTTAAGAGATGCAGATTTCATGAGAATCGTATCATTAGCTCCTGAAGTATTATAGGAGGAAATAAGATGAAATTACGTGTTGGTGATACAGTTATGGTCATCGCTGGTAGCGAAAAAGGCAAAACTGGCGAAATCTTAAAAATCTTACATGACAAAAACAGAGTCGTAGTTGAAGATGTAAACAAAGTAACAAAACACATCAAACCATCTCAGGCTGATCCTGAAGGTGGTATCCAGCATATCGAAGCACCAATCGATGCTTCAAATGTTGCTTACTATGACACTAAAGCACAAGCCATCGTTAAGATTGGTTATAAATTTGATGAAAACGGCAAGAAATACAGAGTGAATAAAGCTACTGGTGAAGCCTTAAAAGAAAATAAAAAGAAATAATCTAGGAGGCAACAATGAACAGATTACAGGAACGTTATAAAAACGAAATCAGTAAGAACTTAATGTCAAAGTTCAACTATTCTTCAGTAATGCAGCTTCCTAAGATGGAAAAAATCGTGATCAACATCGGTGTTGGTGACGCTGTTAATAACTCTAAGTTATTAGACGAAGCTGTAGAAGAATTAACATTAATTTCTGGTCAGAAACCAATCATCACAAAAGCTAAGAAATCAATCGCTGGTTTCAAGATTCGTGAAGGCCAGGAAATTGGATGTAAAGTTACATTACGTGGCGAAAGAATGTATGAATTCATGGATAAATTAATCTCTATCTCTTTACCACGTGTACGTGACTTCAGAGGTGTTCCTAAGAACTCTTTCGATGGTAGAGGTAACTACACTTTAGGTGTTAAGGAACAGTTGATCTTCCCTGAAATCGATTTCGATAAGGTCAACAGATTAAGAGGTATGGATATTGTATTCGTTACTACTGCTAAGAGCGATGAAGAAGGTTTAGCATTATTAACTGAATTAGGTATGCCTTTTGCTAAGTAGGAGGACAAAGTAAACTATGGCAAAAACATCAATGAAGATTAAACAGCAGCGTCCTCAGAAGTTCGCAGTTCGTGAATATACTAGATGCGAACGTTGTGGACGTCCACACTCAGTAATGAGAAAGTTCAAGCTTTGTAGAATTTGCTTCAGAGAATTAGCTTACAAGGGCGAAATTCCTGGTGTAAAGAAAGCAAGCTGGTAATAAGTTAGATATCCCAGGAAGGAGGACAAGCAAATGGTAAACGATCCTATTGCAGATATGTTAACAAGAATCCGTAATGCTAATCAGCAGAAACATGAAGAAGTATCAATCCCTACTTCTAAGACTAAAGTTGCTTTAGCTGAAATCTTAAAGAATGAAGGTTTTATCAGCGGATATAGAATCGAAGGTGAAGGTGTTCACAAAAATATCGTGATCACTTTAAAATACAAAGGTAATGAAAGAGTAATCACTGGTTTAAAGAGAGTTTCTAAACCAGGTTTACGTCAGTATGCTAAGGTGAATGAAATTCCTAAGGTATTAAATGGTTTAGGTATTGTCATCTTATCAACTTCTCAAGGGCTTATGACTGATAAAGAAGCTAGAGCTAAGAAAATTGGCGGAGAAGTATTAGCTTATATCTGGTAAAAACAAAAATAAACAGGAGGTAATACGATGTCTCGTATTGGTTTAAAAGTCATCAATGTACCTGAAGATGTAACAGTTAATGTCGCTGCTGATCATACTGTCACAGTGAAAGGCCCTAAGGGAGAATTATCTAGACAGTTCAGTGATTTAATTACTGTCAATGTTGAAGGTAATGAAGTGAAATGCGTTCGTGCAAACGATGCAAAACATACTAAACAGTTACATGGTACAACTAGAGCATTAATCGCTAACATGGTTGAAGGCGTTAAAAACGGTTTCGAAAAGAACTTAGAAATCGTTGGTATTGGTTACCGTGCTCAGATGAAAGGTAACAAATTAGTTTTAAATGTTGGTTTCTCTCATCCAGTAGAAATGGACATTGAAGAGGGTGTCAAAGTAGAATGCCCTAGCGCGACTCAGATCAAGGTATCTGGTATCTCTAAAGAAAGAGTCGGCGAAGTTGCAGCGTCTATCCGCGCTGTCAAGAAACCTGAACCTTACAAAGGAAAAGGTATTAAATATGTTGATGAACATATTATTAGAAAAGAAGGTAAGACTGCTGGTAAGAAATAATTAGCAGCAATCTTATAAAAGGAGGAAATAAGTCATGGCAAAAATGTCACGCAATGACGTACGTAAAAGACGTCATTTAAGAGTACGTAAGAAAATCTCTGGTACTCCAGAATGTCCAAGATTAAATGTTTTCCGTTCTAATAAGAATATTCATGCGCAGATTATTGATGATGTTAATGGTAAAACATTAGCATCAGCAAATTCTGTTGAAATGAAATTAGAAAACGGATCAAATATTGAAGCAGCGAAAAAAGTCGGTGCTGAAATCGCTAAAAGAGCATTAGCAGCAAATATCGATCACGTCGTATTCGATCGTGGTGGATATGTATATCACGGTAGAGTACAGGCTTTAGCTGAAGCAGCTAGAGAAGCTGGACTGAAATTTTAGTAGGAGGTTAAAGAATGGAAGCGCGTAAACCAAGAGAAAATGGTCAGAATAATGGTCGCAGAAGAAGAAACAACCAGAAAAGAAGACCAAGAGAACAGAAAGAATTCGAAGAACGTGTAGTTACTATTAACCGTATTACTAAAGTAGTAAAAGGTGGTCGTAAAATGCGTTTTGCTGCCCTGGTCGTTATTGGTGACCGTAAGGGTCGTGTTGGCTTCGGTACTGGTAAAGCTCACGAAGTACCTGATGCAATCAGAAAAGCAAGCGAAGCTGCTAAGAAGAACTTAATTACAGTTTCAATTAAGAATGGTACAATCCCTCATGAAATTAAGGGTGTATACGGTTCTGGTTATGTATTCTTAAGACCTGCATCAAAAGGTACTGGGATCATCGCCGGTGGTCCAGTTCGTGCCGTTGTCGAATTAGCTGGTTATACTGATATCTTATCTAAATGTATTGGTTCAAGAACACCAATCAACATGGTTAGAGCTACAATGGCTGGTTTAGCTACTATGAAAACAGCTGAACAGGTTGCTGCTTTAAGAGATAAGACTGTTGAAGAAATCTACGGATAAGGAGGAGCTTATAATGGCAAAATTATCAATTACTCTTACTAAGAGCCCAATTGGTGCTAAGAAAAACCAGAAGGCGACTCTGAAAGCCTTAGGTTTAAACAAAATGCACAAAACTGTTGAAAGAGAAGACAATGCTTATACTCAGGGTATGATTAGAGCGGTCGCTCATTTAGTAACAGTGACAAAAGAAGACTAGGAGGTACTTTCGTCAATGAAATTACACGAATTACACTACACTGATGGTGCACGTAAAGAAAGAAAACGTGTCGGACGTGGTACAAGCTCTGGAACTGGTAAGACTTCTGGTAGAGGTCAGAAAGGTCAGGGCGCACGTAGCGGCGGAGGAAAGAAACCTGGTTTTGAAGGTGGACAGACTCCATTATTCATGCGTATTCCAAAACGTGGTTTCACTAATGTGAACAGAAAAGAATATGCAATTGTAAACGTTAAAGACTTAAACAGATTTGAAGCTAACTCAGTTGTTGATTTAGAAGCATTAATGAACGCTGGTTTAGTTAAGAAAGAATTAGATGGCTTAAAAATCTTAGGTAACGGTGAATTAACAGTTGCTTTAACTGTTAAGGCTAACAAGTTCTCTAAGTCAGCTGCAAGCGCCATCGAAGCTGCAGGTGGAAAAACTGAGGTGATCTAAATTGATTACCTTCTTAAAAGAAGTATTTAAGAAAGGCGAGCTTCGTAGAAAGGTCGTCTTTACGCTAGGTATGTTATTTGTATTCCGTTTAGGGGCAGCGATCACGATACCATATATCAATGCGGATGCCATCTCGCAAAGTGCAACTTCAAGCGGGATCTTCGGAATTATGAATATGCTTGGTGGGGGGACTCTTGAAAGATTCTCCCTCTTCTCATTAGGTGTTTCACCTTACATCACTGCGTCAATCATTATCGAATTACTTTCTATGGATGTCATCCCTACACTCGCGAGATGGCAGAAAGAAGGGAACGTCGGTAAAAAGAAAAAGGATAAAGTCACAAGATATCTGACTTTATTCTTAGCAGCGATCCAGGGTGGATCATTAACATATGCATTTGATAAAGGTTATGGTATTTTAACAAGTTCTAAACCTTGGATTTATGTATATGTCGTTGTGGTGATGGCAGCTGGTTCCATGTTTGCGATGTGGATCGGTGATCGTATTACGATCAAAGGGGTTGGTAATGGGACTTCATTATTAATCTTTACCGGAATCGTTGCAAATTTACCTAACCAATTTATCACAACTTATGATACAATGGTTTCGTATAAGACAACTTATACCGCCGTTACAAGTATCTTATGGTATATTCTCTTCGTTTTAGCATATTTAGCAATCATGATTTTCGTTGTGTATTCTGAAGGTGCGGTTCGTAAGATCCCAATCTTCTATGCAACCAATACAATGACGGTAATGCATACTAAAGAAGATACGCATATGCCAATCAAGATCAACTCTTCATCGGTAATCCCAGTTATCTTCGCTGCTTCTGTTTTAGCGGCTCCAAGAACGATCATTAGTTTTATGAGCTCAACGAAAACAACGCAGATGATTGATGATATCTTAAATTACCAGAAGCCTGTTGGATTCATTCTCTATGTTCTGATGATCGTCTTCTTCACATTCTTCTATTGTAACTTACAAATTGATGCAAAGAAGATTTCTGAAGACCTCAAAAAGAGCGGAGCCGCAATCCCAGACATCCGTCCAGGGACTGATACAAAGAAATATATTGGTACAGTTTTAAATAGAATTACAGTTGTTGGCGCTTTGTTCTTGACAATTATCGCTGCAATCCCTATTATTGTACCTGTTGTATGGACTGCAACGTCGTCTAACGCGTTATCACTTGGTGGTACCGGGTTAATTATCGTTGCCGGAGTGGCTTTAGAGACAATCCGACAAATCAGAAGTATCCTGACTCGTAAAGAGTATCACGGGTATATTCGTAAGTAGTAGTAAGTAAGGAGGAAATTATGAATATTATCTTAATGGGGCCTCCTGGCGCTGGCAAAGGGACCCAAGCTAAAAAGCTCGTTGAAAAGTACGGTTTAGTACAGATTTCTACTGGGGATCTGTTTAGAGCGGCGATCAAGGAGCAAAATAAATTTGGTGTCATTGCCAACTACTTTATCCAGTATGGATATCTTGTACCAGATGATTTCACTAATGAAATGGTCTATGACTATTTAAAGGAACATTTACCTGAGTACAAAAATGGATTCATCTTAGATGGATTCCCAAGAACTGTGGTTCAGGCTCGTGAGCTCGAATCATGGTGTAAAGAGTTAGGATTCAACATTGATTTTGTTGTCAATTTAGATATTCCTAGCGAAGTGTTAGTTAAGCGTCTGTCAGGAAGACGTACCTGCAAAAACTGCGGAACGACTTTCCATGTAGAATTCAACCCACCTAAAGTAGAAGGCGTTTGTGACGTCTGTGGCGGAGAACTCTATCAGCGCGCTGACGAAAGTGAAGAGGCTGTCAAAGTGCGCCTTGACACTTACGAGAAGCAGACTCGCCCGCTCATCGACTATTATAAGATGAAGGGTCAATTATCAATTGTGAACGGAAACCAGTCTATGGCGGACGTATTCCACGATTTAGAGGCTGTTTTGGAGGATAAATAATGATTACTATCAAAGATTCAAGAGAAATTGAATTGATGAGACATGCAGGTCATGTCGTTGGGGTAGTACATCAGGAATTAGAAAAATGGCTAAAGCCTGGTCTCACCACTAAACAAGTGGATGAATTCTGTGAAAAGATCATCAGAGACCATGGCTGTACGCCATCATTTAAAAACCTGTATGGGTTTCCTGGTGCCAACTGCGTATCAGTGAACGACTGTGTTGTTCACGGGATTCCAGACGATTATGTACTGAAAGATGGCGACGTCATCTCAGTCGACGTTGGAGCCTGCTGGAAAGGTTATCATGGGGATAGTGCCTGGACGTATGTGGTAGGTACGCCAAGCGAAGATGCTAAACGCTTATTAGATGTCTGTGAAGCATCCTTGTTTGCCGGTTTAGCCCAGGTAAAACCGGGTAATCGATTATCCGATATTTCTCATGCTGTGCAGACTTACTTAGAGAGTCATGGCTGCTCAACACCAAAAGAGTATACCGGACACGGCATTGGCACTGAAGTCCATGAAGATCCTAGTGTTCCAAACTATGGGAAAGCAGGACGTGGGCCAAGACTCAAAAAAGGTATGGTGCTGGCAATTGAACCAATGGCCCATCTTGGCGGTGACGCCGTTGTGGCAGGAGAAGATGGCTGGAATGTCAAAACTGCTGATCATTCATTAGCAGCGCATTTCGAACATACTGTCGCAATTACTGATGATGGCTATGAAATTCTGACAAAAGTATAGTGAGGTAAAAGTATGGCAAAGAAAAACGACGTTATCGAAGTCGAAGCCACTGTAGTTGAAAACTTGCCTAATGCGCAGTTTAAAGTACAGCTGGACAACGGAGTTACTATTCTTGCTCACGTTTCTGGTAAAATCCGAATGAACTACATCCGCATTTTACCGGGGGATAAAGTAACTGTTGAAATTAGTCCGTATGACTTAACACGTGGGCGCATCACATTTAGAAAAAAGTAATACCCAATAGGAGGTAAACAAGATGAAAGTTAGAGCATCTGTAAAACCAATGTGTGATAAATGCAGAGTGATTAGAAGAAAGGGTAAAGTCATGGTTATCTGTGAAAACCCTAAACACAAACAGAGACAAGGTTAATTTTAGGAGGACTTATTAATGGCTCGTATCGCAGGTGTTGATATCCCACGTGATAAGCGTGTGGTTGTTTCTTTAACTTATATTTATGGTATCGGTAATACTACTGCTAAAAATATCTTAGCTGCAGCTGGTGTTTCTGAAGATACTAGAGTAAAAGATTTAACAGAAGAAGAAGAAACAAAAATCAGAAAAGAAGTAGAAAAGATCAAAGTTGAAGGTGATCTTCGTAGAGAAACTCAGTTAAACATTAAGAGATTAATGGAAATTGGTTCTTATAGAGGAATGCGTCATAGAAGAGGTCTTCCAGTACGTGGACAGAGAACAAAGACTAATGCAAGAACTCGTAAGGGTAAAGCACGTCCTATCGCTGGTAAGAAGAAATAATTAGGAGGCACAATTCATGGCAAAAGCAACAAAGAATACACGTGGTAAAAGACGTGTTAAGAAAAATATCGCTAAAGGTATTGCTCACGTTCATTCAACATTCAATAATACAATCGTAACTATCGCTGATGAACACGGTAATGCTGTCACTTGGTCTAGTGCTGGTGCATTAGGATTCAAGGGTTCAAGAAAATCTACTCCATATGCTGCTCAGATGGCTGCAGAAGCTGCTGCTAAGGCTGCAATGGATCATGGTATGAAACAGGTTGAAGTTAACGTAAAAGGTCCTGGTCCAGGACGTGAAGCTGCTGTCAGAGCATTATCTGCAGCTGGACTTGAAGTAACAGCTATCACTGATGTTACTCCTATCCCTCATAACGGATGCCGTCCACCAAAACGTCCTCGTGGATAATTCGATTTATACAAATCGTTATAAAATATCATTTTCATGAGGAGGAAAACAATGCAAAAGTTCGAAAAAGCAAATTTCAATGTTGAAACTTATGATGAAGATAACAACTATGGTAAATTCGTCATTGAACCACTTGAAAGAGGGTTCGGGACAACCATTGGTAACTCATTAAGAAGAGTTTTATTATCTTCAATGCCTGGTGCTGCCGTTTATGCAATCAAGATTGACGGTGCCATTCATGAGTTCTCTGCAGTTGACGGTGTTGTCGAAGATGTTACTTCGATTATTCTTCAGATCAAGAAACTGGTTTTCCAGTTAGATACTGATGAAGATGTCACTATGGTTGTTGATGTCACTGGTCCTGCAACTGTTACTGGTGCAGACATTCAGTGTCCAAGTGAAGTCAAAATGATTTCAAACGACTTAGTTTTAGCACATGTCGCTGAAGGCAAACGTTTATACATGGAAATGTATGCTCACAAAGATAGAGGTTATCAGTCTGCTGATCAGAACAAAAAGTATGTCAATACGATCGGTGTGATCTCAACTGATTCTATCTTCTCACCAGTAGTAAACGTTGCATACAAAGTAGAACCGACCCGCGTAGGTCAGTCTGCTAAGTATGACAAGTTAACATTAGAAATTACTACTGACGGTTCTATTAAACCTCACGAAGTTCTTGCTTTATCAGCAAAGATCTTAGTAGAACACCTGAACATGTTTGTTGAATTAACTGATGAAGCGATGAACATGGAAGTCATGAGCGAAGTTCAGCAGGATACAGGCAACAAGGTTCTTGATATGACAATTGAAGAATTAGACTTATCTGTTCGTTCTTACAACTGTTTAAAGAGAGCTGGTATCCAGACTGTTCAGGAATTAGCTTCTAAGACCGAAGACGATATGATCAAGGTTCGTAACCTTGGTAAGAAGTCTTTGAAAGAAGTCAAAGAAAAATTATTAGAATTAGGCTTAGGCTTCAAGCCTGTAGACTAAAGGAATATTTGGAAGGAGCTTAATAATGGCTAAAAATAGAAAATTAGGTCGTACTTCTGATCAGAGAAGGGGCATGTTACGTAACTTAGCTACTGACGTCATTATGTATGGTAAGATCGAAACAACTGCTACAAGAGCTAAAGAAGTTCGTTCTGTTGTAGAAGAATTAATTACTCTTGGTAAACGTGGTGATCTTCATGCAAGAAGACAGGCTGCTGCTTATCTTCAGGATGTCATTGATCAGGAAACTGGCAAGACTGCAGTACAGAAATTATTTGATGATGTAGCACCTAAATATAAAGACCAGAACGGTGGTTACACTAAAGTCTTAAAGACTTACAACCGTAAAGGTGACAACGCTACAATGGCAATTATCACATTATTATAATAATGTATCTAAGACGAGGGAAACCTCGTCTTTTAAATTTTATAACTTTCTAGATATAATATGTGTCTCAATATATTTGACAATGTTATTAGACGTGGGTATGTCTTAGATTTCTTTCATAAACCTGATATTGCTTCTTATGGTGGTGATTATAATGAAAGAATAAATACGTATGGGGGTAATGGCCTTGCGCAAGTTTACGGCACATCTTTCGCATCAGCTTGGATTGCAAGAAAACTGTGTTTTCTTATCGATGTCATGAAATTCCCAATAGAGATTGCGAAAGCACTGATTATTGATTCAGCAGCATGCCATTAGTGAATGATAAAGGAATGACCACTTATAGAGAAGTGAATAGGTATTTAGATACAGCAGTTATGTTAGCGAAGGAAACAGGGGACTTAGCAGTTTATAATTATGTGATTAAGGTGTTATCAACCCAAAAGATGAGTGAACGTGCAAAGGTATTAGCGGTTAGACGTATTGAGCATTTAGCTTATCTCTATCCTTATTTAATCCCTTTATTAGATCAATATGTCTGTCGACTCCGTATATTCTTTCTAATTCACTATAGTTTGGCTTAACATTCATATCTTTTATAATCATTATTACTCCTACAAGATTCTTCATGTAAATTATCCTCCTTTCGGAGATGATTTTACAATAAATCGAAAAAAAGATAACCACATTCGGATCGTTTAGATTTACCAATTTTGGTGATTTTAAATGATCCAAATTGGTAAGTTATGTGATCCTTTTTGGTTATCTTTAGATTACCATCATTAGTGGGGATGATCATGCAATATGGTGATTGTATCTTATTAACGATGACTTGGCTTTATTTGATGAATAATAAAGTGCATAATCGGAAAAAGATCAATAAGTTAAGAAGGAATGCTTTGAATCTAATAGAGAGTAAACATGATTTTGATACACACTGGTTATTTTGTTTTGAAGTATTAGATGTGGATGATTTTATGAATAATCCAGATCTATGGGGATGGAGTAAGTTGAAAGGGAAGGGAATCAGTTTTATTAGAAAAGAGTATAAAATGAACCCCCCTTATGAATCCATCAGTAAACAATGATATAGTGTCATTGGATCATAAAAGAGACGGTAAATGATTCACGTTATTTTAAATGATGGGCTTAAGATCATCAAAAATTGTTATGTCTTTAAGTAACTTAATAGTGACAAGTGGTATTGAGTGTGCTAGGATATGACCTATAATTTACTAGAAGTTTTATATGTTATATTCTCCGTAAATAACAGAAGTCAAAATTTGAAAAAAATGATATTTAAGGGGTAACATAACACAGTTTTGTATTGAAATTTACGTCACATTTGGTACAATACCTACGACTTGTAGTAAGTTACATGTTTTCTCGGGAATAAGAAAACAAAAAGTAAGAAATAGCGGAGGGGAAATTTTGAATACGGAAGTTATTGAAAGAGAAAACGTAGACGATACTATTGAGATCGATCTTAAGGCTATGTTCTTAAAATTAAAATCTTTATGGTATGTTTGCGTGATTGGCCTTCTGGTTGGTTCACTTGTAGGGGTGTTCTATTATTCAGTGTTATCAACACCTAAGTATGAATCAACTTCCATGGTTTATCTCAGATCATCATCAAAGAAATTATCATTAGAATCATTACAGCTGAATACCAGCTTAACGCAGGACTATCAGATTATCTTTACTAGCCGTCCAAATATTGAAGCGGTTATTAAAGATTTACATTTAAAGTATACTGTTGATCAGTTAAAGAGTATGATCACGATTTCGAATCCTGATGAAACACGTATTTTACAGGTAACTGTTAAATCAACAAGTGCCAAAGAAGCGAAGAATATCGCTAATGACTTAGTAGATCAAGGAATGGATGATATCCGTGAAATTGATTCACAGGAACCATTCGTTGTCGAAAGAGGTATCGCTAATACCAATCGTGTTGGTTTAGGTTTAGCGAAAACAACTGTATTATGTGGTTTGATTGGTTTAGTAGCTTGTGCGGCATTCATTATTGTGAAGTTTATTGTCAATGACGCATTTACTTCTAGTGATGAAGTTGAATCAACATTAGGTTTACCAGTCTTAGCTGTCATCGCGGAAGAAAAGTCATTAAGCTATGCAAAATTAACATCTAAGAAAGGAAAGAGACATCATGGACACAAAGAACATCAAGAATCTAAATAGTGACAAGATTACGATTAATGAAGCTGATAATGAATTCTCTACAGCCAATGAATCTTTCAAGAAATTACGTACGAACTTGATGTATACCGATGATCTTCAGGTCATTGCCATGACGTCAACGATTCCTGATGAAGGAAAATCAGTAGCAGCTTTCAATACCGCTTTATCCTTTGCGGAATTAGGAAAGAAAGTTGTTTATATCGACGCTGACTTAAGACGTAGTTCATTTAAGGATATGTTAATGATTAACACGAAAGCTCCTGGTCTTTCAGAAGCTTTAACCAAACAGTCTGAAACTTATGTCTGTGAAACAAACGTTGATAACTTATCTATTGTTTTAGCCGGTAAGCGTCCACCAAATCCATCAGAAATCTTATCTAGTGGACACTTAAAGGAAATCTTAGAAGAACTGAAGAAACAGTTTGATTATATTGTCATCGATACGCCACCAGTAACGGCGGGTGCAGATGCATCGATTATTGGGCGTGTTGTAGATGGCGTGGTACTCGTTATCAGAAATGAATACACTAGTAAAAATGCCATAAAGCGAGCAGTGAAAGAATTAGAGGCGAATGGTGCCCGTGTGGTTGGGTGCGTCTTAAATCGTGTAAAGAAGGACTCAACTGAGTACGGACATTACGGATACTATGACTACTACTATTAAAAAGAAAAAAAGAAACATGATGATCGGGATTTTTGTGATCATATTATTAGTGATCGCTTTGGTTGTAAGTCTTGTTTTTGCAAATATGAACAAGAAAGGGAATAGTGGGAAAGATTCTGAGAGTGATTATCATCAAGTGACTTATAACGGGAAAACGTATAAGTATAATGCTTCGATTGTATCAATTCTCTTATTAGGAATTGATAAAACGAAGAAAGACAAAAACAGAGCAACATCTCAGGGACAATCTGATGCCATGGAGATGTTACTATTAGATCGTAGCAAGAAGACGATTAAGCTTTTGACCATCCCTCGTGACTGTATGACGCCGATTGAGACGTTTGACGGTGGCGGAGAAAGCTTAGGTTGGGATAAGAACCATATCAATTTAGCCTATGCCTTTGGGGATGATGCAGAATCTGGCTGTATGCATGCAATGCAGGCAGTTAGCAAAATGCTGTATCATATTCCTATCAATTACTATGGTGCAATGGATATGGATAACTTAGACGCATTACAAAATATTGTTGGTGATGTAAAAGTCAAAGTGCCAAATGATACTTTGAAAAAAGCAGAAGGCTGGAAAAAAGGCGATACGATTACCATCAATGCTGGTAATGTGGAAAAATACGTCAGAACTAGGGATACTGATGTAGCTTTTAGTAATGAGACCCGCATGGAGAGACAAAGATCTTATTTCCAGGCGTTTTATGAAAAACTTAAGGTGCTGTTAAACAAGGATTTCAATGGCACGGTCTCAAAAATGTACTCTTTAGTGGAGCACGTAACAACCAATATCTCGTATGATAACATTGTTACCTTTGGAAATATGGTCACTGACTATCAATTCAATGATGACTCGTATTATACGATTCCTGGAAAGTACGTCTCCAGTGATTTATATGATGAATATACCCTGGATAAGTCTGCTTTACATAAGCAGGTCATCACATTATTTTACAAAGCTAAAGAGAATTAAGGGAGGATGAGGTAAATGAATTTCAAGAAAAACTTCGCTGCAGCTGTCTTATCTAGCGCAATGGTTTTAACTCCTGCAGTTGCTTCAGTTAGTGCAGCTCCTTCAGTTGCATTAAACGGTGCTAACGCTCCAACAGGCGTAGTTGTAAAATCTGCTAAAACTACTAAAGGTTATAAAGTTTACGCAGCTAAGAAAGTTGTAAGCAGAAAGAAAGCAGCTAAAGCTTATGCTTCTAAATCTAAAACAGTAGCTAAAGCATTAAAAGGCGAAAAATTAGATAAATCTGTAACTAAACAGCTTAAGAAGTTAAAGAAATTATCTTCTTCTATGGCTCGTTTATATGTAAAGAACGATAAGAAAGGTAAAAAATCTAAAAATACTAAAGTAACTTTCAAAGTTAACAACTTAACTAAGAAAGTTAAAAAAGTATACGTTTTACGTTTCGACTCTGCTAAGAAGAAATGGTTCTTAACTAAGACTAAAGTAAACTACAGCAAGAAAACTGTAACAGCTACATTAGGTAACTTAGGTACTTACACATTAGTTTATACAAAATAATTAATTGGGAGTTAGGCCAGGATAACGGGATTTAATTATTTGGGGAAGAGGATCTTCGGATTCTCTTCTTTATTTTCATATAAAAGGATGGGATAAAATGAGTTATATTGATATACATGGACACTATGCCTGGGGAATCGATGATGGTGTCAAAGATCTGGAAATGGCTAAGAAAACATTATCTATTGCCGCTTTAGAAGGTATTGATACGATTGTGGCGACGCCCCATTTTACTAGCGGGAAAACGACAAAAGAAGATCAGGAAAAAATGATTGCACGAATTAATGATTTAAAAGCCTTAGCTTCAACTTATAACATTAAGGTGCTTCAAGGCTGTGAACTTATGCTAAATAAAGACAGTGATGAAGCGATTGAAAAAGGTATTTATTTACCTTTTGAAAATACCAAGTATATGCTTTGTGAATATGATGTCACAAAGCCTACACAGTCCTTTTTAAATCATTTTGATGATTATCTCAGAAGTGTTCGTATTAAAGGTTATAAGCCGATTATTGCCCATGTCGAACGTTATTTTCATGAAGGTATTGATCTGGATTATGTTCAGTATCTGATTGATTTAGGCTGTGTGATCCAGATCAATACAACCAGTGTCCTAGGTTTAGGGTTACCTGTTCATACCCAAAATGCGATGAAGCTTCTTGATGCGAATATGGTCCATGTTATTGCAACTGATACGCATCAGTGTGAAGGCAGACGTGTTCCTAACATGCAGAAAGCTTATGACACATTAATTGATAAAGGTTTTTCAAAAACATACGCAGAATTACTCTTATCAGGTAATCCTAATCATTTGATTTTAAATGAAGAGATTGAGTATCCTCATTATAAACGCAGTTTCTTTGCAAGAAAGTTTAAACACTAAGAATAGAACTTCTGCTTTGAGCTTTTTGGCTTATCTGGCAGAGTTCTTTTTAATTTGCCTTGTTCAAGTAAAGGATTGATATATTTTCGCATAACATAAGCTGGGGTTTGATTAACAAATTCAGTAATTTCTTTACGTGACCGAGGCTTTTTACAAAAATCTATTATTGATTGAAAAATATCTACTCTATTAATGTGAATTTCTTCCTGAGGATACGAATTATAAAAAGTTACAGTAAATTCTCCGTGTTTCATATTAAATTCAGGTTTTGGCAGTCCAGCCTTATTTAATTCATTGTAAATTGTAGGGATGCCAGAATAACGGTTTTCAGTTATACCAAGTAATTCAAGCATTCCTGCTAAGGCTGGATTACGAGTTTCAGGCCGAATACGTCCTAATAAATTGATTGATGCAGCACCGAATAATCCACCACAGTTTCTGAAGACGATACGGTCTTTATATATTTCTATGCTTGAGGGAATGTTTTCTGTATAAATACTGTAATCACGATGGATGAGCATGTTTAAAATTGCTTCCCTAACTGCTTTTAGAGGATATTCCCTCTGATCAAAACGTTTTCCTTCTTCGTCGATAATTGTTTTAATACGAGTGTTTCGAGTTACAAAAGAAACGGCAGATTCTAACATATCTGAAATTGTACCTGTTATACGTTCGTTGTCAAGAAATCTTTCTTCGTTAGTTCCAATATCACCAATTTGATATCCAGGTACTACTATTGCTGTTATGCAGTATTGTGGAAAATATGCTTGCGGATAAATAAAAAATGTCATAATACCAGCAATAGTTGGTTTACCATCTTTAGTTACACCCATAAGTTCGAGAATCTCTTGATCACTACAATTCTCTGCAAGATTTTTCCTTTGATTTTTAACTCTATTTAAATAAGTATTGATTTGACTGCTTTTAAAAAAATCAGAATTTGCTTCATTTATTGTTCTTAATTCGTCTCGGATTCTATTTCTAAATGCTTCATAACTATACACCTCATATTCACTCATTGGTTCGTCTGCATCACCTACGCGAACATATGATCCTTTTAAACGTCCTTTGCCAATATAGAATACAGGTCTTTTGGCAAAGGAGACACCTGGAATTTCTGCGGTTACTATGTTCTTTCCGTCTATTTCAGCAACAGTAATAAGAGCACATACTTTTGGTTCCATCTGATTACATGCTTCTGTAATTCTTTTTTGACAATCAGCTGGATCATATACGCCAACAACTTCATAATCTTTATTTTCGTCAATGCCAAATAGTATAGTACCACCATCATCTTGGTTGGAAAATGATGATAAAGTATCATAAATGCGGTGTGGGAAACCTAAATTACATGATTTTAATTCAATTGTTTGCCACTCAGATTTTTTCCTTTGAATTTCTCTTATTAAAGAAACAGCTTCTTGCTCTTGCATTTGAGTTCTCCTTTCAAAAATGAATAAAAAGATAATATAATAATCTGCTTAATGACATTATACATAAAATTTAGTGAAACATGTATAAAATTTAATGATAAATTTAATTTAATTTAGTTAATTTATCAAAATTAGTTAAAATATTTTATTTAAATTTACATTATTTGATTAAAATTATATAAAAATATTAAACATTTAAGCAAATAACTTAAATGTTTAATAAAATTGTGAAAAAAGAGGGGGAATTATAAAACTAATATCATTATATATCTCAAATTTATATTTACCTCCTGAAATGAATTTTGCTTGATTATTTAAATGAAAGTTAAATTTGGTTACTATTCACGGCACCCCTCCCGTTTTGGGATATTATTTTGACTTTGCACAGTCAAAGTAGTGCTCTTTTTTAGTTAGCTAGTTATTCACGATCCTATCATTCCCTTGAAAAGGTTATGCATTTCAGAGCAGGGCCGAATTTCTAAAAAAATATTGACTTTATTTTATATTTTTTATAATAAACTCTTATGTATAGGAACTAAAAGATATGATGATGAAAATGTATAATATAACTTACAAACTTGACATTTAACATTGAAAAGTTAAAATATAAATAAATAAGTTATAAGTAAAGGAGGGAAAGTGACATGTATAAAAATGTTTTTGGTTTTCCTATTCAATTTGATGAATGGAATCATCAAGGTTCCTTACCTATTTATATTAATTCAAGTTATGAATTTAGAACTGCATATATTGGTGATAAACGATGTGTTATGCTGACCCCAACAGAAGAACTTGTAACACTCCCTGCACTCAAGAAACAAATCTTAAAAATACAGCAGATCGACAATGTTCCTGTTGTATTTGCGCTTACAAGAATTTCTAATTTTCGAAGAAAAAGTTTTATAGAAAATAACATTTCCTTTATGACTGAACATCAGATCTTTCTTCCTTTTATTGGAACAATGCTTACAAATGAAAAAGAGTCTCAAAGGATTACAGGCAAATTTGTTTTTTCTACGCAACAACTCTTTTTGTATTACTTGTATAATAACAAAAAGCGACTTTATATTTCAGAAACAAAAAAAGTGCTTCCGTTTAGTGCAATGACATTATCAAGAGCGACAAATCAATTGGAAGCTACTGATCTATTTGTGATTGCTAAAGATGGTGTTAAGAAGTTTATTGAATCAAAATACACTCCATATGATTTATTTCAAAAAATAAGAGTGTATTTGTCTAATCCTGTCCGTAAAGTGGGATATATTAATAAGAAGCAGGTTACAGAGGATATGGTTTTTGCTGGAGAAACAGCGCTTTCTGAAAAAACAATGTTAAATCCTAGTAGAGTGACTTGTTATGCGATTAGTGCAAAAAAAATTGATCAAACTTTGTTGTGCCAAGAATTAATCGATCCAAATGAACAAGTGCGACTTGAACTGTGGGCCTATGATCCCAAGCAATTTATTGATGGGCATAGTGCAGATGATATTTCTATTGTTTTATCTTTTAACGGTAGGAATGATGAAAGAATAGAAGAAGCAATAGATGAACTATTGGAAAGAAGGTTACAAAAATAATGGTTATTGGACTTGAAAAATTCAAAGAAAGATTTAAGCAATTTGGAAATCAATATGTAATTATTGGCGGTACAGCTTGTAACTTGATAATGGAGAATGAGGAACTACCTTTTCGTGCTACAAAAGATATTGATATTGTGCTTATAGTTGAAGTACTAACAGTAGAGTTTGGACGACAGTTTTGGGATTATATCAAAGAAGCACAATATAAACATTTAAATAAAAGTACTGGAAATTCACAATTTTATCGCTTTACGTCGCCCAAAAGCAAAGAATTCCCTTATATGTTAGAGATTTTTTCAAGAAATCCTAATTTTATTAAATTGGAAGACGATGCAGTTCTTACACCACTCCCAATTGATGATGAAATATCAAGTTTATCAGCTATTCTTTTAAATGAGACATATTATGAATTATTAAAAAATGGGGTGATAATTGTTGATGATATTCCTGTATTAAAACCAACATGTTTGATACCTTTTAAGGCAAAAGCATGGTTAGATTTAAAAGAACGAAAAAGAAATGGGGAACATGTTGATAGCAAAAATATAAAGAAGCATAAAAATGATGTATTTCGTTTGGCTCAGTTGATTAGTGGTGATACAAGACAGGAACTTGGTCCAGAAATAGAAGAAGATATGAATAAATTTTTAGTGGAAATGGAGAACGAAGCAGTTGATTTAAAAGCCCTAGGCATAAAAGGTGTGGATAAGCAAACGATTATAAATATTTTGTATCAATGTTATGGGTTAAAGGCTAATTTATAATAAATAGTGCATGGTGCTCTAACTTTAGAGGAAACTGATGAAATCATTTTACACTTTATGTACCATGTAGTTCACAGAGGCCCATGCTTCAGACATAGTGCAGTAGGAATTTATTACTTTACGCAATAATGTAAATATGAAACTATTTCATTAACAAATCACTGATTTGTCTTGTCAAATGTTTTAATTTGAATATACTTGAGTGTATTCAAAGGAGGCAGAACTATGGATAAACCGACATTGAATGAAAGAACACAAGCAAATCTAGATCGTATCGCTGCATCTTTAGATGAGCTATCTCAGTATTTAGATGAATTAGAAAAGAGTATTGAGAAAGAGCCAGATGCTGTGCAAAATATGAAAAATGACGATAAATAGCCTATGATGGGCTATTTTCTTTTTTTCTTTTATGGCATAATGGGGCAAAGGGATGTGGATGTATGATATTAAATAAAATAGAGAAAACACATTTTTCTGAATCAGAAGCGAACATTATGCGCTATATCTTACGCAGCGGGGAAAAGATTGCGGATATGACGACGAAGGATATCGCTGAAGCAACGTTTACGAGTGCGCCTTTATGTATTCGTATTGCCAAAAAATTAGGTTATGAAGGCTGGAATGACTTTAAAAAAGCTTTTTTGAAGGAATTAGAATATATGTATTCTACCAGAGATGTGGATGCTTCGATTCCTTTTGTGGTCAGTGATGATACCAGTACAATTGCCGGGAATATGTTTAAATTACATGAAGATACGGTGAAGGATACCAAAGCGTTATTAACCCATGATGATTTAGCGAAGGCTGTCTCATTACTGAGAAAAGCAGAAGTGATTGATATTTATACCAAGAGTACTTATCTTTATTTAGCGCAAGGTTTTATGCAAAAGATGCGCACCATTGGCAAACAGGTGAATATCGCTAATATTAATGGGGATGCTTTGATGTTAGCGGCGATGGGGAATCCATCGCATGTGGCGATTGTGGTTTCTTATTCGGGAGAAACGCCTTTAGTGCTGAATGCGGCCTATATGGCACAAAGCCAGCAGACGCCGATTATTGCGATTACCAGTATCTCGCAGTCCACTTTATCGAAGATGGCGGATGTCAGCTTAAGGATGAGCTCACGGGAAATGTTGAATACACCGATTGGGGAGTTTGCGACGGGAGAATCGGTCGCCTGCCTTTATGATATTCTTTATGCGGTGATTTTCTCTTTTGATTATGATCATAACTTAGAATACAAACTGGCTATTGCGAAAGTCATCGATGATAATTATTCGGAATATGAACCCATTAATAATGAGGGAGAATAGGGCTTTTTGGAGCCCTTTTTCGTTTGACCTTATATCTTTATTACCATATAATAAAGGTCATTAGGGGGACAAACCATGGAAACGATGATAGACATTAAAGATTTATCTTTTGAATATGAAGAAGGGGCAAAGACCATTGATCATATTTCATTCAAAGTACCAAAGGGATCTTATACCACGATCTTAGGGCATAATGGATCGGGTAAGAGTACAATTGCAAAACTGATTATTGGTTTATTAGCTGCTAAGAGCGGAACGATTAAAGTAGGGGATCTCGTTTTAAGTTTAGATACATTAGATGATGTGCGCAGATTAGTTGGGATTGTATTCCAAAATCCGGATAACCAGTTTATTGGTTCAACGGTTCGTGATGACATTGCTTTTGGCTTAGAGAACTTATGTGTACCCCATGATCAGATGGAAGATATGATCCATGAATATGCCAAGAAAGTTAACATGTTAGACTTCTTAGATCATGAACCAACCAAACTTTCTGGCGGGCAGAAACAGCGTGTAGCGATTGCGGGCATCTTGGCGATGCATCCAAGTATTATGATCTTAGATGAAGCGACCAGTATGTTGGATCCAAGAGGTCGTTTAGAAATCAATGAATTAGTACGTGAACTCAATAAAGAAGAAGGGATGACGATTCTTTCGATCACGCATGATATTGAAGAAGCCGCGAAAAGTGATAATGTCGTTTTATTAAATGATGGTCATATTGTCAATCAGGGAAAACCCGAAGATGTGTTATGCGATGTCAAACAAATCGCATCTTTACAGTTAGATGTACCCTTTGCCTATAAAATCTCAAGTGTCCTTAAAAAACAAGGATTTCATATTGATCCCACAATCAATCAAGAAAAGCTGGTGAAAGCATTATGTCAATTACATTCAAAGATGTAGAATACATTTATTCCAAAGATACACCCTTTGCCTATCATGCTCTTAAAGGGGTGAATTTAGATATCCCTAAAGGCTCATTTACGGCTTTAATAGGTCATACTGGTTCGGGTAAGTCCACTTTGATCCAGCATATCAATGCGTTATTATTACCAACAAGTGGTGAAGTGACGATTGAAGATGTGAAGATCACGAGTGAACAGAAGCCAAAAGTACTCAAACCATTACGTAAGAAAGCTGGTTTAGTATTCCAGTTCCCAGAATATCAGCTCTTTGAAGAAACGATTGCGAAAGATATTACCTTTGGTCCTCGCAACTTTGGCGTAAGTGAAGAAGAATGTGAAAAGATCGCGAGAGAAACACTCAAAAGAGTGGGCTTGGATGAAAGCTACTTAGAACGTTCTCCTTTTGAATTATCCGGCGGGCAAAAGCGCCGCGTAGCGATTGCTGGGATTTTGGCGATGGATCCAGAAATCCTTGTCTTAGATGAACCAACGGCGGGCTTAGATCCGGCCGGAGCGAAAGAAATGCTGGATTTATTTAAAAGCTTCCAGCAGGCTGGTCATACCGTTGTCATGGTCTCTCATGATATGAATCAGGTCTTGGAATACTGTGATCATGTGGTGGTCATGAATCAGGGAAAAGTAGAGAAACACTGCACGGTGGATGAATTATTCTCTCAGGAAGAATACTTATCCTCATTAAGTATTGATTTACCAATCATTACGCATTTTATTAATGAACTCAATGAACAAGGTTTCCATCTTGATCATACGATTAAAGATGTGAAAACTCTGATAGCTGCGATCGGAGGTGAACTGCGTGGATAGTGTAGTATTTGGGCAGTATCTGCCAGGGAATTCCTTTATGCATCGCTTGGATCCGCGTTTGAAGATTGCTGGGTTAATTGCTTTATTAATCTTAGTTTTCTTTGATGCGGGGTTCCTTGGTTATGCGATTATTGGTCTTTATGTCATCGCTTGTCTGATTTCTTCTAAGATGCCGGCTAAAAGAGTTGTAAAAGCAATGAAGCCAATGTTATTTATGATTGCTTTTTTAGCCATCTTTAACTTGCTGCTATTAAAAACCGGACATGTGATTTTTAAGTTTGGTTTCTTAAAGATCTATTCTGGAGCGGTTTCTCAGACTTTTTATATCATTGTTCGTCTGGTTTTAATTATCTCATTAACGACGATCTTAACGGCCACGACAAAGCCTTTAGATTTAACTTTAGGGTTAGAACATTTAATGAAACCATTAAAGAAAGTCAGCTTTCCTACTCATGAAGTGGCAATGATGATCTCTATTGCCTTACGTTTTATTCCAACTTTATTAGAAGAAACCCAGCGTATTATGAAAGCTCAGGCTTCTCGTGGGGTGGATTTTAATGAAGGCAGCTTTAAAGAAAAGATTGCGGCGATTATTTCTTTAATCATTCCATTATTTATTAGTGCTTTCCAGCGTGCTGAAGATTTAGCCAATGCGATGGAAAGTCGTAACTATATTCCTGGTGCCCCAAGAACCCGTTATCATGAATTGAAATGGAGAAGTGCTGATACCTTTGCCTTAATCAGTGTCATAGCTTTATGTGCTTGTATCATCACAATGAGTATTTTACGATGAGAATTAAATGTATTGTGGCTTATGATGGAACGCTCTTTCATGGCTGGCAGATCCAGCCGAATGTGCGCAGTGTGCAGGAAGAGATCCAGAAGGCCTTAAAGAATATTACCGGGGAAAACATTGTCATTCATTCTTCGGGCAGAACGGATGCCCATGTGCATGCCCATAATCAGGTTTTCCACTTTGACAGTGATAAAAACTTACCCGAAAAACAATGGCAGCGGGCTTTAAATCATTTTTTGCCAGCTGATATTTATATTAAAGATTCCTGCTTTGTCAATGAAGATTTTCATTCCCGTTACAGCGTTAAAGAAAAGGAATATCATTATATTCTTTCTACGAATACATATAGTCCTTTTGATCGTCATTATATTTACCAGTATCCTTATGGAAAATTAGACTTAAAGATTATGCAGGAAGCAGCGCAAATCTTTATTGGAGAACATGACTTTGCGTCTTACTGTGTCTATGATCAGTATGGTAATACCATTCGCACGCTCTATGATTTTATCATTAGCGAAGAGGATGGTGTCTTTACCTTTGTATTAAAAGGTAATGGCTTTAGACGTTATATGGTTAGACATATTGTGGGCGGTGTTATTCAGGTAGGGGCGCACCGTAAATCGATTGCCTTCTTACAGGATCTTTTAGATTCCAAAGGAGCTAAGAAATGTCTTTTTAAAGCCGAACCAGAAGGTTTATATTTAGAACATGTGTATTACGAAGAGGACTAATGCCTCTTCTTTTCATTTGATCCCCCTTAAAAAATTGTCATGGTATAATGAAATCAAGAAAGAAGGTATGTGGATGAAGACATTATTAGTATTTTTAATGAGTGTGTTGATGATCTTATCATTAGCGCCAGTGCAGGCTAAGTCAGTTTATAAGGAATTGCAGTGTGAAGAGTTGAATCAGGCTACCAGGGTAAATGGTTATACGTTTGTTTATAAACAAGCTAAAGATGGTAACTTTACCTTGAATGTAACGAAAGGGAAGAAGCGTTATGTTTATAAGAAAGCAGGGGACTGCTTTACTAATGGCAAGATGCTTTATCTTCCTCAAAATGGCAAGTTCTTGAAAGTGATCAAGTTAGCGAATAATAAAACCGTTGCCAGCTTTAAAGAAAGCCATGTAGGCACGGAAATGACTATTCTTACTGTTAACGATCGCTATGCGACTTTTGCGGGAAATGGCGAAGCTTATGGGAAATCAAGTTATTTGTACAAGATGGATAACGCATCACACAAGGTGAAATTGATGAGAAAGGGTTACTCTGATTTTATCAGAGATACCAAATACATTTTTTATAAGAAAGCAATGCATTCATATAAGCGCTGTAATCTTGATGTCAGTCATGAAAAAAGTGTATCTGAAAAGACATGGGGCTATGCTGTTGGGGCAGTAGGATGATGAGAGAAATTCTCATCATTTTTACTTTTTTAAGGAATAAGAACATTTTATAATAAAGACAAAGGAGTCTGTCCTATGTCAAAAAAGAAAATTAAAAAACCAAAGAAAAGAATGCCAATCAGAAAAAGCAATACATATGAAAAGTTTTATGTGCAGAAGGATAAAAAAGAGGATTTTATAGATATTATTGATCTTATCAACCATTTGGATGATGTGACTGATATTGAAACTTTGAAAGCTGTATATGCAGCGTATAATTCACCTGTTTCACCGCTTTATGATTTAAGTAAAGCTGATGCTGTATTAGAACGCTTACTTAATGTTGGGGATGTTTATGTTTGTGTGGGAAAAGGGATTGAACTGTTTGAAGCGGGAAAAAGAGAAGAAGCTTTTCCTTATCTTCAAAAAGGAGCTATACGTCAGGATTCAGCGGCACAGTTTTATTGCGGCTTATATTTCAATTTTAAAGAAGAATATCAAAAAGCTGCATTTTATTTTGAAGAAGCTGCTAAACAAGGCTTTGCCTCGGCTTGTTTTAATGCTTTTGTGCTTTATCATACAAATGAAGTGGTAAAAGATTTAAAGAAAGCGCAATATTATCTTAATCAATCGTTACATTATCATCATTCGCGGACGATCAATTTGGCTTGGCAACTGAATTTACAGCAGCCGCTTGATCATCGTGATGATCAGGCAGCTTTAGAAGCTCTAGAGTTTGATATCAATTTTGGAGACAAAATGAAACTATATGAATTAGAATATACATATGTTGTCGCTGATATGACTGATGAAAAGTTCTTTGCCTTGTTGGAAAAGATACCAAAGGATAATATAAATGTCCAAAGGCGTTTAGCTGAGTGTTATTTATATGGTATAGGGACAAAGTCAAATCCTTGTCGGGCATTGTCTTACTATAAACGTTTTCCTCATGATCTGATGGCTAAAATGCTGATCAAATATATGGATGTCAATGATCCATTAGGAAGCATGATGAAGGCGGCTAAGAAGAACAAAGCGAGCTGTTATGTTGTTGGAAAAATGTTTATGTTAGGCAGCTATGGTGAAGTTGATTTTGAAAAAGCAAAGATGTATCTTGAAAAAGGGATGAGTAAGAAATATCCTTTTGTAACGAATGCGTTAGGTCATATCTATCTTCATGAGGATCATGACTATCAAAAGGCAAGAGAATTACTGGAAAAAGATCAGCTGCTATTAAAAGAAAGCGAAGATTTGATGCGATTAAGAGATCTTTATACCCTTTATGCAAAAGGTTTAGGTGTAGAGAAAAATGAAAACAAAGCATTATCTCATACAAATTGTTTAAATATTCATAAAGCGTTCGAAATGCTGGAAGGTTAAATGGGCTGAACGTGTGATGTGATCGTCGCAAGGAAGGAGTATATTAAGTCAAAAAAGAAAATTAGAAAACCAAAGAAAAGAAACCCCGTGCAGAGAAAAGATCAAGTGATCACTGCCACCGATGATATCATTTTAACCAATTCCAAAAATGGCAAGCAGCGCAGTGCAGCGTGGCTGATTGCCCATGAGGATGAGCTAACAAGTCAAGATGAACTGTAGATGTTAGCGAGTCTTTATGACAATCCGAAGCTTTCTTACTTTGATCGCATGAAAGCAGATCGGATTTTTATCAAGTTAATTAAGTTAGGAGATTTGGAAGCATTTAAATATCATGGCGATGCATGGGATATATGGAGAAGTCAATCCGCATCTTGCAAAATCGCTTTTTGAAAAAGGCATGAGTACGAGATATATGCAAAATCAGTATGCTTTGGCACATTTATATTTAAATGAAAACGAGCTGCAGGATGTTCATCAAGCACTTAAATTGTTAAAAGAATATAAAGCCAATCGCCATTCACAATTTGCTCTCATGCGGCTGCGCGATCTTTATACGATTTATGCGAATGGCATTGGCATGGAAGAAGATTTAGCGAGCGCGGAAATGTATGCCAGAAGCATTATTGCCAATCATGATGAAACTAAAGTGGTAAGAATGAAACCGTTCTTATCACTTTTTCTCTTTTCTAGGAGATCAAAACTGTTTATAATCCCACAATTGACAGAAAAAATTGAGTAAAAGCCAGGATTCCCTTTATTTATCGGTGTTTCCTGGTTTTTTGTTTAATCAATTTTTTGTTGTATGTGATTGCCTCTTTAAAAGTTTTTTTGAAATTTTTCTTAAAATTTTATTCAGGTCCTTTGGCTTGTAGTACTGAAAGTCAAGCCCCAGCTCTGTTAGCTGCTCGAGAGCCTTTAGCGTATAGCTTGAAGTGTATGTTGCACTATAGTAAACATCATGCTCATTCACCACATTCATGTTTTTTAATGTTTCTATCAGCTCTTTTACTGTTACATGTGTTCCCTGATCATCAAGCATGCATTCTAACAGTCTGTATACTAGCAGGGCGGTGAAGCACGTTAAAAAATGCGCTCTAATTCTGTTGGGATTATATACATAGACAGGACGAGCTTTGAAGGTAGTCTTCATTATTCTAAAGCAGTCCTCAATCTGGTATCTCTTATGTGATATGTCAAGAATATCCTTGACCGGATCAAGAACAAGATTTGTCGCTACTGCATAATAGCCGTCATACTGCTCTTCTTTTCGAATCTGCTCCTCATCTATAATATAAGCTGACTTTGTCTTATTTTTATTTTTGATAAACCTTCTTACGTCATTGGGTCCCTTCTTGATCTTCTCCGGATCACCTGAAGAGATGAGCTTTTTAGCTCTGTCAATCTGTCTCTGACGAACTTTTCTCTGATAGTCCATCATTTTTCTCGAGAACGTAACAATGACGATCTGCTTTAAAGTGCCTTTTGCTTTTACTTTCCTGATCTTACCATTTTTGCATTTTTTCATCTCATAATAACCAAGAAAGATGTCCTCCTTGTCAGCATTTAAAACTTTATAGGCTGTAGATTCATAGCGTGCTCTGTTCAGTTCGCTGTTTTTGTCATATTTAAAGGTTTTTAGCTCCTCAATTGACACTGGATTGTCATCACTGAGATTTCTGTAGTCACAGTCGTTGAATACAGCAGTCTGAAGAGCATCAGACAGCTTCTTGACTGACTGCGTGACAATAAAAGCTCGGCCGCCCATTGAATTAAATTTGCGGATATTGTATGAACCCAGACCGGCATCGGCACAGTATATGAATTTACTGTTACCCATGGTCTTAATGACCTGCTCCTCCAGCGGGGTGGCCGTTTCCTGCTCGCTGGTATTGCCAGGATCCAGGCACATAGAAATAGGAATTCCTCTCTTGTCCATTAAAAGTCCCATTTCAACGATAGGATTAGGCCTGTTTTCCTTGCTGACGCCGTAGCGTCTTAGCCCCTTTGTAACTTCGCCCGTTTCCGGATCAATCTCATCATCGTCAGCCTGTTCGCATTCAAAAAAGTAATTTGTGCAGTCATAGTAGACGACAGACATGTCTCTCTTTATGAGATTCTGTGATTTTTTATAAAGATGCGCAAGGTAGTCCTCCTGGTTTTCTGCAATTAAATCGAGAAAGCGGAGAAAATGATGGTACTCAATCTGAGGATTCTCATAGTAGGCATTAAGGCGGTCATAGGTGCCATACTTGCTGTGAGGATCAAGGATTCTGCCAAAGGTAAGAAATCTGTTAACAGAATTAAAGTCATATTTCGCCTTGGACTTTTCCTGAAGATTTCTAAAAAAGCCGTCCAGTTCAAGCATATTATAAATGTACTGAAGGTAGAAGTATCCGATGTTGGATGACAGTGAGCGGCTTATCCGGCTATCATCGGGTCCTGTCACTCGCTGATTGAAGTCGACCGTCAGTGTGTATTCCCGCTTTCCGGATCTCGCATCCTCATTCATTTTTTGTATTACATTTCTGCAGTAGGATACCGGATCATCGGTGATCATCAGAAGTTCTGAATGTTTGCCGAGCTTTTTTACATTGCGGGTGGTCGTCTTTTTGCCGTTTCTGATTCCCTCCTGGACATAGTATGTGGGATCCTTAAGACGCTTGTCGTAGTAGAGCTTCATATAAAAAAGTCCTCCTCTCATCTAATATTTTAGCATGAAAGGGAAAGACATACAACACATACAACATAATAATTTATAAAATTTGACAGATAAAAGCCCCTGATAACAGGGGTTTTGTAGATATGGCTAGTAGAGATTCTGTCAATCGCCCGGAAGAAGATTTAGCGAGCGCGGAAATGTATGCCAGAAGCATTATTGCCAATCATGATGAAACTAAAGTGGTAAGAATGAAACCGTTCTTATCACTTTTTCTCTTTTCTAGGAGATCAAAACTGTTTATAATGGGGAACATGAGTGAGGTAAGATATTTATGTGGGAAGGACATATCTTTTTAAAGATTTTTATCATTATTGTATTAGCATCATTTTTAGGCTTTGGGTTATATTATGATTTACCGACGAAGGTGCAGGAATACTATCTTAATAGCTTAAATGATGATCAGGTGACAATGGATTTAGATGAATGTGTACAGTTAAAACTGAAAAAGAAAGAGGACTATAAAGTCTCTTCGGATAATAAGAAAGTTGCGAAGATTGATCAGGATTTAAAGATTTCACCAGTGAAAGCAGGGGAAACGGATGTCCATGTCAAAACCAAACGTCAGGATATGGTCTGTCATATTATTGTCGCCAATCATTATTTAAATGCGCCGGTGATTTATCTAGAGCCGCATCAGGGCTATCGTCTGAAACAGGCAGGAAAGAGTATGTATACCAGTGATAATGGGGCTATAGAAGTGAATAATGGGGTCGTTACTTGTACGAGAGCTGCAAATGGAACGATCACGACAAGAACGAAAAATAAAACCTATACCAATAAGATTGTCTGCCGTGATGTGATGTCTTTGATGCATTCTTCATCGGTAACGGTTTATGATGCCACAAGTAAGAAATTCCTTTATACGAAAAATAGTGATGTCAAGATGAATCCGGCCTCTATTACGAAGATCTTAAGTGTCTATACGTATTTGCAGAAGATTCACAATGTCAATGCGCCAACAACTTTAACGGCTGAAGATATTACCACCGCTTCAGCGGGTGGCGCAGTGACAACGAAAATCAATCCTAGTGAACGTGTCACTTATAATGATTTATTGCATGGTGCTTTATTGGTTTCAGGAGCGGATGCCATTGTGTCATTATGTCGTACAACATATGGCAGTGTGGGTAATTTGGCGGCCACGATGAATGCGAATGCAGCGAAGTTTGGTATGACCAATAGCCATTTCACTAATGGCATTGGGATGACAGATCCTAATCACTATACAACCGGAAAAGATTTAGTGAAACTGATGAGTCATGTATTACAAAGCAAAGCTTTTAAAAAGGTGTTCTATACGAAAAAGTATAAAACATCCAATGGGTTACATGTCTTTAGATCACCATCCTCTTCTTATGGCAAACAGGTTTTAGGCGCGAAAAATGGTCTTACCAATGCAGCGCAAGAATGTGTAGCTTTAGAAGAAAAGGTCAATGGTCATGATCTGTATGTGATTACGATGCATGCAGCGACATCTCATGAACGTAAAATGGATATTGTAACGATGAATCAGTATCTCTCATTCACTCTGTAAAACGTCCTTTAACAGGGCGTTTTTATTATAGCTTATAACTGTTTACAGCCATAAGAAAAAACTATTAGGCAATGATAAGAATGTCCGATATAATGAAAATACAATATTAAGATAGGAATAAAGGGTATAAGTATGGAACAAGTATGGAAAGATCGAGAAAACCTGAATAAAAATGAAATAGCGAAATTAGAAAAAGATGGCTTAGCCATTATTGATGAATTACCTCAGTTAGCTAAAAAATCTTTTGAAGACATTGCCTGGGATGATGTGGAACGTTTAAAGTGGGCAGGTATATATGCCCAAAGACCAAAGAATGGCTTATTTTTGATTCGTATTAAGCTGCCTTCTGGGCAGCTTAACAGCAAGCAGGCAAAAGTTATTGCTCAGCTCGCAAAACAGTATGGTAAGAATGAAATTCAGATTACCATTCGTCAATGTATTCAAATTCATAATATTACTTTAGCGGATGCGATTGCCATTCGTAAAGCGATTGCGGAAGTCGGTTTAACAAGCGTGGGCGGCTGTGGTGATGTACCAAGAAATATCTTAGGCAATCCATTAATGGGGATCGATCCAGAAGAATTATTTGATACTTCAAATTTAGTGAATGAAGCAGTGGAATTCTTAACTGGTAATCCGGAATATTCAAACTTACCACGAAAGTTTAAATTATCGATTTCGGCGAATCCGCATGATGTTGGCTTTGCGGGTATTAATGACTGCGCTTTTGTCCCGGCGGTGAAAACAAGTCATGGCGAAACAGTGGATGGCTTCCATGTCTATGTTGGCGGCGGCCTTTCACGTGATCCGCATTTAGCGGTGAAACTGGATTTCTTTGTGAAACCGGAAGAGACATTAGATTTTATTAAAACGGTCATTACGATCTTTAGAGATTATGGCTTTAGAGAAAAGAGAACGCATTGTCGTCTCAAACATTTAGTAGATGCCTGGGGTAAAGAAAAACTGCAGGAAGAAATCTTAAAAGCGATGCCTGATTTAGAAAAAGGCGGTCGTGATTATGCAAGAAAGTGGACATATGGTCGTTTCCATGGTTTCCATAAACAGAAGCAGGATGGTCTTTATTATGCCGGATTGAATGTTATTTCGGGAATGATGAGCGCTGATGCATTAGAGCAGGTGGCTTTATTAAGTGAAAAGTATGGTGATGGTCAGTTAAGAACAACCAATTCACAATGTTTATTAGTGATTAACTTACCAAAAGAACATCTGAAAGATTTTGAAAAGGCCTGTCCATTATCCTTAAAACCTGATTATTTAAGAGGCTATGGCGCCAGCTGTACAGGGAATAAATACTGTAACTTTGCGCCAATTGATACGAAGTATTATTTAAAAGCTCTTTATGATTATTTAGGAGAAAGACATGACTTTAAAGCGCCGTTTAGAATCAATGTGACGGGCTGCACCCATCAGTGCGCTCATGCGGCGATCGCTGATTTAGGACTAGTTGGCGGGAAGATGAAGAAAAATGGTGTAATGGTCGATGCATTTACGCTTTCGATTGGCGGGGCTTTAGGCAAGGAAGCGCAGTTTGGTTATACATTAAAAGGCCGTTATAGCTTTGAAGAGGTTCAAAAGATTGCGGATCTTCTTATTGCCGACTTTCTCACGCATAAAGCGTCTACAGAAAGCTATGCTCATTATGTACAAAATAAAGGAACAGAATATTTTGAAAGCTTAATTCATGCTTAAGGAAACTATGATAGAATAACCTCATGGAGATGAGTTTATGAAGAAATTCTTAGCAGTATTATTATCAATGAGTTTATTTTTACCAATCACGATTGTGCATGGCCAAACGCCAGTGGTTGTGGTGATTGATCCGGGCCATGGCGGCAGTGAGTTAGGCGCTTATGTCAATTACAATGATGAAACGTATTATGAAAAGGATATGAACCTTAAGATGGCTACTGCCATGTATAATAAGTTATCGCAGTATGATGGTGTCAAAGTGTATATGACAAGAACGGATGATTCGACAGTCAGTTTGTCAAGCCGCATCGCTTATGCGAAAAAGATGAAAGCCAATGTTTTATTTAGTGTGCATGTTAATGCGAAAGGTTCTGCTTCTAAAGAAGACAATGGTTTATTTGCCCTCATTAGTAATGGTCATTATCGTTCTCATTTACGCGATGTTGCGAAAGGGATCAGTGATTTAGCTTTACAGTATGAAGCTCAGACGAGCGGGATGGTCAATAATGGAGATTTACTACGTAATAGTGGTACCACGACATATCCCAATAACACCGCAGCCGATTATTACTATATCGTACGTGCCAGTGTGAATGCGAATATTCCCGGCTTTATTATGGAACATGGTTTTATTGACAATGATCAGGATTTTGCGTTCTTAAGTAATGATGATTCATTAAAAGCGATGGGTGAAGCGGATGCGCAGGCGGTGATTGATTATTATCATTTATCTTTAAAAGGTAGTACACCAGTCAATGAATCACAAAATGAAGAAGCAACCTCTGATGAAGAAACACCAGTGACATTAGAAGCTCCGACACTAAAATTAAAGAATGTGTCTAATGGGTTACAGTTATCTTGGAATGCTGTCGAGGGGGCGACTTCTTATGATCTTTATCGTAAAGTTAATAAATGGGTGAAGTATAAGAATGTCAAAGCAACTTCATTTCTTAATAGTGCCGTAAAAAATGGTCAGCGTTACAGTTATAAAATTGTGGCAAAAAATGAAAGTGTCACTTCTGATGTAAGTAATATCAAATCAGCTGCTTATCTCAATCGTACAAAAATTAAGAAAGCTTCAGTCAAGAAACGTAAAGTGACATTGACTTGGTTAAAGAATTCCAAGGCTTCGGGTTATGTTGTTCGCTATATCAAAAACGGGAAAACATATACGAAAACCTATAAAGGAAAAGCGAAAACGAAAGCAAAGCTTTCTTTAAAGAAAGGAAGCTATAAATTCTCAGTGCGCTGTTATATTAATAAAAGTGGTAAATATTATTCTGTTTATTCAACCGCTAAAAGCGTGAAAGTGAAATAAATGAGAGTCTCAGGAATGTCTTCCTGAGGCTTTTTCGTGATTAAAAAGTTGAAATATGTATTAAATATGAGATAACAAAGTTTATCGAAATGTTGGTTGTAATTTAGAGTCCTTTATTGAATTTGGATTTGTTTATGAAGATAAATGGTAAATAATCTAAAAAGTAAAATTATGTGGTATAATGGAAATACGAGGTGGAGGTGAAGTCATGTTAATACAAAATACATCTGTGACTGTGAATTATAAAAAGATCGATGGTATTAAAAAAGCTTACATCAATAATGAGGAAAAGTTGCATAAATATTTTAATTTAGGAACTGTATTACCGATTCCTGATAATGCGCCGTTAGAAATTCCTAGAATTATGGTTCAAACGGTAAATGAACATGGTCAACTTCTTATTTCACCGATTAGAACTACTTTTAATGTAAATTATAATGCTGGTTTTGAAATGGATTGGGCTAAATGTTCTCAGTACATTAAAGAAAGAATGAGGTGTATTTTTGATCTTTTAAATATTATTACTAAAGATTCTTATGAATATATAGGATTAGTATCAACGATATTATTTGATGATATTAAAGAGAATGGCACAAATGTTATTGCAAATAATTTAATTAAATCTAAAAATATAAATGATTTATATGATATTGATATTAAGTTTACATTTGTGGAAGATAATAAGATTTACACGAATATTACATTGCAAGATGCACGTATTTTTAAGTCAGGAGTTGATATAGCTAAGGCAGGCGACTTAAGCTTTAAAAATCAGATTGAAGAATCAGTTGGCGTTATATTGGATATTAATGATCGCTATGGCTTTAATAATAATCCAAATTACGTTTCTGGTAGTGATGTGCTAGAACAGTTGATTTATTATATGGATCACGTTATTAATAATAAATTAGAAACTTTAGTTAGGAAAGGAGAGTTGTAAAGTGGAACCTAAAAAATTTTTCCCAAATATCTCTGAAACTGTTGTCGTGGCTGGATTATTAGTTGTACCCACCTATTTGAATTATACGCTCCCTGTAAACTATCAAAGGGTATCTAATAAATTGCCAAAGGAATATGTCTATGAATTTAATAGAACAGATCCAAATATGGAATACGAAAATAATTATATTATGACTGATTATTCTTATAGAACATTAGAACGGGATGCTGAGGATCTGTTTGGGCCGATGCGTGAAGCGACTCAGGAGGAGCAAAAGTCGGTTGAAGATTATATCGAAAGTATTTCTGTTAATACTGGGGTGAAGTTTTTTTAATATATGTTGAAGGAATTTATTGATTTTGTAGACAGTGTATTGCCTAACGTCCCCCAAAACACTAAGGATGCAGCAAAATATGCAATTGATCAATTTGAAAAAGATGGAGAATGCATTAGATATTTGACCTTAAGTCCACTTAGGGAGTTATCTCAGGGTGATGTTATTTCGAATATTCCTTTTTATTATATTAATAGAGATGGTTATTCAAATACCTTTGTGGCAGATGCAATGGTTATCTCTACATCATGCCATATTGATCAAAGAAATAAATTGGTACTTGCGGCGGTGTTGCCGATAAACGGATTTATTGGTAATGTAGAAGAACTGAAAAATAATCGCATTTATAATTATATGTATATCCCAACAATTGGTATGGAAGATAAGTATATTTGCTTTGATTATATGACCAGTATTAACAAAGATCTTATTCTGGAAAATATTAAAAATGGTAAAATTCATCGTAATGCATCATTAAATCAAATAGGTTACTATTTGCTGATTATAAAATTAACAGTAAATTTTATGAGAAAAGAAGACAGTGGGACATTAGAAGAAAGAAACAATGATTTCAATTATAAGTGAAATTCTTTTTACATGTTGGTGTTGATATGGGCTCTAAAGTTTTATTGAAATTAGTAGTTTAATGTATTATGTTTAGTTTTAGCGACAGCTTCTTGCTCCGTGTTGTTAACAATTTAGTGACTTGATATATTTTTTAGTTTATAGCGCGCAATTTAATTTCTCTCTATGAGTCATAAATTCCATCAGCTTTATTTTTACAGATCGAATATACTATTGCTAAACTTAAATATTCTTTCTTTACTGAGCTGGCGAATGTAGAAATATTGCTGATGCTGTCTCAGCATCCCTAAAAGCTTTGTAACTTTCTCGCTGATATTAAGTTTTCTGAAATTATATTGGATCATAAATAACGAGTTATATCTATTTATATACTTTGTTGATATATTTCTATAATAGATGATTTCTGATTCAATAAATGAATGAAGTCCATTTACAGTATTCAAATGATCAGTTTTTGTATACTCATCGAGTTTTAGATGCTTTACGCCGCAATTTCGTTTTTTCAGACTCCAGTCATAAATATTGATACCATCTGTAAAGCAGTAGCTTTCTTTATCAATATGCTGACAAAATTCATAGCCATTCACGTCAGTAGGTCGACCGGTATTATAGGTGTGAATAAATGTATTTCCGCCTCGGGAAACTACGGTCATAATACATACTAGAATATCAGTTATGCCTGGTTTCGGTGCTATTGATCCATGTTTTCGAGGATCAACGCCTTCCAGCTTAGTCCCTTTATGACTCGCCAGGATGTACTTCTCATCTATTTCAGCTACATCACCTACAGAATCATTAGCTAGGATCATTTCAATGAAATGAAGTAGCTTATGACGCATTCTAAATACAGTCACATAATGCACACCGATTTTGAATGCAGTTTCGCGTAAAGCTAAACCGTTGAGTGTATCTTTAAGAACAACTTTCCACTTTGAAAGGCTCTGATGTGAATAGAAAGTTAATTGACCGGTATCCGCTACAAAGCGTTTATTACAGCTTTTACATCTATACATTTGCTTGCCACTTTTTGTGTGTCCTGCTTTGATCATTTTAGGATGTTTTTCAGGACATTTTGGGCAATGCTCTATGATAGGTGTAGACGCAGTTTCATTAGCTTCAATATACTCCTCAACCATATCAAGAATCTGTTCAATTTGAAATTGATCTAGTTTAATATTAGATAAATTAGCAGCAATGTTTTGAATTTCCATATTAATACCTCCAGGTACTATATATTTTAGCAAATATACGTATATCCTGATGTTCAATAAATCGCTTGAAAGGGATAAATACGGAGTTTATATGCGAAAGTCACTTATTTGTTAACAACACGTCTTGCTCAAAGTAGATAATTGCTATAATAATATTATTTATTCTTTAGTTTTTTACATATTTATGAATTCTTAGCTTTATGAGATCTCACTCTGGATTGGTTGAATGCCTGAGTGAGATCTTTTCAATATTCAGTTGACTTTTTTAGTCAATGTGACATATAAATTATGAATTAAGAATAATCAAAAAGGTCATACATATATAAACGGAGAACGTTAAATAATATTGTTAATGCCTAGTAGTAGTCCCGATGCGGTTATCCTTTTGAAGTCTTCTTGAGGCTTTTTCACAAGAGTAAAAAATGAATAGGAAAAATCGTGATTTTTATACAATTCGTGATTGACAAAAAAAGGTGATTGTTTATAATGTATATTGTCTTTTAGGGGGACTTTGCCCTAAAAGTTTGTTTTGTTTGTTTATAGGAGATGGATCATCTTATCAAGTCCATCGTTGACTAGAAAATAAACTCATTAAAAAAGACCCCGGTAAGGTTAATTTAAGGAGATACGAAAATGAGACAAACAACAATGGCTAATGCAGCCACTATTGAAAAGAAATGGTACGTTGTTGATGCAACTGACATGGTATTAGGTCGTTTAGCATCACAGGTTGCCGCTGTATTAAGAGGTAAAAACAAACCAACTTACACTCCACATGTAGATACTGGTGATTATGTTATTATTATTAATGCAGACAAAGTCAGAATGACTGGTAAGAAATTACAGAACGTAAAATATTACCATCATACTGGATGGCTTGGAGGTCTTAAAGTTAAGACTGCTCAGGAATTCTTAGAAAAGGATCCAACAGGCTTTGTAGAACATGCTGTTAAAGGTATGTTACCACACAACACTTTAGGAAGAGCACAGGGTATGAAATTATTTGTTTACGCAGGTAACGAACATCCACATGCAGCTCAGAAGCCAGAAGAATTGAAAATTAAGGGATAGGAGGACGATTAAATGGCTAATGTACAATACAGAGGAACAGGACGTAGAAAAACATCAGTAGCACGTGTTATCTTAACACCAGGTACTGGTAACGTTACAATCGATGGTAGAAATGCTAGAGAATATTTACAGTCAGATATTCTTGTTCAGATCGTCAACCAACCATTAGAATTAACAGGAACTAAAGATAAGTTCGATGTTAAGGTTAATGTATACGGTGGTGGATACAGCGGTCAGGCTGGTGCTATCCGTCATGGTATCGCTAGAGCTTTACTTGAAGCTGGTGAAGATTACAGACCAACTTTAAAAGCTGCTGGTTTATTAACTCGTGATGCACGTAAGAAAGAACGTAAGAAATACGGTCTTAAGAAAGCTCGTAAAGCACCACAGTTCTCAAAACGTTAATTTTCATGTTCAAAAGATCCCTTTTTGGGATCTTTTCTTTTGCCCTTTTATCCTATTAGCCAAAAATGCGGAAATCCGCAAAAACAGCTAATAGGAACTGAGCTTAAATAACTCTTGACTACTATTCTATTAGCCAAAAATGCGGAAATCCGCAAAAATGGCTAATAGGAATCACGCTTGAATAAGCCTTGACTACTATTCTATTAGCCAAAAATGTGGAAATCCGTAAAAATAGCTAATAGGAACTGAGCTTGACTAAGTCTTGACTGCTACTCTATTAGTTAAAAATGCGGAAATCCGCAAAAATGGCTAATAAGAAACACGAATGAATCATATGTTAAATACAATATTCTATATGTAGGTGTAAATGAATAAGATGATTTGATAAAATATTGGCAGAGGTGGTATGAATGGGATACAAAGACTTATTTGATGATGTGATCTTTAAAAGAGGAATGGGTTACTACAGTGATGATCGGGTCCATCATGTTAAGATGGATGGACATGTCTTAACGGGTGAAGTGGATGGGACAAAGAAATATCATTGTAAGATTACTTTTGATGCATCTGGTGAAGTGAAGAAAATGAGTTGTGATTGTCCTTATGGAGAAAATGGCACGCCTTGCAAGCATGAAGCTGCTTTGCTGGTAAAATTTACGTATGGGGATTTACCATTCTTAGCGGATGGTGATGAATTTGATGATTTTGTGGCGGAAGTTAATGAAGGAACTAAAAATGCATTCTTGGCGCAGCTTTTTAGAAATGATCCAAGGCAGTTAGAAGCGTTTAAAAGATTTGCCCATATTGCTTTAGATGAGCAGGATCTGATGCAAATGATCGCGTATATGGAAGGAATTGTTGAGAGGAATACGGCAAAAGGATTTATTGATTATTATGCGATGCCTGATTTTGATGAAGAAATGAATTCGGTGTTTGAAGATATTCATAATTGCATGGAGGAAAACCGTAAACATGCTTTCTGTTTGATTTTAGCCACATATGATGCTTTGCTCAATGTGGAATGCGATGATAGTGATGGGCGTCTGGGTATGATGTTCAAGCATTTAGGGGATTATTTAGGCATATTATTGAGTGATGCTTCGCAAGAAGAATTAGATATCTATTACGATAAGATTATGTCACTTGTTAAAGATCCTCGCTGTGATGATCAGGAATATCTGCTTAATGCCCTGACAAAAGTGACTGTTAAAGAATATGTAGATCGTTTTAATGATGCGATTGAAAATTTAATGGATGACGATGATGGGTTTCGGGATTATACCCATTTCCTGATTGAAAGTCATATCAATAATCATGCACCTATCGAGCAAGTATTAACCGAATATCATAGTCTGCATCCAATGCTTAAACGTGATATGGCGAAACGTGTATGCAATTATCTGTTAGATTGTGAAGAATATGATCTTTTTGAAAAAGAACTCAAACAATTACTAAAAGAAATGCCCGATCGGGATAATACTGAATATATGGAAATGCTGAAGGATTTCTATAAGAAGATAGGTAATCATCAGGCTTATTTCAAAACACTGGAAGATCTCTTTTTCAAGCATCCTTATAATAAAGATTACTATCATGAATACAAAGATGTAATTGGAGATGACTGGAATCAAAAGCGAAATGATATTTTCAATCGCATTCCAGAAAGTATTGGGAAAAAGAATATTTATTTTGAAGAAGGTATGTATGATCAGCTGATGTCATGTTTAGAGAATTTTGGCTCAATATCTGATCTGGAAGAATACATGGATGTATTAAAAGATCAATATAGTGACAGACTCATTACGGCGATGGCTAAAGACATTGACGAAATGGCTTTACGTACCTCTAATCGTTATACATACCGCTCTATTGCTTATCATATGAATAGAATGTTGGCAATTGATGGGGCGAAAGATACAGTGATCTCTTTATTATCGAAGTTTAGATCAAAATATCGGAACCGTCGGGCGATGCAGGATGAACTAAAGGCAGTTGAGATCGCTTTAAGTGAACAGGCATAACTTATAAAACATTTAGGTGTAAGCTTAAATGTTTTTTAATTGTCTTAGGTGTGATTTATAGAACATAAAATAAGTAAGATGAGATGAGGGATTGTTTTGGAAAAGAGTTGGAAGATGTTTCCCTGTCATACACATTGAATAGGTTTTAGAAGCGAAAAGGATTGACTTAAGTGATGAAAAGACCATTAATGATTTTTAAGCGGGGGAGAAACATGTAATGGCATGAAAGTTATCATTCTTGAATAGAGTGAAAGGTTAGTGTAGAATAACCCTGTAGAAAGGGGATTATTAATAATGACATTAGATCAATTAGAAATAGGTGAAACAGGCTACGTCGACGTGGTCGGCGGTAATGGAGCACTGCGCCAGCATTTCTTAGATATGGGTCTGATCCCTGGCGCAGAGGTTACCATCGTCAAATATGCACCAATGGGTGATCCGATTGAAATGCGTATTCATGGCTATGAGTTAACATTGCGCCGTGATGATGCAAAAAATATCACTGTTCATAAAGTCAAAAAGACAGATCATATACATAATAAGGGTGAGGAATTTCATGAACATCCTGGCTTAGGTGAAGATGGCGTACGTTATCATGACCGTAAACAGGAACATCCTTTGCCGGAAGGGACAACACTAACCTTTGCTTTAGCGGGGAACCAGAATGCAGGGAAAACCACTTTATTCAACCAGCTAACGGGTTCTAATCAGCATGTGGGGAACTTCCCTGGTGTCACTGTTGATCAGAAAAGCGGAGTGATTAAAAATCATAGTGAAACCCAGGTGGTAGATTTGCCAGGAATTTATTCTTTATCGCCTTATACGACTGAAGAAATTGTCTCTCGTCGTTATATTCTCGATGAACAGCCCAAAGGGATTATTAATATTGCCGATGCAACAAGTATTGAACGTTCGCTGTATTTAACGATGCAGTTAATGGAACTTGATACGCCAATTGTGTTAGCCTTAAATATGATGGATGAAATGATTGGTAATGGCGGCGGCGTAGATATTAATAAAATGGAACATATGTTAGGTATTCCAGTGGTACCGATCTCCGCTGCGAAAAATGAAGGGATTGACGAACTTGTCCGTCATGCGATTCATATCGCTAAATATCAGGAAAAACCACTGGTTACTGACTTCTGCGGGGAAAATGATTATGGCGGTGCTGTCCATCGTGCCATTCATGCCACGATGCATTTGATTGAAGATCATGCCAAAGCAGCCCACTTACCATTACGTTTTGCGGCGACGAAAGCCTTGGAAGGTGATCATCGTATTATTCAGGCCTTAGCGTTAGAAGAAAATGAAAAAGAAATGATCGAACATATCGTTAAGCAGATGGAAAATGAACGTGGCTTAGATCGCAGTGCGGCGATTGCGGATATGCGTTACAGCTTTATTATGAAAGTTGTTGATGCCTGTGTAAAGAAACCAAAAGAATCGAAAGAACGTTTGCGTTCTGAACGTATTGATCGTATCTTGACGGGAAAATATACGGCTATTCCGGCTTTTGTTCTCATTATGGGATGTGTCTTCTTTTTAACCTTTAATGTGATAGGAGCCTACTTACAAGGCTTATTAGAAGATGGCATTGGGGCTTTATCTCATGTCGTGGATCATGCCTTTACTTTATGGCATGTTAACAGTGTTGTGCATTCCTTAGTCATTGATGGAATTTTCAATGGGGTAGGAACTGTGTTATCGTTTGTACCAATTATTGTCACATTATTCTTCTTCCTTTCCATTTTGGAAGATTCTGGTTATATGGCGCGTATTGCCTTTGTCATGGATAAACTGTTACGTAAGATTGGTTTATCGGGACGTAGCGTGGTACCGATGCTGATTGGTTTTGGCTGCTCCGTGCCAGGGGTTATGTCGACGCGTACGCTGCCGAGTGAACGTGATCGAAAATTAACGATCATGATGATTCCTTTTATGAGCTGTACGGCGAAATTGCCAATCTATGCTTTCTTTACCGCTGCTTTCTTCCCGCATCGCGGGGGTTTAGTGATGTTATTCTTATATATCACAGGTATTGTCGTTGGGATTTTAACGGCGTTAGTATTAAAGAATTCGTATTTCAAAGGGGAAGCTGTTCCTTTTGTCATGGAATTACCAAATTACCGTATGCCAAGTGCGAAAAATGTCTTAGAACTGTTATGGGATAAAGCGAAAGACTTTGTGGAAAGAGCCTTTACCGTTATTTTTGTAGCTACGATTATTATCTGGTTCTTACAGACTTTCAACTTCTCCCTTAATGTTGTACAAAATTCTAAAGATTCAATCTTAGCGGTTATTGCTGGATTCTTAGCGCCATTATTTAAACCGGTTGGTTTTGCAGACTGGCGCATTGTGACAGCCTTGATTTCAGGCTTTATGGCCAAGGAATCAGTTGTCTCGACATTATCAGTCTTATTTGGTTCAACCAAAGCCTTGCAGGCAGTTTTAACACCAGCTAAAGCATTATCATTATTAGTCTTCTGTTTACTGTATACACCATGCGTTGCAGCGATCTCTTCGATCAAGCGTGAATTAGGGGGAAAGATGGCTTGTGTGATTGTGTTATTCCAGTGTGGGATAGCTTATCTTTGTGCTTTTATTGTGTACTTATGCACGATGATTCTATAAAAAAAGATGGTTCCAAGACGGAACCATTTTTTTAATGGGAGAAGGTGAATCGTAAGGGATGTCTTTGATAAGATTTCGTATAGAAGTAACTATACAGTGTTGCGGTGAAGACGGAGAGGGCAACCATCAGACATTCATTAGGGAAATAAATGGTTGGCAGATGGAAGGCTCTAAAGAAATAACGATAACACATATGGAATAAGAAGATTTCTAAGGAATGTTTCCCAAAGAAATTGAGGATTTGCATCATGTTATTTGAGATATATTCTAGCACCGCGGAAAACATTAACATTGTTGGTAAGGCTAACAAAGCCGCAATATAACGCTGGTAGACACCCCAGAATGGTAAGCCGATATTGGTTTTGAAAACACGTAATGTGATGGCACCGATAAAGCAGAGACAATAGAATAAAATAGCTTTATGAGAAATGGTTTTTTCTTCATAGACAAGTTTACCGAAATAGACGCCAATCATAAAGATGGGTAAACGGGTTAAGAGAATCTCGATATTATCGAATAAAGCGGGATTGATGATGGCGATAGCGGTATTGAATAAAATAGTAGCCGCAATCAAACCGATTAAAGAGCGTAATTCATGATGGGAATCATTAATGAAATGATTAATGAATGGGAATAATAAGTAACAGAGCATAATACATAAGATGTACCAGAAGGTTCTGAAGCCTCGTTCAAAGAAGGTAATAAAGAATAAGCCTTTGAAAAATTTAAAGGGATCAAAGCCACGGTTAATATAGTAAATAATAAAGAAGATGCTGCCGATGGCTAAATAAGGAATCAGGACACGACTGAAACGTTTTTTATAAAAAGGTATGAGCTCATGTTTTTTATGCCAGGAATAGAACAATCCAATACCTGATAAGAATAAGAAGATTTCAACGCCAAAGGTGGAGACGACATCAAGGACGCTGCGGCCAATCGCATAAGCGATGGTGCCTTGACTAAAGTAGAGTGTTAAATCTTCAAAGTAATGCATACAGATAATACTGATCATGGCTATGCCCATAAGTGGGGTACGGTATTTTGATAATATATGGTAATTGAGTTTCACGAAATCACTCCTTTGTAAGCACCTGCATTGTAAAACGAAAATATGTGGGTTTCAAGGTTAAATTTTGTAAAGAATGTATAAAATTTATGCGTTTAAGGCTTATTTAAGGGACTATTTTAAAAAGACAAAAGTTTATTTCCAAGTAATAAAAGATCATTTATAATGGAGAAGTGAAGAGGAGGGTTCTTATGGATTCGAATGAAAATAAAGAAATCTTGGTGACTGAATCAAAAGATGAGAAAAAAGTCCCAACAATTACTAGTAAATTAAGACATAATATCTTAGAGATCCCCAAAGAAGTATATAAAGCCAGCGGGATTGTTATTTATGGACGACGCATTAAGTCGTTTGTCTTCTCGACGGATATTGCGATTATTCGTAACTGTGATGCTGATGCTGTCTTTGCGGTTTATCCGTTTACGCCCCAACAGGCCATTTCTAATGCGATTATTTCCAATAGTTATATTCCAGTCTTCTGCGGTGTCGGCGGCGGGACAACCAATGGTTTAAGAACGATTGGCTTAGCCAAAGATGTCGAAGCGCAGGGCGCGATGGGTGTCGTATTAAATGCCCCGATCACGAATATGAACTTATTAGCGGTGGCCAAATCCGTCGATATTCCGGTGATCATTACCGTGGTTTCGGAAGACACCAATATTGATCGTCGCTTAGAATCTGGCGCTTCTATTATTAATGTGGCAGCGGGTGCGAAAACGGCGGATGTTGTCCGTTCGATCCGCTCGCGCTATCCGGATTTGCCAATCATTGCCAGCGGCGGCAAGAGTGGGGAAACGATTCTGAAAACGATTGAAGCGGGGGCGAATGCGATTACCTATACGCCGCCAACAACAGCGGAACTCTTTAGTGCGATGATGACCAAATATCGTTAATATAACAGGATAATTCCTCTTTCGATCAAAGATATGTGATATATTTCTTAAAAAATTCTTAAGATTTAGTGTTGACATATGGCTCCTCTATGATAGAATAGAGAGCGTCAACTTAAGAAAATATTAAGAAATGTGAAAGACTTTTTTAAGATAAAAGAAAAAGAAAATTAAGAAAGAGGGATTTTATGAAATCTAAAAAGCGTATCTTTGCCTTAGTACTGACATTATGTTTAGCGATCGGAGCGGCAGCTTTCGCTCATGGGTTAACGACTTCTGCATCATCTAATGGTCGTGAGATCTATAATTTATTAACCACAAAATATGGTTTCAATGGAGCACAGGCTTCAGGAATCGTTTCTAATATCTATTATGAATCAGGCTTTAACCCAAATGCTGGCGGTGTCTGCTATGGCTTAGTGCAGTGGACTGGAGCGCGTAAATCTGCTATGAGAAGATATGCCGGCCGTTTAGGTTACTCAGGATCTTCAGTGAAAGGTCAGGTTGCTTATTTAGTTCATGAATTAAAGACTTCTGAAAGAGCTGCTTACTCAAGAATTAAAGCGGCCCCTAATAATGCGAGTGGTGCTTATTCATCTGGTTATGCTTTCTGTTATTACTTCGAAAGACCTGCCAATAAGTTATCTCGTTCTCGTCAGCGCGGTAATAAAGCAAGATCATTCTTTGCGCAGTATAAAGGCTCAAAGGCTGCGGGAAAAGCGTCTTCTGCAAGTACTTCAGCCGTGAAAGCTAACAAGAGTTCAAAAACATATAAACCAGGTACTTATAAGTTAAGATTAACAATGACTTTAAGAGCCAAACCATCAGTTAATTCTAGTGCTGTTGGATCTGTCGCTAAAGGTAAAAAAGTGAAAGTCACAACAATCAAGAATAAGAAGTGGGCTGCTTACAAAGTAAATGGTAAAACAAAATACTTCTCATTAAAATACGCTACAAAGGTTGCTTAACCTTTGTGGCTTTTTTGAATTTTAGAAAGGGACTTTATGACTTTGCGTAATTCTTAAGAAAATCTTAAGAATATATTGACAGTTTTTCCATGTCATGGTAAAGTTGTAGCCGTAATAAAAAATTCCGTATCAGATGAGGAGGACATGTATGAAGAAATTATATAAGTGTTTAGGGGCTTTAGTTTTAGTTTTAGCATTAGGGGTACAGGTTGCCAGCTCAGTATCGATCGGTGCCACTTCTAATGAAGCATCAATCTATTCCCTGTTGACAAATACATATGGTTATAATACCGCTGCCGCATCTGGTATTTTATCAAACTTATATCATGAATCAGGCTTTAACCCTACCGCTAAATCTGGTCCTTCGATCGGTTTATGTCAGTGGTTAGGCGGGCGTAAGACAAACCTGATTTCTTATGCAAGAAATCATGGCTATTCTGCTTATTCGATCAATGGTCAGGTGGCTTTCTTAGACTATGAGTTAAAGACTGGCTACAGCAGCTTATACAGCTACTTACATTCTGTAGACAATACAGCGAGCGGTGCTTACAATGCAGCTTATAAGTTCTGTTATGTCTTTGAAAGACCAGCTAATAAAGTGTATCGTTCAAGTCAGCGTGGTGCTACAGCTCGTTCTACTTACTTCACAAAGTATAAGAACTCTGATACTTCCATTGCGACTGACGCTTCTTTATCTAATAACGCTGTAACGACTGATGATAATCAGGACAACAATGTAGCTGATGATAATACTTCAGCCGCTAAGTATACAAAAGGGACATATACCACTAACTTAGATATGAATGTGCGTTCAAAAGCGGCGATGTCAGGTAAAGTTATTGGCTATGTTTCAAGAGGTTCAACAGTGAAAGTCTCTTCAGTTAAAAATGCTAAATGGGGTAAAGTGAAACTTTCTGGTAAAACAGGTTATGTTTCATTAAAATACTCAACGAAAAAATAATGCTTAAGCCGGTCAATGCCGGCTTTTAAAGTATAAAAAACGGTTATCTCGGGATAACCGCTTTTATTTTAAGATAATCGGATTCATGTAATCTTTTAAAGAGACATGAGTGATACTTTGATAAGCATCATTTAAAGCGTCATGATCAATGATTAACTGATTATCATCGATGCTTGTCGCTTCATAAATAGCAGGTAATAGGTCCTGATCATTGACTTTGATACGATAATGAGAGCCCCAGGTCATCTCTTCATCAGATAAATGACAGGTTAAATCTAAATCATGCATGTTTAAGGCTAAGACACTTAAATAGGCTGAAAGGATTTTAACGATCTGTTCACGATTCTTTTTGATCAGATACTTTTTTTGCATCTCCTGGTATAAATTGTTTAATGTCTCTGGTAAGACATTAAGCGTGGCATAAGTGAGATCAAGATCACTTTGATCTAATAAGCTGTCTACGTAACTAAATAAAATATGGTTACAAGAAAGCTCCGATTGGGTTCGTTTACTGCGATAGCCATCTAAGGCATCGTTCATTTCACCATGATCAAATTCCTGATAGAGCTGATACATGAGTTTTACACTTTGATTTTTAAACTTTGGTTCCATTTTTCCACCTCTATTGACTTATTGTATCACTATTATGTATTGTTTTGTATTATAATGAGAGATCGAAAGGGGCTTCTTATGGGAAAGAGAAAACTAAAAAAATCATGGGCATCACTGTTTGTGGTCCTGATCTGCATTGCCTGCGCAATTGCGGGACTTTCTTATTATAATAGATTACGTTTTTCACCGAAGAGAGATGCATCACAGTATTCGTCGGAAGATCTTTATGCATCGGTATCTGAAGACTCACACATTAAGACTTCGATGGAATCTGGTGAACGTTATTATAATAATGAGATGATTATTTATACCAAGGGACATATGGAAAAAGTCATTGATCACGTGCAAAGACTTTATAACTGTAAGCTAGTGGGGAAAAATGTTTTTGACGAGTCTTTTCTCATTCGTTTTCCTGATGGTATCAGTTTTGATCAACTATCAAAACGACTCAATAAAGTCAAAAACTTCGAATATGTTTATAACGTTTCTAAAAACTATGCGATTACCATTGATGATGAATCATTGCCTTATTGGCAACAAGGTAGCTGGAAACATCGTTATGGCGGATCGAACTGGTCGATGAAAGCGATCAATGCACCATATGGATGGCAGTATCAGTCATTAATGAAAAGTGTTAATGTTGGTATTCTTGATACTGGCTTTGATAGTGATGCTGAAGATTTAAAAGGAAAGCTCACGGTATTAGGGGAAAACAGTGAAGATACGGATCATGGCAGTCATATCGCAGGGATTATTGGCGCTAATAGTACCAATAAAGAAGGTGTTGCTGGATTAGCACCGAAAGTATCAATGTATGGTGTTTGTGAAGAAAAGCATACGTCTATTTATTCAATTATGACCAACTTTCATATTTTAAATGAACAAGGGTGTAAGATTATTAACTTAAGTATTGGCAGTGATGAATTAAGCTTTGCGGCGACAGAAGGCAATACCAATGCGAAAAATGCGATTCGCAGAATGAGTAAGTTATTAGCTTATTCGATTTCTAAGTTTAAACATCCTTCGTTATTAGTCGCTTCTAGCGGTAATGCGAATGCCTTTAAGTACATTCAGGTTGATGATGCTTTTTATGGCTATAAGAAACTAGTGAAGAAAGATGGGAAGAAAGGCTTTTATGATGATCGCGGGGAATGGAATCGTTATAATGCGAAAATCTATGGTGATCAGTTAAAAGGTGACTGTGATGCTTACTGGAATATCTTCAATTATATTGATGATTCTCGTTTAAGTTCTAAGATTATGGTGGTTGGCAGTGTCTCTTTACATAAGAAACACTATAAGGTATCTGATTATTCTGTAGGAGGCACAAGGGTAAATGTTTTAGCCCCGGGTGATCATGTCTATTCAGTATTACCTTCATCTAATAGTGATTATGGCTATTTATCAGGGACATCACAGGCAGCGGCTCATGTCACTGGTTTAGCGGCCTTACTGCTTTCGATGAACCATTCTTTATCTATTACGCAGTTATTAGATGGCATTATTAATACAGCTGATGTGGCAACGAATGATTTAACGATGATTAATGCCAAGTCAGCGATTCACCAGATCTTAAAGGATCATCCGATTTATACGACATTATCAGGGCGAATCTTAGATGAGAATAAGAAACCGATGAAAAATGTCACGGTGAGTACATCTGCTGAAGGGAAGACAATTTCTACCTATACGACGAAAGATGATGGCAAGTATACTTTAAAAGCGCGGATTGGAGAAACAAAATTAAAAGCTACTTGCAGTCTTTATGCGACCTATACGAAGAAATATACGATCAATACAAAGAATCAGAAGATCAAAGATATTGTCTTAGATAAAGAAAAGTGGAAAGAAGAATACGTGAACTTTATTAAAGTCCATCCTGGGACAAGTTATGCTTTATGGAAAGTAGATAGCAACAATACGCCTGAATTAATGGTCTTTGGTTCATCATCTAACTACTTTGTGACTTATAAGAATAAACATCTCTATCAGATGGATATGGGTCCACAGTTAAGTAATAAAGGCTATAGTGAAAAGGGTAACTTAGTCTATGCCTCTTATACGAAAGATAAGACGACATATGACTGTTACTATAAGATTGGAACAAGTGGTATGAATACTGTTCATATTGGACAAATCACTGGTAACTCTTATATTTGGGATGTCTCTGGCGTAGATAGTAAGACATACCAAAAGAATAAAGGCATTATGGATGCCAGACTTCACGCTTCAACGACAAAAGAATATAATTCAAGCTCTATTGAAAAGGCTATTATGGATTACTAACAAAATTCCATCTCATTTGAGGTGGGATTTTTTATAATCGTTTTTTATAGAAAAGAACGCTATTATTACATTTCACTTTTAATAGTTATAATTCGTATTAAATAAATATTGTTATCAGGATATATTGTTTTACCTATAGTAAATAGGGTTGACATATTTAAAAGTTTGATGATAATAAGCAGTGAGAGTGCATGACTATTGGCTTCAACTATTTATAGCGTGCACTCTCTTTTTTATTATGGTAATAATGTAGCGCGGTGACGCAGGTAATAAAAATAACCAAATGTGTCAGCAATAAACCAACCGATAGGGATCGATACCCAAATGCCCACTTCTCCCCAAATGGGGGCAAAAGCATAGGCTAAGACAACACGAAGCCCTAATGAGATGATGGTTAATACTAATGACATTTGTGGTTTGTCGATAGAACGATAGAGGCCATATAAGAGGAATAAACAGCCAATGCCGACATAGAAGGCGCCTTCGATACGTAAGTAGCGTACTCCAGAAGAAATGACTTGAATTTCATGGGCTTTCACAAATAGCATCATCAGCGGCTTGGCAAAGATAAAGACTAATAAAGATAATATTAGTGAAAATAGCGCGCTTACGCACGTGGCAATCTTAATTCCAGAGCGTAAGCGCTTTTTGTGGTGCGCACCAAAGTTTTGGGCGATAAAGGTAGAAAAGGCGTTTCCAAAATCCTGAACTGGTAAATAGGCAAAGGTATCAATCTTAACGGCTGCCGCAAAGCCGGCCATGGTAATGGCGCCAAAACTATCGACTAAACGTTGGATTAATAAAATACCAAAGTTCATGCAGGATTGTTGGAGACAGGTAAATAAGGAATATTTAGTGATTTCGGAAAGGATTTGTGAATCATAATGGCAATGTCTTTTCCTTGGCATATAGGCTTGGCAATGTTTACAAAAATAGAGAGTAATTCCAATGGCACTGATATATTGGGCAATAACTGTCGCTAAAGCAGCGCCACCGATACCCATATGAAAGACTATAATAAAAACTAAATCTAAGATGATGTTAATGAGGGCTGATACCCCTAAGAAATAAAGGGGAGTAAGGGAATTACCGACAGCTCGTAAGATACAGGTAATAAAATTGTAAAGAGCAACGGCAATCATACCGCTAAAGATAATAAGTAAGTATGTCTGTGTGCCATACAATAATGACTGGGGAATCTGTAAAAAGTGTAGGATTGGGTTGATTCCTAGATATACGAGTATAGTTAGGATGATGGTAATACTCATGATGAGGAAGAAGGAGTGAACAATGGTACTCTTTAAACGCTCTTCTTCCTGCTTGCCTAAATCAATAGATAATAAACTGCTTACACCCATGGCTAAACCGATAAAGATAGATGTTAAGAAAGTCATAAGGGCGTAGGCAGAGCCAACAGCAGCTAAAGCGTGGGAGCCGATAAAACGACTGACAATCAGGGTGTCCGCGATATTATAAAACTGCTGGAGCAGGTCTCCGGCGATCATTGGTAATGAAAATAAGATTAAGTTTTTAGTAATAGGTCCTTTAGTTAGATCGTAGTACATTTTTATAAATCCTCATTTCTATATATTATTATACGGAATGGATGCAAAAAAGGAACGTAAAACTTAAAATAGCTAATTTAAAAATTTCTTGGGATATTGTGGAAAAGCACGGAAAAAGATACCTAAAATAGAATAATAGGATTTAAATGAAGGAATAAATATGAGAATGAAATGTAAGATTTAAGGCTAATAAGCAGAAAAAGAAATACATCAGACGGATGTACCAGTTACTCAAAGTACAAGCAAACCTTTATCAAAGTCAAAGGGGAAAACTGTCAATACGAATGGATGAAGTGCTATTAAAAAAGCAGTCACATCTTCTCAAAAGGCTGATTTGACGCATGCTAATGATGTCAATATAAATTACACCAATTTGGATCATTTTATTTTCCATTTTGGATCGTTTAGATTTACCAATTTTGGTGATTTTAAATGATCCAAATTGGTAAGTTATGTGATCCTTTTTGGTTATCTTTAGATTACCATCATTACATGCCACTTAACGCGGGTTACGGCCAGACAGAGTAAAACAACACGTCAAAGCAGTCAGCTTAAGTGGAAGAAAGTTAAGAAGGTTAAGAAATATATTGTCTTTGGCACGACGCTTCGTAAAAAATATAAGTTATTAGGGAAAGTGAAGAAGACCTCTTACATCCATAAGAAAATGAAGAAGAATTCTTATCATCAGTACATGGTTGTAGCGATGGACTCAAATGGTTAAAAGTGAACTTCCAGCAGAGCGATCTATGTGAAAACAGGAAAGACGGTGACGAAGATCAAGACGTTTAAAATACTGAAAGTTAAAAAAGGCAAGAGTGTGAAAGTGAAAGCCAGTCTGAAAGGAAAGATCAAAGTTTATCGTAAGATAGAACTGGAATCTTCTTCTAGTAAGATTGTACGGGTGAAAGGCATGAAGGTTAAAGGCTTAAAGAAAGGCAAATGCACTGTTTATGCGTATGCCCAAAACGGTACGTGTGAACATTAAAGTCACAGTCAAATAACTTTTTTAAGATGTTTGCTCAGAAGTGATTGAACATCTTTTCATCGTAAGCAGCAAAGGAGTCATCAAAAAAGAGATTCTTTGATGAAGAATCTCTGAAACATTATTCAAATGGGAAATGATAGTTGAGATGATAACGGTCACGAATTTTAATGAATTCTTTCTGGACACTTTCGCCAATCGGTACACCTTTATCTTTACGCTCACACCAAGCTAAGTATTCTTTTTCACCTGCAGTGTAAATACGTGATTGACCAGGGGCTTTCTTTGACTGACGTAAGCTTCGACAAATCTCACCAGCAGTTTTACGGAATTCTTCTTCACCGCAGAAGAATTCAGGGTTAATAACGATAAAGAAATGGCCTAATGGGATATGTGTTTTATGACCTTCTTCATCTTTCCCACTTAACATTTTTAAGAAACTGCCAGCCTGCAAAGCGGCGGATAAGATTTCTACAACTGTCGCATAGCCATAGCCTTTATAACCTGCTAATTCTTCACCGATGCCGCCTAATGGTGCTAAAGCGGCCTGGCCTTTGGTGAGATCTTCTAAAATTTCCTGGGCATCTGTTAATGGCTCACCAGTTTGAGAGATAACGACGCCTTTAGGAATCGGTTTGCTTTCTCTGGCATAGACTTCAATTTTTCCTCTTTGCCAGATGGATGTCGCACAGTCTAAGACAAAATCAAAGGGTTCATCTGTTGGAAAGGCAAAGGTTAAGGGGTTGGTCCCTAACATATTTTCGACACCAAATGTTGGTGCGATAGATGGACGGGCATTGGTACCGCAAATACCTAATAAGCCTTGTTTACTAGCCATGGTAGCCCAGTAACCAGCAATGCCAAAATGGGTGGAGTTGCGTACCACTGCCATGCCCATTCCAAATTTCTTGGCTTTTTCAATGATTGCATTCATCGCCTTATAAGAAGCGACCATGCCCATGCCATCATGGGCATCTGCCACTAATGTGGTTGGGGTGTCTTTGATGACTTCGAAGTCTGTGACAGGTTTTTGAATACCGGCATTAATGCGGTCAATATAAATAGGTTTGAAACGATTGCAGCCATGGCTTTCAATACCGCGGCGATCGCTTTCTAATAAGACGTCGGCGCATATTTTCGCATCTTCTTCGGGAACGCCGACGGCTTTGAAAGCATCAATCATAAAATTATTAATAAGTGTCCAATCGACATATGGTCTTTGATCCATAATAATTACCTCCTACCACTATTGTAAACGCTTTATTTTAGAAAAGCGATGAAAACCGGTAAGTGGATGAAAAAATAATGACCTTTTGTGTTTTAAAATTGTTTTGCGTCTTAAAAAGATATTTCTTTTAGAATATATATTGGCGCATGGATGTGGTAAAATAGGGATAACGAGGAAGTGGTGCGATGAAAAAAATAGTGATGGGATTTGTGGCGCATGTAGATGCGGGAAAGACAACCTTAAGTGAAATCATGCTCTATGAATCAGGGAAGATTCGAAAACAGGGACGCGTTGATGATCGTTCGTCTTTCCTGGATTATGATGAATTAGAAAGACAGCGCGGCATTACGATCTATTCGAAAGTCTCTTCTTTTGATACCAAAGATACGCATTATACTCTTATTGATACACCAGGTCATATTGATTTCTCTGGAGAAATGGAAAGAGCTTTAAGTGTTTTAGATGTGGCAGTCTTAATTATCAGTGCGAATGATGGGGTGCAGTCACATACGAAAACGATCTGGAAATTATTGAGGGATTATCATATTCCTACGGTGATCTTTGTGAATAAGATGGATTTATCGCATTACACCCAGGAAGAACTTTGTGATCATTTAAAGCAGTTATCAGGAAATATCGTTTCTTTAGATGATGAAGAAGCCTTAGCGATGTGTGATGATCGCTTGCTTGATGAATATATGAATGATGGGCATATGCAGGAGGCGACGATCGCCCAGGCGATTGGTCATCGTCATGTTTTCCCAGTGATCTTTGGCAGTGCCCTCAAAAATGAAGGCACCAAAGAACTCATGGATTTACTTGATCGTTATACGCTGATGCGTGAAGATGATGTATTAAGTGGAATTGTTTATAAGATTGCCCATGATGATAAAGGCGAACGTTTAAGCTTTGTTCGCTTAAGTGGTGGGCACTTACATGTCAAAGATGAACTGCTTGGTGAAAAGATCAATCAGATGCGTCAGTATAATGGAGAAAAATATCAGCTGAGTGAGGATATGGGGCCTGGTGATGTATGTGCCTTGACAGGCTTAAAAGAAACGCAGGCAGGCATGTGTTTTGGAAATTATCAGGTACCTCACTATGAGTTAGAACCGTTTATGCATTATGCGTTGCATTTGTCTGAAAACAGTCAGAAAACGCAGATGTTGAAGAATTTAAGAGAACTCAGTGAAGAAGAACCGCTGCTGCATATCAAAATCGAAGATGGCGATCATATTACTGTTTCCTTAATGGGGGAAGTGCAGATTGAAATTTTGAAAGAGCTGATCAAAGATCGTTTCGGGGAAGAAGTGACGATTGATTCACGGCAGGTTGCTTATAAAGAAACGATTACCAAAGCGGTCGAAGGTGTTGGTCATTTTGAGCCATTACGTCATTATGCGGAAGTCCATCTTTTATTAGAACCAGGAGAAAAGGGCAGCGGTTTACAGTTTGAAAATGCCTGTGAGTCTTCTTTATCACCACATTATCAGCGTCTTATTATGACCCACTTACAGGAAGTAGAGCATGTAGGCGTATTAACGGGTTCGCCGATTACGGATATGAAGATCACCTTATTAGGTGGTCGATCACATGAGAAGCATACGGAAGGCGGCGACTTTAGAGAAGCGACTTACAGGGCGGTAAGACAAGGCTTAATGATGAGTGAAAGTAAGCTCTTAGAGCCTTATGAACATTATGAAATCACGATGCCAAGCAGCCTGATCAGTAAAGTTTTCTATGATTTTGAAGATTATGGCGTGCCTGCCATTACCAATGATGATGGTACGCAGGCTGTTTTATCAGGAAGTGCACCGGTGAGTTTCCTTTATGATTATCAGTTAAAATTATTGAATATGACAAAGGGATCTGGACAGATCAGTTTTAGTGATCCCTTCTATGATCAGGTTCTTAATGAAAAAGAAGTTATTGACGCGATCGGTTATCATCCGGAAGATGACTTATTACATCCAGCGGGCAGTATCTTCTGTAAACATGGCGCTGGTTATCATGTGCTTTATGATGAAGTATATGAGCATATGCATTTACCGCTTTATACGAGGCAAAAGGAATTAGCGCCATTACATCATCGGGCATATAATATTTCTGATGAAGAAGTGAAACGGGTTTATGAAAATACCTATGGCAAGCAGGAAAGAAAATTGGCTAAGGATTTCTATGGCGCTTCCTCAAAAGGGTATGTCGAAGCCAATGTGAGTCAAAGTAAACCAGTGTGTTTATTAGTGGATGGTTATAATGTCATCTTTGCCTGGGACAAACTGAAAAAGATTGCGCAAAGCAATTTAGGGGCTGCTAGAGATTCGTTAATAGATATTATGGCGAGCTATCAAGGCTATAAAGGCTATACTTTGATTTTAGTTTTTGATGCTTATAAGGTGGAAGGTCAGTTAGGCTCTTTAGAGAAATATCATAATATTTATATCGTATATACGAAGGTAGCCCAAACGGCGGATGCGTATATTGAAAAAGCGACGAAACATCTTTCGAGTGAATACCGGGTTATGGTGGCGACATCGGATAACTTGGAACAGAAGATTGTTGTGGGCCATGGTGCTTTACGTCTTTCTTCGCGAGAGTTGTTAAAAGATGTCGAAGCTACAAATAGGCAGGAACAGGAAGATTTCAATCGTCGTAATCCCAAGATGCATAACACAATGATGGAAGATTTTCCGAAAGAATAATGTTTTATTGATTTCAAAAATAAATTAAACTAGAATATACTATGAGAAGAGGAGGGGACGTTATGACCTATAATGTGGAAAATAAAAGCTTTGATATACGTCCAAACTGTGTCGTTGGGGTGGGGGCTTCCGCCGGCGGGCTGGAAGCCTTACAGCAGTTTTTAACATTCTTACCAAGTGACACTGGCATGGCCTTTGTCATTATCCAGCATTTATCGCCAGATCATAAAAGTTTACTTGTCGATATTTTAGGCAAGTATACGGCGATGCCGGTAACCGAAGCGGAAGACGGCATGCGCGTCGAACGCAATCATATTTATTTACTGCCGCCAAAATATAATATTGAAATTATTTCAGATACTTTATACTTAAGTGAATATAACCATTCACATATCAATCACCCTATTGATATTTTCTTCCGTTCCCTAGCGAACGCGTATGAAAACAGAGCGGTAGCGGTCATTTTATCTGGTACCGGCAGCGATGGGACGAATGGCATTCGTTCCATTAAAGAAAACAATGGGATGATCATTGTCCAGACGCCTGATAGTGCGAAATTTGATGGCATGCCGCGTAATGCCATTTCCACAGGCTTTGTGGATTTAGTCCTCAATCCTGATGCCATTGCGAAAGAAATGAGTCATATCGCCAAATCGATGAGTAATACGGAAACCCGTGTTGAACTCACCGATAGTGATCTGATGAGTCAGGTGTTTGCGATTTTAAAGAATATTACCAATGTCAATTATACATATTATAAGCAGACAACGGTTTTAAGAAGGATTGAGCGGCGTATTGTGGTGACCCATAATCGCTCTTTGCAGGACTATGTCAATTACTTAAGCAATAACGAAGAAGAAGCGCGTTTATTAGCCAAAGAAGTCTTAATTGGGGTGACGCGGTTCTTCAGAGATCCGGATTACTTTGATGTCTTGAAAGATCGGGTTATTAAACAGATTGTTTTAAATACAAAACCAAGTGAACTGATTCGTGTCTGGGTCGCTGGCTGTTCCACTGGTGAAGAAGCTTACTCGATTGCCATTTTATTTGCGGAAGTGTTTGAAGAGTTAGGGGAAAAGCGTGATATTAAGATCTTTGCGACCGATTTAGATCAGGATTCTATTAACTTTGCATCTCGCGGTGTTTATGGAGACAATATCATTGAAGATATTTCGGTGGCTCGTTTATCCCGTTTCTTTACGCGTAAGGGCTCGAAATACGTGGTTAACCATGAGATTCGCCGGATGATTATCTTTGCCCAGCATAATGTCTTCCAAGATCCGCCATTTGGTAAATTGGATCTCATCTCTTGTCGTAATATGCTGATCTATTTCCAGACGATCTTACAGAAGAATCTCTTTAGTATCTTCCATATGGCCTTAAAGGATAAGGGCTACTTATTCTTAGGCAGAAGTGAATCGGTCTCAAGCTTTGATAATGTCTTCCAGGCTTTCTGCCCGAATGAAAAGATCTTTATTCATAATGCCCAGGGCAAAGCCCCTAGTCATGAACGGATTACCTATTCCTTATCGAGCGTAGAAAACTATCTGGATCCGTCACCAACGGTACATACGAAAGATGATTTTGATAGTGCTTATACATCAAGTGAATTAGATACGAAGATCTTAGAAAACTTAATGCCTGCGACAGTCTTAGTCGATGAAAAGAATACCCTCCAGCATTCTTATGGCTCATGCCAGGATTTCATCACGATTCCAGCTGGTCAGGTAACTTTAGATATCTTCTCGTTAGTAAGAACGGACTTAAAGATCGCTGTCAGCAAGACTTTAAAAGAAGCCCGGGAAACGGATAGTCGTGTTTCTTATGATAAAGTGCCGGTAAAGATTTCAAATAAACCTGAATATATTACCGTGGTTGCAACCCCAGTGGCTGATAAGTTAGGTGATAAAACCGGGATGGTTGCTGTTTCCTTTATTCGTGAAAACAGACCATTGCCCGATGATGTCAAAGACTTTAATATCGATACAGCTAGTGCAGAACGTATTTCTGACTTAGAGAAAGAATTACATTTAACCCAGGATAACTTAAAGAATACGGTCACGGAATTAGAAAGTGTCAATGCGGAATTACAGGCCGCCAATGAGGAATTATTAACAGCTAACGAAGAATTACAGTCTTCTAATGAAGAGCTGCAGTCTGTCAATGAAGAGTTATATACTGTCAACTCTGAATATCAGGCCAAAGTATCGGAATTAGGCAGTTTGAATGATGACTTAGCGAACTTCCTATCAACGACGTTAGTCGGGATTATGATGGTTGATAATGACTTAAATATCCGTAAGTTTACGGAATATATCAGCAGTGAATTCAATGTCGCGGAGCAGGATGTTGGTCGTACTTTACGTTATATCGCTTATAACTTTGCGACGATTGATTTGATGGCTTTATCTAGACAGGTGCAGAAAACCCACAATCCAGTGGAATTACACTGCGCGAGTGTCGCTGGGAAAACGTACTTAGTGCGTATTGCCCCTTATCGTAAAACAAAGAATCATCAAAGCAATGAAAAAGATGATGAATTACAGGGCTTAGTTATTACCTTTGTCGATACAACCAAACAGGTTAATGATCAGCAGCAAATTGATGAAATGGCCAAAGCTTTACGAGTGGCGATGCGGACATCGCAGGAAAAGGAAGCGTTCCTTTCTCATATGTCCCATGATATGCGTACACCAATGACCGCGATTACTGGTTTGACGCAGTTATCCTTATTAGAGAAGGATATTCCGCCTAAGATTAAGGAAAACCTTATTAAGATTTCAACCTCAAGTAAGTATTTATTAAACTTAATTGATGAAGTCTTAGAAACCAGCAAGATCAATGCGGGTAAGGTGGTCTCAATTGCCAGTGCTTTACCAGAAAATCAAGTCTTTGATGATGTCAATGCAATTATTATGCAGAAGGCTAAGAATGCCAATCTGAACTATGAATCGAAGTTCTTTGGCTGTGAAGGCAAAGTAGCGATGGTGGATTCTGAACACTTAACGCGGATTTTGATTAACTTATTAACCAATGCCATTAAGTTTACCCCAGCTGGCGGCCATATCCGCTTTGAAGCGTATGCAAAATATCATGATGAGAAGATCTATCATACGTATAAGGTGATCGATGATGGCTGTGGGATTGATCCAAGCTTCCAGAAACGCATGTTCTTACCATTCGAACAGGAAAATGAAATCAAAGGCTTACGTGAAGGTACGGGTTTAGGTTTATTCATTGTTCGTTCCCTGGTTGATTTACTAGGCGGCAGTATTACCTGTGATTCAAAGCGTGGCGAAGGTTCAACCTTCACGGTTGAGTTAACCTTAGAAAAAGCCACTCCCGAACAGATTGCCCGGGCGGAAGAAAACAACGAAGGGGTCTATGCCTCTAACTTACGAGGCAAGATGGTCTTAGTGGTTGAAGATAGCCAGATCAATGCGGAAGTCATTGTCAACTTATTAAAAGCCAAAGGCATTAACTCAGAAGTCGCAGCCAATGGTGAAGAAGCGGTTAAGATGTATAAAGAGAAAGCACCTTATTACTATAATGCCATCTTAATGGATATTATGATGCCTGTAAAAGACGGCTTTGAAGCGACGAAGGAAATTCGTGAATCCAAAGCCGCGGATGCGGATTCGATTCCAATCGTTGCATTAACCGCAGATACTTTTGCGGCGACCGAAGAGAAATGTTTAAAAGCAGGGATGAATGGGCATTTACCAAAACCTATTGATACCAATGCTTTATATACGATTCTTTCTAAGGAAATTGAAAGAACTGATCATCAGCAAATTTAAGCGTCACATTGTGGCGCTTTTTGGCTCAATATTTTACTGCAGTTTTTGAGTTGACGTTGACAGTTATCCCTTTCCTGATTATCATAAAAATAGAAGACGTTTAGATAATTATCACTGTTTTATATTCGCAAAATTTTTGGCCTAAGTTAACAATCAAAGATGAAAAGTGTAAAAGAAAATGGATAATTATAATCAAATGTTTTCATAAGTTTTTCTTTGGGATGTGATTATTCGTGACTAAAATCAAATATAAAATATACTACGGTCATCATGCTACATCAAAAAATATTGCAACTAAAATAATTGAGACTAATCATTTTGAAAAAAGCACAAATGATATTATAAATAATGATTATATTTTGGATAAAAATGTGAAATATCATTGGCTAGGTAATGGCATATATTTTTGGGATGATGATATTGATATTGCAAAACTTTGGGGCAAGCAAAAATTTGGGAATAAATATGCTGTACTTTTAGTACCGCTAAAGGTTGAAAGAGATAGAGTTTTTGATTTAAGAAAGGAAATTAATAGAAAAGCAGCAATTACGTTAATGGAAAAAATAATTGAGAAATGTAATAATTTTGAAGAATTGGATATTATGCTGAAGAATAGGGCAATCGGATTTGCCTGTGAGTTGATGCAAAATAAAGCTAATAATTATGACTTGTATTATAATGACTTTCAGGTGAGTTCAAAAAATCAAATTTCATTTCCAATTAAATTAACTCCTCAAATATGTGTGACAAATGATTCGATAATCCAATATAATGAAATTGAAGTGGTTTATGAGAAAGGAGATGAATAAAATGTTTGAATTAAAAAAAGATGTAACATTTGATAGTTTAGATGAGGAAAGCCAAAAGCTCTTGTCAATTTTAGGTTTTGAATCAGGTGATAATTTAAGTCAAATGGCTGAAGATTTATTGAAAAAAAAGGGTGTCTCTTTAAATGAATATTTAACAGGTGAAAAAGATCCTATTAATCAAAAAGAAAGCGAAATTAAATGGAGTAAAGCATACGAGTGTATTGATAAGGTATCAAAACAATTATCAAATAAAATGGTTTTTAACTCCAAAAGAAATAATAAGGAAAAGAAATACAGTGAAATGATTTTTATTTTTAACCAACCAAAAGATAGCAAAAACATAAATGAAGATCATCAAACTTTTGTCTACGATAGAAATAATAATGGAGATAGCTCAAATGTTGGATATAACGCTTAAGAAAATGTTTGTTGAAAATATTGAATATAAATATTTAAATAGAGAAAAAGAGGATCAAAAAAGTAATTTTAGGCTTGGTTATTCTTTTAATCAATTAGATAAATGTTTGTATGAATTTGGCCTTAATGTTTTATGTGTTAGTGATAAAGATGATAGTAACTTGAATATTCAAGTAGGAATGAAAGTGTTGCTCGAATCAAAATTTGATGAAGCAGATGAGTTAGACAGTGATGAGCTTGAATATTATTTGAAAAATACAGGAGCAACAATTTTATTTCCGTATATTAGAAATATAATACAAACTATAAGTGGATATGATTCGTCGGGAGTAAACATTGTATTACCTGTGATTAATGTTGCAGAGGTGATACAAAGCATTGATAATCAGGACAAATAGGAAAAGTATTATTCCTAAATAAATATTCTATTTTGAAATTAAAGGTCACCGCGAACACGGTGCCCTTTTACCTCTTATTTCTCGATAAAATTAAAGCTAGTCAAATGTTTATGAAGTTTGAAATAAATAAGACCATTTAAGTTTGTTGATAAATAATAATGGAGAAAAAAAGCTATTGATATTTCCTGCTTAACTAATGAAACGAAAGAGAAAGCTCCTATAAGTACACTTATTGAAAGTGGTTATTTAGGTGATGCTTCACCTCAATATGAAGAGTGGTTTGCTTTAATGAAGTGTTTCATGAGTGAAGATATAGGAGTATAATGAGACTATCGGGAAAGAGGGAATATATGATGAATTTAAAATTAGGTAAGTGGATCTTAGTAAGTACAATGGCTTTATCGTTAGGAAATATGCATCATGTTCAGGCGGCGGAAATGCCAGCTGTGCAGGATGTGAAACTGATCCGTTTTTCAGGTCAGACAATTAAAGTGAGCTGGAAAGCCGTTAAAAGTGCAAAATATTATCATGTCTACTATCAAACGGGTAAAGGTGATTATAAGTTAGGGCGGACAACAGAAAAGACGTATGGCTTAATTACAAAACTTAAAAAGAATACGAATTATAAGGTTTATGTGACGGCTGGTAAGACGCAGAAAGCTTCTAAGGAAGATTCCCAGCCATCGGCTGTGAAATCGATGAAGACAAAAGCTTATAAAAGAACCATTGCCTTTGCTGGTGATTCGATTGTTGGCTGTTTACATTTACAGCCGACGATGATTACGAAAATGCATTCAACAGCCAATGTGAAGATGGTTGGCATTACATCGATTAACTCACGCACCTTTAGAACACAGCGTAAAGGAAAAGGAATGACGGGGATTGAACGCGTGAAGTCTTATCATCCTTATCGTGTCTATTTCTTGTTAGGATTAAATGAAGTCTGCTATCGACCATTTAAGGATATCTTAGCGGATCGTAAGAATCTGACAAATCAGCTGCGTAAGCAGAATCCTAACGTGGATGTGGTTTGGTGTGCGACCCCGCCAGTGACGAAAGCAGAAATGAAGAGAGCGCCACATATGCGTTTAACACCTGCATTAAATAAGGAAATGGAGAAGTTTGCGAAGAAGAATCATTGTGAATATTTAGATTACACAGCTTTCTTAAAAGACAAGAAAGGCTTCTTAAAAGGAAAATATGCCACGCCTGATGGCTTCCATTGGCAGAAAAATGCCTGTGAACAATTTGGCACACTTGTTGGTAAGTATGATAAAACATTAGATGATTAAAATTTATGATAATAACCAATAGTTATTGATTCCACCATACTTTTTTGAGAAAGTATGAAATTTATTGAAAGCTATAATGAAGGGGTTATACTTAAGAGTAGAGGTGATGTTTATGAAGAAACATAATATCTTATGTATGATCTTTTCATTATTGCTGGTAGTATCATTATCACTCACAACGGTATCAGCCAAGACTATTCATGTGACAAGAGGCTATTTCTATTTTGAAGCCCATAATTATTATGAATATGCGAATGGATCAGGCGAAATTCCGGATGTGTATATCAAAGGACGCAGCTTACGTGGCAATACTTTAACAATTAATGGCCGTGCTATGGTGGCAATTTCAGAAGCAAAATTCAACGCTCAGGATCTGTACTACAAAGAAGCCAACTATATTTTTAAGTTAACGTCAGCTACAAAGTATTTTTACCACAATTCGCGTATTTCTAAGAAGAAAGCTTATTCTTATCTTAAACGTTTTAGCGGTAAAGGTATGGGTATCACCGTTTCTAATCATCGTGTTACAAAAATGAAAGTTATTTATTAATGATAAAGCGTCACCATAATGTGACGCTTTATCATTTGCAGGAGGTATTATGTCATCTTTCACACTTTATAGTAAGACATCACTATTGAGTTTACATCATCGTATTCGTTTATGTGATGAGGATAAACATGTCTGGTATTATGCGAAAAGCGCAATACTGACTTTTACGAATAAAACAACGATCTATAATGCCAATCGTCAAAAGGTAGCGACGATCAGAAGAAAACTTGTATCATTTCATCGCGCTTATAAGATAACGATGAGAAATGGCTTATCTTTTACGATGCGTAAAGAGTTACTGCATGTGTATAGAGATGTGATTGATATTAAGGATTTAGGCTGGCAATGTCGCGGGAACATCTTTGAATTAAACTTTACGGTATTAGATCGGCATAACCGAAAGCTAGCAGCGATCAAACAAAAGATGGTATCCATGCATGATAAATATAGGATTGAAGTGTATGATTCCACGCATTTGGATATGATTATTACGCTGCTTATTACTCTCCAGCATATGGTCATTGATGAAGAAAAAGAAAAGCGATCTTAGCGACCGCTTTTCACGAAGTCTGTACGCCAGAAGGCGAACAGTAAATAAATGGTCATGACAATCCAAATAGTTGGTTCACAGAAGATGACGGCCATGTATTTGAATTTTGGAATAAAGGCAATCACGAAGAGAATCTTACCAAAGAATTCAATGACACTAGAAATCAGTGGTAAGATCTTTTGACCAATCCCCTGCAAAGCGGATCTTGTTTGCATGAGGACACCTAAAACAGCATAGTTTGGTGCCACAATACGTAGATATAAAGAGCCGTTATTTACAATGGTAGGATTATGTGAGCTTGAGATAAAAGAGACCATCGCTGGGGCACAGAAGCCTAAGAAAACAGTCATAAAGATCGCTACGATGAGATCATAGAGATAACTATCACGCATGGCTTTACGGATACGTTTTGGCTTTTGGGCACCGGTATTTTGGGAAATAAAGGTCGCAATCCCTTGCCCCATGGCAGTAAATGGCATATTACAGAACATATAAAGCTTACGAGCAGCGGTATGTCCAGCGATAATATCAGCTCCTAAGTTGTTGATGCCTGATTGTAAAATAACGGAACCAGAGTTTACAATAGCTGACTGCATGGCCATGGCGTAGCCTTGGCCCAGTAATTCTTTATAAAGAGCAGGATCATAGGCAAAGTGTTTTCTCTGAGGGATGAGGATTTCTGTTTTCTTAATAATATAAATAATACAAAGAAGAACAGAAATCCCTTGGGCAATAACAGTCGCAATGGCAGCCCCGGCAACGCCAAGATGGAACTGGGTAATAAAGAGAATGTCTAAACCAACATTTAAGAGTGATGAGAAGATTAAGAACAATAAAGGCATGACACTATTGCCGATTGCTCTTAATAAGCCAGCTGCTAGGTTATACGCAAACATAATTGTTAAGAAGAGTATGATCCAAATGATATAACTATAAGCCTGATTGAAGACGTGACTTGGGACATTGATGGCATGCATCAATGGTTTAATACCAATGAAGGCGAGAATAGTAATAAGAATTGAAGAGGCAAGGCCAATAACTAAGGAACCTGCCACACTTTTCTTGAGTTCTTCCTGATCACCGGAGCCAAAGGCTCTGGCGGTGACAATGGCTAAGCCATTGCCGATGCCTAAGGCAAAGCCGTTAATGAGATCAAAAACAGAATTGACACTGCCGATGGCGGCTAAGGCTGTATCACCGAGAAAACGACCGACAATAAAAGTGTCCATAGTATTATATAATTGTTGGAAAACACTAGAGATGAGGATCGGAATGGCAAATAAGACGATACTTTTAAAGATCGGGCCATGGATCATATCAATAGTTGTGTTTTTTAACTGGAATTTCTTTTCCATGAGAAACCTTCCTTCCTTTCATGTATGACTTATATTGTAAACGTTTTAATTAGGGATATGCCCCCTTTTTCTTAATAAGAAATGATTTTCTTATCAGCATGAGGGTTCTAAAGTAGGGACATTTGTGGTAAGCGGCTCATCAATCTGATATGTAATTTTGAACATAAGGATTAGAGGGTGGCAGATACCAGAATAAATCGACTGTGGCTGTATATAAGACTACTTATTTTTGTGAGATTAAAATATGGGAAATAAACAAAAAGAAGTGATATATTCTTTGAATTGAAGAAAAAGTATGTATAATAAGGATACACAAAAGGAGTGGAGATCATGGCAGATAGAAAAATCCCTATTACAGGGCATACAGAATTAATTACTTTACTGGCGACACCGATTCGTCATAGTTTATCACCAACTATTCATAACGCAGCTTTTGAAAAGCTGGGGATGGATAAGGTGTATTTGGTTTTTGAAGTCGGTCAGGATGGCTTAGAAGATGCCGTTAATGGCTTAAAGGCTATGCAGGTAAGAGGCTGGAATGTCTCTATGCCTAATAAAACAGCTATTATTCAGTACTTGGATCAGGTTTCACCGGTTACGAAGTTATGTGGCGCGGTGAATACGGTTGTGAATGATAACGGTGTGTTAACAGGGACTTCAACCGATGGAACGGGCTGGGTTCATGCCATTGAAGAAAACAGCGGTTCTATTAAAGGCAAGAAAGTTGTTTTATTAGGGGCTGGCGGCGCGGCGATTGCGATCTTAGCGCAGGCGGCTTTAGATGGCGCAAGTGAAATTGCGGTTTTTAATAAGAATGATGCATTCTGGGACCGTGCTATGGAAAAGGTGCAGTTAATTGATCAGGAAACTGATTGTCATGTGACTTTACATGATATCGATGATCAGGCTGATTTAAAGGCTTGTATTGAGGCAGCGGATATTTTAACCAATGCGACAAGTGTAGGTATGAAACCGCATGAAGATACCTGCTTAGTGGAAGAAGAGGACTTACATGAAGGCTTAGTAGTCATGGATTGTGTTTATAATCCTAAGGATACGTTATTATTAAAACGAGCGAAGAAGAAAGGCTGTATTTGTGTTTCTGGTATTTATATGATGCTTTATCAGGGCGCGGCTTCTTTCAAGTTATGGACAGGGGAAGATATGCCTTTAGATTATGTGCGTGAGAAGATTGGTCTTTAATATTACTTGCATTTTTCGTTAAAACTTTGTATCATGCACTAAGGAATAAGGAAGGTGTAAACATGATAAAAATTATGTTATGCTGCGGAGCAGGGATGTCATCAAGCTTGCTTGTGACAAAGATGCAGCAGGCAGCGAGTGATATGAATGAAGATGTAGAGATCTGGGCGAATCCTATTTCTGAAGTTGTAGAACATCCAGAAGTTGATGTGATTTTACTTGGTCCACAGATTCAGTATGCCCAGAAATCAACACAGAAGATTGTCGGAAAAGATATTCCGGTGATCAATATTGATTTCAGATCTTATGGACGTATGGATGGGGCTAGCGTTCTTAAGGCAGCTTTAAAAGCTTATCGTACTATTCATGAATAATGACTCTTGATTGAGTCATTTTTTTCATTGTGTTTGAAGAAAATATGGTATCATGAAGAAAAGGAGCGATGGATATGAAGAAGAGTATAATCAGTGTATTGTTAACATTAGTCATGGTACTTGGGTTATCACCAGCTATTAAGGCTGAGACCTTAACTTTGAATGGCACAAAAGCGTATAAGTATAGTTTAGAAGAAGGCATCTATATGATGGATTTAACCGCTAATGCTAATACCACAGCGCAGTTCTATACAAGTAAAAAAGAAGCGAAGAAGGGTTATGGTATTACGGGGATTGGTGATAGTTATATCAATGGCCGGGCTCATACAAAGAAACAGGTTGCTTTTACGGTTGATGAGAAGGGAACTTATTATTTGAGTCTTTCAACGGAATCAAGTAATGTGCAAGTAGATGTAAATGTCTATAAAGCAGATGTTGGCGGTATATTAACGAATGGTCAGCCTTTGCTTGGAACATCCAATGCGGATAATAAAACGATTGCTTATTATCAGTATAAGATGAAGAAAGATGGTTATGTATCATTATCTATTGATGGGATTAATGATTTATCATCGAATGTGATTGTTTGTGATGAGACAAAGAAGGCAATGCATTACTGGGCTTATGGATATACCGATTCACGCTCTTTAGGGGCGATTGCTTTAAAGAAAGGGACATATTACTTCGCGGTAAAGTCTTATGATCCTGTTTATAATATTACCGCTACCGCTACAAGCCGTAAGATTACGGGCGGCTTAAAGAAAAAGAAGGCCAAGATGATCAAAAGAAAGAAAACCTATAAAGGCATAGTAGCTTTAAATGGTTCTACTTCATGGTATAAGTATAAACTGACGAAAACGAAAGCTTTGTCAATGTCATTTACCGGTACAAGCTTCTATGGCGGTTCTGCTGGTGGTATGAATATTACTGTTTATAAGGGTAAACAAAAACTAGGAACTCAAACCTTTATGGAAAATACGCAATCAGCAACCCAGTCTTATGTTATTAGTCATGGTAAGACTTATGGCAAAGCTGATGCAGGTACTTATTATATTAAGATCACCAATTATAAAAAAGGCTGTGGCATCTATCAGTTCAGCCTTAATTAACCTCATGACATATGAGGTTTTTTTAAATTATTATCATTATTTTACATATTGTAATAAATATGAGTTATAATACGCTGTAGGAGTAGGAGGGTGTAAAAATGAAGGTATATTTATTAAATTTAAAAGTAAATGGTATAAAGTCTATTGAAAAAGAAGTTGAATTATCATTTTATAATAAACGAATAAGTAAAAATTTTGATCCAGAAGATTACCGAATTAAAGCAATATATGGAGAAAATGGATCAGGGAAAACTGCATTAATTACAGCAATTAAAATTGTTCAAGATATGTTTCTAAATACACATTATTTAATGCAAGAGAACACACAAATTTTGCTTGATGAATTAATTAATAAAAAAATGAAAAAAATGTGTGTAGAATTAGAAATCCTATTTCGCATGAAATCTAATAAGATTGAAGTGTATAAATATGAGATTGTTTTATCTAAAAATACATTAGATAGCTATATTATTAGTTATGAATCTCTTTGGCATAAGAATGGGAATACCCCGACAAATAATTATCATGAAATTTATACGGTTCATGATGGGGAAATTAGTAAAATAAAATCTGAAGATTACTATACTAAATTGATCAAAGATAAAACAACAAATCTTTTGAAAATTCAGCCACTTGCCTTAGAAGCAGGGCTTTTGCTTATTGGAGGAAATGGAGATTTAGAAAAAATAAACAGCTTTCAGTATCATATTATTAATTTAATGATATTTTTTCTTACTACTAGCATATTTTTAAATGAAGAAGACCAGCATTCATATTATTCTCTTATAAAAAAAATAAAGAATAATGAGGTTAATTTATTGAATAAGGAAAAAGGTATTTTAAATGATTTTATAGACTATTATGTTACTAAAAATCATTATTATGTTGCTAAAGAATCTTTTGATAAATTTCAACATAAGATCAAATACATGACTCGTTTTATCTCTATTTTTAAAAAAGATTTAATTGATATAGAAATTGAAAAAAGAGAAGATAAAAACTATTATGATTGCGAACTTGTTTTCGTTTATCCAGATTATCGTATAAGTCTAGAATTTGAAAGCACGGGCATAAAACGGTTAACAAAGTTATATGAATGTTTGAATGATGCTGATCATGAAAAAATTGTTTTTGTTGATGAAATCGATACAAATATTAATAGTATTTATTTGAAAAAATTAATCGATTATTTTATTCGATATGGTAAGGGTCAACTTTGCATGACTTTACATTCACTTGAACCAATGGAAGTATTAAAAGAAAATAAACTTTCAATTGATTTTTTAACAACTAATGGGATAAAGACTTGGATTCCGCATGGTAATGCAAGTCCAGAAAATTTTTATCGTTTTGGAATGGTTGATGGATTACCACTTAATATTGATGCGGAAGATTTTCTTGGAGTATTTGATTCGGATGAGGGGGAAAGTGATGAGTAAACAAATCATTTTTTGTGTTGAAACGAATGGAAAAGCGCGAACAGATATTGTCTATATAAAGGATACAATTCGTAAATTCTATAATGATTATTCTGGTATTAATTTTGAATATGTTCCTATGGGAACTAAAACGGCTTTTAATAATAAAAAAACGAAAGCAGATATTCGTAAATATATAAAGAATAATCCCAATGGAACAAGCTATATTGTTTATTGTATTGATACAGATCAATTTGAATGTAATCAAGAACAGCTTAAACTAAATAAGTCAATAGAAGATTTTTGTCTAAGAAATGGTTATAAATTGATTTGGTTTTGTCATGATATTGAAGAAGTTTATATAGGCAAAAGTGTTCGTAACAAGGATAAAGTATCTATTTCAAAAAGATTTAAACAAAAAGGTGAAATAGAAAAAGTAGATGAAAATAAATTACGAAAAGACCAACAATCGAGTGGACATAGCAATATTTTAAATGTTATTGATAGCTGCTTAAAATAGAATTTGAAGTCTCTAAGAGCAATACCAAATGGTTGTTGCTCTGTTTTTTTATTTAAATACGCACTTGTGATATTTCCCTTTTTACTCACATATTTTACCTGTGTTAGCGGTGTATAGTGAAAGCAGGAGGTGAGGAGTATGAGACAGAAAGAAGTCACTTTTATGGCTTTAGGAACAGTGAATAAGATTCAGGTACGTTATCCTGATCAGGATGAAGAGATGATTGGTGATGTATTAGATATGATTGTCGAAAGAGTCACCAAGATTTCTGAAAACTGCAATTTCTATGACGAACATAGTGAAGTGGGTTTGATTAATTACTATGCTGGTGAAAAGAAGGTAAAAGTCTCTTATGATACCTTAAAGATTATTCAAAAAGGTAAAGAGTATTCGTTAAAGACGAATGGTTTATTTGATATTACCGCTGGGGTACTCACGAAGTTATGGGATATCAATCATAATGATGGACATATTCCTTCACGGCTTAAGATTTTTAAAGCGAAAAGGTTAGTCAATGTGAAAGATATTTATATTGAAGGGACCAGTGTGGGTTTAAAACGTAAAGGACAAATGATTGACTTAGGATCGATTGCCAAAGGATATTGTGTTGATTTGACGAAAGAGATTCTTGTCTCTGAAGGTATTAAAGAGGCAATCATTAATTATGGCGGCAGTGTGGTGACAATTGGTAAGAGTTATCGTATTGGTATTCAGAATCCTTTTAAGAAACAGGGTGAAATCATTGGTGTATTAGATATTCAGGATCAGGCAGTGGTTACCTCTGGTAACTATGAACATTTCTTTGTGAAGAATAAGAAACGGTATTCCCATTTACTTGATCTTAGAAAGGGAAGACCGGTGGATAATAATATCGCTTCGGTCACGTTAGTGGCGGATAGTGCTTTAGAAGCGGATGTATATACGACAGTGGTGTTTATGAACACATCATCGTCATATGCAAGTAAGCTCGTTATTCTCAATGATGGACGTTATTATATGTCCGATCATTTAAGAAAGGTTTTTCATAAGGCAGATATATATGAATAAGAATAAAATCCATCCAATGACAATCATTAGACATGTTATTCAGCTGATTGCTTTTCTGCTAATTCCTGGATTATTTGCCAGTACTTTAAATGCCCTGAAAAGTTTAATGACAATGATTGTGACCGGGACATTCTCTTTATCATCATTTGTGACTATTATTGTTTTACTTTGTATTACGATGATTCCAACATTACTATTTGGCCGTTTCTTTTGCGGGTTTTTCTGTAGCTTTGGGGCAATGCAGGATCTCTTATGGGAGATCTCTAAAAGAATACTCAAAATCAGAAAGAAGTTACCACAGAGAGTTGATGAAGGTCTCAAATATGTCAAATGGATCGTATTATTAGGCTTGGTTGTCATATGGATCTTACAAATCGATTACGCTAATAATCCATGGACTGTATTTGCCAAGTATACCAGCCTTTCAGGCTGGAAAGATGGTTCTTCTTTCCAGACTTGGGGCGGTTTTACGTTAATTGCGATTATGATTGGCTCATTACTAAGTGAAAGAGTCTTTTGTCGTTTCTTATGTCCTTTAGGGGCTATTTATTCATTACTTGCGGGAGCGCGTTTCTTTAAGTTTGTCAAACCACATGAACAGTGTGGAAAATGTCATTTATGTTCAAATCAATGTGCGATGCAGATTGATTTATCGGATGATTATGTCACTTCTGGGGAATGCATTGAATGTATGCGCTGTATTGAAAGCTGTCCCAGACATAACATTCAGGCTCAGCCTGATAAGCGGGTGATGACAGCGGCTTCGGTCACTGCAATTGCTGGCTTATATTATGTAGGAACAGTGCTTCCCACAAATACGAGTACCATTACGACAACGCAAGTTTCCACGAAGAGCTATACCAATGGCACTTATACGGGCAGTGGTCAGGGCTTTAGAGGGACCACAACCGTGAAGGTGGTTGTCAAGAATCATAAGATTGCTTCAATTACTGTTACCAGTTATCAGGATGATGAACAGTATTTCTCTCAGGCTAAATCTTCAATTATTCCTGCTGTTATTTCTTCTCAGTCAACAGATGTTAGCACAGTCTCTGGGGCGACCTATTCCAGCAAAGGTTTAATTGAAGCTATTGAAAATGCCTTATCAAATAAGTCGAATAGTTCTTCAAACACCGATGCATCATCAAATGATTCTTCAGATGCAAGTACTTCATCAAAGGACTCTAGTACAAATGATTCCTCTGACTTTCTTGACTTCAAAAATCTGAAAGATGGGACCTATACCGGCAGCGGTACGGGCTTACGCGGTACTACTAGTGTGAAGGTAGTGGTCAAGAATAAGAAAGTACAGTCGATTACGGTTACCAGTTATGAAGATGATCAGCAGTACTTTGAAGCGGCTAAGTCAACAGTCATTAATAACATTATTAAAGCACAGTCTTTAGATGTGGATGGTGTTAGTGGGGCGACGTTCTCTTCTAATAGTATTAAAGAGGCAGTAGCGAAAGCGTTAAGTATCACTTATACCAATCCAAATAGTTCCATGTCAGATGGAGGTGAGCATCATCATGGCTTCCATTAGTCACATTTTCCTTTTGGGGGATGTGACTTTTATTTGTGTAATAGTGTTTCTTTCGTTATAATGGGAAGGCATGGAGGAAAGTTACGTGAAGGAATTGAATAAAAAGCGCCTGAGTAAAATGCTCCTATTGGCGCTTGTGATCTTTATATGTATGATGATGTATTTCACAGTATGGTATATGCGTCGCTATTTTCCTAACTGGCATATGCGTACGGTTTTGTATGCTTTTAATGGTCCTTATCATCATATGTTTATAAAAAAATATCTAAAGCAGGTAATCATAAGTGCTTTAGGCATGGCCTTTTTGGTGGTGGCCGCTTTATATTTTATTGAGAAGGATGCAAGGAAACATCATTATCACTACCAGGTGAAGGCTTTAGCGGTGGTGATTGCTTTATTAACGGTATTAAGCAGTGTTCATGAGGCAAACAGCTACGCAAAAACCATTAATCTGAATTATTATTTAAACAGGCAGTTACATCCCTCTTCTTTTGTGAGAGATCACTATGTGGATCCAGCTCATACGAAAATAACATTCCCCAAAAAGAAGAGAAATATTATTTATGTCTATTTAGAATCGATGGAACGCTCTTATATGGATCGGAAACATGGTGGGGATCATAATGTCAATCTGATTCCTGAGTTAACGAAGTTAGCACAGGAGAATAATAGTTTTTCTGATTCTAAGGGTTATGTCAATGGGGCTCATTCTTTAACCGGAACAACTTGGACGATTGGCGGTATTGTGGCGGCGACTTCAGGGCTTTATTTATCGCCGCAATACAATAATAATGAATATAATAATTCAGATGTATTCTATCCAACGATTACCAACTTTGGGGATTTATTACATAAGCAAGGCTATAAACAAGTTTTCTTGTTAGGATCTGATGCTTACTTTGGTGGTCGTGATCGTTATTTTAGAAGTCATGGTCATTATGAAGTAGAAGATTACTTGTATGCGAAGAAGCATCATATGATCTCTAAACAATATAAGAAATGGTGGGGCTATGAAGATGAAAAGCTTTTTGGCTTTGCGAAGAAACGTTTAAATAAGTTAGGAAAGTCTTCTCAGCCATTCAACTTTACGATGTTAACAGCGGATACACATATTACTGGCGGTTATCGTTGTCGTCTGTGTAAACATGAACATAAAACACGTTATGAAGATGTCATTTCCTGCTCTTCAAGACAGGTAACGAAGTTTATCCGCTGGTGTCAGAAACAGAAATGGTATAAGAATACAACGATTATACTATCTGGAGATCATCCATCGATGAGCTCGAAGATTCAAAAGGGAACACCTTGGTCTAAACGTCTTGTGTATACGTGTTATATCAATGCGGCTGCTAAACGTTCTAATCATAAACGCCGCAGTTTCTCAACGGAAGATAACTTCCCAACGTCTTTAGCGGCGATGGGGGTAAAGATCGAAGGAGACCGTTTAGGCTTAGGTACGAACTTGTATTCTAATAAACTAACGTATACGGAAAAGTATGGCTTTGAGCAGATGAGAAAAAATCAGACAATGCGTTCACCGTTTATCGAAAAACTCATGGAAACACAGCGCTCTCACCGGATTGATGTGCAACATTATGATGGTGTATTACCACAGGTAGAGCTTTCTTTAAAAGATGTAAAAATGCGTGATCGTTATTGTGAAGTGACGATTCATAGTATCAAGGTTCCGAGAAACTTTAAGTTAGCACAATTAGAAGTTAATGCTGGCTACCGCGCTGATGGGGCTTATGGCAATACCCTTATTATCAATGCTGGTCAGATTGGTAAACCAATTAAAATACGTGTTGATGATAAGACGATTCGTAAGAATGCGAAACGAAAAAATATTAAAACATTTTATGCCAATGCCTATGTTCGTGATGAAGGAGGTCTCACTTATAAAGTGGGGGCCGCAACATCACGTTATATCTGGTAAGAAGAAGTCTTCGGACTTCTTTTTGTTTGGCTGAATTGCCGAACAAAAAAGTGCCAAATGCCGGATTGAAAAGTTGCCAAATTGCCGATCAAAAGAGTGCCAAACGCCGGATTGAAAAGTTGCCAAATTGCCGATCAAAAGAGTGCCAAACGCCGGATTGAAAAGTTGCCAAATTGCCGATCAAAAGAGTGCCAAACGCCGGATTGAAAAGTTGCCAAATTGCCGATCAAAAGAGTGCCAAACGCCGGATTGAAAAGTTGCCAAATTGCCGATCAAAAGAGTGCCAAATAACGGATTGAAAAGCTGCCAAATTGCCGATCACTATTGAAAAAAGGTGATATAATCAGTATTATATAGTATATAGATCACATGAGTTTTTAGGAAAGGACAGGTGCTAACGATGGCAGTTGATTATAAAAAAAGAGTTGTAGATCAGATTTTACTTGATAAATTAAATGCGAAAGGTGGTGTGGTCATTGAAGGACCTAAATGGTGTGGAAAAACAACAACGGCAATGCAGGCTGCCGGTAGTGTTTTGAGGATGGATGAACCGTCTAGACGAAAACAGAATATGGATATGGCAGAAATTAACCCATCGTTATTATTACAAGGCACTCCACCGCGATTGGTTGATGAGTGGCAAATTGCCCCAGAGCTTTGGGATGCAGCTAGATATGAAATTGATCAACGTAATGCAGAAGGACAGTTTATCTTTACGGGTTCGTCTGTTCCTGTTGAATCGGAAAAAATATATCATTCAGGAACAGGTCGTTTTACTTGGTTAACTATGCGAACAATGTCCCTGTATGAATCTTTAGAATCAACAGGTGAAGTAAGTCTGGGTGAACTCTTTGATGATCCTAAGTCGATTAGTGGTATTAATCCTATTGATATCAATCAATTAGCTTTTCTTATTTGTCGTGGAGGATGGCCTAGATCAATTGATATGATGCAAAAAGCTGCTTTAGAGCAGGCAAAAGATTATTTTGATGCTGTTGTGAAGTCAGATATTAGTAGGGCTGATGGTATTGTAAAGGATGAAGCAAGAGTTGTGCGATTAATGCGATCTTTTGCAAGACACCAAGGAACACAAATTTCGATGAAAATGCTCAAGGATGATATTATGAATAATGAGTCTTTTACCATTAGTGAAGATACCATCGCTGCTTATATAAGTGCATTAAAGAAGATTTTTGTGATTGAGGACATGCCTGCATGGAATCCTAATTTAAGATCAAAAACAGCCATTCGATCATCTGACACGAGGTACTTTGTCGATCCCTCTATTGCGAGTGCAGCTCAAGGCATTGGACCTAACGATTTATTGAATGATTTGCATACAATGGGATTACTTTTTGAGACGCTGGTAGTGAGGGACTTGCGTGTATATGCTCAGCTTTTAGATGGAGATGTGCTACATTATCGTGATAAATCAGGATTGGAGTGTGATACAGTTATCCACTTGAGAAATGGAAGCTATGGACTAGCAGAGGTGAAATTAGGTGGAGAACGTCTTATTGAAGAAGGTGCTAAGAATCTTAAAACATTGAGCGATAAGATTGATACTCAAAAAATGAATGCTCCTTCATTTTTGATGATTATTATTGGTGTAGGAGATTATGCTTATAAACGAAAGGATGGTGTGTTTATTGTTCCAATTGGCTGTCTTAAACCATAACATTGTCCAATAAAAGAAGTTAGGGCTGAATTGTCAGCCTTTTTATTATGATTTAAATGAAACATATTTGTTTTATTTAATGCGTTTGCTTTTTAAGGTAAAAGCAGTGACTGTGTTGCTTCATTGCCGAGTTGCATGAGGTGATCTTATGAAGATGTACTTAAAACTTTAAGAATCAAATGATTTTAATGAGTAAGGTATAACTTACTTATTTGGGTCAAGAGAAAAAAGAATGATATATAGGACAAATTTCACAATATGAAATTCTCGTGCAGAAATGGATGATATTGTTATGAGAAAAAAATAAAATTTTTTCTTATTTCGAATTTTTGTGTGTTTTTCTCTTTTTTTCGTCATCAAGTTGTGGTAGATTGTATTGATGAATGTAAGAGATTCGTAAAGATTTAGTAAGGAGGCCAAAAGCGTGGATAACAGAGAAAAAGAATCAATCGGGAATTATGAAGAACAATTCGATGCAGACACAATGGATAGTGACACAAGAAAGAAGAAGAGAAGAGGAAAGATTGCCTCTCGTATTCTTTTTGGATTATACTCTTTAATTATATTTGTTTTAATGCTTGTTTATGAAAGCGTCAAATGGGGCTTGAATAAATGGGGTAACCTTTCTATCGAAGAAATGATTTATACCTTAAAAGCACCTTTAAAAGGAACTGGGCAGAATATGGTGGGAGAATATCTCCAGAAAGCCTTATTGCCAGCAGTGCTGATTTCTTTAGGTTTAATTATTGTTTGTGCGTTAGTAAGACGTTTTAAGAAGAAATATATTACATTTCCATTCTTATGCTTAGTATTAGCTTTTGCAGTCTTCTTAGGCGGTATTAAAGGCGGATACTATTTCTGGAATAAGTTAGATGTTGGGGCTTATATGTATAATCAGATGCACCCATCAACATTTATTGAAAAGAACTATGTCAATCCCGCTAAAACAAAATTGACGTTCCCTCAGAAGAAGAGAAATGTGATCTATCTGTTCTTGGAATCTATGGAACAAACCTATATGGATTCTTCTGTCGGCGGTCATCATGCGCAGAATATCATTCCGGAATTGACAACTTTAGCGAAACAGAACATTTCCTTCTCAAATAGTGATTCGTATGTCAATGGGGCGAAAGCCTTAACTGGGAATACCTGGACGATTGGTGGAATGTTTGGCGCAACGGCTGGTTTACCATTAAAGACTCAGGTGGCCAACAATGAAAACAGTAACTCAACTGTTTTCTACCCAAGATTAACAACTTTAGGTGATATTTTACAGAAACAGGGCTATGATCAGACGCTATTAATTGGTTCTGATGCATCCTTTGGTGGTCGTGACCGTTACTTCTCTCAGCATGGCGGTTATGATATTGAAGATTACCTCTATGCTAAAGCAAAAGGTATGATCCCCAATGACTATAAAGTCTTCTGGGGTTATGAAGATGAAAAGTTATTTGGTTTTGCAAAAGAAAAATTAAATAACTTATCAAAGCAGTCAAAACCATTCAACTTAACAATGTTAACAGTGGATACCCATTTCCCAACTGGTTACTGGGATCGTAACTGTCGTTCACAGTTCCCAACGAAGTATGAAAACGTTATGGCTTGTTCATCAAGACAGGTTTCAGCCTTTATTAAGTGGTGTCAGAGCCAGTCTTGGTATAAAGATACAACGATTGTCATTTCTGGTGACCATCCAACAATGAATGCAACGATTCAGAAAGGTACTCCTTGGGATCAGCGTTTAGTCTATACATGTTATATCAATAGTGCGGTTAAGAGAGATTCAATTACGAGAAGAAATTTCTCTACGCAGGATAACTTCCCAACAACCTTAGCTGCCATGGGTGTTAAGATTCAGGGCAACCGTTTAGGTTTAGGAACGAACTTATTCTCTAATGAAAAGACATTATTAGAAAAATATGGTTTCAATTATGTCGATAATGAATTAAAGAAACGATCTGTCTGGATGGAAAAACAAATGGAAACATCACGTTCTAACCGTGTCGATATTCAGCAGGCCAAAGGGAACTTACCAATTGTCAAAGCATCAATTGCTCCATATACACTTGGTCAGAAAACAGCAACGGTAACGATTAATAGTATTAAGATTCCTAAGAAGTTTAAAGTGAAGAGCTTTGAAGTGAATGTCAGCTACCGTGAAGACGGCGCTTATGGGAATACTGTTATTGTCAAAGATCCAAAACCAGGGACAAAAGTCAGTGTGGATATCTCTGATGAACACAGTCAATGGTATATTGATCACTACAAACTGAAACAGTTATATGTCAATGTCAATGTCTCAAGTATCTCTAATGTGAAGTACACCGTAGGTAAAGGGACAGGTAAAGTTGTTTGGAGCAAAGAAGAAAGCTCACAGGCAACTGGTAAAACAAAAACTACATCTATTTATTAATCAAAAGGCCACAGGAGTTATTCCTGTGGCCTTACGGCATTTTAGAAAAGTAAAAATGGCAAACAGGATAAATAGATCAATTGATTCTAAAAACGTCTGTAAAGGCTTATAGAGCTTTATAAGAGGATTGCTCTCTGCGACATCCCTTAGTGACTGAAAAAAATCAAATTTGTTGTTGACGAGTATAAAGCGTAGTGGTATTATAGTGGAGCAGTCAGCGAGATGGGCCTTTAGCTCAGTTGGTTAGAGCGCACCCCTGATAAGGGTGAGGTCGATGGTTCAAATCCATTAAGGCCCACCATTTTGATTGACTGTATACATGGGCCTTTAGCTCAGTTGGTTAGAGCGCACCCCTGATAAGGGTGAGGTCGATGGTTCAAATCCATTAAGGCCCACCATGTATTTATATTTTCTTTGGGGCTTTAGCTCAGTTGGGAGAGCGCCTGCTTTGCACGCAGGAGGTCACCGGTTCGATCCCGATAAGCTCCACCATTTTATTGAATAATTAATGGGCCTTTAGCTCAGTTGGTTAGAGCGCACCCCTGATAAGGGTGAGGTCGATGGTTCAAATCCATTAAGGCCCACCATTAATTATTTTTCTCTGGGGCTTTAGCTCAGTTGGGAGAGCGCCTGCTTTGCACGCAGGAGGTCACCGGTTCGATCCCGATAAGCTCCACCATTTTTATTTATAAATGGGCCTTTAGCTCAGTTGGTTAGAGCGCACCCCTGATAAGGGTGAGGTCGATGGTTCAAATCCATTAAGGCCCACCAGTGGGGCTTTAGCTCAGTTGGGAGAGCGCCTGCTTTGCACGCAGGAGGTCACCGGTTCGATCCCGATAAGCTCCACCATTTATAAATGTACGACTCGTAAGAGTCGTTTTTCTTTTGCCTATACTCAGCAACAATCATACTTGATTAAAAGAGTTTCTCTTTGTACAATGATGAAGAAAGAGGTGTGCTTATGACTGCTTATATAGCTTATATAAAGAAGAATATCCTAACGCTCATTACTTGTATCGTCTTAATAGCTAGTGTGTTTATTGTTTATACGGTATTTGCCATTCCTAATAAATATGATGCCAAGGTTACGATTACGGTAGATCAAAATCCCCAGAAATACATGAAGATTGTCAAAAGTGAGGGTTATATTAATGCGGTTAGCAGCACTTATAATCTTGAAAAGAAAGAAGTTCTTGCGGCTTTGCAAATGACTGTGAATGGTCATGATTTGACTATTCGGGCAAGATGTGAAGATGCCATCACTTCTAAGAAGATTGTAGATGCATTATCAATGCGTCTTCTCCAGCATCATAGTACTTTGTTAATGAAATCAGGTTCAACCGTAGCGAGTAAACCTTCTTCTCCTAGTTTGCTTTTCAATGGCGCACTAGGCGGCGTATGTGGGCTTATTATTGGCTTTATAGTCTTAGCTATTCAAATGTATATCAGTAAAAAGGATCAGGCATAATGTTACCTGATCTTTTTATATTCTCCATAGGAAAAGGATTGGCGGCGCCAATCCTTATTTCACTGTGACTGATTTGGTTTTTGAATAAGAAGAATAATAAGTTTTATGATCTACTTTTCCAAAGCTGCGGATCTTGACATAGTATTTTGTATTACTGTCTAAAGCATTAAGGGTTGCGGAAGTAGCGGTATAGTTATTAATCTTATAAGTTGAAGCATCATCGAAGTTTTTGTTGTTGGCATAACGGACTTCAAAGCCATCACAGTCATTCATCTTTTTCCAGTTAAATGTTAATGATTCAGTTGAGGCTTTAATTTTTGTGATCTTTGGTGTTGTTAAGAGATACGTATATTTGAAAGTATCACCAATACGCCAGTTTTTCGTTAAGGAAGCAGTTGTAGCATCGCGGTGACTCAGGGATGTTTCATCCCATGCTTCACCATAAATGGTTGAACCGTTATAGTTGAGGACATTGGTGAGTTTCATACCGGTGATATAGCCTTTTTTATTTCTGTTGACCGCGAAGCGATAAGCACTATAGGTTTTGGTTTCATTATATTTGAATGGATAATTCAATGATAAAATGAAACTGGTGGCACGCCACTGTTTATTGATGTACTTATATTCTGATGTCCACCAGGCAAAAGATCTTTTAGCAATGGATTTACCATTGACATAGGTTGTTTTTTTGGTTAATTGAATACCTTTCTTTTTAGATCCATAGAGACCGTTTTTCAGATAAACAAAAGATAATGTATCACCAACTGCTTTATTATAATTATTTTCTTTGACGGGCAGGATTTCATTAGTATCTATTTCATGTAATGGTGATTCATCATTTTTTCTCACGGCAATACGAGCTTTTACATTGCCAGAAGTATAAGCGGCAGCTTTCACAAAGCTGGCTGGCAGGGATAATGTGGTGCTATTAGCAATCAAAGAATCAACATGATGAGAGCTATTCAAATAATCATAAGAGAGCGTATAGTCGCTTAGATCCTGTTCTTCACCATCACTCACAACTTTAAGCAGTTTGATTTTCACGTTCTTTTTTGAAGCTTTGAGGCTGCTAAGGTCTAAAGGATCAGAGGCACTGAAGTTATTAGAATCATACTGCTTTGCACTTTCATTAGGATAAGTGATACTGATACTAAAATAATTATTTTCATCTTTTTCTGCATGCACATTAAACGTTGTTAACGATAACGTTAAGAGCAATGTTAAGGGAATACTAACATATTTGGTTATTTTCATAAAATTCAACTCCTTCTTGGTACTATTTTATCATTAATAAGAAAAAAGCGGTAGAGATTTTATCTCTGCCGCTAAGCGATTACAGTTGTATCGCTTTCTGATGGTGAAGAAGATGAGCTTGAGGATTCAGTTGGTGAATTACCTGTTGAGCTACTAGAGGATGTTTGTGATGAACTACTTGTCGTATTATTTGTGTTATTTGTATTGCTTGTAGTTGTGGAACTATTATTTTCTGATGTATTGTCACTAATAGTGCCATGACTAGAAGAACCACTTGTATCACGATCAGTATGAGAATCATGAGAAGAACTTGATGAAGCCGAAGAATTGCTGTTGTTTGATGCATTTGAGCTCGTGGTCTTATTGCTGGTAGAATTATTCGTATTCTTCTTTGGTGTTTCTGTTTTCTTCTTTGGTATTGTCGGCTTAGTAGTCTTCGTTGCTTTTTTTGGCGTAATAGACTGTGGTCTATATGTATAGTTCGTAGTTGGGGTTAATGTTGTATTCTGATAGCTTGTTGTGTAGTTTTCCGTTGGAACGGAAGGCGTTGCAATATCATTAGCAAGCGTATCTGATTTTGCAGCAACATTATTGGTATTAGTGGATGAGGTGTTTTCATCACTGCTCTTTTCAATCTTGAATGAACCAAGTAATGTCCCGGTATAATCATTTTTCCCTGTCACAATAACTTTAGCCGTACCTGGTTTCTTGTTCTTTGCGTATTTTACAGTATAGTCTTTATTTTTGACTAAGATCTTATGATCATTGGTTTCAACCTGTACCTTTGGCTTTTTCGCTTTGCCATCATAGGTATAAGTATTAGAAGATAAGGTTAACTTAAATTTCGCAATACTGATCTTATTAATAACTTCGCTGGCTGCCGGTGTCACCTGTGAATCACTATAGATGAGAACATCTGCTTTAGCGGTATTTGTGACGTTGACAATTAAGTCTTTGAATTCTGATTTTACATTAGCAGAAATAATCGTTTGACCGGTTTTTTTCGCAATGACCTGGCCGGTCTTGCTGATCGTAGCAACCTGAGGATCAGAGGATAACCATTTGATTTTTGTGGCATCATCACCGGTAGCCGCAACTGTATAAATAGCTCCTTTTTTAAGATCTAGCTGGCTAGCACTTAAGGTATAGTGATATTTGGATGTTTCTATTTTTGGGGTGAGGACTTTGTTCATAATGGCATTAATACCAACAATTAAGGCAAAGACTACAACTCCTTTGATATATGTTTTCTTCATATGCATCTCTCCTGTAATTATCATTATAGTACTAAAAACTATGATAGAATGCAAAAGATTTTCAATAGCATATGAATATAATAAATTAGTTATAGAACTATAAATAAATAATAGATGGTTTATTATATTTGTTTATAAAGGAGTTTATTGCTTATAACTTCAAGATATTATTATTATTATTATTATTATTATTATTATTATGGGTGCGATGAAAACGGATACAATGACAAAAGTATACATTATCGCATGAAATAATACTATAAAGCATGTGAAATTTGATCGTGTTGTTAACAATTTAGTGACTTGGTATGATTTTTAGTTGATAGCGCACAATTTAATATCTCTCTACGAGTCATAAATTCCATTAACTTTATTTTTACAGATCAAATATACTATTGCTAAACTTAAATATACTTTCTTTACTGAGTTGGCGAATGTAGAAATATTGCTGATGCTGTCTCAGCATCCCTAAAAGCTTTGTAACTTTCTCGCTGATATTGAGTTTTCTGAAATTATATTGGATCATAAATAACGAGTTATATCTATTTATATACTTTGTAGATATATTTCTATAATAGATGATTTCTGATTCAATAAATGAATGAAGTCCATTTACAGTATTCAAATGATCAGTTTTTGTATACTCATCGAGTTTTAGATGCTTTACGCCGCAATTTCGTTTTTTCAGACTCCAGTCATAAATATTGATACCATCTATAAAGCAGTAGCTTTCTTTATCAATATGCTGACAAAATTCATAGCCATTCACGTCAGTAGGTCGACCGGTATTATAGGTGTGAATAAATGTATTTCCGCCTCGGGAAACTACGGTCATAATACATACTAGAATATCAGTTATGCCTGGTTTCGGTGCTATTGATCCATGTTTTCGAGGATCAACGCCTTCCAGCTTGGTCCCTTTATGACTCGCCAGGATGTACTTCTCATCTATTTCAGCTACATCACCTACAGAATCATTAGCTAGGATCATTTCAATGAAATGAAGTAGCTTATGACGCATTCTAAATACAGTTACATAATGCACACCGATTTTGAATGCAGTTTCGCGTAAAGCTAAACCGTTGAGTGTATCTTTAAGAACAATTTTCCACTTTGAAAGGCTCTGATGTGAATAGAAAGTTAATTGACCGGTATCCGCTACAAAGCGTTTATTACAGCTTTTACATCTATACATTTGCTTGCCACTTTTTGTGTGTCCTGCTTTGATCATTTTAGGATGTTTTTCAGGACATTTTGGGCAATGCTCTATGATAGGTGTAGACGCAGTTTCATTAGCTTCAATATACTCCTCAACCATATCAAGAATCTGTTCAATTTGAAATTGATCTAGTTTAATATTAGATAAGTTAGCAGCAATGTTTTGAATTTCCATATTAATACCTCCAGGTACTATATATTTTAGCAAATATACATATATCCTGATGTTCAATACATCGCTTGAAAGGGATAAATACGGAGCTTATATGTGAAAGTCACTTATTTGTTAACAACACGAATTTGATACTAATAAAATTAAACTATAACAATATTTTTATTTTAAAAAACATAACATAAATCAATTAAATTTGTATTTGGTATTGCAAATGAGACCCTTCAATGATATGCTTACACGCGTAATCAATCGCTTGACAGGGAAATAGCGATTAAAAACTTGGGAATGGGGGAGTTTGCTTGTATACCAGAAAAAATTGGGTCAAACACTGGGACTTTATAGTATTTGATCTGATAATGTTAGAAATTTCATTTCTTTTAGCCAATTTCATAAGATATAGAAGTTCGCTTGCTCAGATCATTGCAATGAATCATTATATCTTCTATGCCGAAGTCGTGATTCTTTTGCTATGTTTCTTTATGACAATCGTCTTTGATGATCCATATAAGAACATCTTAAAGAATGATGGTCCGGAAGAGTTTATGAGGATTGTGAAACAGGCAGTGGGCATGTTTGTCATTAACATTGTAATTTTATATATCCTTCAGCAAGGTAATGCTTCTTCACGTATTGTGATCCTTATCTTATATCCTATCTATATTGTCTTAAGTATGATCATAAGAACATTATGGAAAGCACACTTACGGAAGAAGTTATCACATTATGGCTCTAATAAAGCAATGATTGTGTTATCTGATTCGAAACATATTCATACTGTCTTAGATAACTTAGTGACTAAAACGTATAAGGGTTATTCCATTATGGGAGCATTCTTAATGGATTATGATGGTCATATTAAGAAAAGCGGCAATGTGCCTATTTTAGGCAGCAGTGATGATATGATTGAATATGCTACCCATAACTGGGTGGATAGTGCAACTTTAGCTATACAAGATGATAAGAGTATTGAACACTTAAGAGATGTTTTTGAGGTTATGGGCATTACCACTCATGTAATTGTAGCCCCAGCGCCTGCCAATGATGGGGAGTATATTCAAAAGCTTGGTAATTATATCGTAGCTTCTAATTCATATCGCAGTATTCCCCCAGCACGTCTTTTTATCAAAAGGGTAATGGATGTATTAGGTGGTATAGTTGGCTGTCTCTTTACACTTATAATAACACTATTTGTTGGACCAATGATCTTTATAAAAGATCCAGGGCCAATCTTTTATACATCTAAACGTGTAGGGAAGAACGGTAAGATATTTAAGATGTATAAATTTAGATCCATGTATAAAGATGCTGATCAAAGGAAAGCAGAACTCATGTCTCAAAATAAAATGGGTGATGGCATGATGTTTAAGATGGATGATGATCCAAGAATTATTGGATCAGAAAAGAAAGATAAAAACGGGAAACCAAAGGGAATCGGAAACTTCATTAGAAAAACATCATTAGATGAATTTCCTCAGTTTTTTAATGTATTAAAGGGAGATATGTCTTTAGTGGGAACAAGACCTCCTACATTAGATGAATGGGAAAAATACACGCCTCATCATCGTAAGAGAATGGCTATTAGACCTGGTATTACAGGTATGTGGCAGGCTAATGGCAGAAGTGATATTACAGACTTTGAAGAAGTTGTGAGATTAGATACGGAATATATAGATAATTGGACAAACGCAATGGATGTCCGTCTTTTATTAAAAACCATTATTGGGGTTATAAAGCACGATGGTGCTGAATAGGGGGTAAACAGACATGAAAACGTCATTAGTTATTATGGCTGCTGGGATTGGCTCTCGCTTTGGCGGAGGCATTAAACAGTTAACACCAGTCGGTCCTAATAAAGAAATTATTATGGATTATTCCATCCATGATGCCATTGAAGCCGGCTTTAATAAAGTCATCTTCATCATTCGTAAAGACATTGAACAGGATTTCAAAGATATTATTGGTAATCGTATTGAAAAGATCTGCCATGCCCATAACGTAGAGGTTGGGTATTGTTTCCAGGATTTACATAACTTACCAGCTGGAATCAAGTGCCCTGAAGGCAGAACAAAACCTTGGGGTACTAGTCAGGCTGTCTTAGCCGCAAAAGATTTAGTGCATGAACCATTCTGCGTCATCAACGCCGATGATTATTATGGTAAAGAAGCTTTTAAGTTATTACATGATTTCTTAGTAGAAGGACATGGTGATCATGAATTTGCCATGGCTGGTTTTATTCTTAAAAACACCTTAAGTGATAACGGAACTGTCACCCGTGGCCTTTGTGAAGTGAATGATCAGGGGTACTTAACTGATGTTCATGAAACTCATGACATTGCGAAAACAGCGACTGGTGCTGAAGTCAATGGTGTGGCATTAGATCCTAACGCCAATGTCTCAATGAATATGTGGGCTTTATCCCCAGCATTCATGCAGACATTAGAAGATGGATTTGTGGAATTCTTTGAGAACAATAAAGATCCAATGAAAGGGGAATACCTGATTCCTGTCTATATTGGAGAATTACTGGAACAGGGCAAAGTATCTGTAAAAGTCTTAGAAACAAGTGATAAGTGGTTTGGTGTCACTTATGCAGAAGACAAAGACTTTGTCATTGACAGCTTCAAGGAATTAGTAGACAAAGGTGTCTACAAAGCTGATTTATTTAGTAGTTTATAGGAAACAAAAATATCTTAGCTGTTTGGTGAACAAACGGGAAAATGAAATAGAAATACCATTCAGTAGGATGTGTTGATATAAAATTAGGGATATGCGGAGGATGTAAGCAATGGCTGAGAAAAAGAAAATATTATATATAGTCGAAGCTATGGGTGGAGGCGTTTTTACTTACATAGTTGACCTTGCTAATGAACTTGTCAACTCTTATGACATGTACATTGCTTACGCAGTGCGAAAGCAAACACCAGAAAATTATAAGGACTACTTTGATAAGCGAATTCATTTAATTGAAGTTAAAAATTTTGACCGGGCAATTGATCCGGCAAAAGATGTTGCTGCATTTTTTGAAGTTAAAAAAATAGCAGCAGAGGTTAAGCCTGATATCATTCATCTCCATAGCAGTAAGGCTGGTGTGATTGGTAGGTTAGCATTTAATGGGAAAATTCCTGTGTTTTATACTCCACACGGGTACAGCTTCTTAATGGAAAGTTATAAACCGATGAAACGCAAAATGTTTAAACTGATTGAGTCTGTATGCGCAAAAAGAAATTGTACAACTATCAGTTGCAGTGTGGGTGAGCATCAGGAATCTTTGAAACTTACTAAACGTGCTACCTATGTGAACAATGGTATTAACATGGCTGAGCTACAGGACATTATTGATAAGACAAAAAAGGTTGAACATCCATTTACTGTTTATACGTTAGGAAGAATTTGTTACCAGAAGAATCCTACATTATTTAATGAAATAGCAAAATCACTTCCAAATGTAAAATTTGTATGGATTGGTGATGGTGAACTCCGGGGAGAACTAACAAGTAAAAATATCGAGATCACAGGCTGGGCCGATCGAAGCACGGCGATTAGATATGCGGTTAATGCAGACGTTTTCCTTCTGCCAAGTAGGTGGGAAGGTCTACCAATATCGTTACTTGAATCTATGTATATGAAGAAAGTATGTGTGGTAAGTAACGTGATCGGTAACCGAGATGTCATTCATAACGGTGAGAACGGCTTTGTATGTACGAAAGTTGAAGAGTTTGTAAAAGCAATCGAAGATTGCCAATGCAATACTGGAAAACTGACAGAAAGAGCATATCAGGATATTTTGAAGATATATAACACAAAAGTAATGGCACAGTTGTATAGTGAAAAGTACGAAAGTGCGCTGAATAAGCGGAGGTTATAGCATGACTTAACACATTGTAGTGTAGTAGTCAGGCCGTACACCATTGCATACTCCGTTGGTATTGGGTCAGCTCATTATGTTACTGCAAAGGCGGTAGCATAATGAAAAAGATAAGAGTTTTACATGTAGCACAGGTTGTTGGTGGCGTAGATCATTACATCCGAATGCTTCTTAAGTATTTGGATAAAGACAAATTTGAGAATATACTAGTTTGCTCACAGGATTTCCACGAGGAGGACTACATCGGACTAGTGGATTTTTTTGAACATGTTGAGATGACAAGAGCAATTGGCAGTAATGACTTAAAAGCAATTAAAGAGGTTAGAAACTTGATAAAGAAGTATAATCCTGATATTGGTCTTAAGAATTTTTGCGTATATACCCCACATGGCTGGGCATTAAACATGCGGTCTTCTGCGAAAAAGAAGGCAATGTACACAGCTATTGAAAAGTTAGCTGCACCGTTTTGCGATAAGATTATCTGCATTTCAAATGCCGAGAAACAGTCAGCACTAGATAAGAAAATTTGTGGAGAAGATAAGCTGCAAGTTATTTTTAATGGTGTAGATATTGAAGCTTATGAAAATGGAATACATGGTGCTATTAAGAGGAAAGACCTAGGCATACCAAAAGATGCATTTGTTGTTGGTATGGTTGGGAGAATAAGTCCGCAGAAAGCACCTGATGTGTTTGTAAAGATGGCAAAACAGGTGAAAGATAAAGTTATCAATGCACACTTTATTATCGTTGGAAACGGAGATCAGGAAGACGAAATCAGAAAGTATGCAAAAGACAATGGGGTCTATGATAGTCTTCATATTACAGGATGGGTTGATAATCCAATGAGTTATGTAGAACTATTTGATGTAGCATGCTTACTAAGCCGCTGGGAAGGTTTCGGTTTAGCTTTACCTGAATATATGATGGCAGGTAAGCCTATTGTGGCAAGTAAGGAAGTGCAACGAATCTATCAGGAAGATGGGGGAAAAGATAGATTGGTGACACAGGGACTGGAAGATGTACATAGGAGGTTTAATGCTCGGAGAGTTTCCGAGGAACACGAGAAACTATTAAAAAAGTATGTACTAAATGACGTGAATCGTAATAGAGCATCAAGGAGGTCAAAATGAACGATAATCCACTGATTAGTGTTATTGTACCAATATACAATGTAGAACAGTATTTAAAAAGATGTGTTGAAAGTATAAGAAGACAGACTTACTCAAATTTGGAAATTATTCTAGTGGATGACGGATCACCTGATAATTGTGGAAAAATTTGTGACGATTATAAGAAGGAAGATAATCGGATCAAGGTTATTCACAAGAAAAATGGTGGACTTTCGGATGCAAGAAATGCTGGGATAGAAATAGCGCAAGGAGAATATATCACTTGTATTGACAGTGATGATTTTATTTCACAGTTTTTTATAGAAAATTTATGGATTGCAATACAAAAAAGTGGATGTGAGATAGCTACAAGCTGGTTTGCTGATTATTATGAAGGTGATAATATACCTGAAGCTAAAAAAGTAGATATGAAAGATATAGCAGTGTTAAGTAGAGAGGAATTCTATAAAAAACTTCTTTATCAGGATGGTGTTGAGGTTTCAGCATGGGGCAAACTCTATAAGACAGATTTATTTGAAGGAGTTAAATATCCTGTTGGAAAACTTTATGAGGACATTCCAACCACATACCTACTTGTAGAAAAAACAAACAAAGTGGCAGTCATTCCCAATATAGACTATTTTTATTTTCAAAGATCAACAAGTATTGCACAAACAACCTTCTCTATGAGAAAAATGGATGCAATAAACCATATGGATGATTTCAAAAATTATATTATTCATAATTATCCATCATTAAAAAGAGCAGCAGAATGTAGATATTTTAGTACAGTCTGTAATATCCTTTTTCAAATTTCGAGTCCAGAGTTTAAACAAACAAAAGAAAACTTATGGCAAGAAATAAAAAAATACAGATATAGTGTTATGACAAATAGGTTTGGAAGAAAAAAGGCTAGAATAGCTGCATTCTTATCATATGGTGGATATAAATTCCTGCATATGATATATGTTAGGACACAAAAGGGTACTAGCTAGTAATTGATGAATATTTCCATTACTTCACAGTGAAAAAGGAAAAGGAATCGAAGTTATAGCTACTGTAGCAGGTATCATGAGAATGCCTTTATCATCAAAGGTAAATGAAGAGAAAGATAAATTTTCAAAGATTTAAATGATTCATTTATTGACCTTATCATGAAGTGATTCTTCACAAAAACAAATAAAGTTAAAGCTAAAAATGCGTCTATTCTTAAACAAATACGTTTAAATAAGTCGATTGAAGATGCCCTGAAAAGGGGGAAATCAAAAAGGTTATCATAAAAATATATTTCATATTTTGGCTACAATAAAAAATATTTTTCAAATTTATTTATTGGAAAACATCTTACTTTTTAGAAGATACTTTTTAATAGTGACTATAGTATTGCAGCAAACAGTTCTATAAAAACAAACGAAGGAATATATATTATAAGACAAGTTGATTCTTTAGATTAACATTTGGATCATGCGATTGCATAACAGTATAAATAGTTATTTTAGTTCAATCGTTCATTGAAATACAAAAAAGAATCAAAAAATTGAAAGTATATAAGTAATGATATGGTTGTTATTACCCTAAACTTAGACTCTTTTAGATATTTCTAAGCAAAGAAAACTCAAAATTAATCATTTTTATTAAGCGTAAATTATATTTTTTCATTTATTTATTAGGGAAATTAGGACTATAACGAAATAAATGAAAATAATATGGAAAGTAGGATTATTAATGAATAAGCAACTTATTTTAATAGTACAGACCGAGAACAATTATTTCCCACTTGATTATCAATATGCGGATATTTGTAATATATTTAAATCAGAAAATAAAATCTTTAGATATATAAGAAAGATAATTTTGAAATTAGATCTTCCTATCAAAAATATAATTTTCACAGATTGGATCAAAAAAATTGCTGGCTCGAAAGAGGTAATAGTATTTGATACTGGAAATGCAGTAGAAATAGTTAAATATATAAACAAAAGATACCCGAACAAGAGGATAATATTGTGGTATTGGAATCCAGTAATTAGGACAATAAAACCTGAGAAATTTAAGGGCTTGAATTGTGAAATGTGGACTTTTGACCCAGTTGATGCAAAAAAATTTAATATGAAATTAAATACACAATTCTTTATTGAGGAAAACCTTAAAACCACATCTTCGAAAGTAAAATCTCGCAGCAACTGCGATGTATTTTATGTTGGGGTAGATAAAGATCGTGCCAAACTTTTAGCTGTTCTAAAAAAGCAGTTTGATGAAAATAAGATTTCATATGATTTTAATCTTGTTGAGTATAACAATAGTGGTCTTCATTCAAATAAATATGATATTCCATATAAAAAGCCATTATCATATGAAGAAGTAAAAGAAAAATGTGCTTCTTCAAAGGTAATTGTTGATTTGGTTGCAGATGGCCAGACTGGATTGACGTTAAGGCCATTAGAGGCTTTATGTTTGAAAAAAAAGTTGATCACAAATATGAAAAGCATAAAAAAATATGACTTTTACAACCCGCAAAATATATTTATTATTGGTGAGGATAAAGAAAATAGATTGAGCGAATTTGTGTCTTCTAACTATGATGAAACAAACTACGATATTTATAAAAATGAATATTCATTTAAACAATGGTTAGAAAGGTTTGATAAGAATGAAAACATTAGCTAGTATTACTACGTACAATTCAAATTTAGATAGATTAAGATTGAATGTCGATGCAATTGCTAAGCAAGTGGACAGGGTTCTAATTATAGATAATAACTCAGAAAACTTTCAAGATATTCAAGATTTATTGTCTTCTATATTAAATGTAGATTACATAATAAATAAAGAAAATCTAGGTGTTGCCACTGCTTTAAAACAAGCAATGGATTATGCAATCAAAAAAAATTATTCTTGGGTCTTAACCTTGGATCAGGATTCTGTTTGTTATGATGGCTTGATCGAAGAATATAAGAAGTTTACTAATTTACCAGATGTTGGGATATTAAGTTGCAATATAATTGATAGAAATTTTTCGGAAAAAAATGATTTTAATCAGCATGAAAATTATAAAGAAATTGAAAAATGTATAACAAGTGCATCCTTTACAAACGTTAAAGCGTATAAAGATACTGATGGATATGATACAAGTATGTTTATTGATGGTGTAGATTGGGATATTTGTTATAATTTCAGATCACATGGATACAAGATTTACAAAATAAATTTTGATGGTGTATTACACGAAGTTGGACATGGAAGAAATGTAAAATTATTAGGAAAAGAATATATCGTATATGGTGAATCTCCACTAAGAAATTATTATTCTGCACGAAATAATATATATCTTGCAAAAAAGTATCCTGAATATGTTTCTTTTACTCGCACAATTCTACGAGAAATCAAATTTATAATTTTGATTATTTTATATGAAAATAAAAAGTTTGCGAAAGTTAGCAACAGGCTGAAAGGCTTGTTGGAGGGAATGAAATGGCATTAATAATTAGTTTGATAATTATGATTCTCTGTTTAAAATATAGAAAATCAAAATTATTGTTTATTCTTACTGGTGTATGGATTTGGATATTAATTGCATTCTCATCAGGATTAGCAGATGAAGGAATTTATTTGGCTAGATACAATAATTATAAGGTTTTTACAGGATCAACAGAACCAGGATATTCATTATTAATGGTTGTGTTTAATAATTTAGGTGCATCATTTGAAAATTATAAGATGATAATTTCTGCAGTTGAAGTTCTATTAATAATGAGTACGATTAATGAGTTAACCGTTAATAAAAATTTCGTCTTAGCAATGTACATGATATTCCCGCTTTGTATGGATGCAGTCCAAATGCGTTTTACACTTGGATTATCAATCGTGATATTTGCTTTACGATATCTAAATGAATTGTATTGTAAAAATAAGATGAGAGGGAATCTTCCACCTAGCATAAGATACATAATTTGTGTTGTGTTAGCAACTTGCTTTCATTCAATAAATATATTATATCTATTACTACTTTTAGCAAAAAAAATTGAACGAAGAAAAATTATAATTGCCGTTTTAATTGTAATATTTGTATTTAGAGTTATTTTAACACCTTCAACATTAATTAAAATCGGTACTTTTATTGGCGTAGGAGATAAGATTAGTGCAGCCTTAGCAAATACAGCAAATATGGGTCAAAATGCAATTTTGATTTATTCATTTAACATGATTGTTAGATTCGGATTATTGCTACTTATTATTATATTATTTAAATATGCATTCCATATTCAAAATAGAGGGATTATAGATTCTACTACTGCATTAGATTTTAATATAATAATTTTAGCAATAATAGCATTACTTCCATATTCGATTGAATTTTATAGAATACAGGTAGGACTGTCATTGTTTAATTATATGTTTATCTCAGGTTACTTTATCGAGAAAAAAGGAAAGCATAGTTTTACAAATGCATTAACACGAATTAACAAGAAAAATTTGGAAATAGCAGTAGTGACAATATCAATGTCAATTATTAATCTGTATAACTTGGTTTTGAATAATACAAATTTCAAATCAGTATTTATACCTTTTTTCTTTCAGAATAAATTGTTTTAGAAATTTAAAGAAATCAGATATAAAAGCACAACTTGCTTATATCTAATAAAAATACTTTAAGTGTGCTACGACGTTGAATTGAAGTAATAAATGATATGAAAGTGTGAATCGTATGAAAATAAATGTTATTTTTCCAAGATGGGGTTTATCAGGTGGCTTTCTTGTAATGCTAAGATACGCAGAGGAATTCAACAAAAGGGGACATGATGTTGTTTGCTATACGCCTATATTAGATGAATATGCAAACAATTACTTAAACTTAAGACATATTGTAAATGCAATAATTCATAAGAAGAATTTTGTGGAAGAAACAAAGCAATTCCCTAAAGTCAAAATAGTAAGGCAATTAAAAATTTCAAATAAATCTATTAGAAACGCTGATATAACAATTGCAACAGCATGGCCAACTGCATTTCAAGTAAATGAATTGAGTGAAGACAAAGGAAAAAAAGTTTATTTTATTCAAGACTTTGAAATTTGGGATAATGAGAAACTTGGTAAAGCGTCCTATAAATTGCCACTACACCACATTATAATCGCAAAGTGGATTGATTCTATACTTGTTAATGAACTAGGGTGTAAACCAGGTGATCTGATTCATAATGGTATGGATATAGAACGATTTATTCCAGATAGAAGTAAGAAGAATATGAGACATAAAGATGGTGAAATCCAATGCCTGATGTTATATCATAAGCTTTCAAAGAAAGGAATAGATGATGGATTAGCAGCTTTTAGAAAAGCTAAAGAAGTTATTCCTAATTTATCACTTGTGATGTTTGGAATGCCTGATGATCCTAATATTAGTGATGTAAAGCACTATTATCAAAGTCCTGCGAAAGAAAAATTAGTTGAGTTATATCAAACATCAGATGTATTTATTTATCCATCACGTGAAGAAGGCTGGGGATTAACTCCAGTAGAGGCAATGTCATGTGGATGTGCTGTTGCTGGTACTAAAACTGGTTGTATGACGGAAATTGGTAATAATGGCATTAATGCACTGTTATGTGAACCTTATGATGTGGATAATCTTGCTACCAATATCGTTAGCATAGCATCCAATGCGGATTTACGAGAAACATTAGAAAAAAATGGACGTAAAACTGCAGAAGGATTATCGTGGGACAAGTCCTTTGATAAATTTGAATCTGTGTTAATAAACTTGGCGGATAAGGATGACACTACGGTAAGGAAAAAATAAAAATTAACGAAGAAGGAATTGATAGTTAAAAGTAGTATATGAATACTAGAATATAATTCTAGGCAAAGTGATTTTTCTTTTGGTAACAATACCATATGTATCTGCAATTCTTTGTGCATTAACGAAACGTAGGCTATTCAACTTTTTTAAGGCCATGAGATATTGTACTTCAACACGAAGGTGATACGAACTGGAAATGTTCAAAAGCAAAAAACGCATAATTGTGGAACCTGTTCAGCTTCCACCGAACTTTAGATTATCAAAATTTTTGGATAGGGGTATTTATTGATATGTATATTGGGCTAGAATCTAAGCAAGCAAACGAATAAGAGAATCAGGAATTGAGTCACTAAAAATAATAGCAATTTTTATGATTGTTCTATTTCACGTTGTTCAAACGCTGGTATCAAATAGTTCTATTATTACTAATAATAGTTACGTCATAAATATTTCAAATGCTACAACTAATGTCCAAAATATTATATTGTTAGTATTTTATCATTTTGGTTCTTTAGGTAACTCAATCTTTTTCATATGTTCTACATGGTTTATGTTAAATAGCAATAGATATAATAAACAAAAATGGTTACTTATGCTCGTTGAAATATGGTTTATATCTATATCTATTTTATTTATAACTTTTGTGATTTTAAGAGCAAATATACCTGCTAGTCTTATGATAAAGAGCTTATTTCCAACTTTATTTATGAACAACTGGTACATGACTTGTTATCTTATTTTTTATCCGTTACATCCGATATTAAACAATGTAATAAATAAAATGAATCAGAAGCAATTATTTAGATGTACAGCAGCACTTTCTTTTATGTATATTCTTATGGATTTTATCGAGTGGGATTGGTTCTTCCCTTCGATGATCATTTTATGGATAACAATCTATTTTTGTGTGGCTTACATGAAGAAGTACTTAACTGATTTTGCGAATAGTATGAAGAAAAAGGCTCAATCACTTTTCCTATGGAATAGCTAATTTCCCTATAGCGGATTTCTTCGACTCATATCAATGATTTTCAAGAAGAAATATTCATCATCAGGATAGCCATAACCCATTCGACGTATTGTCTTAATGCGGTTGTTAATTCCTTCAATTTTAGAACTTGTGATTTTGATTGTTGCATGAGCTATGATACCTTCAAAATGATTGGAAAGAAGATTAGCAAACCAAATGAAATGTTCATTCTTTGTCTCATTGCATAGATCAATGATCTCAATAATCTGTTTAGCCATTTTCCATTCATGATCTTCCTGATAGGCTGCTGTTATCTTTTCTTTGATAAGATCAGCTTTGAACAGCAGCTCATTTTCTTTAATAAGAAGATCAAACTTATCGTTCCACCCACCGATAGCCTTGATTTCTGGAAGGTTAAACAGATCTGACTTTTTCTGCTTCACAATGCCTTTCTGAGCAGCCTCATCCTTCCTGTCACGCGTTGCCTTCTTTGAGCATAAAACGTGCTTAGACTTCTTAAGATGCTTAGCAGCTTCCATATTTCCTTCAGCGATAAGACGTGCCTGCTCATCCTTTCTGATTTCATTGATCAGCTTTTCATTCATGTTCTTTACAATATGAAAGTAGTCAAAAACAGGCTGTATATGAGTACATCTTTCCTCAAACGCTTCCTCAAAGTCGCTGTTCATGTCACAGCCGATGGCCTCAACATGATCCATCCATTCCTCACCGACATAGTCAATGAAGTCATAGACAACCTGCTTAGACTTTCCTCTGGCGATCCAGAGAACATTTCCTGTTTCCATATCAATGATGTGAGTGGCATACTTGTAGCCGTTATGAAGCTTGAATTCATCAATTCCAAGGTATTTGCAGAACTTTTGCGGCTTTCTAAGAGTTTTTCCATCAACGGTATAGAGTCTCTTTAGTCTTCTAAGGTCAATGGCCTTAACAATATTCTTACCAACTCCTGTAAGCTCTGAGATGCTCTTAAGAGTGAATGAGGCTCTGCCGAGGAGCTTTTCAATGAATTCTTCAAGAGCCTTAGTAATGCGATGGTGCTTTGACTTGAATGGAACACCCTGCATCTTTGTAGCATTACATTCAGGATTTGTACACTGCATCTGATTAAGGCTGACTTCCACAACCGTGCTTGTTGGGCCGTAGCTGAAGTGCTTGATTCTTGTAGGAGCGCAGATCATGTTCTTGTACATGTGAGCACCACAGCACTCACAGATTCTATCCTCATCCGAAACAGTCTGAATGCCCTTATAGACAATGATCTTGTGATCGGCTTTCTTAGGATCATCTTCAATTTCAGTGTCAGTATTAATAAACCCAGTTAATGTGTTAGGAATCTTCAGATATCCATCATCAATGATTGTATTTTTAGATTGAGTGTTAATAGCTAATTGTGTATAATCCATTTGAGGTCTCCTTGTTAGTTACTTATATCCGCCAAGATACAGTCACTATCATACGGTAGACCTCTTTTTATTTCAATATTTTGGAATTAATTGTGTACAACCTACTCCATAGGAAAAAGTACAGACCCAAGAAAAATATTATTTCTTTTAGTATTGCATTATTTGGCCTTTTTGGATTAATCTTACTTACGGAAATTACTGGTTTGCATATTTCATTTTTACAGGATAAAATGACACGTTGGGCAACAAACTGTAATCCTTTCACTATTCTCATGGCAATAGCATTATTTAATATAGCAAGAAAAATATCATTCAAAAATAAGGTTATAAACTATATATCTAGCTCATCATTACTGGTTTACATTATTCATGAAAACATAATTTTAAGGGGATGTTATAGACCATTTCTATGGATTTATATACATGATCACTTTGGATATGATTATGTCATCTTTTGGACGATTTGCCTTGCTTTCGCAATATTCGTATTTGCTCATTTAGCTGCTATCATGTATAAAATTTTGTTTGGGAAGCTTGTAAAAAAGGTGAGCGATAGTTTGTATGGCATATTAAGAAAGAGATATCTTGCTTTAGAGAAGCACGTATTAATGACTTATAGATGAAAATAACATCATATTGCTTGTATCTCTAGGAATTTCGAGGAAGCTTTGGATGCTGCTCAAGGAGGGCTATGTTATAAAGATTAAAAAGTATGATACTGACATTGAGGCTAACTCTTCAATAGTTTAATGTAATATACAAATTTATAAAAAGATAAAAAAGGAGTCAAGTCAAGATAAATGGGAAAATATAAATACTTAATAAAAAACATAGGACTATTAACGTTAAGCAGTTTTGCAACAAAATTACTTAGCTTCTTCTTAGTCCCATTATATACAAGCATATTAACAACTGAACAATATGGGACATATGATTTATTTATGACAACAGTAGGAGTCTTACTTCCTATTCTAACATTAAATATTCAGGATGCTGTATTAATATTTGCATTGGATAAAGATTATGACAATAAAACTGTTATTAGAATAGGCATGAAATACTTGCTGGTATCGAATGTTCTTGTTGCTGCAGGTCTGCTTGTTAACAATATTTTTGTCTTTTCGAGTCTTGGAAAACAGTATGCAATTTTCTTTTTCCTGATGTTTTTAACGCAATCACTTTCAGGAGTGATAACTTGCTATATAAGAGGAATTGATCGCGTTGCCGATCTATCGGTCTCAAGTGTCATTGCCTCAGTTATTACAATTGGTTTGAATATTATTTTCCTTGTTTATTTTAAATGGGGGCTTGTTGGATATTTCTTAGCGAATATTATTGGGCCTTTGGTTCAGAGTATTTATCTTGCGATTAGAGCTAATGTTCATATTGATACATTAAGAAAAGATAATACTGCAATAGAGTCAAATGGAAATGTAACACCAAAAGTTTTAGAAAAGAAAATGACTGATTATTCTAAGCCTCTCATTGCCAATGCATTAGCATGGTGGGTTAATAATGCTTCAGATCGATATGTCGTTATATTTTTCTGTGGTTTAGCTGCTAATGGTGTTTATTCTGTGGCTTCTAAGATACCTTCCATTCTTAATATTTTCCAAACGATATTTAATCAGGCGTGGACTTTATCGGCAGTTAAGGATTTTGATCCAAATGATGAAAGTGGTTTTTTTGCAAAAACATATCGAACATATAATTGTTTGATGACAATCGTATGTTCAATGATTATTGTTTTTGATAAGATTTTGGCAAAAATTTTATATGCACAGAATTTTTATGATGCTTGGAAATATGTGCCTTGGCTGACAATTGCTATTTTATTTGGTGCCATGAGTGGATATATAGGAGGGTTTTTCTCGGCAGTGAAAAATAGCAAAGTTTTCGCTATCAGCACAGTTGTTGGTGCAATTAGTAATATTGTATTAAATATAATATTCACCCCAGTGATTGGTCCAATGGGAGCCGCGATAGCAACAACAATTAGTTATGGGGAAGTCTTTTTTATTCGTTTTTTTCAAAGCAGAAAATATATTAAACTAAAGATTAATGTTGTAAGAGATGTATGTAGCTATATTCTGTTGATAATTCAGGCTATTGCTTTGTGTACAATTGAAAATCAGATTTTTATGTACGGAGTTATAATAGGATTGTTTTTGGTGGTTGTAGTTTGCTATGTCGCTGATATGAAGTTGGTATTATCAAAATTGGTACATAGAAAGTGAGGTGCAATGATTAGATGCATTCTATAAATAAAATTATTAAAGTGACCAGCGAAAAAGGTGTAATTGGTTTGGTAAAAGCGCTACAAGTACATTTGGCTATTAGTATGAATAGATTGCTGTATAGACTATATCAGTTTACTCCTGTGAAAGATATTTTAGTATTTGAGAGTGAAGGTGATTTGACAGATAATGCATATGCACTTTTTGACTATATGCGTTGCAATGGCAACTTAAAAAAATATAAAGTCTATTGGTTGGTTAATGATATTGAAAGTGCGAAAAGATATGCTGAAAGAAATGGAGGCTTTCCAAATACAGAATTTGTAAAAAAATTCCCGCGAAAAGTTGATTTAAAGTGGAGCAAATGTTTGGCTACATGTAGGTTCTTCTTTTATGATCATAGCAATGTGATGCATAATTTAGACAAGAGAAGCAATCAAACGATAGTTTATTTGACGCATGGGTTTGCAGGATATAAAGCAGGAAAGAAAGCACAAGTAGATAAAACAAAGCCTGATTATGTAACAGTGACGAGTAATCTTTCAGAAAAGTTGTATCCATGTTTTGAAGACTTTGGAAGTGCAAAATTTATCCATTGTGGAATGCCAAGGCTGGATTACTTAATGTGTTTTGATAAGAATATAGAAGAAAAAATTGAACACAGATACAAATTAAGCTCATATAAAAAAGTGTTACTTTGGATGCCGACATTTAGAGAATCTAATCATAAAGAAATTTCAGAGGACTATATGAAAACAGAGACACACTTGCCAATTGTGTATACTAGAGAACAACTGATGCACCTGTCACAATATTTAGTGAGGATGCAAACAGTACTTATATTGAAGATACATCCTTTACAATTGGATCTTCCAGTTTTTTGTGAAAATTATGATAATATACTTTTTTTGAAAGATGAGCAGTTACATCAGCTTAATGTACAGCTTTACCAATTTATTAAACTCACAGATGCACTTATAACAGACTATTCGTCTATTTCAGCAGATTATATGTTATTGGATAAGCCTATGATATTTACTGTCGATGATTATGAGGAATACAAAAAATCAAGAGGTGGTTTTATTCCTAATAATGCAATAGACTATTGGGCAGGATCACATGTAAAATCGTTAAAGGAGTTTTATGATGCACTTGAGCGCATAATAACTAACTTTGATGATTATAAAGAAGAGCGGAAACGATTGATGCCACAATTTTACGAAGATACAAGAATGATATCAGCTAAAAAGCTTGTGGATTTTTTTGATTTGTAAATGCATTTGTTATAGTGGAAAAATCCCGGTATCTAAGGTTGTCATAATTATAGTACATCATCAATATCATAATCTCATATGACTAAAATAAAATGAAGCAAAAACGCACATTATAAAAATTGTTCAGGGAATCGGACCTGATCAACTTAATATAATGTGCGTTATTATTTAAAATAATATAGCACCATAAAGTGACGCATTACAGCAGGGACTTATCATTGAAGCCTATATTGCTGCTTCTTTGTTTTTTTACGAGCTTTTGGCGAAAGAATATTTTCTCTCTAAGCCACTTATTCACAGTCGTATCACTAATCTTCACACCAAGTTCCTCAAAAACAATCTCGGTATAATGTCTAAAGTTAGTATCGCTGTATTTGTCTTTATATAAAGCAATAATCTGTTTTTTCATTTCGGCAGAAAAAGCGATAGCAGGCTTACGATCTTTGCTCTTGTGCTGGAAAGCAGCCTTTCCTTCTTGTTTGTATCTAACGATTAATCTGTTCACATTTCTGAGTGTGCAATGAAGCTTTAATATCGCTCTCTTTTTGTTTCCGTTTGTGTCTACTAGCTTTTTAATAGCTTTGTATTTGTATTCTTCCATATAATTTAACCCAACTTTTCTCACGTGATACCTTCTCGTCTAATAGTAATGTTAGGAGGATATTTTAACATACTTATTTGAATCTATCATTCAGGACACTTTCTTTCTTGGTACATCAAGACAATATCATGTTTGACTCACACACATTGACTCACAAAAAATTTTAAATATTGACATATCTTTTATTCGTTTTATAATATTTTTGTTCATTTAGATTTAATTTTACATATATTTGAACAGGAGGATTTTATGAACGGAAAATACTATCAAATACTTACATATTTGAATACACATAAAGAAAAAGACTTTTCACAGCGTGAATTAGCAAATGCTCTAAGCATGTCTTTAGGCAGTGTCAACAGCTATATCAATCAGCTCACTGCTGAATCCTATCTTGATACTGACGGAAAGTTAACAGAAAAAGCGCTGGATTTATTTATACAGGCTAAACCTGACAATGCCATTATTCTTGCAGCTGGTTATGGTATGCGGATGGTTCCCATCAATACACTTAAGCCTAAGGGATTACTGACGATTCATGGCAAGCCATTAATTGAAAAAACAATTGAGGATCTCCAGGCAGCTGGTATTCATAAGATTTATATTGTCGTTGGCTTCCTTAAAGAAATGTATGAATATCTTATTGATCAATACAACGTCACCCTTATTTATAATGAAGATTATGCCACAAAAAATAATCTTGCTTCTCTGAATAAAGCTTATAAGTATATTCATAACTCTTATATCATTCCTTGCGATGTGTATACAACTTTTAATCCCTACTCATCTTCAGAAATCTGCAGCTGGTATATGATGGCAGATCAGCCAGAAGATAAAAATGGGCATTATACTGTTAACAAGCAATTACACATTGTAAAAACAAACTCCTCACCATTAAAAATGGTCGGTATTTCTTATGTGACTGGTGTATCTGAAGAAATTTTAAAACATAACTTACAATTAATGAGCCAGGATGAACAATATGACTCTGTCTACTGGGAAAAAGCCCTATTCACAAATAATAATCATGTCATTGGTAAAATTGTCAAACCTGAAACATGTTATGAAATTGATACCTATGAACAGTTAAGAAACATTGATAACCAGGCGGATGAACTGCAAAATGATGCAATTTCGACAATTGTCTATACCTTTAACGTAAAACCTTCAGATATCAAAAACATTTCAGTTCTTAAGAAAGGTATGACCAATCGTTCTTTCTTATTTGAATGTAACAATCAAAAATATATTATGAGAATTCCCGGTGAAGGTACCGATCAGTTAGTTAACCGCCAGGAAGAATATGATGTCTATATGGCCATCAAAGGTAAAGGTCTTTGTGATGACAACATTTATATCAATCCAACCAGTGGCTATAAGATCACTAAGTTTATTAATAATTCTCGTAACTGTGATCCAGATAACATTGATGATTTAAAAAAATGCATGAAAAAACTCAGAGACTTCCATAACATGAAACTCCAGGTTAATCATACCTTTGATATTTTCAAACACATGGAATTCTATGAAACTCTGTGGGAAGGTAATCCTTCAATCTTCAATGACTATGAAGACACCAAAAAGAAAGTTTATGAATTAAAGGAATATATCGATGCCCATCCTTCTGAATATTGTCTTACTCATATCGATGCTGTTTGTGATAACTTTATGATTTCAACTGACGAAAAAGGTCAGGAAAAAATCGATCTGATTGACTGGGAATATGCCGGCATGCAGGATCCTCATGTTGATATTGCCATGTTCTGTATTTATGCCATGTATGATCGTGCACATGTCGATCGGCTGATTGATATTTATTTTGAAGATAAGTGCCCACAGGAAACACGTTTGAAGATCTACTGCTACATTGCCTGCTGTGGACTATTATGGAGCAACTGGTGCGAATTTAAACGCAATAAAGGTGTTGAATTTGGTGAATATTCCTTAGCACAGTATCGCTATGCCAAAGATTACTACAAGATCTTCAAGGAGGAAATCAAGAATGTATAAAGCAGCTCACGCCGTTATTATGGCAGCCGGTACATCAAGCCGTTTTGCCCCATTATCTTATGAATTACCTAAAGCTTTGATTACGGTCAAGGGAGAAGTTCTCATTGAACGTCAGATTCGTCAGCTAAAGGAAGTTGGCATCAATGATATTTATGTTGTAACCGGCTATAAGCATGAAGATTTTAATTATTTAGAAAGGGAATGCGGTGTTAAGCTCCTTTATAACAAGGACTACAACACTCGTAATAACAATGCCAGTATTCATACTGCCAGAGATGTTTTAGCTAATTCTTATATTTGCTCAGCTGATAACTATTTTACCAAAAATCCATTCACTTTAGAAAATGAAGATAGTTATTATGCAGCCATTTATGCCAATGGCCCTACTAAAGAATGGTGTCTAGAAGAAGATCAAAACGGTTATATCAGTCAAGTCAGCATTGGCGGTGAAAATGCCTGGTACATGTTGGGTCATACATTCTGGAGTGACGAATTCAGTAAAAACTTTTTGGATATCTTAGATAAAGAATATGATCAGCCAGAAACAGCTGATAAACTTTGGGAAGATATCTATATGGAACATCTCGATGTTCTCAAAATGAAGATTAAAAAATATCCTGATGATTTTATCTTTGAATTTGACAGTCTTGACGAATTACGCACTTTTGATACAAGCTATGTGAACAATACCCGTTCGCCTATTATTCAGTCAATTGCAGAAGCATTGCATGTTACACAGGCAGAAATTCATGATTTTAAAACACTCAAGTCAGATACCAACGAGGCGATTGGTTTTATCTTTCATGTACACAATCAAACTTATCATTACCTTTATGACGAAAAAAAGATAGAGGAAGGTGAAGTATTATGATTTATGGTGTAATTGCCGGTGTCACCTGGGCCATTGAAACAATTGTCCTGGGCATCGCACTTTCCATGACCCCTTTTGTCAGCAGCAAAGAAGCCATCTTCTTAGCCCCTTTTGTCAGCACATTCTTACATGATGCCTGCTCAGCAATCTGGGCTACATTATTTAATATTTTTCGTGGCAACATCAAAAATGTTTTTCATGCTCTTAAAACAAAAAGTAGCCGCTTTGTCGCCTTAGCTGCTATTATTGGTGGCCCAGTCGGTATGACCGGCTATGTCTTAGCCGTGAAATACATGGGTGCTTCCATCGGTGCTGTCGCCAGTGCAGTCTTCCCAGCTATTGGCGCTATCCTAGCTTATTTCTTCTTAAAAGAAGAAATGCAGTGGTATCGCTGGATTTTGTTAATTATCACCTTATTAGGTGTCTATGGTCTAAGTTATTCCCCTGACCTTAATATCACAAACTTCTGGTTAGGCATCCTAGGAACCCTGATGTGTTCCTTTGGCTGGGGGATTGAAGCTGTTGTGCTCGCTAAATGTATGCAGGATGACGCTGTCAAAGATGAATACGCCCTGCAAATCAGACAGACAACCTCAGCATTATTCTATGGTATTGTTATTTTACCTATTATGCACGGCTGGCATTTTACTACGACATTATTCACTGTTAAAGGCGGCATGTTATTACCAGTCATCGCAATCGCTGCTTTCTTTGCGACAACATCTTATCTTTGTTACTATCGTGCGATTTCTAAGATTGGTGCCTCTAAAGCTATGGCTTTAGATGTCTCCTATGCGGCCTGGGCAGTGGTCTTTTCGGTAATTTTTATGCATGACTACTCATTGCTTAAGCCTTTAACAATCATTTGCACACTTATTGTTATTATCTGCGGTATATTAGCAGCAGCTGATTTCAAAGAACTGTTTACTAAAAATTCATAGAAGGATAGACAAGATTCGAGATAATCAAAGTAAGAGTTAGATTAAATATCCATATTTCTAAATTATAATAATATGTAATCTGCATAAGTACGATTTTTTATTTTTAAACGGTTATTCTCTAAATCGTATAAATATTACTTTTAACGGAAATCCCCCAGTACCTGTTGCTAACAGTGATGCTCGGGGGGGTTATTTGACAGCTCTCCGAAATTTGATGGGGTGAGACATAACTAACCAAATTTATGAGATTGATTTAGCTTACCCCCATAATCCTGCGGAGGATAGTTACTATTCACGGCTTCTCTAGCTTTTGAACATTATTTTGACTCTACACAGTTAAAGTAATGTTCTTTTTTAGTTAGCTAGTTATTCACGATCCTATCATTCCCTTGAAGAGGTTATGCACAGGAAATATGAAGGAAATATTACATTTCTTTCAAGTGTTTCATGGTATAAAGAGAGCAATGAAAGGATTTATGAATATGTCAATGAATACTGATAACTTGCTCAAGCTTTTCTATGAAGAAAAAAGAAAATGGCGAAAAGTATAAACAGCTCTATCACCAGTACTATAGCATCTATAAAAATGCTCAATGAGCTCTTGCTAATAAGGATAAGGGAACTGAAAGGAAAATTCAGGAAGCTGCTATCAGGATACTGCATCTTTACAGGGTCAGCTTAAAGAAAAAGAAAAGGAAATTGATTGATTAAGAGCTCAGTGATTATTCTCGCGTAAAAGCTCCTGGTGTATTTTCGTGAGCACCACTGCAGTTGCATACAGAGCACCACCTAGCGAAGCTAAAAGTAGCGAGCTTCAGGAATGAAGCTCGCCTATGACTAATAGTATTTAGGAATGTTTCGTGAAAGTCTCTCTAAAGTTAGCATTGCCAAGATTGATCTTGATAAGGTTATGGACAATTCTATCAAGAACTGCTTCTGAAAAAACGCTATTTCCAAGAATACCATACCATTCATCACTATTATACTGACTGCAGTAAATTGTTGATGTCTTGTCATAACGCTTTTCTGTTAATTCAAGAAGAAAGAATAAATCGTCCTTATCCAGATCATACATCATATATTCATCAATCACCATCAGATCATATTTAACATATTTCTTCGCAATAGCCATCATGGTTTTGCCTGTCTTCTTATCCTCATGGTACTTTTCAAGCAGTTCAGGGAAACGGATGTATAAGACTCTTTTTCCCTGCTTAATGGCGGCGTTGGCAAGTGCACAGCCCAGCCATGTTTTGCCAGAACCACAGCATCCTTCAACGTGTTGTTAACAATTTAGTGACTTGGTATGATTTTTAGTTGATAGCGCACAATTTAATATCTCTCTACGAGTCATAAATTCCATTAACTTTATTTTTACAGATCAAATATACTATTGCTAAACTTAAATATACTTTCTTTACTGAGTTGGCGAATGTAGAAATATTGCTGATGCTGTCTCAGCATCCCTAAAAGCTTTGTAACTTTCTCGCTGATATTGAGTTTTCTGAAATTATATTGGATCATAAATAACGAGTTATATCTATTTATATACTTTGTAGATATATTTCTATAATAGATGATTTCTGATTCAATAAATGAATGAAGTCCATTTACAGTATTCAAATGATCAGTTTTTGTATACTCATCGAGTTTCGTGTTGTTAACAAATAAGTGACTTTCACATATAAGCTCCGTATTTATCCCTTTCAAGCGATGTATTGAACATCAGGATATATGTATATTTGCTAAAATATATAGTACCTGGAGGTATTAATATGGAAATTCAAAACATTGCTGCTAACTTATCTAATATTAAACTAGATCAATTTCAAATTGAACAGATTCTTGATATGGTTGAGGAGTATATTGAAGCTAATGAAACTGCGTCTACACCTATCATAGAGCATTGCCCAAAATGTCCTGAAAAACATCCTAAAATGATCAAAGCAGGACACACAAAAAGTGGCAAGCAAATGTATAGATGTAAAAGCTGTAATAAACGCTTTGTAGCGGATACCGGTCAATTAACTTTCTATTCACATCAGAGCCTTTCAAAGTGGAAAATTGTTCTTAAAGATACACTCAACGGTTTAGCTTTACGCGAAACTGCATTCAAAATCGGTGTGCATTATGTAACTGTATTTAGAATGCGTCATAAGCTACTTCATTTCATTGAAATGATCCTAGCTAATGATTCTGTAGGTGATGTAGCTGAAATAGATGAGAAGTACATCCTGGCGAGTCATAAAGGGACCAAGCTGGAAGGCGTTGATCCTCGAAAACATGGATCAATAGCACCGAAACCAGGCATAACTGATATTCTAGTATGTATTATGACCGTAGTTTCCCGAGGCGGAAATACATTTATTCACACCTATAATACCGGTCGACCTACTGACGTGAATGGCTATGAATTTTGTCAGCATATTGATAAAGAAAGCTACTGCTTTATAGATGGTATCAATATTTATGACTGGAGTCTGAAAAAACGAAATTGCGGCGTAAAGCATCTAAAACTCGATGAGTATACAAAAACTGATCATTTGAATACTGTAAATGGACTTCATTCATTTATTGAATCAGAAATCATCTATTATAGAAATATATCTACAAAGTATATAAATAGATATAACTCGTTATTTATGATCCAATATAATTTCAGAAAACTCAATATCAGCGAGAAAGTTACAAAGCTTTTAGGGATGCTGAGACAGCATCAGCAATATTTCTACATTCGCCAACTCAGTAAAGAAAGTATATTTAAGTTTAGCAATAGTATATTTGATCTGTAAAAATAAAGTTAATGGAATTTATGACTCGTAGAGAGATATTAAATTGTGCGCTATCAACTAAAAATCATACCAAGTCACTAAATTGTTAACAACACGTCGAGTTTTAGATGCTTTACGCCGCAATTTCGTTTTTTCAGACTCCAGTCATAAATATTGATACCATCTGTAAAGCAGTAGCTTTCTTTGTCAATATGCTGACAAAATTCATAGCCATTCACGTCAGTAGGTCGACCGGTATTATAGGTGTGAATAAATGTATTTCCGCCTCGGGAAACTACGGTCATAATACATACTAGAATATCAGTTATGCCTGGTTTCGGTGCTATTGATCCATGTTTTCGAGGATCAACGCCTTCCAGCTTGGTCCCTTTATGACTCGCCAGGATGTACTTCTCATCTATTTCAGCTACATCACCTACAGAATCATTAGCTAGGATCATTTCAATGAAATGAAGTAGCTTATGACGCATTCTAAATACAGTTACATAATGCACACCGATTTTGAATGCAGTTTCGCGTAAAGCTAAACCGTTGAGTGTATCTTTAAGAACAACTTTCCACTTTGAAAGGCTCTGATGTGAATAGAAAGTTAATTGACCGGTATCCGCTACAAAGCGTTTATTACAGCTTTTACATCTATACATTTGCTTGCCACTTTTTGTGTGTCCTGCTTTGATCATTTTAGGATGTTTTTCAGGACATTTTGGGCAATGCTCTATGATAGGTGTAGACGCAGTTTCATTAGCTTCAATATACTCCTCAACCATATCAAGAATCTGTTCAATTTGAAATTGATCTAGTTTAATATTAGATAAGTTAGCAGCAATGTTTTGAATTTCCATATTAATACCTCCAGGTACTATATATTTTAGCAAATATACATATATCCTGATGTTCAATACATCGCTTGAAAAGGATAAATACGGAGCTTATATGTGAAAGTCACTTATTTGTTAACAACACGTCCTTCAATACTAATATCAATATGAGAAAACATATAGTTGCATGTGCTTAAGTTCGCGATTAATTCTTTAGTGATCGCACGACCCTCATAATAGATATCTCGCACATCTGCGCTAGGAAATCTTAATTTTGCTCTTCTTCTAAGAGTTTCAATTTTTTTCTGATATTTGGCTTCATAAACATAATCCACAAGATTATCAAATCTCTGTTCAAAGGGGATTGCATCAAATGTACCAGCACGCTGCTGACTTTCAATACCATCTGCAAATTCTTCCATTCCCATCACCTGAAGTTTAGTTTTTGTCTCTTCGTTAATCATAATTAGTCTTTTCCTCCGTTTTTATTGCTGTTTTGACCGATGTTTTTAAAATAGTCGCTGCCTCTTAAGTGTCCCTTGTTTTCATCAAGTGATGCATCATGGGATTCCACGCCATCAATAGTTTTATTTTTTAATTGTTTTTCTGCCAGATCTTGCTTAGAAGCCAAAATATCCCTAATATGTTTATGACGGGGAGTAATGAAACTGCGAAGTGCAATTCCACAGGCATTTTCCAGTCGTTCATTGGAATACGAACCGCCTAAACGAAGGACAGCCAATGTTGGATTATAAGCCTGTTCTTCGATTTTTGTTTTTAGGAAGATTCGATTTATAACTTCATAAGTATTAGGACCGATCTTTTCAGCCCATTCCATATTCATTCTTTTAAACTTTTCAGGCATGTGCTGCTCCTGGGTAGAGTATTTATATTTGACGTTACCAAGAAATAAAGGATGTGTAGCAATTCGCTTCCCTTTATAAAAGAATGAGAGAGTTTCAGTTCCTGCTTTAACGTCAACTGATTTACCAATGTATTGATAAGGGACTGAATATGACTATTAAAGTTAACTTTTCTTCCATAAGTCCACTCTGCGATCTCATAGCGAATATTAGGAAGCGGCTGAAGCGAGTCTTTTCTTCTTCGAATTCAGATGATCTTGAGCCATCACGCTTCTGAAATGGCTGATCATTATATTTCTGGAACCGCTCCATAACATAAAGCTTAAGTTGATTGAAAGAGGTAAATGTAATATTACGTGCCCTAGCAATAATGAATGTCTCAATATTGCCAACAGTATTTTCTACTGATGCTTTCTGCTTCGGTTTTCTTACGGCTGCCGGCATGATTGCCATAGAGTAGTATTCAGCAAAATCAAGATACTGGTCTGTAAGAATAATTTCCTCTTCCTTAGGATGGGATACAACTGCGGTCTTAAGATTGTCACAAACAATCCGTTTAGGCGCTCCATGAAAATACTCCAGCATATTCACATTACAGCTATCCAGGTGTTCATCTTTTCATCAAGGGTGGGTTCAACATAGGCATAGCGACTATAGGGAAGACAGGCAACAAAGATATGCACAGTGACTAATTCACCAATTTTCATTCACATAATGCATATGATCTCCGCTCCATTCTACTTCCACAGTTTCACCTGGCTTATGTTCAATATGGTTAGTAAGATTATTGATATTCACAAAATCAGAATATCCTCGACAGTAAGAAGGATAGCTATAGGGATACATGCCCTCTGGAATAGAGTCTTTATACTCATCCCATAGTATTCTAAGGTTAACCGAAGGCTTTTTGAGCTCGTTGTGAACATAATCATAGTTGACTTTAAAATACAAATTTTCGCTTTCGTACTTAGTTGGGAAAAACATGGAATAGAGCTCATCATTACTGTAGTTATCAATGGTGCCGAGATCAAATTCAATATCCCTTAATCTGTCAAGAACCGCCTTAACAGAATGCTTTGACATATGACATGTCTGAGCAATTTTGTTTTCGCTGAGACCCAGTCTGTGCTTTTTGAGAACTGTACGCACATTAATCTTTTTAGACATTTAGAAATGCCTCCTTTCATATACATGTGGATAATTCCACAAGTATATGATAGTAAAGAAAAGCAATTTGGTAAGAGAAAAAAGCAAAATAAAAGGCATCAGTAAGGATTTCACTGGTGCTTTAAATAAGACTGCTGGTGCTGCCAATTAAACAGCAGGTGCTAGTAAGTATACTGATGGTGCTATTACTGAGATAGATAGCAGGTGCTAAACATGATAATGGTAGTGCTGTCTATGCAACTAGTGGTGCTGATCTAATATATGTGGTGCTATTGATGATACAGGTCAGTGGTGCTCAATATGAGAGTACAGGTTCCAAGTGTGAAACAAGTGGTGCTGACTTCAATATGTATGGTGCTATTGATGACATAGCCTAATGGTGCCAAACATGATAATGGTGGTGTCATGAATGCAATAAGTGGTGCTGATATCAATATGCATGGTGTCATTGATGATACCGGCTAGTGGTGCTTACCGTAATATCACTGGTGCTCAACATGCGATACATGGTGCTAAACCCGGAGAATATTCATGAAGCACAGTATTTACACAATGCTATTCTTCATGACATTAAGATGCTTTTGAATTTTAACTTTGACTCCAAGAACAGAATGATTCTTATTTTCGTTGGGTAATCAGGTTTTAACGGTATTCTTGGCAAGAGAGTGCATGATGCCCTCAGACAGCGCGTTGTGATTAATTACGATATGCAGAGGCTTCAGAAAAAGGAGGCCGAAGCCTATGTGAAGCACTGCCTCAAGGAATGCGGCTGCCGTGAGCCAGTCTTTTCTCCTGAAGCTATTAACGCCGCCTGGGAAATCAGAAACGGCTCCGTAAGACGGATGAACAATATTCTTGAAAAGGCCCTTATTGAGGGCGCAAATCGCAAGGAAAAGCCTATCGGAACAGATACGATTCTGATGGCACAGCAGGAGGTTGAATTGGAATGATTAAAACACTTGATGAAATTATCTATTACCCTTCAACCCGAAAAGTCATTACTGAGGAGCTTCGTTCTGCGATCGGCCTCTACCAGAGCCACGGCATGACTAATGATCAGTTTTACTTTCTAATTGATCATTATGTGCAGAACTTCTCCTATCTGCTGTTTAGTGATGATTATGAAATTCACAATACAGTCAAAGCACATCTTGGAAGAAGGAACACCAGAATGCTCGAAGCTATTATTTCAGAAACCAAAAAAACAAGAGAGGAGCAAGCATAGCGTGAGTAATAAAATTAAGGAAATCAATAAAAAGATGAGATCTCTTCAGCAGAGTGTTGATCAGATTAGCAGTCTTGCCAAAGAAACTAAGAGTATGACATACGCTGTTCATGATGAAGTATGCTACATTGATGAGCTCTGTGTTGCAATTAGAGACCTGAATACTCAAATCGAAAGACTTACAGACAAAGTTGACTTAATGTATGAAGCCGGCAAATACACTTATCCTCCATCTTCAGATGAGATCATAGAAGAGATGCTTAGAATTGTATATAATGATCCGGATATTCAATTTTGACAGTATATCAACCCGCTAGTTGATATCATGAACAAAACAATGTGCATCTGTAATTGAAAATAAAGTGATGAGCTTGTTAGCGAATGCATGCATCACGTACAGTAAAATAAAGTGATTTAAGGATCAATTATAAAATGACGGTCATCCCTAAAATAATCTGCGGTTACCGTCATTTTTAATCTGCATTGCAATTCAAAAAGAAAGTGCTGCTTGCATTACGAATAATTTGATGCTGTTCAACAGCTTTATATACAGATATCTTATATTAATACATTATTTACTACGAGTTGATATTATGGATTGAAATAATTTGCGGAACTGTTAGGAATAATGTGAAGGCCTACCAAAAAAAGCGGGGATATTGTGAGACTCACTCAACCAAAATAAATAAATTTTCTAGCATATGACAATCTGACGCACTACACTAGGATCGGCTGAGATGTGAAGGACGAAACCTATGGTAAAAGAATATTGTCAGAAAAAAGGTATAAAAAACTATGAAAACAACATTACTTATCATGGCTGCTGGTATCGGTAGCAGCTTTGGAACGGGAATTAAGCAGTTGGAGCCGCTGGATGATGCTGGACATATCATTATGGACTACTCAATCCATGATGCGATTGAGGTAGGTTTTAACCATGTAGTGTTTATCATCCGTAAGGATATCGAGAAAGAGTTTAAAGAGGTTATTGGTGATCGCATTGCCTCCATTTGCTCTTCTCATAATGTAACTGTTGACTATGTTTTCCAAGATATCAATGATATCCCGGAAACTCTGCCAGAAGGCCGGATAAAGCCGTGGGGAACCGGTCAGGCTGTGCTTGCAGCGAAGAAGGTCATCAAGACTCCGTTTATCGTCATCAATGTAGACGATTACTACGGCAAGGAAGGTTTCAAGTCCATGAGTATCTGGTGAATGGTGGCAAGTTCTGCATGGCTGGCTTTGTGCTGAAGAATACGCTGTCTGATAATGGCGGTGTGACCCGTGGTATTTGCAAGATGGACGACCAGAATAATCTGACAGAGGTTGTTGAAACAAAGAACATCGTGAAGACTGCAGATGGAGCAGAGACAGACGGTGTGGTTGTTGATGTGAATTTTCTGGTGTCCATGAACATGTGGGGCTTGACACCAGAGTTCTTGGATGTGTTGGAGGAGGGCTTCAAGGAGTTTTTTGAGAAAGAAGTCCCGGGCAATCCTCTGAAAGCAGAGTATCTGATCCCTATCTTCATCGGTGAACTGCTGGAGCAGGGCAAGATGTCTGTGAATGTTCTGAAGACCAATGACACCTGGTACGGTATGACCTATCACGAGGATGTTGCAGCCGTAAAGGACAGCTTCAAAAAATGCTGGAGAACGACGTGTATAAGACTGACTTGTTTAGTAATCTGTAAACGACGATGAAAGAAACGATTGATTTACTCGGGAAGATTCTCACAAACATTTTGACAGCTCTCTACGAGCCGTTTGGATTCTCGCTCCTGCTTTCCTTCCTCGCCATGTTTTTCTATCTATATGCCTATGAATCTATTAGAGCCGGAAAAGGCTGGAAGATTGCCATGATGACAAGGTATCAGAAGTTCAAAGAGGACGTGTTCTTCAGAAAACTATTCTTCTTGGCGTTTGTGACTTCACTTATTCTGTTCCGAACCTTGTTAAACCGTCAGCTGTGGATGAATCCTTTATCCGATGTCATGGGCAGTTGGGGCATCTGGGAGACAGAGAACGGTGAACAGAAGCTGACCACTGAGTGCATCGAGAACGTAATCATGATAGTACCGTTTTCAGCAGTAGTGGCGTGGACGTTCCAAGAGAAGATGGAGAAAGGCTGGAAGAAGATACTGTGGTACAGCGGAAAGATAGCATTTATCTTTTCAGTAAGCATAGAGATGTTGCAATTATTGCTTCGCTTGGGTACATTCCAACTATTAGATATCTTCTATAACACAGTCGGTGGAATGATCGGCGGATTGATGTATTGTGCGATGATGAAGGCAAGAAAACGTCTGTAAAAAGGGTTGAAATTGTGATATACTGGAAGGGGTAGCTCCCTACGCTGCTCTGATAATCACACACCTCTTCGTGGTGAGCAGCAGGCAACAATTTGAGAATCAAAGATTCGATGATTGGCGAAGATGTGAGATAATAAATAGTTTAGTCAGGGGGATATATGTCAGAATTTAAAATTTTTTATTCGTGGCAATCTGATTTATCTGCGAACAAAACGACGAGATTTATTGATGACTGTCTCGCTGGTGTATGTGAGATTTTGCGAGATGTGTCAGACATAAAACCAGATCGCGCAACTCAGGGAACAACTGGAAGCCCTGATATAACAAAAAGCATTTTTGGAAAAATCGATGAATGTGATTTGTTTATTGCTGATTTAAGTATCATAAATGATTTCCCTGCTATTGATGAAAATGGAAATTTAACAGGCAATAGAAAACGAACTCCCAATCCTAATGTTCTATTGGAAACAGGCTATGCCGCAAAAGTTCTCGGATGGGATCGTATAATATGCTTGTATAATTCAGAGTATGGAAATCCTGATGATTATCCGTTTGATATATCACATAGAAGGTTGACGGGATTCCGATTCACACAAGCAACGCGAGAAACAGAATGTACCAGAATTAAACAAATTATTGCACAGACAGTGACCACCTTTCTATTTGCGGGTGGGGTGAATCGAAGTGGTAGAGCACACTATCAAGTTGGTGGATATGATTTTGAGAGTAATAGAATTACTCAAAATGTGATACCGTATAATATTTATACTGGAAAGTATTACACAGAAAATAGAGTGAGATCTTTAAGAAAATGCGAGGATTTATTTGAACAAATTGAGAAGATAAGCATTCCAAAATCAACCAAATTAGTTGACACGACTGAACAATCAGAGAATCCAATGGAGCGATTAAGGCTTACATTAGGTGGCGCATGGATTCAAAAGGGCATTGCAGAAGATGATAAGGAAACGATTAGAAAACTGTTAAAAGAATATCTTGAAAAAGAAGTTTCAGATGAATTCTTTGATCTCGGCGCATTAAAATCGAAAACAATAATTTACAATCATTCTGAAGACTATGATGGAACAGAAGACGAGAAAAGAAAGTTCGATTTGATTGGCAAATTGAAAAATGAACTATTGTCACTTCAGTTGGTGGATTTGTACGCGCGTACTTTTGATGATATGCTAATCCTTTCGTTGGCTGTCAGGAATGACTCAAATGAAACAGATACAAGTATCAGGATTTCTATACATATAGAAAATGAAAGCGCAGAATGTGTGCAGCCTGACAAAAATCTAATCAATCCAGAAATTCGTGGTGAAGGAGAATGTGTGGGGCTTGAGGGAATTGTATACGATAAAAAACTCGTGGAGCATTTCCTGAAAATGAACGAAGATAGTTATATACGATATGAAGAAAATGCTTTTTATGTTCCATTTGATCCAACACAACTTCGGATGCCGATTATAACACCGTTTGGATCTCAACAGGAAGATTCTGGTGCAGAAGATTATGAAAAAGAATTAAAAGTTTATATAAAAAAACCGGAAGATGATAATGGATATCAATATGAAATTGGCTCTCTTCGTGCTAACGAGACTATTTGGATGGGACCGGTAATGGTCTTAAAAAAACGAAATGCTGAGGAAAAAGTAAAACTAAAGTATTCTATTATTTCAAATCGTACAAACGGAGATTTGGAGGGAAAAATAGAGGTTGAATCATAATACTGCTGTACCATTCTAAAAATATCATAATATATAGAAAAGAGGTTATCACCAATGCTCAGAACGAAAGGCAGCAAAAACCGTCCCAAAATCAATATCACCAAAGACTACGCATCTCAGATCGCGGAGAAACAGGAATCTATTGTTTCCTTGACTGCTGAGATTGCATCCATCACCACTAACATTGACACTTTAAAGGCTGACCTGAAAGAGAAGAAGACTGCTCGGAAGAAGGCTGAAAAAGAAGTGGCAACGCTGGAAGCGAAGAAGGCAAAGGCAGATGCTAAAGCAGCTGAAGAAGCAAAGAAGCAAAGAGAGGTTGGTTCGCTGGCCTCTCTATTATTTTTGTTTCATACTGTAAATTGCTTATTCAGATTACTCCTATATCACCAATTAAATAATTGTTGATGATATATTGTATTACAATACGGTTTTTATTGTGAAATGTTGAGTGGTTTAAATATATGGAATTTTTTGTAAAATAAGAAACAAGTGTGATAAAGGGTGAGTGAATAATGAAGATCAACAAAAATAAATTGTTAAAAATGGCTGAATATATTTTAGCATTAATTTTTCTATTGATAATGATTGATAATATGTTAAGACAATTCATATCAACCAATAACAAAATAATGATATTAACATGTTTGATTATCTTTGAATTGTTGATTGTTATTCATGTTTTAAGAAATGGCTTTGCAGATTTTATAGGAGCAAAAGCTTTTAATGAAATCGATGTGTTTTTAGTGTCTTTATTAGTTTCACTCTTAATTTATTTAATACTAGGACATTTTTTATTTTTAAGTAGAGGTTATATAATGGTTCCTTTGATAATTGCCCTTTGCTTCATTACTCCGGTGATAATCATCAGATTAATTCATTTAAAGCGTTTTAGCTCTTCACAAGATAACAATCGAACTAATCATGATTTGGTTACACTTTATGATATTTATAAAAATAGTTTTACACTGGGCCATAATATAGTGGTTAAGGAAAAGGCAGGTACCCAAGACTTACTTAATAGAGGATTAATTATTAATGAATTAAAAGATGCTATGACCTTAGAACATGGTGGAAATGCATTCACTATAGGTGTTGAAGGTGAATGGGGGGCTGGAAAAACAACACTCATCAATTTAACTTTAGATAAAATCATAAATGAGGATAACACTCATATAAAAATAATTAGTGATTTTGATCCCTGGATTTTTGGTACTAATGAAGCACTTTTAGTGAGCCTCTACGAAGAAATATTAAAATGTGTTGGTGTTAAATATAATAATTTCAAACTACGGCATGATCTTAAGAAGTTAACATCGATCCTTGCTAGTGTATCTAAACAAACTTGGTTCGACAAGCTGCTTGATGATCACTTTGGATATAGTGATCTTAAACAAATGAAGAGGGAACTGACTGAAATATTAAATAAAGAAAATGAAGTTGTTATTATTGTTTTTGATAATCTAGATCGTATGAATAGTGAAAATGTTCTTTTCTTATTTAAACTCATTGGCACTATTTTTAATCTTCCGCATATTAACTATGTTCTTTCTTATGATGATAAGCGTTTAGATGATATCTTTAGCGAATCGTTAAAAATAAATCCAAAGTATAAAGAAAAAATTATTAATCAGGTCATTAGTATTCCTGAGCCTGATCGAGATAAACTTGATGAAATTTACACTACATGTATTGCTAATATCTTATCTAAAAAACAGGTTATAAAATTAGAAGAAATAAATGATTACATTGATTTCCTTACAAAGAAAGTTAGTGATTTGCGCAATTTTACTAGAATATTAAACTCAAATATTAATCGTGTATTTTTTTATTATAGTTTTTTAAATTTAAATGAGTTGTTAGTACTTGAGCTCATAAGATTCAGGAACAAGCATCTTTATGAGTTAATAAAGAATAACAACAAAATACTCATATCGTTAGATGTTCAAAAGAAAGTGGATGTTTTTTCGTTCCGTTTAGATAAGGAAGATTGTAAAAATAAAAGGTCGGAATTTTTAAAATATCTTAGAGAAAATTATTCTGAAGATTTGGATATGGTTTTATTTTTATTTCCTGATTTAGGGGGAAACGACGTACACACAAAACGAAAAAAGACAAATATATTTTCTATTCGATCGGCAAAATATTTCGATCTCTATTTTTCATATGGAATAAACAATTTCTTAATGATATATTATAAAGTTAATTCATTTATTCAAAGTGTGAATAATGCTAAATCTGTTGAAAACATTGAAACAGCTGCACGCGAACTGGAAATATTGAGTGCCCATAAATCTATTCAGTTTGATATGGTGAATGAAATAGACAAACGAATTACTAATATTGAAAGATCACAATGTTTGAATTTGATAATGTTTTTTTGGAATCATATAGAGGAATTTAGCAGCGATTTTAGTGGATTTTTTGCTTTGTCAGCACACCGAAGAGCTGAAGTTATAATTGCAGAATTAATAAATCAGTTGAAACCAAAAGAATTAGGTGATTTTATTAATTCACATTTAAATTGTTATGGATATATAAATACAATATCAGAGATTAAATATTGGTTAACAACCGCTAGTTTATCAGCAAATAAAAATATCATAAATATTTGGACAAACTATTATAATAAGATGTGTGAGGATATTCTAAGTAATAATATTGATTTATATGCTGATCAATATTATTCACGTGGAAATATTGTGGGATTAAAGAGATTTAAAGAAGATTATAGGGAAATGATTTACACATACATACGAAATATAATAAGACCTAAATATGTATATAGAATATTAGGTGATTGTGTCGGAAGTAGTCATGGTTCAACTCATAATTATGGAATTGATCAGAGCTTGTTTGATGATATGGGCGTTAGCCAAGAGACAATGGATCAATACTTAAGTGAGTTTAAACCTGAAAATGAATCGCAAAAATTTATATTAGACCTTTATCAAAGATTTAAAAATGGTGAAAAAATTGTTATGGGGGATTATCCTGTAAAGCGAAATAAGCCTTTTTATTTCAATGATCTTTAACTTGAATTCCCGGGTATAGTTTATAACTACACCTCATCTTCATGCCTTTTTAGGTGAAATTTTGGTACCCAATCACTGCCTCTTTTTGTGTATGAAAGTGGGCATGAAATATTAAACGCATTATAGATATCATTAGCTCTTTTTTGTGGCTCTTCAACTGAAGTGACTGTCTTGTAGACGAGGCACTTCTGATTTCTGAGTCCCATGAATATGCCTTCCTGGTTGGTTGCAGTTTTCTTTGTTTTCTTTTGGATATACACGTTAATGGTTGCCGCAATCATTGATAATAACAGGTGACCTCTTACTGCTTCTTCGCTATGAACGCGAAGTGGTGTCAGCTTAGATGATCCCTTGCTTAAATCAAAGTACTGCTCAACCAGCTGTCTAGTATAGTAGGCAGGAAGCACTTCTTCAATTGGGAATGGAAGACTTGAAATCAGTACAAAATATCCCATTGATTCAAGCTTTTTTTGGATCTGCATAGTTGACATTTCTTTGCTCTTATTCAGACACTTATGTATTTCATGATCTACCTGATCTAGATCATATCCTAGAAAAGCATAAGCCTTATGTCCATCACCAATGCTAACTTCGATCTGTTTGATATAGACGACTCTATCACTATATTTGACCATATTTCTTTCCTGCTTTAGTTCGGGACCGTATTTATTGATCAAATCACGATATAGTCTATATTTCTCAGGCAGTCTCATCAGGAAATCGATGTTAGCTCGATAAAGCTCATTAATATCCTCAAGGGTATAATAACCAGCATCACTAAGAATATAGTCTGTTTCAATATTGCCTAAATTATCAAGTACATTTACTGATCTGATCAGTGTATTCATATCAACGATATTGCCTGGAATAATTCTAAACATTAGGGGATAGCCTGTATCTCTCTGAAGTGTTGTAATCATTCTAGCCTCATTGGAAACCTTCCCATTGTGGTTACTGATTGCAGTTAATGGCATATGAATACTGTTAGGAAGCCCTGTGCTGTCAATGATTATAGCTTTATCAGACGAAATGTTTTCTTTGATCCACTTCATATGATTTTCAAAGAATTTAAGGACATTTTCTGATTTGCCAATTGATCTCATAAAGTCACTTATTCTCTGAGATGTGAGATTAGCCTTTGGATAAAGAATGCTTTCAAAGCTCCCTTCATACCAGGTATTGGCATGACAGTTAGCAGCGTTGGAAATGACATAGTAGGCAACCATTGCATATAAGGTATCTTTGTTTTTATAGCTGATTTCATCAATGACTTTGTCATATCCCATATGATGAATAAGCTGATCTACGAAGTAGGCATCGCCATAATCAAGAATAGTACGCTGTCTTTTGCGCTTATCAGGCTGAACATCAGATACATAGGATTCATCAGCTTCACCGAATTCACCAGTTTCAGGATCATAGGTAAACATGCCTCTTTCTTTATTGAAAAAGATATTGTTTTCCTTATCGATAACCTTGCCTAAATGTTTAGCACCTTGCTTAACGATCTTGCCGTTTTTGCGGACTGATTTGCCAGGGATTTTAGCATAAAGTGTTCCATTAATTGTCTGATAACTGAGCTTCATATTAGCACCTCTTTTGCATGAGTAGTTATAAATCTAATTCTTTATAACTACATTATACTATATCGTGCTAATTATTTCAATGTAAAAATTCAATTTATAGTGATGTTAACAACATAATTCTATATATTAATCCATCTAGAAATCAGTGTAGTTAAAAACTGTTCTAGGGAATTCAAGTTTAATAGTTTATCATTTTAAATGTTTTTGAGAGGATTAGAAAGTGAAATTACAAGAAAAGATATCAATATACTATACATCGTTAACAAATACAGAAAGAAAGATATGTACTGTGATTCTAGATGATCCAACAGTGGTGAGTGAACATTCTATTATAGATGCTGCAACCCTATGTGGAACATCGAAATCTGCAATGTTAAGATTCGCTAAAAAGCTAGGATATAGCGGCTATAGTGAATTTAAATATGCTGTTGGTGAATCATTTATAAAAGAAGAAAAACAAAATACGGAAAGTGGTGATATTTATCAGGAAATTGTGACATCTTATAGTCAAACAATCACCGAACTTTCAAAACAAGATTATAATATTCAGCTAACATTGTTAGCTGAATACATTGATCAATACAAATATGTGGAAGTTATTGGCATAGGAAATTCATCTTTTTGTGCAAAACAATTGAAATATTCATTGTTTTCTCATAATAAGTATATTGGCGATGCGACGGATCGCGAAGAAATTAAATGCCTAACGCAATGTATCACCAAGGATTATTTGATTATTGTTTTTAGTGTGTCAGGGGCATTGGATACATATGGACAACTTGTTAAAGCTGCTTCACAAAAGAAAGCTCGAGTAGTGCTGATTACAATGAATCCAGATAATGCTTTAGAAAAGTACGTGAATACATCTTTTGTATTACCTTCTACAATGCATTTGTTGAAGGATACAAAAGTACTCAAGCAGTTAGACAATCGTACCACCATGCATTTCTTTGCGGAAGTGATTTCTTATTATTATGGACTGTATTTAGAAAAGCAAGTGCTAGAAGGCTAGCACTTGCTTTTTAAGTGAGTGATTCGAAAATCATTTGGCAGAAATTTAAATTGTACATCAGGGATTGAATCATTGAGAAAGTCAGCCATAGATTTAATTCCAGGAGCTTCGCAAGCCATATGACTGACGACAATTAAGGGAATGTGATGATCGTGAGCCCACTGGATGGAACTCCAATTATTGATCCCATCATCACTGACAATACAGGTATCAGCACCTTTTGCGACCATTTCAAAAACATCGGTACAGGCGCCTGTGCCAATCCCTAAGGTATGAACTTCGTGATCAGGATCACTAATTACCTCAATACCCGTTTCACCATAAGGCTGAATACTCTTTGCTATTATATTGATAAAGTAGCTTAATGGTCGGTTTGTTGGCTCTGATATACGAATATAATCTTGAGGCTGGCAGGGTTTAAAAGGTATGTTCATGATCTTCGCCCAGGTATCCCTGACACCAACGTCAGGGATACCATCCCATAAATCATGGCAGCGATAGATACTTATGGCATGTTCTTTAAGTAATGCCTTTTTTTCTTGTTGCGCTGATAATAGTATATTGGGTAAGTTTGTTGAGGCTAAATAGAATGGATTTTCATGAGAAATGATGAAATGGCAATTGCTTTGAATAGCCTGTTTAATGATTGGTAGAGATGCTACCCAGCAAACAATGACTTGATTGACATCCTGATGATCATCTCCAATAAGGAGATGATCACGGGTATGCTGATAATTAATAAAGTCACCTTTGCTTTCTAAAAATGTAATAATTTCACTAATTTTCATTGATATCACCTTGATCTTCTAAGTCTAGCTGGTGATCATAACTCTTCATAAATGGTAAACAGATGATAACGTTTAAAGCAAAGAGAATGAACCAGACAATAAGTGCACGGTAATCCATTGTCGAAATAAAAGCATATAATGGAGCGGGAGGTGTCCATGGGACACTCATACATGTTTTGCTCATAAAGCCAAAGTAAGTTGCTAAATATGCAACGGATACATTAAGAATAGTACAAATGAAACTTGGAATAAAGGTCAAAATGTTTAAAACAGTAGGAATCCCAAAAACTAATGGCTCATTAATGTTAAAGAGAGATGATGGAATAGCTAATCGTCCTAATGATTTCAGCTTTTCATTTTTACAAAAGACATTCATATTGAAGAGAAAAACTAGGTAAACAATGGCTAAACCAAAAATAAATGTAAAGTTACCTGCAATAATAATTGGGATTGGCTGACCTTTATTATAAGCATCAAGGTTGGCAACTAAGTTATTGGTAAAGATTGGTGTAGTAATGGCACTGACCATATTATCACCATGAATGCCAAAAAACCAGAAGACAACTGTTAATGTCACAATAAAGAGCATTGAAGGCAATGAAGCCGTGGCTGAAATTAATGGTGAAAAGATTGTAAATACTAAACTGGTTAATCCTGCTTTAGTGGTTGCTAAACAAAGCTGATTCAATGCGATGAAGAGAATCATGTTAACAAGCATAGGAATTAAAACTTCAAATGGACCGGCAACCATTGGTGGAACACTGGCTGGCATGGTAATCTTAATGTTTTTCTTAATGAGGAAGTGACTGATTTCAATGACTAACAAACCGATTATGATGGCTGTAAACATAGATGTTGAGCCAAAGCCAGATACATCAATATAAGAACCTTTCTTAATGGTTTGAGGCACCGTTGCTACACAAAAGAAAACAAACAGGGCGGTAAGGGCATTGGGAAAAGCATCCATCTGATAAGACTTAGCTAAGCGATAGGATACGCCTAAAACAGTATAAATGGAAATAACACCAATTGTGAGATTAAAAGGAATTGTTAAGAGATTCGAATACGCGTTAGCCTATTTTTTCCAGGCAATAAGAAATACGAATAAAGGATTGGTGGGTTTCATCATGGTAAGATCAACAGGTGGATTGACGATCATTAAAGAAAGCCCTCCAATGACAGTAAATGGTACTAGGATTGTTAATCCATCTCGTAAAGCACTTAAATGTCTTTCTCCAGAAAACTTTGCGGCGACAGGAACAATTTTATTTTCCATGACAGTCTGAAAGCTATTCATGAAGATTTTAATTTTCTCCATATAATCTTAACTTCCAGAAAAAATTGCACTAAGTAATATATTTTTTATGATCAAAGGACAAAATATTATGAATATTTCATGATTTTTTGTCCTTTTTCCTCTGTATTATCATCTAAAATTATGATATAATACTAGTGTAAAGTTGCACTAAATATTTTGAAGAAAGGGGTGATAATATGTATTACAAGGAAACTGTCAGAGTGCCTGATGAAAAAGGTAAAATTAATGTTATGAAGAAGGGAAAAAGCTCTTATGTTCGTTATCTTCTGGAGACCAGATATGTACCTGAAAAAAGTATGCAATTCCTAAATTTGCGATTATTGGCAAGCTGTCTGATGACCCCGGTATGATGTTCCCTAATGAAAACTATGTGAGATATTTTGGGCCTGAGGCGTTCTCTGAGGAATCACAGTCTGAAAGAAGCTGCTGCCTCAGGAGCGGCACATTCATGGTCCTTTCTGAGCTGGCAAGAGAGCTCAATCTTAAGAAGACACTTGAAAACCGGTTTGATGACAGGGATGCTGCACTTATTCTGGATCTTGCTTTTTACTCAATCATTACGGAAGGAAATCAGTCTCAGTATTATCCGGATTATGCATATAATCATCCGCTGATGACTGAAGATATGAAGATTTACAGTGATTCTAAGATTTCAGAGTTTCTTTCATCAGTTGATTATAATCAGATTCAGGGTTTTCTTGATGACTGGAATCATGATCGTGATCATGGTGAAAGAATATATATTTCTTATGATTCAACCAATAAAAACTGTCAGGCAGGGAATATAGATATGGTCGAATTTGTTCATCCTAAGGTGGACAGGGGGCTGCCGATTGTAAACATTGCGATGGCATATGACATAAACAATGAAATGCCGCTGTTTTACGAAGAATACCCAGGCAGTATCGTTGATGTTTCACAGTTAAGATATATGGTAGAGAAGGCATCAGGATATGGATACAGAAATATTGGCTTTATTCTGGATCGGGGTTATTTCAGTCGCACCAATATCCATGATATGGATAAGGCAGAATATCCATTCATAATTATGGTGAAGGGCCAAAAGAAGCTTGTCAGAGAGATTATTCTTGATTGTAAGGGAAGCTTTGAAAGTGACAGAAAAAGCCTGATCAGACCATACAGATGCTATGGAAAAACGGTAGCCAGAAAGCTCTATCCTTCAGATTCAAAGGACAGGTATTTTCATCTGTACTATTCCCATGAGAAGGCGGCAGCTGAAATGGCAGTATTCGAGGATCAGATTGAGGAAATGCAGAAATATTTGGATTCTCTGTCAGGTGAGAAGGTCACGCTAGCCGAAAAGTATAATAAATATTTTCATATCGAATATCACAAAGATGGAACGTTTGTTTGTGCGAGCGAAAAAACATCAGTAATAGAGAAAGAAATCTCTCTTTTTGGATATGACTGCATAATATCGTCTGATCCTATGACTGCAGAAGAAGCACTAACAATTTATCAGAGCAGAGATGCTTCTGAAAAGCTTTTTAGAGGAGACAAGTCTTATCTGGGTGGCGCAGCAGTACGAGTTCATAGCAGTAAGTCTATGAGTGCAAAACTGTTTGTTGAGTTTATAGCCCTTATTTTAAGGAATAGGATGTATACAAAATTGAAAAAGGAGCAGGAAGCCTTAAAAAAGAGACTTAATTATATGAATGTGCCAGCTGCCATCAGGGAGCTTGAGAAAATAGAACTGATGAGATGTCATCAGGGCAATTATATTCTTGATCATGCGCCAACCAAAACGCAGAAAACAATTCTGAAGTCTTTTGGCATTGATGCGAATGTTCTGAAAAGACGAAATCGCAGTTTATGCGAAATTCTAGAACATGTATCGAAATAAGATGAAATATGTATTAAAGAGGCTATCCTGCATGGTGAAGAAGGAAGATAGCACAAATCATACTGTAGAAAGCGAAATATTTCTCCATATAAAGATTTAATACCTATTTAGTGCAAATATTATTGGAAGTTAAGATATAATATTTCCTTTTTTGTAAGTGATTACATGATGATTTAAGTCTTTATGAAAAAAGTGTTAGTATAAATATAATAAGTGGGAAATATATTCATACGATTGATGTGTATAGCTGGTGTTGTGTAAGCTAATACCTGGATTACTTATAAGGCATCAGGTATTTCATTAAGAGCACTATTAGTTATACATAAAATTTGCATCCGAACATCAGTTTTTCTGGTATACATATGTCGGACTAATCGGTGTGCTCTAGACGCAATGATTGGTTTATATTAACCATTCGATCGGTTTCATAAAACGTTACTCTGGTGTACTCAAACGTAAGTGCGGTTTATTAAATAGATCGGTTCATAAAAAACGCATCCCGGTTTATATAAGACATGAGATTGGTTTATCAAAAAGTATAACCGGTTTGTTAAGACGTATATCGGTTTGCATAATCAGTCTATCGGTGTGCCTGTATTTATATATTTTTGATGTTAAATTGAGCTTTTTTACTTTCTGGTGCTACACGCTGCTCTATGCATCTGGTACAATAAGAATAGGTGATGTCATATGGATATGAATAAGATATTAGAAGAGAATGAATTACTTAAAAAAGAAAATGAAAGATTGAAAAAGTTATTAGAAGAGTATCATATTGATTATGAGAAAAAGAAATATGTACCACAAAAGAAAATCTATGATGAGAAAGGGGCATTAATTCTTAATAGTTTCTTTAAAGGACGTAAAGATGTTTATGCGAAAAGGGTAGAAGGGAAAAATGGAACAAACTATTATCCCCAATGCAGTAACTTTTATAAACCTTTTTGTCCACGTTATTTAAAGGTTAAGATGCGTTGCACAGAGTGTCGGTATCAGGACTATATCCCAATTAATGAAGATGTTTATTTGAATCATCTAAATGGCGAAGGAGTCTATGGGATCTATCCTTTATGTGAAGATGATACAACATATTTATTGGTTTTTGATTTTGATGATCATAACAATAAAAATGAAGATTTCGCTAATAAAGATAATGGCTGGAAAGAAGAAGTAAATGCCTTACGTAAGATATGTGAAAGAGAGAAGATTCCTTGTTTAGTAGAACGATCACGTTCTGGTCATGGTGCCCATGTCTGGTTTATCTTTGATAAACCGATTGAAGCGTCTTTGGCTAGACGTTTTGGCAGTCAATTATTAACCATTGGGGCTAATTATATTGATATGAAGACATTTAAAACTTATGATCGGATGTTACCTATGCAGGATCATCTGAATGAAGGACAAATAGGGAATTTAATTGCTTTACCTTTACAGGGACAATCGGTCTTAGAATGTAATACCTGCTTTGTCGATGAAGACTGGGATCCTTATCCTAAACAGTGGATGCATTTAGTGCATTATCCAAAGATTACAGAGACATTGATCAAAGAGAAACTCAAAGCCTGGGGCAATAAAGATGAACTCGGTGTTTTAGCAAGTGATGTTCTAGAAGATCATCCGTGGGAGAAAAGTATCCAAGCTTTTCACAAAGAAGACATCGAAGGATCTATGTCCATTGTCTTAGCGGATGGTCTTTATATTGATACGAGTCATATGAAACCAAGAATGCGTAATCGGATCAGAAGAATGGCTGCTTTTAAAAACAGTGATTATAATAGTGTGATGGGAAAAGGGAAACGTAAGTATTATGTGAGTCGAATCATTCAAACTCATAAAGATGGGCAAAACTATATTAAGATACCAAGAGGACTTTATAAGCAGCTTATTGATGAATGTGTATTATCAGATATCTCTTATAAAGTCTCAGATCAGCGCTTAAACGGGAAAATGATTCATGTTTCTTTTCAGGGGGAACTAAGAGATGAGCAAAATGAGGCTATGAAGAAAATGTTAGCACATGATATTGGGATTCTGAATGCGGCGACAGGTTTTGGTAAAACCGTTGTTGCGTGTGCGATGATTGCAGAAAGAAAGGTATCTACCCTTATTATTGTGCCGACAGAGACCTTATTAGCACAATGGATGGATAGTTTAGATACTTTCTTATCTGTTGATGAACCATTACCTACATATACAACAAAAACAGGTATCGTTAAAACCTATAAAAGCTGTATTGGGACTTTAAAAGGTGGTCAAAATAAGTTAACTGGCATCATTGATATTGCGATGATGCAAAGCTTAAAAGAAGACATGTATCCCTTATTAGATCAATATGGAATGGTCATCATGGATGAATGTCACCGTTGTGCTGGTGATCAGATTGGGGATGCTCTCGATGTTGTTCGCTCACGTTATGTTTATGGCTTATCAGCTACGCCCAAGCGTAGCGATGGATTAACCCCGATTATTGGGTTTACCTTTGGCCCTATTCGTTATACTTATGCAAGTTTTAAAAGAGCGATGGAACAATCTTTTAATCACTATGTTTATCCTCGTTTTACCAATGTCGTGAATTTATCAGATCATGAGCTATCTTTACATGAAGCCAATGATCTTATTAAACTGCATAAAGATCGTCAGGAGATGATCTGTAAAGATGTGATCCAGGTTTTATCAAAACATCATACACCATTAGTATTAGGGAAGTTTGTCGATCAGTGTGAGGATTTATATCATCGTCTTAAAGGAGAAGCTGATCATGTCTTATTACTGGTTGGTAATAAGACAAAGAAAGAAAAAGAAGAAATCCTCAATTATTTAAAGACCATTCCTGATGAAGAAAGTGTTATTCTGATTGCGACTATTCAGTTAGCTGGTGAAGGTTTTGACTTCCCAAGGGCTGATACCATTATGCTGGCATCACCGATTTCTTATGAAGGCAGAACTGCCCAGGCAATTGGCCGTATTACCAGAGACTATGAAGGAAAGCAAAGCTCCATTGTTTATGATTATATTGATATCCATATCCCTGTCTTTGAACGCATGTCTCATAAGCGTATGACAACCTATAAGAAGAATGGTTTTCATATTGTCTCAAGTCTATACGTCCCAACCAAAAGTGAACAGTCTTTCTTTGACGCTAATCAGTATCAGTCTTTATATGATGATGACTTATTACATGCCAATAAAGAAATTGTCATTTCATCATCAACTTTATCTAAATCATCAGTGATGCATTATACAAAGTTATTCAAGTCGGTGATGGAAAGAGGCGTTATTATTACTGTTTTATGTTTAGATCCTGATAAATGTATCGAAGATCAGCAGGAAAGACAATCACAATACATAGGAATATTAAAACAAGCAGGGATTATTGTTCATACCTATGATGTTATTCCTGTACGTTATTGTGTTATTGATTCACAGCTAATATGGTATGGGGATATGAACCTATTATCCAATGTGAAAAAGGACCAAGTGATGTTGCGCTATAGTGATGCCCATAGTGCCAGTGAGTTATTAGCATTATCTGTTTCAAAATGAAAAGAGTTTGTTAGCTGTATAATTGATTGTTGCTGTCGTACCGCTAACCAAAAAAACAGCTTTGCTTCAATAAATGACTCTTTTTCACCGAACTTAGTGATAAATCGCATACCGGTTTTTTGATTGATCTTCCCAATCGTTTCACCATTGATTTTTAAATTGAATTGCCTGAGAACTTTTGTTCAAAATTCATACCAGTCCCTTTGCGAACATCATTTACAGAATTACCTAATGAACAAGCATATACAAAGGTTTGGACTTTGTCTGACTGCAAATCATAACCGCCCATATAGGCAATGACAGCGGCCATACGCATTTGGATATAGAGCACACTAGCTATATTCGCCGTCACAGCAATGGGTAAGCTAATGAATTTCCCTAAGCTATTTATCACTTGCTGTATCTTTATAAGGGCTTTGGCAGTTTGTTTCAAAGTTTAATGTTTAGTAAAGAGGTGTCAAGGATCGACATTATATTCTTTTGACTGAGATGTTATTTTTCATGACATTTGATTTTCCTATTTCAGCATGTTTTTGTAATTTTATCATGACTTAATAAGTCTATAAGCATAGCCTTTATATGAAGATGAAAATTGCATTATTGATATGGCTGGGGAGAGTTAATATGTATTTTATCATTGATTGCGTATGATGATTGCTTTACGAAATGTATAAGTTTTCATCCTTTCATCATTATAAGGATCATGGTAGAATGGACACCTAATATGATTTTTATGGAGGCTTGTTATGCATTCTTTGATACAAATATTACAGACAATTATTTATGATGTTATGACTGCTTTATATTTACCATTCTTTAATGCAGTACTTATTGCTTTTTTGTCAATGTTTGTCTATCTTTATGGAAAAGAGCATCATTGGCATAAGAATAATGTTATTAAGAAGACGTTAAGTACTTGGGGATCTGCCTTTAAAAGGGAAAGTCAGTTTAGAAAAGCTTTTTTGTTCTTCTTTGTGGTAGCTTTAATCTTATTGAGAACTTTACTTAATAGACCAATATGGCCCAATCCCTTAGGCTATTTATTTGGCGGCTGGACCTTTACTAATGAAAATGGTCAATATTCTACGGAATGTGTTGAGAATGTCATTCTCTTTATTCCTTATACCTTAACGATGTTTTACTGCTTTGAAAAGGAACTCTTTGGTGAAAATCATACTTTTAAACAGGTGATGAAGATGAGTTTGAAGGTTTCTTTCTTAAGCTCATTATTTATTGAATCGATGCAGGCTTTATTTTTCTTAGGAACTTTTCAGTTTTCTGATTTAACTTATAACACCTTAGGCGGTTTCATCGGTGGTATCTTATTTTATATCATTCATCATGTAAGAAGTATGTAAGTACTTCTTTTTTGCTTGCATTATCATGTTTCTATAATTTGCAAATCAAAATAATAGGAGTGATTCCTAATACGGAAGATTTAACATAATACGGAATATCTTCCGTAAATAAAAATAATGATAAAATGGAGAAAAATCAGTATTTTAAAGAATTCTAATTATTTCATGAAATAATTGATATTTTACTTGAAAGTAGCAGGTGTATATGATAATGTTTGCGTAGAAGTTTGAATGGCAAAACGTATACAAAAATTCCACCAAAGTATACTCGCCTTTTAAAGGGGATGGTTGATGATAAAATAAAGGGTAATAAAAATAAGATCTCACATTCAATATAAGGCTCTGCCATCAAAAAGCAGTTGGCAAGCTTAACTAATGTTTAAACTAAAGTCTCTTAAATATGACCGTTTTTCTAGTCAATACCAAACATATTGGTCATATCCTTATTTAGCGCTCAGACAGGTAATCATCGCCGCTTGTTTAGCATTCGAAAAGCTCATGACTGTCGCTATTGAAAATCACATGAAATTAATATTATCTAGCTTCCCGAATCCTATTACCTATGCTAAATATATTAGTATACGGTTGATTGACATAGGCTGGTGGCAGAGCTTAAAGAAGTGATGAGATCGCCTCATAATGCATGATACACGATATCCCATAGAAGGCTTCAGCGTATACTCCCATAGCAGTGTTTTTACATAACATCTCCACCAACATCATGATGTTTATTGTTATATGGCTGAAGCCTTCTTCTTTGCCTTAAATGATCACTTCGTGAGGGGGCGAGATTGATATGAAGCGGAAATTTATAACCGATGGTATAGAAACAATTATTATGATTGTCTTTATTACGGCTCTAGTTTGTTTACTCTGTAATGCATTTTTCATGACGCATGAAATTACTGGCGTATCCCGGGTAGTGAATTATGCTGGGATTGTGCGAGGCTCTTCGCAAAGAGCCATTAAACAGGAATTAAGCCAAAAGAAAGTAGATGATCAGTTAACTTACCTTGATGGAATTATTGATGCCCTCCAACATTCTTCTTCGCGTTATAAGCTGATTAAGCTTGATAGCGCTAGCTTCCAAAGTGAACTCATGGAACAAAAAAGAGAATGGCAAACCTTAAAGAAAGCCATTTACACGTATCGGAAAACACCAACTGGAAAGAATGAACAATTACTCCTGACCTTAAGTAATAACTATTATGAGATCTGTGATAAAACCGTGTCTATTGCTGAATGTTACGGCGAAGGCATAGTAACGGGTTTAAAGAAGCTGGAAGTTGCCATTGGAATTGTTGTAGGGATATTAATTTTACTATCATTAGAACGTTCTCGTGCCATTATTGTTAATTACCGCAACATGTTGCGTCTGAATCGTGACGCTTATGATGATCCTTTGACTGGAGTGAAGAATAAGCGTTACTTTGAAGAGTATTTCCCCGTTATGTCTGAAGGCTGTAATTATTCACTTGTTTTTATTGATATTGATAACCTCAAAGAAGTGAATGACAAACAAGGACATGAAGCTGGTGATCATTATATTATTGAAGTTATTGAAGCTATTCGTGAACAGTTTCGAACCACTGATGTCATATTTCGAATGGGCGGGGATGAATTCGTGGTCTTCCTCAAAGAATGTCGTGAAAGTATTGCTACCCGCTTATTAGAACAGGCTAGAGAAGCTGTCCATGATCATACATCCGGTAGTTTTAGTTATGGGATTGTTTATGTCCATAAAGAGGATTCCCGCAGTATAAGAGAAATCCTTAAGGAAAGTGATCAACGGATGTATGAATACAAGAAAGTTCATAAAAAAGAGGGTTCTCATCATAATAAGAAAGGAACCTAAATCATGCGACCAAAGAAAATAGGTCAAAACTTCTTCGTGACTGTGAGAAGAAATCAATATGACTGGCAGGGTGAAATTGTTTGGCTCAATAAACGAAAGGAAGAAACGTTCCGATCATCCTTGGAATTTATTAAGCTGTTAGACTCTGCACTTAAAAATGAAGAGAAACTGGAGGAGAACTCCTAGGGGGGCTTTGCCTATGGCAAAGCTCCTTTTTGGCGGTAAATGAAACTTTAAACCTTTTCCCTCACGGTATATATTCCGTGTTTTCACTGTATTTTTATAAGAATTGCGTTAGAATGGAAATACAAAGAAAAGAGGGAGATTATGAATACTAATAAAATTGGGAAAATGATTTGTGGCTTATTGTTATGTACAATGATGATGAGCGGTTGCAGTGTAGAGCGTAAGACAGGTCATGAAACAGCTACTAATGATCAAGATAAAACAGTTGTACAAAAGTCAAAAGAAACGGATTCATCAAAAACGGTGGAAAAAGATACAGCTGATGAGCAGACAGCTACAAATAAGCAGGATAAAACGGATACTAAACAAACAACATCAAATAGAACAGTAAAAACACAAAATAAAGAAGCTGCTAAAAATGATACAAATACAAATGTCAAAGTAAATACGAACAGTAATACAAATACCAAAGAAACGGGGAGAACAATCTGTATTGATGCCGGTCATCAGCGTTATGGTAATAATGCTTTAGAAGCGATTGGCCCTGGTTCAAGTATCCGAAAGCCTAAGGTTACAAGCGGTACTGAAGGTAAGTATACACATAAGGCTGAGTCAGAAGTCAATTTAGAAACAGCGAAGAAACTAAAAAGCATTCTCATTTCTAGAGGCTATAAAGTCGTGATGGTAAGAGAGTCGCAGGATGTGAATATCTCTAACATTCAAAGAGCGGAAATTGCCAATAAAAGCAATGCAGATTTAGCGATTCGTATTCACTGTGATGGTTCTGGGAACTCTGCTTTACATGGTTACTTTATTTTAACACCATCTTCATCTAATAGATTCTTATCATCATCGATTGTGAATAGCTCTTTACGGTTAACGAAGTGTTTATTACCAGCTATTCAAAAAGCAACTGGAGCAAATAATAGAGGTATTTCTTATCGTGATGATTTAACGGGGACCAACTGGTCTAAAGTGCCAACTGTTTTAGTAGAAATGGGTGAAATGAGTAATAAACAGGAAGACTATGCTTTATCAACCCCTGCTTATCAGGAAAAGATGGCTACTGGTATGGCCAATGGTATTGATGATTATTTTAAATAACAAAGCATTGATTAAGGATAACTAAATGGTGGTTATCCTTTTCTTTTGCGTTAGAAGATAATGAAAATTACGGTCACAATAATTAGTTAATGTTCAATATTATGATATTAATATTACCTTACAATATCGCGTAATAAATCAAAAAAATGCTGATAAAACGATTGTAAAAAGGATATTTAAGAATTATAATGATACATATGATAAGAAAATAACAAAATCAATAAAATATATTTTTATTTAGCGTTTTGTGATGTTGTGAATTATGGGAGGAGCTTATATGTTGTTAGGTTTAATGGGATTTTTAGCAATTGTTTTTGGACTGATTATTGGTCACAAAATTTCCAAACATTTTGTCCTTTTTGGGACTGTTCAGGGGATTCTTGAACAGAAAATGACATTTTATGTTATTGGTTTAGGAATTAGTTTTTTTATATTTGCGGGAATTAGTAAAGCTGCAGGTATTTTACCATCTGATCAGAAGAAAACGGATTCTTCAAGTTATGTAACACAATCGCAAAAAAGGACAAGTGATGCCACGAAGTCAGAGAAAAGCGATGATTCATCTCTTGTATCATCTACGACCAATGAACCAGAGGAAAGTTATGAGTCATCTGATGCATCAGATGAAAGTGATTCTGATGTAAGCACTAATACTGAATCTGATTATATCTTACCGGATGCTGATAAAGCTTATTATACAAGAAATGAGTTATCAGAATTAGATGCGCAAGAATTAAGACTCGCCAAAAATGAAATCTATGCGCGTCATGGCTTATTATTTAAAGATCAGGAATTACAGCGTTATTTTGACAGTAAATCCTGGTATCAGGGCAGTATTCCGCCAGGAAAATTTGATGATAATGTCTTGAATAAGTATGAGAAGGAAAATATTGATCTTATTGTGTCTATGCAAAAGGATTCTTAAAGAAATCATAAACATTATCAGTATGGGATAAAATAAGGAGGAGTCAGAAATGAAGAAGTTTTTATCTGCAATTGTTGCTGTAATGATGGTAATGTCCAGTGTTTCATTAATTGTTCCGTTGTCGTTTACTCATGTCTATGCAGCAACCGTGGTTGAGCATGGTGAAGGATGGAGCTTAGATGACGATGGTCTTTTAACAATCGCCGCTAACACTGACCAAACTTTTAAGCAGCGTAGTGATATCAAAAAAGTGGTGATCTCATCTGGGGTAACGTCTATCGCCGATAAGCAGTTTGAAGAATGTACTCAGTTAACAGATGTAAAGATGAGTGATGATGTAACAAGCATTGGGGATCGGGCATTTGAAGGATGTAATCACTTGGTAAATGTCTCTCTATCAAAAAAGTTAGAAAAAATCGGAAATTCTGCTTTTGAAAAATGCGAATCAATAACACAGTTAACTTTGCCTCATAGTTTAAAAGCAATTGATAGCGGTGCTTTTAATGATTGTACTAAACTCAATACCATTAATATTCCAGATCATGTAACAGATCTTGGCAGTTGTTTTTATAATTGTAAAAGTCTTAAAAGCATCATACTTCCAGATGATATTAAAATTATCTACGGTGGTACTTTTAAAGGCTGTGAATCACTAATGAATATTCAGTTGCCTTCTCAGTTAGAAACTATTGACTATGATGCGTTCAATGGCTGTCAGGAATTGAGAGAATTAATTATCCCTAAAAATGTCTCTCAATTATGTCAGGTAAAAACATTTGATGATTGTCCAAAACTAAAGAAAATTATTTTTACAGGAAATATGCCAGAGCTTACTAGCGTGGATTATGCGTTCCTTAATGGTACAGATATTTACTATCCTAAGGACTTGTGGGAAAATAATGATTCGGATTTAGAATATTGGTTTAGCCGTTTTGTAGGGGGAAATAAATGTATTGGCTATAATAGTAAACTATTAAATGGGAAGAATAATACACTAACATTAGATGATCTTTATAACTTTACAAATTTTAAACATGAAGATGGATGTTCAAAGCATATCAGTAATGCTGATTTAAAGGCTTTAATGAAATCTCTTTCTCCAGTTGATCAGAGAAATGTGACTAGATCTTTAGAGAAGAGTAATAATGGTCATTGTTATGGAATGAGTATCACAGAAACCTTAAATAAGATGGATCGAATAAATGTATCTGAAAATATCGATGAATCGGGAACATCAATTCATGATTTAACGAGGGATGATAATTTACAGTCCTATATGTGCTATTATCAAAGTCAGCAGTACTTACAAAGCTGGAAGGTTCTTAAAGATAAATATACTGCTAACAATGATGATGTTGTCAATAAAGAGATTCAGCCGCGTGTAAAGCTAGTAAAATATGGTGGAGCTCCGGTGAGCTTACAGTTTAACTGGTGGCAGCCGGTAGAAAAGGATGGTATCTTTGTCCTTGATCAGAATGGAAATAAGACCTGGAATTTAGTAAGTCATTCTTTTATTGGCAATACGTATGAAATCCTAAAGGAGCCAAGAAAGATTGGCGGAAATACTTATACAAATAGAATTGTTCTCATTGACAGCGATACTAATGAAAATAATGAAGATATGAGTCTCTATTACAATGATGATGGGCAATGGTGCATTCCTTATTATAAATATACTGAAGATAATCGTACAATATATAATTGTTCAACTGATTATGGGGCTAAGATTATCGTTTATACTGATGATACAGATGAAATGGATTTGAAGAGTCAGAAAGATAATAGCGCCTTTAAGCCAGAAATCGAAATTTCAGCTAAAAATGCATTTGAAATTAAAGATAGCCAGACAGAAGAAAAGACAGAATTAAATCCCCAGTTAGGCAATGATGGTGTTGACGAAAAATGGATTCCGTATACGCGCTGCGAAGGAAACTTAGAGAACGATTTTGTTGATTATAATCTTCCTAGTGATAGTGATGATTATGTGCTTACACCTCTAACAAATAATGAAGGTGATATAAATATTAATGTCACATATCTGAATATTTGTTATTCAATCAAAGTTGCTTCTGCTTCACAAATAACTATCTCTCCAAGCGGCAAAATTGTCATTAAAGATAGTAATGGTCAGTGTGATCTTGTGATGGCAGATAACAGTAAAGCTAAAAATAAGTATCATACATACCAGTTAAGTGGAATGACTCAAGGTGATATCACTGTTAAGTTAACAGATGAAGGTATCGAAGCTTCTGGTTTCCACGAAGGTGTTAAAGCAAAAGCATTAGGTAAAATTAAAACTGAAGTGAAAACTTTAGATGCTATGAACGGAAATGATATTGCAAAGATATCAGATGATGGTATTGTGCGTACCAAAATGCCACAGGAAAAGCCAACAGGATTAAAAGGCGGTCAAGAAGTTATTAATGGTACGACATCTTCAATGGAATACGCAATAGCTGGAAAGAATAGTTGGACACAGTGTAGTGAAGGTTCAACATCAGTTCCAGCTGGAAACTATGAAGTTAGATTAAAAGAGAATGATCAGTATGGTCCTTCCGCTAGCGTACGTGTTACGGTCGATGCAATTCCTAAGAAAAACCAGGAAGAACCTCGCGGTGTTTATGGTGATGAAGGTTTTATTGGTGGTACGACAACTGAAATGGAATACAGCAGTAATCAGATTGACTGGAATGATTGCAGCCAAGGGACAACTGAAGTTGAAGAAGGAACGTATTATGTACGTTACAAAGGCACGCATCTTTTAAATCCTTCAGAAGCTGTAGAAGTTGATGTTGATGAGAAAATTGTTACTCATCCGGATACGAATGAGCAGACACAAACAAATGAAGACTCACCAAGCAATACACAAAATGAAACGACAAGTACTGAAGATACTTCTAAAAAAACAGAAGAAGCGAAGCCAGTCAATACTGAGGCTTCTAATAAAGAAGAAAATAATTCTTTACCTGCAAAACCCGTACCAGTAAAGAAAGCTAAGAAGATTAGTATTAAAGTACCAAAAGGTAGTAATATTAAGAAGAAAGGTAATAAAGTCACTTTACGCAAACGTAAAACAATTAAATTAAGCCTTTTAAATTATAAGGGTAAAGCTATTTGGAAATCTTCAAATAAAAAGATTGCAACAGTTAAAAATGGTAAGGTCAAATATAAGAAGCCTGGTCAAGTGACTATTAGCGTAAAAGTAAAAGGAAAAACATATAAAATTAAGATTGTCTATAAAAAGAGATAGTCATTAATTGAAGGGCATCTATCAGCTAACGCTGATAGATGCTCTACACTTTTTATGGATCATTAAACAGTGATGATTTAAATAATTTGACTGCTAGTTAAATATGTAAGATGTTTTCATGTTGAAGTTTGTTTTTACAAGTGTATATTGAATGTAGAAAGAGGGATGTTAAATGGAATAGGCTCAAATTGCAAAGGCGACAGTTATGAAAGTTGCTGCTGCAAATGCCATATCACCAATTGATGTTAATAAAACTGTAGAACTTTTAGTTGACTGTCAAAAGTATGGTTTTCAAAAACGTGTTGAACTGCTCCAACAAGCTGCACCATAGATCAATAGAATGGCGTGTCAATTAGTTGACACATTTGATAAAGCAGTGCGCATTGGAATAACCCTTGATGAAAAGGAATATGATGCGTTATTTAGAATTATTATTGAAAATCCAAAATTGACTGACGAACAAATAAAAATGAAATTAAATCTTTATACGGAGAGCATTAATAAGAGAACGTCATCTAATGGTAAAGAGTTAAGAAAAAGTATTATAACCTTTGGTGGTGATATTCTAATGCTTGGTGTAAGTGTTGCATCGGTGTTATTAAGTGCTAATTCTGGTGAGATTTCAAAACAAATAGGAAAAACTAAAAGGACTCAGGAAAGAATGAATGGACTGTTTTGGAATAAAAAATAAACATCCATCAGCTATAGCTGATGGGTGTTTACTAGTTTAAGGCATTTTCTTTGACACGTTTCTTCATTGCTTTTAATAAAGCTGTTTTACCACGTAAGTGTTTTGTCGAACCTTTGATGTTTTTATAGAAGTATTCCATTAATTCTGAGGACTTGATTTGATTGAGATCTTCTAAGATTGCTAATCTTAATTTCTTATTAATGGATTTATTAGTGGAGATCACATGGTCTTTGACTAATAATTCATTAGTTTCTCTTACGTATTTAAAGACTTGACCGCTTTTCTCTAAAGCCGAGAAAGCTTCATCAAAAGCTTCAGGGGTTAAATGCAAGTCTTCTAAGACTTTCTGCTCATCAAATACGCAACAGCCTAAGCTGTTGACTGCTAAACGTGTACGTAAGTACAGTCTTACTAACAGTTCGTTATTCGTTGCGGCGCTATCTTCCTGTGGCCATAAATAATCATTATCATAAGTTGTTGTTGTCATTGGTACATTATCCATAATTGTCATATCCTTTCTTTGTCTGAGATGATGATCATGATCTTTATTTGACACTTATAGTCTAATTGAATAAAGAAAGGAGTTTGTTACAAGTTGTGCGACAAAGTATTCACAAAGCAAATATAGTAAAGTTATAATAGAAGAAGATTTGGAGGAAATAGGATGAAGAAATTATGTATGATTATGATAACTGTATGCATGTGTGTATTTCCTACACAGGTGCATGCGCAGGAACCATTTCGCTTTTTAGCCTTTGGTAATAGTTTAACTGTTCATTTCAAAGATAATATTTGGTGGAGTGAATGTGGCATGGCTGCTTCGCATACTGATTTGGATTGGGTTCATCGGGTGAATGCCCGCCTTCAGCAGCAATACGGAAATGTTCAAACGGATATTATGGCAAACGAATGGACTACCGCTAAAGATGAACAAGAGACCTATGAAAAAGAAATTCAAGAAAAATCACAGACACCTTATGATTTAGTGACTATTGAACAGGGCGATAATATTGGTTCTGAAGACTTATTCACAGGGTATGAAGAAAACTTAACGAGATTAGTTAATGTCGTTAGAAACGCAAATCCGAATGCGACAATTGTTATTATAGGTAACTTCCAAAAGAATTCAGATATCGAAAAAAGAGTTGATGAGGTGCAACAGCGTGTTGCCACAACCTATGGCTGCAAATTTGTTGATCTTACAGCGATCAGCAAAAACTTAGCATATCGCAGTGCCATTGGGGCAACGGTTTATGGTGAAGATGGTCAGGAGCATAAGGTTATGAACTGGACCATTGCCAGACATCCTAATGATAAAGGTATGGAATATATTGCTTATAAAGTCTTAGAACAATTAGGCATTTCTTTTGATGTTGGTCATGATTTTGATGATCTCAATACCATGGCAACGACCCAGTCGCCAACAGGAGATGTTGTAAAGATCGATGGCTGGCAGAATCAGTCCTATTATTTTGATGGTCATAAAGCAAAAGGGTTAACTCTTATTAACAAGAATTACTATTATTTTAATGATGCAGGCATATTACAAAAGGGGCGCGTAAGAAAGGGTAAAGTTACTTATTTCTTAGATAATCAAGGGAAACTATTGATGAAGAAAGTGAATAATACCTACTTTAATAGCCATAATCGTCAGGTATCCTTGGAAGATGGTCGGGAATATGAATTACTCTCTTATGTTCAAAAGAATGCTTCGAAATATAAAGGGAAAAAGAAACTAGAAAAAGCTTTTAAAGCCATTCATAAGAAAAAATATAAAAACATACCAAAGGCTGTGTTAAAGAAGGGTTATCCATCATTATATGCTTATGATTACTTTGTAAAGAGAAAACCTATTAAAAATAGTTTACAGGCTGCTTCATGCTTTGCTTATTTAGCGAAGGCTCTAGGATATAAGAAGATTTATGTTGTGACAGATCGTAAAGATACCAAAAAAACAATAAAATGTTTTGTGGAAATCAATGGAAAAGTCTATGATCCAAGTAATAATGATAAAAAGAAGAACTATAATGTTACTTATAAGACTTATAGAAAACTGAAAAAGAAGTATAAGCAAAAAGTGCCTTATAATACCATGAAGGCAGTTAAAGTGAAATACTCTTCTAATAAAGGTGCAGTGACAACTTATGATCCAGTTTTAAGACAACTATATTATAGTAACGGTCAATATGTGACGGGAACTGTTGTTTATCAGGGAGAGTTCTATGCATTTGATCAAACAGGTAATTTAGATCAGAGACGTACCTACAAACTTAGAGATGCTGCAACTTCGCAAAATGAAGTCAAATATCTCACAAAATTAATTGGACAGCCACTTGCCAAACAGTATTCCACAAGCTGTTTTGGTGATGGTGATGATGGGTTATGGGATTATGGGACTTATATGATCTCTACATTTAGATCTAAAGAAGGCGTGGAATTGTATATTGCAGCTAAAGAAAAGTAAGAGCGAACTCTTACTTTTTCGATAGCGCTATTATATTTCGATAAAGTGTTTACAATGATAGAATTCATTCATTATATTAGACGTTTCAAGGGTTGTAGAAAGATCGATATTTGGTAAATACTGCCCTGTTTTAATTGCTTTGATAAAGGTAATAAATTCATTAGAGATACCTTCATCATCTAATTGATAAAAATAGCGTTTATTTTGAGCAGGATTTTCATATCGTATTTCAAAATAGTCTGTTTTCCACCAAGGTGCAGGAATGTAGACATAACCTTTGGTACCAGAAATAATGAGTTCACCTTCCGATTTTACACCATTACCAACTTTTATAGAGGCAACTGCTGAAGGGTAGATAAACGAGACTTTTGTGAATGTATCATATAGAGCAGGAATATCTTTAAGCAACTGGGTGGTAATTGTTTTTGTATGATAATTTGTACCTAGTATTTCAAAAAGCGGCAAAAGTGCAGTCGGTCCCCAAGCTGTAAAACTGGCCCATTTACCAAAAACTTCTTCATGAGAAATACTTTCCAAACTTGTACATGTTGCATCAATAGATTTTACTTCACCGATTTTACCGCTTTTAACTAATAAAAGCATACGGGCGAAAGCTGTAGAATAAGCAGTTCTCAGCACTTCTAATAAAATGAGATGATGCTGTTTTGCATAGGCAAATAAAGTCTGACTTTCTTCCTTATTTAGCGTTAAGGGAGCTTCACACATAACATGCTTACCTGCTTTTAAAGCAGAAAAGACTTGTTTATAGTGAAGGGTAGGATGAGAATAAACATATACTGCATCGATATCGTTTAAGAAAGCTGTATAATCATGATAACACGAAATATTCTGGTAATTTGCTTTTTCGTTTGTCGTATAAACGCCTTCAATGGATAAACCATTAACGGATTTTGCTTTATCAATAACTTTTTCAATGTAATGATCCATTCCAGTAATCCCAATTCTGATAGATTGCTCCTGCGATCTAATTTGAGTACTGGAAATACCTTGAGTACGGGGTAAATAGTTAACTTCGCAATACTCTTTCAGGTAATCGAAATGTCCTTCCCAGTCAGAGCCAATAGCGAAAATATCAGCCTGAAATCTTTTGACATCATCAATTTTCTGCCCTTCATATTCTTCGACAATGATCATATCGGCATAACCGGTTTGTTTAACATTTTCGATGCGCTTTTCTAAAGGTTCACTAACATTGATTTTTCCTCTTTGCTTATCAAAATCATCAGATGTTACGCCAACGATTAGATAATCGCCTAATGCTTTAGCGCGGCGTAGTAAATTAATATGACCCTGATGTAGGTGATCGAATGTTCCATAGGTAATGACTTTAATCATATAAGCTCCTTTCCTTTTCAAAAAAGAGTGGTGAACCACTCTTATAAGTAGCCTTTACGACGAATATCGGTTAAGGCATTTATTAATGTTGTATTATCTTCTGAAGTTAAATCACCAATATGTCCAACGCGGAAAATATCATGTTTCATGTCTCCGCCATTAGGACAAATCCAAATATGATAGTCGTTTTTTAACATCGTAAAGATGGTATAGGCATCACCATATAATGGGTGAACAGGAGTAACCGCATTAGCCGGTGATTCAGAGACAAATTCAAAAGGCAAGGCTTTGATTTTTTCTCTAAAGTCAGCAGCTTGCTCAGCTACACGGGCAATTTCAGTCTCTGCGCCACCAGCCTTTTTAATCGCTTTAAGGCGAGCGTTTATTTGTAAGAGAATGCCTACAGCTGGAGTAAATGGGGTTTGACCACGTTCACCGTTTAATAAGCAGTCATTCAAATCAAAGTACAATGATCTGACATGGGTATTTTGCGCTATTCTAATAGCTCGTGGCGACATGACAATAATAGACACGCCAGGCGGGCAGGCTAACGCTTTTTGAGATCCTGTAATCATAACATCAGCATGACAACGGCGCATATCAAAAGGATCTGCTAAGAACGAAGAAACACAATCAATAACATAGAAAATATGATTCTTCTTACAGAAGTTACCAATCATTTCCACATCATAGAGAACACCGGTAGATGTTTCATCCATGTTGACAAGCAATCCTGTAAAATCAGCAGGATTGTAGGTATCTAACATTTCCTGAGTTAGTTTTTGACCATGTTTTAAGTTGAGACAAGTATAGTTTAACTCGTGGATTTCACAAATCTTTGCAAAACGTGCACCGAAGCTGCCACCGTTTATGACAAGAATATGATCATCTTTTGTGAAGAAATTCATAACCGAAGCTTCCATAGAACCAGTACTAGAGCAGGTCATAAAAACTGCGCGAGAATATTTAGGGGCGTGTGCGAATTCTAGAATAAGCTGTTCATTTTCTTTCATAATCTGAGAAAATTCAGGTGTTCTAAAATAAGGTACCTGTTGACTACCAATTTCGCATACTTCCTGAGGAGATGTAACGGGACCAACTGTAAAATTAAGCATAAAATCACCATCCTATTCTATGATGCTTTGCTAAACAGTTCTTTAAAGTCTGCGGCTGCCAAAATACCACAAATAATAACGATTAATGTGCAAGTAATGGTTAATGGTTTAAGCAGTGAGTAGTCATGCATAAAGATGACTGAGAAAACGACAGCCCAGGCTGCATAGGAAACGTCTAAAGCCATGGCTTTAGAAGCACCGATCTTGGAAATGGCACGATAGTAACAAAGATAAGATGTTGTCGCAAAGAAAGCTGCGATCGCGATTGTTGGCAGCAGCATCCCGCCTTTCGCGGTAAATAATGTAGTCGTAAAATGCCAGCCGTGCATAATAGGTAAAATAACAATACCATAGAATAATGCTGAGGTTGTCTGTCTGATCTGCAGGGCGTATTCATCTTTGACAGCATCATCCTGCATACATTTGGCGAGCACAACAGCTTCAATCCCCCAGCCAAAGGAACACATCAGGGTCCCTAAGATGCCAAGCCAGAAGTTTGTGATATTAAGGTCAGGGGAATAACTTAGACCATAAACACCTAATAAGGTGATGATTAACAAAATCCAGCGATACCACTGCATTTCTTCCTTGAGGAAGAAATAAGCTAAGATCGCGCCGATGGCTGGGAAGATCGCACTAGCAACAGCGCCGATGGAAGCCCCCATGTATTTCACGGCTAAGACGTAACCAGTCATACCAACCGGACCACCAATGATGGCAGCTAAAGCGACGAAGCGGCCGCTTTTTGTTTTTAAAGCATTAAAAACATTTTTGATGTTGCCACGGAAAATATTGAATAAGGTAGCCCAGATCGCTGAGCAGGCATCATGTAAGAATGTGCTGACAAAAGGAGCTAAAAAGATGGCTTCTTTAGTGGATACAAATGGTGTCATTGAAAGGGCAATACCTAATACAATTGTTTCTATAGCCCAGGTGACACCGGCAATTACACCGTAAATCATTGTTATTCACCTTCCTTGATTTCTTTTTCTTCATAGAGATAATGGTAAACTTGATCATTAACATGAAAGATAAATCCAATAGCTTCATTGGTATCAGATTTGATTGTTTTAAACTGATGAATCGCTGATTCAGAAATCTGTAATGCTTTTGCAATCGATTTGATGATGGGAGAACGTGTATCATTCACATAGCTTGTATCAAATGTTCGCAATTCATCAAGACTGTCAAATTCAAAGATAAAGTCATTTGGGTATTTTTTGATCTTCATTTTGAGAACATCAAGATGCTCCATATAAATATCTTCCCAGAGCTTATCTGCTGTTTCGGGCAGATCATATTCTTTATCTAAGATATCCAAGAAGTTTTTACTGAATTCTTCACCCCAGAACGTATGACCGAGCATGTACCAGGCGTTTTCACCGCCAATGGTGACATGACTGATATAACCTTTCTCATCTTCTTCTAAACACCATTCTTTAGTAGGACCGTCCGCATAAATAGCCGCATAATAACTATCTTCATTTTCTAAAGTGAATGGATTTTTGGTAAAATAGTTATCAGCTGAGCAAATGTAAGAATTAGCTAAGACATCTCTAGCCGTATAAATACTGGCATTGTTATTACGGGTATTGTAGTCCTTGTTATAAAGGAGTTTAACACCGCATTTCTTTTCTAAGTAATTAAAATCTTCATGTTTATAGCCTGTGACAACATAAATATCATTGATGCCCGCTTCTTTCAGCTGACGAATCTGACGTTCAATGAGGACTTCTCCTTTAACCGTAATTAATGCTTTTGGAAATTCGTATGATAATGGAGCAAACCGGCTTGATGTGCCAGCTGCCATAATAACGGCATGAGCTGTTTTATACATTTTTGATTTCCTCCTTGAAGATCTTGTAGTAATCTTTCGCATAGCGATACTGGGCTAAAGAATATTCACCAAATTCAACACCTTTATTACGTTTGAATTCACACCAGTTGCTCCATAACAGGCCACAGCAGGCAATATAGCAGTAGATCTTTAATCGGGTTTCCTGTGGACAGTTATTCTCAAAATAGATATCAATCAGCTGATCAACATGAGCACGATCATACATTGCATAAATACAGAACATGGCAATATCAACATGAGGATCCTGCATACCGGCATATTCCCAGTCGATCAGGTCAATCTTTTCCTGACCATTTTCGTCTGTTGAAATCATAAAGTTATCACAGACGGCATCAATATGTGTAAGGCAGTATTCGGATGGATGGGCATCGATATATTCCTTTAGTTCATAAACTTTCTTTTTGGTATCTTCATAATCATTGAAGATTGAAGGATTGCCTTCCCACAGAGTTTCATAGAATTCCATGTGTTTGAAAATATCAAAGGTATGATTAACCTGGAGTTTCATGTTATGGAAGTCTTTGAGTTTCTTCATGCATTTTTTTAAATCATCAATGTTATCTGGATCACAGTTACGAGAATTATTAATAAACTTAGTGATCTTATAGCCACTGGTTGGATTGATATAAATATTATCATCACAGAGACCTTTGCCTTTAATGGCCATATAGACATCATATTCCTCTTGGCGATTGACTAACTGATCGGTGCCTTCCCCAGGAATTCTCATAATATATTTTTGATTGTTACATTCAAATAAGAAAGAACGGTTGGTCATACCTTTCTTTAAAACTGAGATATTCTTGATATCTGAAGGTTTTACGTTAAAGGTATAGACAATTGTCGAAATTGCATCATTTTGCAGTTCATCTGCCTGGTTATCAATATTTCTCAACTGTTCATAGGTATCAATTTCATAGCATGTTCCTGGTTTGACAATTTTACCAATGATATGGTTATTGTTAGTGAATAGCGCTTTTTCCCAGTAAACAGAATCATACTGTTCATCCTGGCTCATTAATTGTAAGTTATGTTTTAAAATTTCTTCAGATACACCAGTCACATAAGAAATACCGACCATTTTTAATGGTGAGGAGTTTGTTTTTACAATATGTAATTGCTTATTAACAGTATAATGACCGTTTTTATCTTCTGGCTGATCTGCCATCATATACCAGCTGCAAATTTCTGAAGATGAGTAGGGATTAAAAGTTGTATACACATCGCAAGGGATGATATAAGAGTTATGAATATACTTATAAGCTTTATTTAGAGAAGCAAGATTATTTTTACTCGCATAATCTTCATTATAAATAAGGGTAACGTTGTATCGATCAATAAGATATTCATACATTTCTTTAAGGAAGCCAACGACAATATAAATCTTATGAATACCAGCTGCCTGGAGATCCTCAATTGTCTTTTCGATTAATGGCTTGCCATGAATCGTCAGTAATCCCTTAGGTTTAAGGGTATTGATGGGAACCATCCGCATACCATAACCAGCCGCAAGAATAATGGCATTGTCAGGTTTAGCCTTTATAAATAAATCCAGCGCTTTTTCTGTTAACTTTCCGTCAGTATCAAGATAGGATTCAGCAGTGAGCTGATTGATATAGCTGTTAACACTGCCTAAAGACATGCTTAGAGCATTTGCTAAATCACGCTGTGAGAAGTTTTCTTCTTTATGTGTATTTAAATATGTAAGTATTTGATAGTATTTTCTGTTCATAAAATCCTCCTGTTCAAAAATAAAATAAAAATAAAGATATTGAACAAATCTCATTATAAGTTTATTTGAAGTGATGTCAATAATAGTTTATTCTTTTATGATAATTAAATTAAAATAGTCTATTTTAGGTTATTCTTAAGTTATACTAAAAGTTGATTTGTTAAACTATAATTGTATATTGGAACAATTTTCCTCTATATTTTTTAAGCGAGTCTTGTAATTAATACTCTTTTGTGTTACTTTTAAGTACGCTAAATGTTAATTTTATATTTAATTAACAGGATATTCTTTCGATGAAATATGAAGAATAAAGTGGAATACAAGAATATGATTTTTATTTGAAGGAGAAATTAAAATGGATTATCTAAAAAGAATACCAGCAGACAAAAAAGTGAGAATGTTGCTCATGATTATTGTCGATGCCGCTATTATTTGTTTGACATGCTACTTATCGTTATTGCTGAGATTTGATTTGAATCCAGCTAATATACCAATTCGATTTTTAACTGAGGCAAAAGCTTTAATGCCATTTACAGCGATCAGTACGATTATTGTCTTTATGATCTTTAATCTTTATTTCACAATTTGGTCATTAGCTTCTATTCGAGAAGCTATCAAGATTGTTTTAGCTTGTTTAGTTGCTGCTTTGGTACAGGTAGCTGAAAGTGTACTATTGATTCACTCATTACCACGAAGCTATTTTGTATTCTTCTTTATAATCTTAACAGTATTTACTATGATTTTTAGATTCTCCTATCGTATTTATCGGACCATTGTGTTCAAAGATAAAATTAATAGCGATACTGTCAATACGATTATCGTTGGCGCCGGTGAGGCAGGAGAAAAGATCATTCGTGAAATTCATTCTACTGATAAGGCTAATGTTCATGTCTGCTGTATTGTTGATGATGATACCAATAAGATTGGCAAAACAGTGCATGGTGTACGCGTTGAAGGGACACGTTATAATTTACCTGAACTTATAAAAAAATATGATGTGAAGAGAGTTATTTTAGCTATGGCTTCTTCTTCACCAGAAGAACGTAAAGGGATTATTGAAATTGCGCAAAAAGCAGGTATTAAAGATATTAAGGTTTTACCAGGCATCTATCAGTTAGTCGACGGGACAGTAACAGTTTCTAAATTAAGAAATGTAGATTTACTTGACTTACTAGGAAGAGATCCAGTGAAAGTCAATTTAAAAGAAGTGGGCTCTTATATTACTGATAAAGTTGTCTTAGTCACTGGCGGGGGAGGATCTATTGGCTCTGAATTATGTCGTCAGATTGCCAAACAGCATCCCAAAAAATTAGTTGTCTTTGATATTTATGAAAATAATGTTTACGATATCCAGCAGGAATTAAAAGTGACTCATCCTGAATTAAATGCGGAATACTTAATTGGTTCGGTGCGTAACACCGGTCGATTAGACTACATCTTTAGAACTTATAAACCACAGATTGTATTCCATGCGGCAGCCCATAAGCATGTGCCATTAATGGAAGATTCACCAACTGAAGCAATTAAAAATAATGTCATGGGGACATATAAGACAGCGAAGAAAGCCGATGAATATGGGGCTGAGAAGTTCGTTTTGATCTCTACCGATAAAGCGGTGAACCCAACCAATATTATGGGTGCTTCGAAACGTTTATGCGAAATGGTTGTTCAGATGATGTCTCGTCATTCGAAAACAGATTTTGTAGCTGTTCGTTTTGGGAATGTCTTAGGTTCGAATGGTTCGGTCATTCCATTATTCAAGAAACAGATTGCCGCTGGTGGACCAGTCACTGTTACGGATAAACGTATTATTCGTTTCTTTATGACGATTCCAGAAGCTGTTTCACTCGTTTTACAGGCTGGGGCTTATGCCCATGGGGGAGAAATCTTCATTCTTGATATGGGGGACCCAGTTAAGATTGATGATATGGCCAGAAACTTAATAAAACTTTCGGGGTATGAACCTGATAAAGATATCAAGATTGTCTATACTGGCTTAAGACCAGGTGAAAAACTGTATGAAGAAATGCTGATGAAAGAAGAAGGGATGAAAGATACCCCTAATAAGCTGATTCATATTGGGCAGCCAATCATCTTTGATGATGATGAATTCAAACAGGAATTAGCCACTTTAGATAAGGTCGCTAATGAAAACGGTGATGGTAATGAAATGAAAAAATTGGTCGCAAAAGTTGTACCAACTTACCATCCTGATCTTAAGAAAGAGAAATAGGCATACCTATTTCTCTTTTGTGCATGAAAAGGAGAACAATATGTCACAAAATGGAAAGGTTGTAAAGGCTGGCCTTGGCTATACAATCGGTAACTATCTGATTCAGGGACTAAATTTCCTAACCATCCCAATTTTTGCTCGTTTGCTAACGACAGCTGATTATGGGATTTATAATACATTTGCAGCTTATGAAAGTGTATTATTCATTATTATTGGCATAGCCATTCATACAAGTTATAAGAATGCGCGATTCAAATATAAATATGAAAGCGAAGCAGAAAATAGTGAATATAACTTTGAAAGTTATGTTTCTTCAACGATGATTATGATCGTCGTGAACGCACTGCTTGCTTTTGTAATTCTTAATGCTTTTTATCCGTTTTTTCACAACATACTTAGCTTAGATCGCATTGAACTCATATTACTTGTGATGTATTCATTTGGAGCCGCGGTTGTACAGTGCTTTAATTCTAACGCAGCCCTCAATTATAAATATCAAAGCTTCTTAAAAGTATCATTTATAAATGCTGTTGGTAATATTGGTTTATCATTGATTTTTATCTTCTTCATGTTTAAAAATAATCGTTACATGGGAAGAATGTTAGGAACTACTTTAACAATCTTTGTCATTTCTGTCATGATTGTGATCAGCTTTTTACGTCAAAAGCGTCCAAATCATGTGAAGGAATATTTACAGTGGGGTGTTAATTATTCATTACCACTTGTACCTCATGGATTAAGTCAGGTCATTTTATCACAGTTTGACCGTATTATGATCAATAAAATGATCAATTCTGCCAGTGCTGGTATATATAGCTTTGCGTATAATATCTTTACTATTTTATTAGTTACTTATCAGTCATTAGATAATGTTTGGGCACAGTGGTTCTATGAACGTATGAATGAGAAGAATTATACTGCTATTAAGAAAATCAGTGGCTTATATGTTCTTACATTATTTATTTTTACTGCCTGTGTCTTATTAGTCTGTCCAGAGTTAATTCTCATCTTAGGATCAGCGAAGTACTATAATTCCATTTATTGTGCGATTCCGATTATCGTTGGGGGATTTTGCTCATTTCTCTATTTGATTCCTTCTGGTGTTGAATATTATTATGAGAAAACGAAATACATTGCAATCGGAAGCGTATCAGCAGCGGTATTAAATATTATTTTAAATTATATTTTTATTAAAAAATTCGGCTATATTGCAGCGGCGTATACCACATTAGTAACTTATTTCTTATACTTTATGTTTCACTTCGCATTTGCCAGAAAGATTCAAGGTTTCCATTTGTTTAACAATAAAGTTATTTTCTCAACGATTATTGCTTTATTAGCGTTAGACTTCTTAACGATTTTTTTAGTGAAACTTATTATTGTGAGATGGATCATGGCAATTGTTTTGTTTGGCGTATATTTACTTTATGAAGAAAAAAGATTTGGTATTGCCGGACGTTTTGTAAAGAGTAAATTACATAGATAAATTTGAGGTGAAAAAAGAGTATGGAAAAATTAACAATGAGTGAGATTCAAAAAGAATCTTTAAAAGTTTTATTAAAAATTGACGAAATTTGTGAAAAAGAAGGTCTTGTCTATTATTTAGCTTATGGAACATTAATTGGCGCGGTGAGACATCATGGTTATATTCCTTGGGATGATGATGTGGATATTTGGATGCCACGTAAAGATTATGAAGCTTTCAAAAAATATTTCTTAGAACATGAAGAAGAACTCAAACCATTTAAATACTGCTGTCGTGAAAATACTAAGAACTACGAATATTATATTCCTCGTATATCTAATATGGATTTTGCCTATCATACAACTAAAAAAGGAAAGAAACCATTTGATATCGGTGTATTTGTAGATATCTATCCATTAGATGGTGAAGGCAATGATCGCTCGTGGGAGTCTGTATTTAATAAAATTATCAGTATCAACAGAAACTATAGTATGTATTTATCTGGTAAAAGCAGTAGTCAGTGGTATAAAACATTAGGTAAATTTCCAAAGCATGTAATGCTTAAAGTTAAAAAGGGTAAAGATTATCCTCAGCATGTCAATCAGGAAGTTGATGCAGTTCTAAAACAGTATTCAAAAGATACAGATACTTATATTGGGTGTCCAGCGTGGACAGAAGAATTTACTCAATATCGAAGAGAGTGGTTTGGCAAACCAGTTAAAATTGAATTTGCTGGACATATGTTAAATGCACCTGAACATTATCATGAACTTCTTACAACAGAATATGGTGACTATATGCAGTTACCACCTGAAGAGCAGCGTGTATCGACGCACGATTACTATATTACGAGAAGAAAGAAATAATAGGTGCAAAATATGAACTTATTAATTATCGGTATGGGTGGACATGGTTATGTCTGTCAGGAAGTCGCTAAACATATGCATATATTCAATAAAATCAATTTTATTGATGACCACAATGAAAAAGCATTAGGAACTATGCAAGATTTAAAGCAATTAAGGACAAACTATGATACAATACACGTGTCAATAGGCAATAATACTTTGCGTGATGAACTCTATAAGAAAGCCAAAGAATTAGGCTATACCTGCATAAACCTCATTGATCCCTCAAGCTATGTGAGTGAAAGTGCAAAGTTAGGTGAAGGCGTTCTTATTGAACCAAACGCAATTGTCAATGCCAATACTGTGATTGGTGATGGTACGATTATTTCTGTAGGGACTATTATTGATCATAATGCGGTTATTGAAAATTATTGTCACATTAATGCTGGCGCAATTTGTAAAGCAGGCAGTCATGTTCAGGCTTATACAAAGGTTGATGCTGGTGAAGTTATTAAAGGTTACTAGGGAGGATTTATGGCAAACAAGAAGAAAACCGGTACCATTATTGGTGTCATTGCAGCTTTAGCGGGCACTTATGTAATCTTACGTACCATTGGTAAAAAGAAAGTTAAAGAAGACGAAGAAAGTTTCAAAAATGATCCTGATGCTTATACCATCAATGAAGAAACGAAAGAAGATGATACCTTCTATGAAGCACACTCTAAAAGAGCAATTGATGTGATTTTATCATTCTTTGGACTAGTTTTATTATCACCATTATATTTAATCATTACCTTAGCGATAAAGATTGATGATCCCGGACCAGTGCTCTTTACACAAAAGAGAGTTGGGAAGAATAAGAAGTTCTTCAAACTTCATAAATTCAGAAGTATGAAGATGAATACGCCACATGATATGCCAACGCATATGTTAGAAAATCCAGATCAGTATATTACCAGAGTTGGCAAGTTCTTAAGAAAGAGTTCATTAGATGAATTACCACAGATCTGGGATATCTTTGTTGGTAATATGTCTATTATCGGTCCACGTCCTGCTTTATGGAATCAAAAAGATTTAGTGGAAGAACGTGATAAATATGGCGCTAATGATGTGACACCTGGTTTAACTGGCTGGGCTCAAATCAATGGCCGTGATGAATTAGAAATCCCAGTGAAAGCCAAATTAGATGGGGATTACGTTAAAGCTGTCAAATCAAATAGCCTGAAAGGCTTATTGATGGATATCAAATGCTTCTTTGGGACGATTTCCTCTGTCGCTAAAAGCGAAGGTGTTGTCGAAGGCGGCACAGGTGAAATGCATAAAGCTTTAAGAGAAGATGTACCTGAAGAAGATCCTGAAGAGGACTTCGCCTACCGTAAATCTTATACCGTTGATCATTCCGCTCATAAAAAAGTGCTGATTACTGGTGCCGGTTCTTATATTGGTGAATCATTTAAAGACTATGCTTCTAAACATTATGGAGATAACTTAGATATTGATACTGTTGATATGATTTCTCCAAAGTGGAGAGATACTGATTTCTCACAGTATGATATTGTTTATCATGTCGCTGGTTTAGCACATGCCGATGTAGGACATGTCAGTGATGAAGTGAAAGAAAAGTATTATAAAGTTAATACCGACTTAACGATCGAAGTCGCTAAAAAAGCGAAAGCGGCTGGTGTTAAACAGTTTATCTTTATGTCTTCAATGATTGTTTATGGTGAATCTGCACCATTCGGTAAGGAAAAAATGGTTGATGAAAATACCATCCCTACACCAGCAAACTTCTATGGTGATAGTAAATGGCAGGCTGATAAAGCTGTCCGCGCTTTAGCCGATGATACATTCAAGGTAGCCGTGATTCGTCCACCAATGATCTATGGTAAAGGTTCAAAAGGGAACTATCCTGTTTTAGCGAAACTCGCTAAGAAATTACATGTCTTCCCAAATGTGAATAATAAACGCAGCATGTTACACATTGATAACTTATGCGAGTTCTTGTGTCAGTTAATGTTAACGAGTGAAGGCGGCATCTTTATGCCTCAAAATAGCTCTTATACAAAGACTGCGGAAATGGTAAAAGAAATTGCCTCAGTATCAGGTCATAATATGGCTGTAACAGGTTTACTCAATCCATTTGTATCTTTAGCATCACATGTCCCAGGTAAAGTGAGTGGATTAGTTAACAAAGCTTTTGGTAATATGACTTATGATATGAAGTTATCTGTTTATGAAGGCTTAGATTATCAGGTTTCAAATTTTCAGGAAACAATTGAAGCCACTGAAGGAGAAAGTTTATGAGAGGCATCATCGTTAATTGCTTTGATACATATCATGAACGTGTATCTCAGGTGAAAAGAAGCTTGGAAGAAAATGGCTATGAGGTAGAAGTTTATACTTCTGATTTTAAACATATTGAGAAAACGCAAAATACAGAGCAAAAGGAAGGCTACCGCATGTTTCATGCGGAGCCTTATTATAAGAATATTTCTGTTGCTCGCATGCGCTCACATGCACAGTTAGGCAAAGATATCTTTATGGTAATTTCACAGGAAATCAATACAGTTGATTTGCTGTGGGTATTAGTACCGCCTAATAGTTTTGCAAAGGAAGCTGTGGAAATCAAAAAGAAAGCCCCTGCTTGTAAACTGGTCTTTGATCTTATTGATTTATGGCCAGAAACAATGCCACTTGCAAAATTAAAAATGACACCGCCTTATAAATATTGGGCAAAAATGCGTAATCAGGCATTACAATATGCTGATTATATTGTTTGTGAGTGTCATTTATATGAGCAAAAACTAGGTCGTTTTTTAGTAGCATGCCCACATCAAGCTATTTATTTAGCGCGTGATGTTCAGGCACAAATTCCCAAAAAACATTTAAATAATGATTGTTATTCATTACTTTATTTAGGATCGATGAACAATATTATAGATATTGATACTATAGGGTATATTATTCGTACTTTAGCACAAAAGAAATACGTGCATATGCACCTTATTGGCAGTGGTGAAAATAAAGAAACTCTATTAGCAACATGTAAACAGGCTGGTGCGATTGTTCATGATCATGGCAAAGTGTATGATTCAATCGAAAAGATGAAAATCATGTCTCGTTGCCATTATGGTTTAAATATTATGAAGAAAAGTGTTTGTGTGGGATTAACGATGAAAAGCATGGATTACATGCAGGCTGGTTTACCAATGATTAATAACATTAAAGGGGATACCTGGGATCTTATTAATAAATATCAGATGGGTTATAATATAGATCAGCTCGATTCATTAGTATATGATCCTATGCAGATTGAAAATACTGTTAAATTCTTTAATGATCATTTAACATATGAACATTTCTCAAAGCAAATGCATCAAGTCATTGCAAAAATTTCTGATAGAGGAGTAAAAAATGATTGATATTTTATTAGCAACTTACAATGGAGAAGAATATATTGGTCAGCAGCTTGATTCACTTCTAAACCAAACGTACAAAGACATTCGAATTTTAATACATGATGATTGTTCAAAAGATCAGACAGTATCTGTCGTAAAGGAATATGTCAAAAAATATCCTAATCGAATCACTTTATTAGAAGATCAGGTCCATTGTGGTAGTGCACAAAAGAACTTTATGCACATTACCAAATCTTCGACTGCGGATTACGTGATGTTTTGTGATCAGGATGATTTTTGGTTACCTGAAAAGGTTGAGAAAACTTTAAATGAAATGAAGAGAATTGAAGCACAAAGTGGCAAGGATATTCCGATCTTGGTATTTTGTGATTATAAAGCTGTTGATGGAAATCTTCAGGATTTAGACTTTAATGAAGCACACAATCAGATTGCTAAATATAAGCTAGACTTTTCCAACTTGCTTGTACAAAATTATGTAACTGGCTGCACAATGATGATCAATCGTGTTCTTTGTCAAATGATGGGGGACTATGATTCAAGAATTTTAATGCATGACTGGTGGCTAGCCTTATTAGCAAGCAGTTGTGGACGTATTTCACATTTGAGTGAACCATTAATTTTATATCGTCAGCATGGGGATAATACAGTCGGTGCTGTTGATGTAAAAAGTTTTAAATATCGTTGGAGTAAGTTTACCGACAAAAGAACAAAAAATATGCAATATTTATATTTGAATCAGGCAAAAGCAATGTACGAAAGATATAGTGATACAATGCCTAAGGAAAGTCGTTCGGTATTAAGCGGCTTTATTCATTTATATGAATGTCCGCATAAAGTGCAGCGCATTTATCAATTGATTCATGGGCATTACTTAAAAAGCGATACCGTTCGTATTATTGCGCAATTATTATATGTATAGGCATAGTTATGCAAAGATATCGAGATCGAATAGTTAACTTTTTATTATTTTTATTTTTGTTCTTTTGTATTTATTTCCCAGTGGATCGTTTTCAAATCGTTCCACTATCCTTTCTTTTGATTTGTTTTATTGAAAGAAAGACTATTTTTAAAATCTTTACCAATCCAAAATATCGATCACTTCTTTATTTTGCGTTCTTTTTACCAATAGCTATAATTTTGCATTCTACATTGGTCTCGCAGGATCCAATAACAAGTTTACGGGCAAGTTATACGCCGGTACTTGTCATGCTGGTGATTCCTATTTATGAAAAAAACTATAAATTTAAGGATATTCTTTATTATTTATTAATGGGTTTAGCTGGCATTACCGTTTTACTTGTACTAGCAGATAAAGCTGGCGTCTTTAATGTGAATGGCAATAATGCAATTCGTAACTTTGTTTATAATACGGATATGGGGGTTATGGGGAAATCTCCTGAATATGCTTTCTATTATAAAGTATTCTTTAAAACATCACCGTTATTTGTCATATTGCTTTACGAAAGTCTAAAAAGACAGCAATTCGCAATTACGCTATTAAGTGTATTAGGATTAGTTTTTTCCGGAACTAGAGCAAATGTGCTTATTGCCTTAGCGTTAGTCGTCATTTTTATCTTTAAACAGCAAGGAATGACAAAGCCAGCAATGATTGTTAAATGTTTAGCGATCTTTATGCTTGCTCTTATTTTGCTTTTTGGCAGCTCATTAATTATAGAAAAACTGACATCGATGATGAGCTCTAAAGGTGCAACTTATTCTGATAGTATTCGAATTGGTACGATGGAATCTTACAAACATTTGTTCTCACATGCACATAATATCCTATTTGGCACTGGCATGGGAAGTGAGTTCTACAATTTAGGAAGAAGTGATTTTGAAGCTTCAGCCGAGATGTCATTTATTGAATTAGTACGTCAGATTGGTATTATATATACAGTGCTCTTTGTCGGTGGTATCTTATATCCACTTAAAGGACATTACAGTATTTTAGTCAAACTGACATTTATTGGATATTTGTTTATTGCGGCGACAAATCCATTACTTTATTCAACGACCGCATCTATTATTTATATTTATATGTATTTAACTTTCTTTGAAAGTCAAGCAGAGAAACCGTTGCCTCAAATAAATCGAAGCAATGTAAAAGGAGAAGAATATGAATTATAACTATGAAAAGTCATTCAGTCCAAAAGATATGCTGACATATATTGTAAAACAATATAAGCAGATTCTGATTGTATTAATTGTGGGTATGCTTATTGGGGCTGGGTTTTGTGCTGCAACAAAAAAAGCTTATGTATCATCTACAGAAAGGGATCAGCTAGAAAGTCGTATTGCAGCTATGCGACTGCAAATTGGTGATGCCCAGGCTGATCAGGCCGAAAGTGCGTTTAAAACTTATACAAGCTTAATGAATCAGAAAAACAGTATTCAAAAATTTATGGATGATTCTGTTTATTTAAATTTAACAGAAAATAATTCGCAAAAATTATCTTTAGTTTATTTAATTTCAAATTCTACTAAAGCTAATGATATTGCGACAAGTATCAAATCATTATTAGTTGATGAATCATTATATAATGCATGTAAAAAAGAACTTAATCAGAATCTTTCTTTTACACAGTTTAATTCTCTTGTAAATGTGTTAGTAGGGAATGATTTGAATAACTCTTCTAGTATTCAGGTAAACAATGGTGAACAGCAAAATGCGGCTAATATCATCATTTATATCAGCGATCAGAATAAGAATCAGGTTGATACTATTGGTAAATATGTAAAACAAAGATTCAGTCAAATTTGTAATACATTAAAGAAGAATTATGGGAATTTTAGTTATTCATTAGGAGATAAGAGCTATAGTAAAGTTACAGACTCGCAAATCAATGGTGATAAAAACACATATACGAATCAGTTATCAACGGTTACTAATGCGATTGGTCTATTAAACAATACATTATCTGCTGATCAACAAACTTACTTTGGCTATTTGAACAAACTTGCAAAAGTGAAAACAGGGAAAAAAGTATTCTCAGTTACTGCTTTTGTGAAGTTTATGGTTTTAGTAGGAGCAGTTTTAACTGTGTTCTATATTTGTATCCTTATTATCAAGTATATTTCTTCAAGTAAACTGCATAACGCTAAAGAAATTGAAAATGCCTTTAATTTGCCAATTCTATATGATGGAGAATTTGATGAATCTATTATTAGTAATGAATTACAGTATGTCAAAGAAAGATTCAAAGATCAGTCTATCGCTTTAACGACATCTAACGAAAATCTTGATGAATTAAAACGTTTAGCGAAAGATAATAATATAATAGTTTTTGCTCATAAGCCGATGAAAAAAGAAGAATTTTCACAGCTTTTATCAGTAGATCGTGTTATTTTATTAGAAAAAAATGAGTCATCTGATATGAAAAAACTTTATGATACAATTTCCTATTATGCTCAAAAAGGAAAAGTTATTGAAGGATTTATTGTAATAAAATAATTTCAGGAACTCAGTAAGTGGTGGTACCCGTTATGAACTATGTATTAATGCCAATATTTCTTATTATCATTACAATTATATATTATATTTTAGGCCGTCATCTTATGGAAATGTTCCATGTACAAAAGCATCAGTATGCCTTTCGTATATTAACAGGATTTCTTACTGTCTTCTTTATTGGCTTTATTATTGGTTTTCCAATGCAATTATTGTCATTGTCATGGATTTTATTTGCAATTGTTTATGCCCTTGTTCTTATTTTGTGTCTGGTGTTTACAATTCGTCACTATCATATGACTTTTGACAAAAGTAAGCTTTCAAAGAAAACGTTAAAATGTCATTTCAAGAAATACTGGTTTGTCTATTTATTGACTTGTTTATTTACTCTTTTGTCAGTAACAAACACACAGCCTTATTATCTTAATAATTATAATGATGACTATTATATTGCGAAAGTGGTTCATTTAATTCAGACCCCACATTTATTAAATCAAAACTACTTTTATGGCAATGTGATCTCTACATCAGGTCACCTTGCTAATGCTTTAGCACAAGGACATCGGATGTTTAATACATATGAACTTGTATATAGTGCTTTATGCTCTTATTTCCATATTTCCCCAGTGTTCTTCTGCCGTTTCGTTATGGTGATTCATAACTACTATTTAACATTCTTGCTTTATACAATGTTTGCTGGATTATTCTTGAAGGAGTCGATTTCACAGTATTCATTAATGGTATTTGCTTTTTTGATGATACCATCGGGCTATGCATCACGAGGAAATTTACCGATTAAAATTAGAATGTATGAAAATTGGCGCTTTCAAACTGCTATTTTCTATGGCGGATCTGTTACACGTGTATTTTCGTTGTCGCTCTTTTTGTACTTCGGCAGTTTTTGGGTAAAAAAGATATCTAAAAATTATATTCTGACCTATATATTTATATTGCTTGCCTTATTATCATTTCAAACCAATGCACTTAGCTATTTTATAATTGTTTCTTTAGTACTGATTGTGGCGAAGATTGAAAGAATGATTCTTTATAAGTTCGATACACGAAAAAAGAAAGTCTATTATTCTATTATATTTCTTTCCCTAGCTTTCATTGTTCTCATTATTAGCAATACGATCTTATCTTCGTTTGATTGGATTGCTAAAAATATTGATAATAATGCGCAAACATATGAGCTTTATTATGCGAATGCTTTTATTTATGATTTCTTTGCTTTAACGGGATTTGCGTCAATAACTTATATGATGTATTTAGATCATGGAAAATATCGTTTACTTTCATTTTCTTTATTACTGATCTACTTAATTTTTAGACTTGATACAAATTCTTATCTTTTGACTTTGTTATCATTTAATTCATACGGTGGTGCACGAATGTTGACTTCATTACTTATGATGTGCATGTTATACTGCGGTATGATTTTGGTCAAATTGATAACCTATAAAAATAGAGCAAAAAGATTATGTGGAATGTTATCTTTTGTTATTGTATTCGCTACGATCACAGGCATATATATCAATAATGATACATTAAAAAAATATAATCTTGTTGAAGATAATATGACTTCAGTTGGTTATTCATTAAAGCCTGTAATAGCTAATCAGTATATGTTGCCAACGCCTATTGCTCAGACTGGATTATATTTTAACACTTTAAAATATGGACAATATCGTTTAATGTCAGAATATAGTATTCCTTATGAGCATACGTATATTGACAGCCATTGTTTACTTTATAGCTCTAATAGAATCGAATTGTATTATTTCTTATCCAAACAAAATACTGAAAGTATAGCTAATTATTTAGCAGGAAAGAAAAATTATAATGATATTCTAGGCATATTGAAGGTATCAAAATGTAATTATATCCTTACAACTCGAATAAATATAAAAAATGATTTAAAAAGTCATGGATGGATAACTAAAATTTCAGGGAAAGACTACTGGCTGATGTACAAAGATACAAGTACGATTAAAATTGATAAAAAATTTGTTTATTAGTCGATGAGAGATATTTAAGAAAGTGAAGTATTATGAAATCTGTAAAAATCAATGCAATACTCAATACACTTAAAACCATATGCAGTATCATATTTCCGCTGATTACGATTCCTTATGCTTCACGTGTCTTACATGCAGCCAATTATGGAATTGTCAGCTGGTGTAACAGTATCATTCAATATTTTGCTTTATTTGCCACACTAGGAGTTGTCACTTATGCCCAAAGAGAAGGACCACAGTTCAGAGATCAAAAACAAAAGTTTCAAAATTTTGCGTCGGAAGTATTTACTATTAATGTGGTTGCCACAATAGTCTCTTATCTTGCATTATTTGCTTGTTTCTTCATCTTCGCAAAAATGCGTAATTATAAAGTTGTCATTTTAGTTCAGTCATTAATGATTATTTTAACAACCTTAGGGGTGGACTGGATCAACGCGGTTTATGAAGATTATTTCTATATCACTCTAAGATACATCATTATTCAGTTAGTATGTTTAGCAGGGCTGTTTCTTTTTGTGAGAAACAGTCAGGACTATTTAGCGTATGCCTTGATTATGGTTATAGCCAATGCGGGTGGAAATCTCCTCAACATCTTCTATGTCAGAAGATATACAATTGTTCATTTAGTGCCATTATGCCAATGTAAGAAGCACATGGGGCCTACGATCAAGCTTTTTGCAGTCTCATTGGCTTCAGTGATCTATGTTTCTTCAGATATTACTATATTAGGGATCTTTAGAGGCAATAAGGATGTTGGAATTTATACGATTGCTTCAAGAGTGGATAGTACCATTAAAACAGTATTAAATGCAGTTATGACAGTGGCCATGCCACGTCTAGCCTTTTATTTAGGACATCAGGATGAAAAACAGTTTAATGCACTGATTCATAATATCTTTGATTACTTAATTACTTTTGTCTTACCAGTCATTTGTGGCCTTTTTATGCTGGCTAGTCCTATTATGTATTTACTAGGCGGCAGTGAATATGTCCAAGGGTATATTTCATTACAGATCCTTAGTGTTTCTTTATTCTTTGCCGTTTTAGCATGTTTTTTTGCGACCGGTATTATTCTTTTGTATAAAATGGATAATGTGTACCTGATGGCGACGATTGTCAGTTCCATGACAAATATCGTTCTTAATTTCGTATTAATTCCTTATATGGGCTATAATGGAGCTGCATTCACAACATTATTAGCGGAAATGATTATGATGGGTATCACTGCCTATTATTCATTACAAATACCTAATATCAAAAAACATAAAAGAGAAATATTTGGTAATACAAGAGTCGTGTTTTCCTCTGTATTAGGAACGTTAGGAATTGTAATCTCATGTTTAAGCGTGAAGATGTTTATTTCTTCGCAAATACTGATTATTATAGCTTCAGTTATAGTAAGTGTAGTAGTATATGCTTGTATACTTAAGATTTTACATAATCCTATTTATGATTATGTAATTAGTGCACTAAAGTCTAAATTATTGAAATAATGAAGGAGAATTTTATGAAGAAGAAAATAGCGTATGTATTATCATTACTGATGGTTTTCTCTCTACTGAGCATCAAACCAATTAAAGCAGCAAGCAATAAGATCACTGTCAGTGTGGATGATACAGAGACTACTATCCAAGTGAATAACTGCGGTGATGAGGGCACGGCTGAACTCTATGCTTACGGGGCTAATGAATACTATACAGCGGATAAAATCAGAGGTATCAGTAAAGATGTTAAATCAACTGGTACTTTAGTTGGTGAGTATGACTGTGGGACAAACGAAACATTTACAAGAGATCGATATGATGCTAATGGGCGTGATAGTCTCTATGATAAATACTATTTAGTACAAGATGATGAAATTATCAAAGGGCCGATCTATGCTACATCAATCACACCTGAAAATGAAGAGAATATTAAATTTAAGCAATCTTCTATTAAAGGACTATTTAATGAAAATAGCACAAATATGAAGTATGCGAAAGATTTAGGGGTTTCATCAATTACTATTAATTTTGATTTAAGCAGTATGCTCTATGCTGATGGAAAAGCACCGGATAGTGCTACTGAGTTTACTTCAAATGGCCAAAAGTATTATTTTAATATAGAGGCAATGGCTCATTATGATTCTCTAGTACAGGGAGCAACATCTAGAAATATGAACGTTATTGGTATTGTGTTGGTTTCTGCACATGCAAGTATGAATAATATTCCTTCTTCATTAAGATATGATGCAGGTAACTCAGGTTCATTTATGGGGACTAATACATCAAACGATGTAGGTAGAGATTATTACATTGCCGCAATGGAATTTTTGGCTCAAAGATATTCTCAAAGTAAAGAACAAGGACTTATTCAGACTTATGTTATTGGCAATGAAGTGGATTTTACACCTTATTTCTTTGATTGTGGTAACCTGAATAAATTTATGGAAGAATATTCACGTGCTTTACGATTATCTAATCTTGCTGTCAAGAAATATTCATCACAGATTCAGGTGGTTGCCCCATTCACCCACTACTGGAAAGGTGATGTGAAAAAGCTTGGTAAAGAAAACAAAGGCGGTGCTTTAAAACCTTATGATATGGTTAACTGGCTAGCAAAATACACAAATGCACGTGGTGCCTATGACTGGGGGTTAGCACCTCATATTTATGGTGTATGGAATACGTCTAGTCAGATGGCTAAAAAAGACGTTATGTCTAAAGGCATTAATGGTAATTATAAGACATCTAAGTACATTACTTTCAGTAATGTGGAAATCTTACAGGCTTATCTTTCTCAATCTCAATTAAAATACCAAGGTAAATTACGTTCTGTGTATTTAACGGAAGCGGGTATGTCATCTTCTACGGATACTAAAAAATCTCGTCAGCATCAGGCAATGTCTTTAGCACAGGGATATTATAAAGTAGCTCATTTATCTTTTATCAAAGCTTTTAACTATTATCGTCTTAAAGATGAACCATCAGAAGCAAAACATGATTTACGTTTAGGGCTTATTGATTTAAAAGGAAAGAAGAAACTATCTTACAATGCCTTTAAGTACATTGATACGTATAAAGGTTCAATATATGCAGATCAGTATTTAAAATATTTATCTTTTAAGAAAAACGGGAAAACTTCTCTTAAGAACTTTACATCATGGAAAAAAGCAATGACTATTTATACTTCATCATTTAATTGGAATAAAGCTTGGAACATGAATAAGGTCATTCGTTCAGATTTGAAAAGTAAAAAAGCAGGTAATGTAAAAAGCTTAAGAGCTACCCGCATTAAAAGAAATTCAATTAGAATTGCCTGGGGTAAATCATCTAAAACATCTGGTTATGAAGTCTATGTCAACGGTTCAAAGCGTAAAACAACATCATCAAGAAGTTATACTGTTACGGGATTAAAACATAAAAAGAAATATATCCTACATGTTATTTCGTATCATAAAGTAGGTGGTAAGAAGTATTATGGATATAGCCAGAAGAAGATAGTTACAACAAGATAATGAAAAATACGGAGGAGTTATTCTATGACAGGATAACTCCTGTTTTGAAGAGGAAACATCAATGAAGAAGGTTCGTTCTATTAAAGTGAATGTGATACTTAATATCATGAAAACAGTAATAAGTATTGGTATTCATTTGATTACAATTCCATATGCTTCTAGAGTATTAGGAGCTTCCCATTATGGCAAGGTCAGTTATGCGAATAGTATTATTCAATATCTTGCTTTACTTGCTATGCTTGGTATTTCTAATTACGCACAAAGAGAAGGCCCGAGATTTCGTGATGATCATGATAAGATCAATGCCTTTGCCTCACAGCTGTTCACTGTTAATGTCATCGCAACTGTGATTTCGTATATGGTGATGGCATTTCTGTTAGTCTTCAGTGTGAAATTGCGAAATTATCGGATGCTTATTCTCGTTCAGTCAGTGATTATCATCTTAACGACTATTGGAGCGGACTGGATCAACCAGATTTATGAAGACTATTACTATATGACAGTCCGCTATATTGTGGTTGAACTCATCGCTTTAGCTTGTCTCTTTATATTTGTGAGAACGCCTCATGATTATATTATCTATGCGTTCATTATGGTGATGGCTGCTGCTGGTGGCAATCTCTTTAATATCTTTTATATCAAACGTTATGTACATCTTCATTTTGTTCCCATAGCGCAATGTAAAGAACATTTGAAGCCAGTCTTTAAATTATTCTTTGTCAATCTTGCCATGGTGCTTTACATCAGTTCAGATATTACGATCTTAGGATATTTCAAAGATTCTAAGACAGTAGGAATATATTCACTCGCAAGTAAAATCTATAGTACGATCAAGAATGTGATCAACGCAGTGATTATGGTGGCAATTCCCCGTTTATCCTTTTATTTAGGACATCAGCTGCAGGATGAGTATAAACATTTGATCCAAAAGGTTTTAGATTACCTTTTAACCTGTCTTTTACCGGTTGTTTGCGGTCTGCTTATTCTTGCCCATCCGATTATGTTAATCGTAGGTGGCAGTGAGTACGGTAAAGGGGCTATACCTTTATCAATATTAAGTGTTGCATTATTATTTGCGTCTCTTGCCTGCTTATTTTCTTCAGGTGTACTTCTGCTCTATAAGCGAGATAATGTATATCTCATGGCAACTGTGATCAGCTGTTTAGTCAATGTCGGCTCTAACTTCATCATGATTCCTTTATGGGGATATAATGGGGCTGCTCTGACAACGCTGATGGCGGAAATGATCATGTTTTTGATCAGTGTTTATTACAGCTTCAAAGATCATTTACATCTCAAAGATTTCTTGACCCATGATCATGTTTTCATTTCATCAATTTGTGGTTCAGGGCTGATCTTAATTACAGGGATAATTGTTCATTCCGCATTTCATAATATCTTATTACAATTATTAGCTACTTTTGGCATAGGCGTTATTGTTTATATGATCGTTTTAGCACTGTTTAAAAATCCTTTATTGCTAAGTCTGATCGATCGCCTGAAACTGAAATTTTTGAGATAATATGGGATAGTTCTTGAATGAAAAAATAGGGTCATTTATACTAATAATATGGAGGAAAAAATAACATGAAGAAAAAAATTATTTTAGCTGGATTACTTTCTATGAGTATGATGGCAACCGTAAGTACAAGTCAAAGCTACGCTAAAGCAAAAGCGACCACAGGTTTAAGTGTTAGTGCTGGCGCTGATATAATATCTATTAAAGTGACGAAGCCAACATCTAGTGGACACCTTTATGCGTACAATGCTAATGAATATCCTAATGGGGATAAAATGCGTGGGATCAGTACAAATGTATTAGAAAAAGGGGTTGACCTTGGCTCTATTACAAAGGGAAAATCTCAGACATTGTCTTGGGAACGTTATGGAAATGATGGAAGAGATCATCTCTATAATAAGTACTATATCTTAAGTGGCAATAAAATTGTCAAAGGGCCTATTTATGCAACGAGTGTAGCAGCAAAATATGGTAAAGTGGGATACACTCAGAAGTCTATTAAAGGGATTTATACTGAAGATGATTTGTCAAAAGCAACCTATGCTAGTGATTTAAAAGCAACTTCAATTACTTATAACTTAGGTTTACAAAATTTGATTTATTCTCAGGATTCAGGAACTGCACCAAGTGATGCTATTTCCTTTGAAAGTAATGGTCAAACTTATTATTTTAATAAAAGTGTTGTGGATGAATATGATCAAAAAATTCAAGATGCTAATCGTCGCGGTATGAATGTTATTGCTGTATTAATTCCATGGGTAGAAAGCAATGCAAACTATCCGGCAGAATTGAGATACAATTCATCTGCTAGTAAAACAACATGGGGAACGAATACATCAAATGGAAAAGGTCGAGATTATTATATTGCGATGGTGGAATTCTTAGCTAACAGATATTCACAGTCAAAAGCACAAGGTCAGATCAGTACTTATGTGATTGGTAATGAAATTGACTTTACGCATTACTTCTATTCAACAAGCAACTTTAATAAATATATGGAAGAATATGCACGTTCATTACGATTATCCAACTTAGCAATCAAAAAATATGCGTCAAATGCCAACGTCGCTGTTCCATTCACTCATTACTGGGCAAAAAGTGCCGGACAGGTTTATAAAGAATGTCCAAGTCCATCATTTGCACCGAAAAAGATGTTAGACTGGTTAGCTAAATATACCAATGCCAGAGGTGCTTTTGATTGGGCAATTGCACCACATCCATATGGTGTTATTAATACGAAGTCTAATCAGGCTTACTATGATACCAAAACAGGTGCGATCAATGGAAACTATAAGACCTCAAAAGAATTAACCTTCACCAACTTTGAAATCTTAGATCAGTACTTATCTACAAGTGCATTAAAATATAAAGGAAAGCAAAGAAGTGTGTACCTGACGGAAAGTGGTGCTTCTTCAGGAAATATGAAAGCTACTGCACGTTTTAATGAACAAGCTGCTTCCCTTATTCAGGCATACTATAAGGTGGCTAACTTAAAGTTTGTCAAGTCTTATAACTATTATCGTTTACAGGATAACGAAGAAGAAGCTAAAAATAGTTTAACATGTGGCTTATTAAAGCCTAATGGATCAAAGAAGCCAGTTTACAATATTTATAAAGCTATTGATACTAAATCATCTAATAGTAAGACTAAGAAATATCTGAAATATGTAAGCTACTATAAGAATGGCAAAACCAAAGTATCGGGAAAGAAACTGAAATCATGGAAAGATGCTATGGGAGTTTATAAAACAAAAGTCAACTGGAATAAAAAATGGAAATGGTCCAATATTTATCGTAAATAGTGCAGGTGGGGGATTGACATAAGATCCCCCGCTTTTTTATACTAGTAATGATATTTTATGAAGATAGGAGAACACTATGAAAAAGAAAGTATTTGCAGTCGTAGGGGTCGTTATTGTCATTGCCGTTGCTTTGGCTTGTTTTTATCCAAGGGATAAAAAACAAGTGAACACCACACCGTTAAAGCAATTAGGACAAGCCACCGCTACCGTTTCAAAAGATCAGGTTATCATACAGTTAAAGGGGATTGGCAGTGGCGGAAAGGCGAAAGTCTATGCTTATGGAGCCAATCAGTATTGCAATGATGATCACATCAGAGGTATTAGTAAAGAGGTGAAGTCTACTGGTACTCTGGTAGGTGATTATAACTGTGGTAAAAGTGAAACATTAACAGTCAAAAGATATAATACGCATGGTTATGATGGTTTATATAACAAGTATTATGTCATTCAAAAAAATAAATTATTGTATGGTCCATTCTATGCTACAAATATTGCATCCGAAAAGCAGAATATAGCTTTAAAACAAAAGTCTATTAAAGGCTTATTTAATGAAAACAGTACTAACTTAAATTATGCGAAAGATTTAGGTGCTAATTCAGTTACAATGAATCTAGATTTAGGAACATTACTTTATGCGAATACGCATCCAGCCGATGCTTATTCAATGAAAGTAAATGGTAAAACATATTATTTCAATAAAGCTAATGTAGATAGTATTGATAGCGTTGTAAAAGCATCTAGTCAGGCAGGTATGAACGTGATCGCTGTATGTAATGCCTGGAAAAATAATGATATGAACTTATTCTCTCAGTCATTACGTTATAACTCGCCGAAGAGTACTATTTTAATGGGGACGAATACATCTAATGATACTGGCAGAGATCAGTATATTGCCATGATGGAATTCTTAGCTCATCGTTATTCTCAGTCAGCGGCGACTGGATTAATTTCGACATATGTCATTTCTAATGAGATTGACTTTACGCATTACTTCTATGATTGTGATGATTTAAATACCTTCATGGAAGAATACTCTCGTGCTTTACGTTTATCTAACTTAGCTATTAAGAAATATGCAGCTGATGTGAATGTTGCTGTTCCATTTACGCATTACTGGGCCAAGAGTGCCGGCGAAATGTTTAAAGAATGTCCTGGTGCTTCCTTAGCTCCTAAAGATATGGTTAACTGGTTAGCTTCTTATACTAATGCTAGAGGAGCCTATGACTGGGCAATCGGACCACACTGTTATGGAACAGTGAATACGAAAAGTAATCTAGCTGCTAGTGATGTCAATTATAAAGCTTTAACAGGTAACTATAAAACATCACCACAGATTACTTTCTCCAACTTTGAATTATGGAATCAGTATTTATCACAGCCTGATCTCCTATATAAGGGTAAACAGCGCAGTGTTTATTTAACTGAAAGTGGTGCTTCTTCCTCAAAAGGCACTACGCAAGGGTTAAACGAACAAGCAGCCACTTTAGCTCAGGTTTATTATAAAGTTGCACAAATGCCATTTGTGAAAAGCTTCAACTATTATCGCTTAAATGATCATCCAGAAGAAGCCAAGAATGGTTTAGCTTGTGGCTTATTAGATACAAAAAATAAAAAGAAACCAGCTTATACGGTTTATAAGTACATTGATACCAAAGATTCCACTAAATACGCTAATCCTTATTTGAAATATATTAATTTCAATAAAGATGGCAAGACAGAAATGAGTGTTGCCAAAGGGACTGTTAAATCTTGGAAAGATACTATGACTGTTTATACCAGTAGCTTTGACTGGAATAAGCAATGGGATTTGAATAAGATTTATTTAAAAAAATAGTATAATATATTAAATTTATATAATTTTTATTGTATAATATCTACGGTAGTCACAAATCATACTTCTACGTACTACTACCAGAGAAGTGCAACTGATGCACTTCTTTTTTTGCGTTTTTAAGAACTAAATAAAGGAATAAGAAGTTATATCAATTTTAAAAAAGCGGAGAAATATCCATAAATAGTTTGAGTCACAATATAATAGAAAAATCAATAATAGTTCAAGAATATTGCAAAAGATCCTATGAAATCGTATAAAAATAATTTTAAAATATGAAAATATGTTAAAGCTCCTATTTGAAATTAAAAAAATAATTTGAGATCATTAATAATGTGATATAAGCTGAAAGTGATAATGAAAGTTTCCTTTTACACTCGAAAGGAGATGAATTTTGTGTGGAAACTTTCATGAAAATGGAGGATATTTATGACGCGAAGTAATTTAAAACGTATCTCCGTTAATAGCTTAGCTATTCTTTTTGTATTGGCCTTAGCTCTCATGGACAATACAGGATTTGTCAAAGCTGAAGATGCTACTGAACTTACTAACATTAAAGTCACAGACTTTAATTTAACAACAACTGACGGTAAAACACCAGAAGATGGCTTTTATAGCTATAATCGTGTGCAGCTCGCAATCGCTTGGGATGCGAGTGCTTATGGTAATTCATTAAAAGAAGGGGATTATTTCACAATAACCCTGCCTAACAATTTTAAATTTCCAACAACAAGTGAAGCTTGTAATTTTGATCTTTATGCCCCAAATGGAAGTGTTATGGCAAAGGCAGTTGTTTCACCAAATACTTCTGGTGGGGGAACAATTAAAGTCACCTTCACAGATTATGTAAATGATCGTTCAAATATTAAGGGAACAGTAAAATTATCGGCCTCTTTTTATAACGTGAAAAAGAATGAGACAAATTCATTTACAGTTACAGTGGAAGGAGAAACAAAGACGATTAATGTTCCAATTAAGGAATCTGTTGGACTTAGAGATGAAATATTAAGTAAATGGGCTGATATGAATGAATCAAGTGATACTGAAACGTTATGGAGTGGACGTATTAACTGGATGAAAAAAGATTTACAAAATGCTGTTATAACAGATACATTAACCACCAAAGATGGCGATACAACAGGAATCCGATTTATTAAAGGGTCATTAAAGCTGGAAGAAGTAGAATTTGGAGAAAGCGGAAATGTACTCAAAAACAAGCCGGTTCCAGAAAGTGCTTATACTGTTGAATATTCAAATGATGATCGGACCATGACAATTAAACTTGGTAATGTCGGAACTAAACAATACACCTTTCAATATGAAACTACATATGTGAAAGGAAAGACGATTGATAATACAATGACGCTCAAAGCGGATGATGTGAAAAAGCAATATGACGCAACCTATAGAGAAGCATCTTCATCAGGAACGGGTGACGGTGATTTGAATTCTAAGATTATCATTTCCAAAGTTGATAGTGAAAATAATGATAAAAAATTAGCTGGAGCGACCTTTGTCATTACCAATAAATCATCAGGGAAAACATATGAGATTACTACTGATGCAGAAGGACAAGCGATTTCAGAAAAGTTAAGTCCAGGGGAATATGAAGTCAAAGAAACAAAAGCACCTGCAGGTTATACCCCGAATTCAACTATAAAAACTGTTACAGTGGTGGCAGATAGTAAAACTTCCCTTACAATTGAGGATACACCACAAAAAGTGAGTATTCCTGTGAAGAAAATATGGAAAGGTGAAACTGGAAAATCAGCCACAATTTATTTGTTGAGAAACGGAACACGCACAGGTGACTACATTACATTAAATGCAAATACTGGATGGCATGGTACATTTAAAGATTTACGTAAAACTGATAGCACAGGAAAAGACTATACTTACAGTGTTGAAGAAGAAAAAATGGAAGGTTATACGTCATCGGTTACTGGAGATGTTTCTAATGGCTTTACCATTACAAATGTACGTTCTGAGAAAACATGTGTTTCTGGTGAAAAGACATGGAATGATGCTAATAACCAGGATGGTATTCGTCCAAGTAAAATCACCGTTAATTTATTGCGTAATGGGGAGAAGATTGACTTAAGGGAAGTTAGTGAACAAACACAGTGGAAATATAATTTCACAAATTTAGAGAAGTATGATGCTGATGGTAAACCTTATACTTATCTAGTAACAGAAGACAATGTGAATGGTTATACAACAGAAATTTATGGTTACAATATTACTAATAAACGTACACCTGATACAACGAGTGCAACGGTCACTAAGACATGGAACGATAGCGATAATCAGGATGGAAAGTGTCCATCTTCGGTAAAAGTTCAGCTTTATGCTAATGATGAAAAGTATGGTGATGCTGTCAATGTTACGCAGAATTCTAAGTGGACATATACATGGACAAACTTGCCAGCTAAAAAGAATGGTAAAACCATTGCCGATACTGTTAAAGAAGATGTTCCAGAAGGGTATACGGCAACTTATGATACAAGCAATCAGGGGAATGTGGTCATAACTAACACACACGCAGCTGAAACGACAAGTGTTGAAGGTCATAAAGAGTGGGATAATCAAAACAATCATGACGGCGTTCGTCCTCATGCAGTTACAGTCAATCTGCTGGCTGATGGTATTATTCAAAGCAGTGTAGTTGTTTCAGCTAAAACAAACTGGTCGTATAGTTTTAATAACTTACCTGTTTATAATAATGGACAAAAGATTATTTATAGTGTTACCGAAAATTCAGTGTTAGGTTATTCAACAAGTATTGATGGCTACAATATCATCAATACGCGAACATCTAAAACAACAAGTGCGACAGTAACAAAACAATGGGATGATCAGCAAAATCAGGATGGTCTTAGACCAGTGACAGTGAAAGTGCAGCTTTATGCTAATGGCCAAAAGTACGGAAATGTTATCAAATTGTCAGATACATCAAAATGGACATATACATGGATAAATTTACCAGTGATGAAAAATGGTAATAAGGTTACATATAGCGTTAAAGAAGTAAGCGTACCAAAAGGATATACGGTATCTGTTGATCAAAATAACCATGGAAATATGATTATTATTAATTCACATATGCCAGTATCAAGAGTACAAAACAAAGTATAAACTGGTGATTCTACAAATTATATGAAATATATTCTTGCTGCGGGGATTTCAGGTCTTGTTATCTTTATTTGGCTTTTCATGAAACGTAAGAAAACAATTTCATGGAAAAAGGTGCCTTTAATTTTATAGGCACCTGATTTCCTAGAAAGGAATTCTATTATGGAACAAAATACACCTCGTTTTGATTCTCAAACCGGACAAAGGCTTCCAGAACTGCCTACTCAAGAAGACAAAAAGAGAAAAAAGATTATTATGAGTGTTGTGGTTGCGATTATTATTGCGACAGCCAGTTATATCATCTATGTCAACTTTTTTAAAAAGACACATGTCGATTTAACCAAGAATATCAGTGTTCGCTTTAGTGGCACTAGTGGTAGTGATTATACGGCCTCTTCAATGGTCAGTAATGATTTTCAATATGATGAAAGTGATGCACGTTTAAATCTCTTTTACAAATCAATTACATATACATTTGATAAGTCTTCGGGCTTAAGCAATGGCGATACCATTAAAGTGACCGTCAAGTACAACACTGTATTAGTTGATGAACTCAAACTTAAAATTGATACGACATCAAAAACTGTCAAAGTCAAAGGCTTAGCTGAACGCTTTACGAATGCTTCTAAAATTAGTGGTGATATTCTTTCAGAAATGAAAGCTGAAGCGACATCTAAAATCACGCAGATGGCTTCTTCAGCTACTACGTCTAGTTTCAAGGTTTCAGCGAAACTTTATTCTCTTTAATTTGGTCGTTATACTGGTTCTAGTTATAATAGTGATGCTGTGATTGCCGTTGCTTCAGCAAAACTCACTTATATCCCTACGGGGGTGAGTCATTCCTATTATTTCTACACGTATACGTCTTCAAAAGTTGATACGGACTATCTGAAAAATAATCATTACTGGCTTGGAAATATTAGAGTTTCTCTTCTGGCCAATTACGTTTATGATTATGGTACATTCTTGATTGATTCAGGAAAGCTCGTTTCTGATCAATCACAAATTTTACCTAAGCTGCAGGCCACTACAATTGGCAGCATGCGGACAATTACAAAGATTGAATAAGGAAAGAATGTTCTTTCCTTTTTTGGAGTTATATTTAGAAAGGACAATTATCTTGAATTCCCTAGAACAGTTTTTAACTACACTGATTTCTAGATGGATTAATATATAGAATTATGTTGTTAACATCACTATAAATTGAATTTTTACATTGAAATAATTAGCACGATATAGTATAATGTAGTTATAAAGAATTAGATTTATAACTACTCATGCAAAAGAGGTGCTAATATGAAGCTCAGTTATCAGACAATTAATGGAACACTTTATGCTAAAATCCCTGGCAAATCAGTCCGCAAAAACGGCAAGATCGTTAAGCAAGGTGCTAAACATTTAGGCAAGGTTATCGATAAGGAAAACAATATCTTTTTCAATAAAGAAAGAGGCATGTTTACCTATGATCCTGAAACTGGTGAATTCGGTGAAGCTGATGAATCCTATGTATCTGATGTTCAGCCTGATAAGCGCAAAAGACAGCGTACTATTCTTGATTATGGCGATGCCTACTTCGTAGATCAGCTTATTCATCATATGGGATATGACAAAGTCATTGATGAAATCAGCTATAAAAACAAAGATACCTTATATGCAATGGTTGCCTACTATGTCATTTCCAACGCTGCTAACTGTCATGCCAATACCTGGTATGAAGGGAGCTTTGAAAGCATTCTTTATCCAAAGGCTAATCTCACATCTCAGAGAATAAGTGACTTTATGAGATCAATTGGCAAATCAGAAAATGTCCTTAAATTCTTTGAAAATCATATGAAGTGGATCAAAGAAAACATTTCGTCTGATAAAGCTATAATCATTGACAGCACAGGGCTTCCTAACAGTATTCATATGCCATTAACTGCAATCAGTAACCACAATGGGAAGGTTTCCAATGAGGCTAGAATGATTACAACACTTCAGAGAGATACAGGCTATCCCCTAATGTTTAGAATTATTCCAGGCAATATCGTTGATATGAATACACTGATCAGATCAGTAAATGTACTTGATAATTTAGGCAATATTGAAACAGACTATATTCTTAGTGATGCTGGTTATTATACCCTTGAGGATATTAATGAGCTTTATCGAGCTAACATCGATTTCCTGATGAGACTGCCTGAGAAATATAGACTATATCGTGATTTGATCAATAAATACGGTCCCGAACTAAAGCAGGAAAGAAATATGGTCAAATATAGTGATAGAGTCGTCTATATCAAACAGATCGAAGTTAGCATTGGTGATGGACATAAGGCTTATGCTTTTCTAGGATATGATCTAGATCAGGTAGATCATGAAATACATAAGTGTCTGAATAAGAGCAAAGAAATGTCAACTATGCAGATCCAAAAAAAGCTTGAATCAATGGGATATTTTGTACTGATTTCAAGTCTTCCATTCCCAATTGAAGAAGTGCTTCCTGCCTACTATACTAGACAGCTGGTTGAGCAGTACTTTGATTTAAGCAAGGGATCATCTAAGCTGACACCACTTCGCGTTCATAGCGAAGAAGCAGTAAGAGGTCACCTGTTATTATCAATGATTGCGGCAACCATTAACGTGTATATCCAAAAGAAAACAAAGAAAACTGCAACCAACCAGGAAGGCATATTCATGGGACTCAGAAATCAGAAGTGCCTCGTCTACAAGACAGTCACTTCAGTTGAAGAGCCACAAAAAAGAGCTAATGATATCTATAATGCGTTTAATATTTCATGCCCACTTTCATACACAAAAAGAGGCAGTGATTGGGTACCAAAATTTCACCTAAAAAGGCATGAAGATGAGGTGTAGTTATAAACTATACCCGGGAATTCAAGATTATGGATAAAAAAATTGAAAACATGTTTTACATTCATTTTGAACATGCGTCTTCACCGTGGGCAGGAAATGTGGAATGGCTAAGTGATGGTAAAATAGAATATTTTCGTTCCGCTCATGAGATGATGATTATTATTGACCAAAAAGTAGAGCTTAAAGAAGAGTAGATTAGGAGAATATCCGCTATTTTTTCGAAAATGTGTTATTTTGGTTGAATGTGTGAAAATATGGGAGTAAAATTCCCATATTTTACAGTTAATAAGCTAATAAAGGCAAAATGTATTGATGTATTCAACATATTTTGCCTTCCTTTTATTTAAATCAGTTTCGTACTTTTTTTAGAATTAACGACTCTTTGAAATTTTTTTAAATATTTTTGAGTAATTATTTTTCGTGAGGGCTGAAAGCCAAAAACTTCAGCCAGGTCATCCACAATTTCTGTCCTTTTAAAGGACGGAATATAGTTTGTTCCATTTATATAGGTTAGGTTAAGATCACGGAGTGTATCAAATAATTCTGCACATGTATATTTCTCATTCATATACTTTTTCTCAAGCAGGCGATAAACCAGCAGGGCAATAAAGCATATTAGGAGATGACCGTTGATTGAATGTTCTTTTGTGACATACATAGGTCTTGTTTTTAGTTCGCTTTTCATTATTTCAAAGTTTTCTTCAATCTCCCAGCGCTGCTTGTTTGCGCTAATAATCAATGAAAGATCATCGTCTTCAAGATCAGTGGTAACGGCATAGAAGCCATCATACTTTTCTTCCTCAGCGATTTTTTCCTCATCAATCATATAAACCGTTTCATTAGCCACCTCGCCATTCTTGGTGACTGATGCTTTAGAAATATAGTAGCGGGGATCTCGCTGGTTTGTTTTTGTGAGCTTTCCTGGGTTATTAAGGAGCTTTCTGGCTCTTTCCAGTTTCTTTTCTCTGATGTGTTTCTGATAGCTGGCAAATTTTCTTGAATAAGTAACTATGTAGTTTTCTTCAAGGGTGTACTTGCCGCCCGATGACTCGGATTTCTTAGTTCTTTTTTCCCATCGGTTCTTGTAGAAAACAAGATCCTTTATTTTTCTTTTTACACCCTCAATTTCAATGGTTTCCTTATCAGCCAGGTCATTAAGATTAAAAGTTCCGGCATACCCCTCAAGCTTCCATCCTTCTGGAGATATTGCCCATTCCTTCATGACTTTTGACATTTTCTTGATTGGCTGGGTGACAATATAGGCACCGTTTTTCTTCATGTCATTATATACCTTGTTTTCCCAGCCGTTGAGACCTGCATCAGCACAGACAACAAACTTTGAAACTGCAAAGTCCCTTTCAACAATAGCCTCTAACTCTCTCATGGATTTTTGCTCATTCATATTGCCCTGAAAGACATAATCAGCTAAAGGGAGACCATCAGCATCCATAAACAGACCATACTGAACAATAGGATTAGGTCTGTTTTCCTTGCTTTTTCCGTATTTTCTGTAGTCATCCTCTTCTTCAATCTCAAAATAGAAATTTGTGCAGTCATAGTAGAGAACCGCTGTGTTCTTCTTGAAAAGCTGTGAACTGTTTTTGTAAAGCATTTTTTCAATGAAGTATCTTTGCTCAGAGAGAACCTTGAGGGAACGGTAAACATCCGCCAGTTCATAATCAGACAAATCAAAAAACTTACTGCATGACTTATACGTAGACAGCTTTGATGAGGGATAAATAACCCTGGCAGAAACAAGATCATTAATAATGCTCGCTAAATTATACTGAAACTTGTACTGGTCTGATATCTCATTGCAGATATCCTTAATGCCCAAAGAACACAGTATGTTTCTGATGTACATATAGCCGATATTAAAGAGATTTTCCTTGTCTTTTTCTATTAGGTCATCCTGACTAAGAATCAGCTTAACATCTGCCTTGTCCTCACTGTCTTTTTGTCTGAGTTCATCAAGATAAAGCTTAAGCTGCTTCATGACCTCATCACGGGAATCGGTATGATACTTGTCCATGAGAGTCCTGATATTGCCCAGTTTTTCAACAACGAAGGTTGATTTTTTTCTAGTGTTAGGATCATAGAAGTCGTCGATAATATAGAATGATTCAGAGTTTTTAGATTTGGTTGATTTTAAACGTTTAGCCATATGGAAGCCCTCCCATATCATTATAACATACATTACGGAATATTACGAGTCTAAAATTAACAAAAGTTGACAAAAAAACGCTTTTTTCAAGCGCATAATTTGAGATATTAGGTTGTCTAACTGTAAAATCCCCGAGCTTAAAGAAGAGTAGATTAGGAGAATATCCGCTATTTTTTCGAAAATGTGTTATTTTGGTTGAATGTGTGAAAATATGGGAGTAAAATTAGATTAGAAAAAAGAAATGAAATATTTCTCAAGTGAGAAGGGAGTATGAAAACTATGGAAACACACAATTTCAAAACATTTTTCGCATCAGCAGCAGTGACTGCTATGGTATTGAGCGTACCTGTAAGCGCTAAAGCTAAGAAAGGGTCGATTACAAAGGTGGCTGTAACTAATCTGCCATCATCAACATTAACTTTGAAAAAAGGTAAAAAGAAAACATTAAAATTCAAAGTTACAAAGAAAGGTAAAATTTCTAAAGCCTTAGCTTACAAATCAAGCAATAAGAAAATTGTAACAGTTTCTAAGAAAGGTGTTGTAAAGGCTAAGAAAAAAGGTAAAGCTACCGTTACAGCATATGCAAAAGCTAACAAGAAGAAGAAAGTTGCAATTCAAGTTATTGTTGGTACACCAGTTACTAAGATTAAATTAAACAAGACTAAAGCAACATTAACAGTTAAGAAGACATTAAAATTAAAAGCTACTGTTACACCTAAGAAAGCTTCTTATAAGAAAGTATTATGGAAGACTTCAAATAAGAAGATCGCTACTGTTTCTTCAGCAGGTAAAGTAACTGCAAAGAAGAAAGGGACAGCTAAGATCACAGCTACGGCTGCAGATGGTTCAGGTAAAAAAGCAACTGCTAAGATCACAGTGAAGGCTGCTGCTAAGAAGAAAACAGTAACACCAACACCAACTCCAACTCCAGCACCCGCTGTTGTTCCAACAACTGTCGCTTCACTACAGGTTAAAGATCCGCGTACTGTAACCTTTACATTAACAAAAGCTCAGGCTTTAACAACTGATAATGTAAAATTAGAAGCAAAGACAACGGAAGCTGCAAATTATCGTAAAACTTTAAAGATTAAATCAATGACAACAACTGATAATGTAAACTATAGTGTGACATTGAAGAAAGAATCAGCCGTTGGTAATGACGCTGCTGATCATAATGTGCGTTTAACTGTTACTGGATTAGAAAACAATTCAGCTCCTGTAACGATTGAAACATTATTTAGAAAAGGTAAAATTACTCGTACTGACACAAATACAATGTTTGTAAAGAGAGGTACAAGACTTGATTTCCAGGCATCTTTATCAACTGATCCGGCAGATACTTATTCAATTGTTGGTTTACCTGCAGGCTTAAAACAGGATCCTAATAAAGATGGCGTTTACGTTTATGGCGTTCCAACAACTCAAAGTGATCAGGAAGTAACAGTTAGAGAAACTGATGTTTATGGTAATACATTTACTAAAGTAACCTATTTGAAATACTATGATGAAGATCATGTTAATGCATATGCAACATTCAATTACTCTTCTGATTCAGGCTATTTTGTACCTACAGTAGATACTAATGGTACATATGATAACTTAGCTGATGATAGTTTAGTAACTTATGTAAATGCTAAAATTAATGTGGCAGGCGGTCAGACATATGAAGAAGGTCATTATGAAAAGACTGGCAACAAAGTGACTGATTATGGCAACATCTTAGGCTATAAAGAAGATGTTATTGTTTCTAAGAAGAAAGAAGCTCCAAAAGATACAACAGAAGATCAGAAGGATACATCTGATCAGACTACAACAACAGATCAAAAGGATACATCTGATCAGACGACAACAACAGATCAGAAGGATACATCTGATCAGACACAGGAAGATGCTTATGATGTAGTTTATGGTGATGAAGCTGACAAAGCGTATAAATTAGACGATCAGGGTAATAAGATTGTCAAAAAAGATGAAAGTGGCAATATCATTTATGCAAAAGATGCATTTGGTGAGTACATCTATGATGAGGATGGTAAACAGTTACCTGAATATGAATTAAATGATGGTTATAAAGTCGAATACTCTAACTTAGAATATTCATATAATAGAGTATACGGTGAAAAAGATGAAGAAAAATGGGTATCTTATGAAGAAACACATTATGAATTCGTTAATAGCAATACAGAAGGTTTAACATTATCTGACGATGGTTATATTTCAGGTAAACTTTCTGGTTCAAGAACAGTAACAGTTCGTGTATCTAAGAAAGATAAAGCTGGCAATGTAATTAGTGTTGATGTTCCAGTTTCATTCAATGTTGCAGATGCAAAACTTGTAAAAGGGACTGTAACTGATTCTAATGGTAAAGGGGTTCAGGGCGCTATTGTAAGTGCAATTGATAATGATTATAACACGAAGTTTGATTCAAGCATTAGCGCGTATGCAAATACTAATGGTCAGTATGATTATGCATTAATCAATGGTGACAATTATGATGTTACTGTTTCTAGAAATGCATCAGATAACTTCTATGCATCTCAGACAACTGCTGACACAATGAACTATAAACTTGATGGTGTTCAGTACAATGTAGCAGTAAATGATCAGAGCGGTTTGAATACAGCGGCTTCAGGTAATTATTATGATAACGACACAAATGATAGATATTTCTTGTATGATAATTATAATTATACAACTAATACTCATAATGCAACAATCTTTGCAGATAAGCCAACATTAACGTTAGTTTCAGACGATGACAATGTAAGTGGTACGTTAACAATCGCAAATGGTGCTGCTAGTGTCACAATCACTAAAAAATAAAATTAGTTCTACAGGATTTGATAGGATGAGACATAACTAACCAAATTTATAAGATTGATTTGGCTTAACCCCATAATCCTGCGGAGCATATTTGGAGATGTGGCGCTTTAAAGTAGCGTAGGCTATCCAGTTTTTTGGGGTTTTTCAAACCGTAGGGTTTGCACCTCCCCACGAAAACTTATAGGCCTTTGGAGTAAATAAAACTCCCACTATACTGAGCGTATTGTTAGCGAAGACTCACAGTCTGAGAAATCTGGCTGATGGGTCTTCGCTATTTACTTTTACAGGTGTGCCTGGTGATAAGCCAGGCGCTTTTTATATCGCTCAACTGCCTGATTATAAAACCGGTAGGCCTCCAGAAAGCTGGCTGAATACAGGAAGAACATGCCATCCAGTTTATAAAGCGGATTGGTAAAGAACCAGTGGCCATCATTAATCCATTTAATGCATGCTCCTTCCTCACGCGGAGTGACTGGGTGATCCTTCTTGTACTTCTCGAAATCATAGAAATCAATAACCATGTAGCTTTGATCCTCTTCAGTCAGTTCGTCTGTATGAGGATCTCTTTTTTGAATATTAGTGTAATCAGCTTCGAAGTAGTTATTTCTAAAGCCGTTTTTATAGGCTTCAATGATGAGTCTCTGCATGAATGTGGCTTCAGCTATGTTCATAGGACGGCCGTTGTTGTCTTTCATATTAAATTCATTGGCATAGAAGCTATGGCCGCTGCGTATCCAGTCAATACAGTGCTGTTCCTCATCATTCATAAGCTCAATGGATGTTTCCTTATCAAGAAACCTATCGAGTTCATCAAGATAATGACGGGTGTCCTCGTCGTCGTAATAAACATTATTATCAGGAGCACAGCTGGGTTCCAGTCTATCGCAGGCATCATATTCCTTTCTGTATTCTCCATAGTTTTTAAGATCTTTTGAGTAGGTGTGTTTGCTCATAATATTTATGTCCTTTCTGTTTATAAAATAAAGCGGAGAGGCATAAAGCTTCTCCGCAGATGGCTGTTATTCATCTGGTTCATGATCGAATAGTGATTCCTGCCTCCAGCTTACGTCATATTTGACTTTCGCATTCATGATCCAGGATGTCAGTGCTGATGACATCGACTGGTGCTGTTCAAATGCATACTGGTGAAGTCTTTCGTAGACTTCGGGATCAAGAGAGAAGGAAACCATTTTTCTTTTTTTCTTTTTCATTTTCTTTGCTTCCTTTCATATATAATGGCTATATAGGCGTTATATAAGACTTATATAAGGTTTTATCGCTTGCTTCTGGAACCTTTGTCGTTAATTCTGTCTCTGCTGATTGGCTGCGGCTCCAAGAAGAAAGATGTATCCATGCCAAGACAGTAAAGAACTCTGTTGCGGAATCTTGACCAGTTGGAATAACCATTAGCGCAGCACTTTATCGATTGTATAATGCGGTTACGATTCTCTATTACGCTCGAATTCATGCGTCTGGTTTTCTTCTGACGGTTCTTAGCGATAAAATTCTTAATCAGTTCGGTCTCAGCGTTATTGAGATCGTCATCAATGATAAATTCTTCGCCGATCTGAACAGGCTCAAAGTAGTTGAGAATTTCCTGCTTCCAGTTGGCAAGTGTATTAGCGAAATCATTTATTTCCTTCACCTGTGAGGCGTGGAAATTGGTAATAAGCTCCTTAAGAGCCTTGGCGGCTGTCTTCAGGTCATTTTTTCTAAAAAAAGCATATAGGCATTCCTGCAGCGCGACAGCTTCTCTTAACTCATCATCTATATCGAGAATCATATAGTAGATTTCATAGTAATTAAGGTAACGTTTAAATACTTTGTTGTATTTCTTTTCGTTATTGGGATCAAAACATTTGTCATCAGGACGTTTGTAGAACATCCATTTGAATTTTTTCAGAAGATAGTAGTTAGTGATCTTCTGTTCATATTCTTCCTGTTCCTGAGGCGACATCGCTTTGATTTCCTCAGGCTTCTTTTTCTTGACGTAATTGTCTTTCATAACACGGATACGTACATCCTGCAGCTTTCTAGAAAGTTCAGCCTTAAGATGAAATGTATCAACTACGTGCTTGCTGTTGGGGAAGAACTGCTTTGATACAGAACGGTAGGTTTCCCACATGTCCGAGCTGGTCATGCGCACCTGATCTCTTTCATCCTTAGGAATCTTAGAAAAGTAGTTCTGAAGATCATCCTTTTTTCTTGTGGGAAGGATATCAATGATTGCTAGTGTCTCAAAATCCATAAGGACATATACATAATCCCCTTGAGAAGAGTGAAAACTATAGGTCTCATCTTATGGAGAAAAAGTATTATGGGAAGTCGTTTTTAATTATGACCAAGTGCTGGTCTTTTTTCATTCCGGACTTCCCATAATATTTTATCTTTGGAATCACATTTATGTACTGTATACTCAAATTAAAAAGTTATCTGAGGCAAAAAGTGACCATTCAGATAACTTATATTTCGTGACTGATGTAATTATGATAAAATTATCTCATGCAAAGATACAGAAAGGAAAGGATCTTCAAAGCTATAAGTTTGGTCGCTTACTTTGAAGATTCCCCACGTGCACCATGTTACTATCAGTGTTTGCTTTTTTCAACACCTTTTTGAGAAAAAGACTTTATGAAGGAAGATCGATCTTTGATATCGATTTTGAAGATTTCTGCAGTTTTATAAATGAATTATCCTCTCAGTCCTGCTGTTATGATCATCATTCTTACAAGAGCAGAAAGAAGCCAAAAAAGATACCATGTAAACTTACAAAAAGAAAATATTTTAGATATCTTATCACATTTTATAACGGGCAAATGAATATAAGTACAATTGAAATACCGCTCATGTACAGCGTGAATACAAACAGCTATCATTCGCTTCTTCCTGCCTTTTTTATCATGTTTAAACACCAGTATTCCATTCAGTTCATTTTATCTGTTTTGATATACTGGGATAATCATAAGAATGATAAGACAGCCTGTAGTATATCTACTAAGTTTAATATTCCACGTTCGACCATGTATAGATGGAAGAAAGACTATTTACGTTACCTGATACTTTATAAAAAGTATTTAGGTGAATCTGTCTTCAGCTACTTTATTCGTGCATTTTTTAGTAATCCAAACAATTCAATAAACATTATTTACAATATCCTGAAAGAGCGAATATTTTCTTTAAAACATATGATTCACTACGAATATGTGACATGAATATTATTTGGATACATTTCAAATATATTCGATTATAGCTTCATATTTTGCTTTATAAATAAGACAGGACACGATTCATGATTATGTCTGTTATATAATGATTTTGTCATTTAAAGCGAGAGGAGGTATATAAAATGACGAGTATTAGTATGACTGCATCAGCTAAATTGAAAGTACAGATTAAGATGCAGTATGTCCTTTTGTGGGAGGTAATGAGTAATGGATAAAAGTGAATTTGTGAATTATTATCTGAAGATATTTAGAGATAATCAGAAGCCTGATTTGGTAGAAGCTACGATTAAACATAAGTGTAATCACGTACAACCCTTTCTAAGCTATGTATTTGATAATGATGTAAATGATTTTCATGATTTTGACCTTTCTATTGTATTCAAATTTATTAATCAGCTTCCTTACAGATCACAAACGAAAAGTATGGTTGCTTTTACATTGAGAAATTTCTTCGATATTCTCCATAAAAATGATCTAGCAACTGTTGATGGACGTAGACTTTTTCCAGTTATCTTTACGAATAGGCGATCGACGCTCCCTTCCTATTATACAGAAAAAGAAATCAAAATGATGTTGAGTGAAATCAAACCGAATAGTCAAAACTACTTACGGACAAAAACTATGATTATGCTGGCTGCTCAGACAGGTCTAAGAGCTAGCGATATTCTTCAGCTGAAGCTAAGTGACATTAAATGGGATAAGAATCTTATTGAAAAGCCACAGATAAAGACAGCCTGCAGAGTCAGCGTTCCCATATCAAAAGAAGTTCGATATCTGCTAATTGCATACCTAAGAGATATAAGACCAAAGAGCCTGAAAGATTATAATGAGTATGTATTTATTAACCCAGACACCGGGACCACATATTGCCGTTCAGAACTTACAGCCCTTGTTAAGTATTACTTTAAAAAATCTGATGTGGAGATTGGCGAGAGAAAGAATGGAGCGCATGCCCTGCGCCATTCACTTGCAACCAATTTACTAAATAAAAACACACCAATGCCTGTTATCACAGGTATTCTAGGCCATAAAAATCTTAATACAACAAGCAGATATCTTTCTATTGATGTGGAAACACTGCGCTGTCTCTGCCTGGAGGTTCCCAATGAGTATCACGATTGAAAACTTTCATGGCGTTTTCCGAGAGGTATTTGTTGGCTATGTAGAATATAAAAGGTCACTCGGATTTGCGTTCGATTACACCATTATTGCAGGACTATTAAAACTGAATAATTATCTTGAAACATACGATCTTAATGCGCCCATACTCACACGTGAAATGGCTAAGGGATATATTCATCAAAACGAAGGCAAGGCCCCGTCCACTATCCATAACTGTGAATCACGTATACGACAGGTCGGTCTATATATGAAGAATATGGGATATGAAAATGTTTATGTCTATCCTGAAAAGCATATTAAAAATACTACAGATTTCGTTCCATATATATTCTCAAAACAGGAAATGCAAAGTATTTTCAAGGCTATCGATATCCTCGCTTCAGAAAATATGATGTATCATTTCTATCAAACAGAGCTCAGACTCCTGTATGCTACAGCGATGAGGGTTGGAGAAACGCTTGATCTTAAGGTGAAGGATGTAGATTTTACAAGTAACGTTATCAAAGTAAATAATGCTAAGAACAACGTTACTCGACTAATTCCTTTTAATGAATCACTTAGAAAATGGCTTCTTAAAGGTGGAAATATAGATGGCGATCCAGATGATTATTTCTTTCCAGCTCCAAGAGCAGGAAAAACAGGGAAAAGGAAAAGATCACAGCAAGTTTGCATACTATTTCAAAGAACCATACTGCCAAAGGCAGGCATAAATATATGGAATGGAAAGTACAAAATACGTATTCATGACATTCGTCATAGTTCTGCATGCGCTATGCTTAGCCATATGATTGAGCTTGGCTGGGATCCCTACTGTGCGCTTCCTTATCTTAGCACCATGCTTGGACATAAGGGAATTGAAAGCACTGAGAAATATTTAAGGTTAACCAAAGAGCATTATGATGAAATCGTTAATGCCGGTCACTATATTTATGAAAAGGGGTTAGGAAATGACAATGAAGAAAAAGACATTTAAGAATGACTTTCCAAAACTGTTAAGCAAGTTTCTGATGGTTTATCTGCCTAAGCAGAGGGGCTTCAGCAGTAATACGGTCACTAACTATAGTTATGCTTTTAAGGAATTGTTTGATTACATGAAGGAAAAAGAAAATATAAATCCTTCTAAAATAACGATAGAAATGCTCGGATATGCCAGTATCATCAGTTTCCTTGATTATCTTGAAAATGAAAAAGGTGTTTCAGCGAACACCAGAAACAACAGGCTGGCAGCTATCAAATCATTTATGGCTTACGTAAGCTATGAAGCGCCTGAATATGTTAATACATGCAGTACAGTCTCAAAAATCAAAATGAAGAAATTTGAAAGCAAGCCAATGAACTATTTAACAGTTGAAGCAACTGAATTCTTATTCTCTACATTTGATCAAAATGATCCCGGTGATTTAAGGGACCTATGCATTATTCTTCTTTTATACGAAAGTGGTGCAAGAGTTTCAGAACTGACTGCCATCAGAAGAAGTGAAATCAAGCTTAAAGCACCACATACATTAATATTACACGGCAAGGGAAATAAATCAAGAATAGTTCCCATCGATGCAAGCGTAGTCAGGATTATTAAAAGATATACTGATCTATATGGAATTGATGCAGAAGATTTTTTATTTATGAATATACATGGAGAACAGCTTTCACGCAAAGGTGTCGCTTATATTGTCAATAAATGCTTTCAGAGAGCTAAGCAAATGAATCCGAGCCTTTTCCCTGAAAGGATTTCACCACATTCACTTCGCCATTCTAAAGCAACACATCTACTTGAAAATGGCGTCAACTTAATTTATATAAGAGATCTTCTTGGTCATGCATCAGTTACTACAACTGAGATCTATTCTAAAACAAATCCAGAAATCAAAAGAAAGCACCTTGAAGAAGCTGCACAAAATCTTATTGAAGAAGAGGAATTCAATGAAGACGAAAAAGACAACTTGGAAGAATGGCTTAATAAAATGATTCGATAAGCTTAAATAATTATGGGAAGTCCGGAATGAAAAAAGACTAGCACTTGGTCATAATTAAAAACGACTTCCCATAATACTTTTTCTCCATAAGATGAGTTATGTCTAGCTTCCCATAACTCATCCATTACCAAATATTTAGTAAGTTTTTTTCTGGGAATGTTGACATGCGCATCAAAGATTCTCTGAACGGTGGTGGGGCTTAGAAAATATCTGTTGGCGACCGATGTGAACGTTTCGTTGGGATCACGCAAGTCCTTCAAAACCAGAAACACGGTCGTGACAGAGACTTTTTCACCAGGAAAGATGAAGGGGTTTTCCTCATTGAACGTCTTACCGCAGTTCTTGCATTCGAATCTTCGCTGTTTGTAATCAATTATGCATGGCGCATGAGCGAGGACGGAATGGCGGACCTTCTTGATTTTGTATCCCTTAACCCTGATCTCTTCGGATCGGCACATAGGACAGCTGCAGTCGCCTCTGTTGAGCGTTATCTGAACATGAAGCTCATCTTTTTCACTGGATATTTTAAACTCTTCAACCTGGGATTCCTTGATGTTGAAAAGCTTTAGCACATCATCATTGAATGAAAAAGCTTTAACGGTGCTATCGGAAACAGCATCAGAGCTGCTCCCGGCGTTCTTGTTACTGATTATTAAGTTTTTATCTTTAGGCATTGTAAATTATGCACTCCTTTCATCAATGCAGCTTCATTATAGGAAAGAACGAAGGGCACAAAATACATAGCTCGTGTGGAAAGTTATATCAAAAAAATCAGCCTCTTAATGGAAAGGCTTACATTTAAAGGCACTCGACTGAAAATCCTAAAGAGATCTTTTACTGAGCAGATGATGCGGCCCTTGAGCTTTGCTTTGATGTAGCTGAAAAAGGATGAACTGCAGGGCGGCACATAGTTGATGATTCTGCTCGCCAGAGACTCATTAGCCGTATTGTCAGACTGATCACTGACTTCATCATTATTGAGGATATTAAGTTCTATGCAGACATGAATGATATCCTGGACACAGTTCTGCATATAAGGTAACAGGAAGCTTGGAAGGACAACGTGCGTCTCATGATCATCAGGATTATCTCTGTTGATTTTCTTGACGCGTAAAAGTTTTAGGGTGTATTTAGCACCATTAATAATAACACTGCGATGGACATAGCCATGAACGTAGCACTTGTAATTGCGCCACTTGCTTCTAAGCTGATCAAGGATCTGGTCAGTGTCATAGTATTTATTAAAGTCATTTAGGAAAGTTTCTTCATCAATCGTATTGATTTCTTGCTTGTAATGCGATATTATCTTCTTGTCTTGTTGGACAGATGAAGAACAAACTTTGGTCGGAGAGTTCTTCATCTTTTTTTCTTTCTGTAGATTTTTAAGTTCTGTATATGGATAATAACATAGTTTAGAACGTATCAGAACCCCACGAAAGTGAAAAGAACAAGAAATATTTAAAAACCAAAAACCACACAAAATGGTGGAGCCTGCTCAGACCCCACCAAACTTTAGATTATCGGAGATGTATACTATTTATACATCTCCATTTTATTTGTCGCAATTACTACCTATATTTGTTCTCTTGTATATCTTTATTTTGTTACATTATGAAAACATCTTTTAGGGTCATTTTTTCAGATTCTTTGGCAGTGATCCTCCTGACTTGAGCATTAGTTCTTCTATCTGATTTTCATCATCAATATTAATAAGAGGAAGCTTACTGATGAGGTGAGTCATATACCTTTCCGGTATCCAAATGAGTCATCACAGTTGTTCTTAGTATAGAATATATATAGCAATGTTTGTCTGCATTTATTGTATTCATTCACTACATCTTCGAATTTTCTACGTACATGTGTCCAGTCGTATGCATGAACGGTTCTTTTAAGCTTATTATATGAAGCTTATTGCATCAGCTAAAATGAGTATATTAAAGCTTAGAATGGTATCCTGTGCGTTATGGTGGCACCGATTAAGTGCTATATCAACTGATTGCCTCAGTCTGCCAATATAGCTAACATTGACAAATGTTGCGTAAATACATGATTGTAAAGCCTTTCATGAACCTCTTGATAGACTGAAAATGATATTATTTTTTGTATCTTTTGCTTTAAGTGCGGATAATGGGAAATCATTCTTTGTACCCCCCTTGTAAAGTAAAAGATGAGAAATGATATAGTATTATTAAGGGAGATGATTGTATGGAAAAGAAAAAACTTAGGATATTTGATTCTATGTATACAATGCAGGAACTGTTACTAGATTTTATTATTATAACCTTATCAGTAATGGGAATGCTACTCTTTCATAAGCTGCAAGGTGATGCTATTACGTGGGCAATAATTATATCGGTTTGTAAATGTATGCTTTTTATGTATCTGCCTTATCGTTTAGCAAGAGTTGTGCCTTTTTATTTTTTCTTTAAAGTGATTATCCTTGTTGAATATGTTTATTTTAATATAAAAATTTATGGTCATTATCCAAATGCGCAATTCTTTTATTTTTTGTTTACGGGTAGTTTGATTGTTTTACGCATAATTCAAACAATACGAATGAGTCGAAGAACTGCATAATAATATATTTCGAATATTTTAGACCTGATAGAGAAGTTCTCAAA